>JABJCP010000011.1 GCA_018668595.1 Candidatus Woesearchaeota archaeon
AAATCCGCAACCTTTTTAAACTTGTTTTGAACAATCTTCATTATGAGCTCACCTCGTCGATAAGTTGGACTAAACTACTAATCTATCGACGAGAGCTCATATTTAAAACATTCTATTTAGAAAAAGGATTTCATATTAGCCACCAGTATAGAAAAATATAAATATCATGAAATTTAGGAATTAGTAGCATAATTAAAACATAAATTGAATAACTGAAAATTATATAATAAATATACAACAAAAATATATAACCATAACTTATTATTTAACAATATGGCAATCAACAACCCATTACAAAAATCAGAAGAAAGTATAAAATTAGAACTTCTTATTGCAGATGATGATTCTACCAACAGAAAACTTTACAAAATTTTTCTTGGAAAAGAATACAATATTACTTTAGCTAAATCAGGTCAAGAATGTATTGCGCTTTTAGAAACAGGTTTTCGTCCAGATCATTTACTTTTAGATTACAGAATGTTCCCTTTAACAGGAGTTGATGTTTTAAGGTATTGTCATGAACAGCATATCGATGCTACTCCAATTATTTGTTCGGGAACTATTGATGAAGTTAAAACAGATTTAGCAGCAACACCATACATTGAAGCCAAGCTTTTTGAAAAACCAGTTAATCCAACAGAACTCAAAGAGTACTTAGCAAATGCTAGTGAAGAAAAAGAATTCAAAGATTTTTCGGATATAGGTATTGAAGAAGTTACTGAAGTTACACAATCAAGTTATTTATAATAAATTAATAATTTGATAAAGGTAAAAAAAAAAACTCGAAACAATTCTATAATTCAAAAATTTTCGCATCATCGATAGCTTTATTTATTATTCCCTTAACATCTACTTTTGCTTCTTCGCGTTCAACAAATAAAATATTACTTTTTGTTACTGGATTTTTTGGAACTGCATTACAACACATACTTGCTTCAATACTAGTCTCATATGTTCCTATTTTTTTTGCGATATTTATTATCTCTATTTTATCAAAACAGAGCAAAGGTCTAAGAATTGGAATTTTTGATGCTTGATTTGAAACAGTTAAATTAGATAATGTTTGTGATGCAACTTGCGCTAAATTTTCTCCAGTAACCAAATATTCACAACCTTCAAGTTCTGCAATTCTCGACGATATTTTAAACATAAAACGTCGACATAAAACACATCTCATTTTATTTTCACAATGTCTCATAAGTTCTGATTGCACTAAAAAACCATGTTTTATAACATATAATTTTTTTATTCCCAGCATCCCACATAATTTTTTTGTTTTTTCTTCAGGACTCGGATCTGTAAATGGTTCATTTGAAAAGTGAACTCCTAATACTTCAAACCCTTTTTGTTTCATTTTCCAAACAGCAACAGGACTATCTATTCCAGAACTTATCAAAGCCAATAATTTTGGTTTTTGTTGATCACAATGATCTTGTTTAATATCTGCCATAGTTTTATTTTCCTGTGTCATAAATTTCAGCCACTATTTTCTTCATTTTTTCTTCATCTTTTAATTCTTTAAATAAAATTTCGCCGTAATTATGAACAATGATTTCTCCTTCGCAATCAATAACTAGTAATATTGGTGTATCCATTATTGTTTCATATTTTTGTTTGATTGCATCCAGGTTAAGTTTTAAATTCTGCTTTGGTTTTGCACTCCATCCTGCTTTTGTTTTGCATTTTTGTATTGTAAATTTAGAAAAATTAGAAAGCTCAGTAGATTCAATACTAAATTCAGCACCAGATTCAGCACTCATTAAACAAGAATAATCACCTGCACAAACACTGCATTCAGAATTTTTATTTACTTTAATTTTATCAATATTATTATCCAATAAATTTAATCGCAACAAATCTTTTTCGTGTTCAAGTCCGACGAGAAGTTTAATTGTTTCATTTGCTTGAATAGATCCAATAATATTAGTAACTGCTCCTAAAACACCTGCTTCTTCGCAAGATTCTCCCTGAGAAATGTTTGGAAATATGCATTTAAAACAAGGCAAATCACCCGAATCATTCAAACCATTCAAACCATTCAAACCAAAGGAAAATACAAACATAGTTCCTTTATCTCGTATTGCTGCGCCATGAACCCAATTAATTTTTTCTTTTTTACAATATTCATTAATTAAAAATCTTGTATCTATATTATCAGTACAATCAACAACAACGTCTGAATCAAGCAATGTTACATTTTCATTATTTAAGTGATCATCATGCGCTATTATTTTAATTTCAGAATTTATTTTTTCTAAATATTTTTTCGCAGTACTTGCTTTTGGTTTTCCTATATCTTCTTCACAAAATAAAGTTTGTCTTTGTAAATTTGTTTGATCAATCACATCATGATCTATTAAAATAATCTCTCCAATTCCTGCACGCGCAAGTAAATCGCATACTGTTGTTCCTAGTGCACCTACTCCAACCACTACCACTTTGCTATTTAGTAATTTCTGTTGTCCTTTTTTTCCAATCTTTTCAAAGATTTCTTGTCGAGAATATCTATTTTTCATTTTGACTAAAATTAATAAGTATAAATTTATTATTTCTTTTTTGAGTATCGATTCATATATCCTTTATACACACTTTCAATTAAATCTGTTCCTGCATATCCTGCAATCATTGTAACTCTATAATCTGCACTAATAAGCAATCCTGCAAACACACCAATCACGCCTGATGCAATTATGGTAAATGTTAATCGTGGCCAGTCGCATTTTTCTGCACCAAATAAAACTCCATTTTTGAGTATTCCAACAAGTGCGCGAACCACTCCTCCAAAAAATCCACAACCTGCTGCAAGTAAAATTTCAACCATTTAATACACCTCAAATTATAATTAAATATTTATCAAATAAACTTATCAAATAAACTTATCAAATAATTATCAAACATTAATTAGATAACAATTAAATATCTAAACTAACTCTTACTTTATATCCCTTGTCAGTTTTTTCAAAATTATATTGATAATATGTCACTGCCTTTACTACTGTTTCTCCTTTTTCAGGAGTTATTTCTTCTCCACTAACTACTGCTTTTAATTTTGTGTCTGAAATTTCTGTAATTATAAATTTTGAAAAAAACATTTCTTCTATATCCACATGTGCAATCAATACAGATAACCAGTTCATCATTAAATCTTCAATATTATCTGCCTCAACTTCTAACTCAATTTCTTTTTCTGCTTTGATTAAATCAAACTTGCAAATCATAGTAAACATTGCTTCTGCAGCATTTACAAATACATCTTTAAGGGTAGCCCCATATGCTTCAAATATTACGTCGCTTGTTATTTCATCAAAAAACACATATCTTTCTTTGTGTTGTTCCATAATTGCTAGAAATACGCTATTTGTTTAAAAAGTTATCTTTATTTAAGCTTTTTAGCCACAACAAAAAATTCATTATGTCCTTCTTTTCTAAGAAATCTATCTTCTATACTAATCAATTTTAAGTTATTTTTTTCAATTGAATTTAAAATCCATTTTTTCTCATAATAATTAAAATAAATTTTATGTTTCGGGTCTAGTGGCTCATCACAAATCTCATCTCCACATCCTTCTGGAATCCCTAAAAACAATAAACCCGTTTTCTTTACTAACTTAACCAAATCAGAAATAACTTTTTCTGCATCTTTATGAGTCACGTGATTTAATGCAAATAGACATATTGCAGAATCAAAATGATTTTGATCAAATTTAAGCTCACGAATATCCATTACTTCAAATATTGCATCAGGTGCTTTTGCTTTTGCAAGAGTTACCATTTTCTCAGAAAGATCTACTCCAACAACATCAAATCCTTTTCGACACAAATACCTAGCAACATGTCCTGTTCCAGATCCAACATCTAAAATCTTAGATCCTTTCTTAAGTCTAGAAACAAAATTATCTAATTGTTTTTTAAAATAAATAGAACGACAATATTCTTTGTCAAACTTTTCTGCTATGGCGTCGTATGTTTTGATTGTTATTTTTGTTTTGTTCATAATTTCACCAAATCAAATTCCTAAATATCTTCTTTTCTCATCATAATACTTATGTTTATCTAAAAATAATTCAATAAAGTATTTATTTTTTTCTTTTGTTAGTATTCCTCTAATTTTATTATCATTTGATTTATAGATAAACGCCATCAAAAGTTTAAATTGTTTACAAGGTTCAGGAATTTCAACCCCTTGTTTACATCTTTTGATCCAATCCAAAATAATTTGTTGTTTTCGTTCAGATAAATTTTTTACAACCAAGTTGACATACCCATCAAATTTTATTTCAGTTTCTAGTATTTCTTTAACTTTCAACTTAAATTCATTAACTTGCAATAAATTTCACCTCTTGAAATATTTTCAATATTTCTTTATAATATCGTCGGTGTTTTTTATACTCTTGCATTATTTGCTTATATCTTTTTATCATTTCATCCATTGCGTTAATTAACATATTTTCACTAAAACCTACAACAATTGAACTCACGAATATTTTATTTATTGCTTCCTGAGATTTTTTTATTTTTAAAACAGATTCGATTTGATTTTTTAACTGGTAAGAATTTGGAATTGGTTTTTTACTTACAAAAGAGGAGTATACTAAAAATTCTCTCAAAACAGATTTAAGTCCTTTAGTATTTTTCTGTTTTTTATGCAAATCATTAAACAATTCTTGGTACATTGCAACGTATTTATCCAAAGATGCTTTTTCAATAAATCTATATTCTAATTTTTTATTTGAAACACAAAGTTTTCGTAAACTTTCAAAAAATAAAGATGAGTAAACTGATTCTGAAATATAATTTATATGAAATTCTCCATCTTTATAATCATCCTTCAAGTATTTAGATACAATAAATACATCAACATCATTATATTTTTGTTTGTACAAAAAACTTCCTGAAATAATAATGTGTTTATTCTTAAATTTTCTATTAAGTTTTTTTAAATATTGCTTAGCCAGTAAAAGTCTTTCTTGTAATATATATTCTGAACCGTAAACAAAGAGCCCATCATTTTCTTTGATCAACATAACATTTATTGCTTTCATTTTTTTAGAAACAGATCTAGAAAATTCATTTTTTTCTGATTGACTCATAGTTTGTCCACTAAACTTTCTTTTGATTAAATCAAATTGATGTTCTGTGAAAAGAACTGGAACTATATCGCCTTTAATTTCCCTCAATCTATTCAAATTCACTGAAAAACACAATTTTCTCATAATAATACATATTCATACATTTTTATATATAAACTTATTGGTTTTAGAGTATTAAAACAACAATACTAGATCAAATAACCAATAATGAAAAAATTAAAAAAATTGAGAAAAAAATCAATACAATTGAACTCTTACATCTTCAGAATTTTCTTTTGCTTCTTCTTTACTTTCTTCAGAATTATTAGAATCTTCATTAGTTTCTAAAGTTTTGTTTGAGTCATCACTAAACATTCCAAACATTCCTCCTGGCGCGGCAGGTGCAAATTGAGAAGAATTAATTTCATTATTTGAATCCAGATTAGAACTAACACTAGAGCCATCACTAGAACTACTTGTTGAATCATCATTAAATAAACCAAACATTCCTCCTGAATTAGAAGACTCATTAGCTAAACCATTAACCAAATTAGAAGTTCCTTTTTTTCCTGCAATTGTGAGTAACAGTTGAGCTAAATGAATTATATGTTCTTTTGTGTCTTTTTCAGTATCAATTTCTATTTTCATTTTATCCTGACCTCCAGTAATATAGTTTAACAATATTAAAATCTCGAGAAACATCTCCTACAATAAATAATTGTTCAACTTGTATATCATAACTATTTGTGAAAGATTCTAATTCATTTATTGAAACTTTAAAATTAAAATCTGAGTTAATATAAGGATCAACAATTTCTTCTGCACAACTTGTATTTTCTGCATAAATACATTCTCTAAAATCATAGTTTTGCTCGAGAGTATACAACACATCTTGTGCAACCAATTTAGTTTTTGGTAAGTATCCACTATTTACTATAAACACTAAGAAAATAAATGTAGCAAAGAATGCAAAGAATGCTTCAAGTGTCCTAACATATCCTTTTTTATTAAACATTTGTCAATTAATCCTCACCATATTTTTATACTCATACTCATATTATAAACTTCCAAATCAGGTTCTAAAATATATGATTTTAATTCTTCTACATATATATCTATTTTATCATTTGGAACTCCAGTTCCAATACTTTTTTCATAGTTTAAACTTGTGAATGTTATATTAAAATCAAGCATTGATGGAAAATTCCAATCTGATTTTAATTGAGCATAAGTTTTCTGACCCAACAAATCAATTGATGGCAATGACGCCCATTTTTTTCCTTGTTTTATTCCATACTTTACTTCAATAGGATAACCAATAACATTTGATTCATCTCCTTGGTGAAACATAATATCATATCTTGTTTCATTAAAAACATCAAAACCCATATCTAAATTAATATTAGTATTGTTGTTACAAAACTGAAAAGTCACATCTTCTTGAAAAACAAAAGCAACACCACTAGCGCCATTGTTAAAATCAATAAAGTTCGTCTCAAAAGTTTCACAATCATCATTGTCATAATCTATATTGCCAAACTCTGACGCACTAACATAATAATAAGTATAATTGCTTAGTGCAGTTGTTAAACCAAAGGTATGTTCTCGATTATCAGAAGACAAAACATAATTATACATCCTAGGATTTTTTCCAAAAATAAATGTTGTGTGATTCAAATATTCTCCTTGATTCACATATTTTGCAACTAAGCTAACATTATCAGAAAAACCTTGATTTCCAACAAGGTTTGAATCAGAATATAATTGATAATTAAACAATCTTGTTTTTCCAAAATAATTTACAGTTGAAATTTTATAGTCTGAAAATACTGTTTTCATCCCTTGCGCACTAACTGTATTTCCTGAAATGATTGGCTTGAAGCTTGAAGGTTGTTGTGTTGTTGTATCTACAAGCGGCCAATAAAGTGTTGAATAACTTGTTGATGAAATGTTTTCTAAAAACATGAACTTTTCATTATTCAATTCAAAATATGAATAGGAGGAAGATAAAACAGAATCATTTTTTATTACACTCATGTATTGATCAATTATTATTGGCTCATAATCATTTGTCACATTTTCTGTAAAAAATATAGGAATTTCATAAACTGTTTCGTATATATCTTCGGATAATCCTGTTTTTATTATTTGAAATCCTGTTTCCATATTTCTTTGAGGAGGAATTAAGGGATTTACAAATATGAAAAACCAAGCTATATAAATCAGAAATATTCCCAGACTTATTATCCAATCTGGTTGTGTTAATCCTCTTTTTTGTTTAAACATTTTGATATTGCGTGAGCGCAAAACAGTCAATAACAGATCATAAAAATTCTACTTCTAGTTGCATCGCATCCCATGTTGGATACTCGTGAACAATAGCACAAGCAAATCCTTTTCCGTTAAGATAATTTGATAATTCGTCTACAACAACTACATTTGTAAGCAATCTTAATTTATTCTTATCTACAGATAGTAGTTCTTTGGGTACTTTAAATTCTTTTCTTAATTTTTGTTCTATTTTTTTAAGTTTTGCAAGTATTTTTGATTTTCTAACCAAACTGATTTTTTTAACTTTATCTAAATATCCCATTCCAGGTTTCAAACTAAAATCATATATTGCTCCTCTTATTAAAATTCCATCTTTTTCTAATATGTCAAATTCTTGTTTAACATTTTTTGCTCGTTTTTTTATTCTATTGGCTAATTGAATTTTATCTTTAAGTGTAGTTGTGCAATAATGAACAGAAAGTTTGTTTTTACTCAAACTAGTTTTATTCAAGCAGTATGTTAATAACTTTTTTGCCATCTCTTCGCTACCACTAACTCCATAGCTAATTGAATCTTTTGCTCTAAATCCTTGGTCAACTAACTTACTCGCATTAGTATCGCTTAATTCTAATTCATTAAGATTCAAAAAGTTGATATGTGAACAAACATAGTCAATTAGTTTTTTTGTTTCTGATAATTTTCCAGGTATTACAGGAATCTCTACACCTATTTTCCAATTATATTCAGAAGCTAGAAATATTCGAGACCACAATTTATTATTAGGGTTATTACTATTGTTATTAATCACTGGATGAAATCTTATTTCGTCAAGACCTGCAAGAAAAAGTTTTTTTAAGTTTTTTTTAGAAACCAAAACTAAAGGCGTATAAAGATGAATATGAAATTTCATTCCAAATTTTTTCTTAAGTTTTTTAATCCAGTTACAAGTTCGATCAATTTTTACTAACGGATCTCCGCCAGTTATTCCAACGCCTTTTGAATCACAGAGTTTTATCTCTTCAGCTAATTCAGAAAATTTAGTAATTGGTCTTTCATTTGCATAAATTACATCCTTATTTTTTTTAAGGTTAGATATTGGACAGAATGTACAATTTTGAGAACAGAGTCCTGTGATAAATAAAACTGTTTTAGATCCTGTTACACATTGTTTACAACCCTTGGTCAACCTGCCAATACATTTAGAATAATGTTTTGTATCAGTGACTTTTCTAGATTTACATACCATATTGTACTATAGAATAAAAATTAAATATTTAAATGTAATTAAAAAAAAGAGTTAAAAGCAATAACGAAAAATTGTCAAAAAATATACTCGCCTAATCATCTCCCTAAAAGAAGATGTATTTTCGGCTCGCAGAATATTGGCAATTTTTCGGGATTGCAAACGTGCAATATTGCGTTTACAGCACTATATCATCTCGCTAAAGCAAGAAGTACAAAAAATCAAAGATTTTGGTACCAAAAATCTGTAAGTGTTTTTGTGTATTGCTCTGTTTGCAATAATAAAAAGAAATAACAAAAATATTTAGTTCTCATTAATTGATGCAGTGTCATATACTCTAATAAATTGATGCACATTAACAGCTCCCAACATAGGAGATACTGGAATCAATTTAAGTTCGCTATTCGAATGACATACAGCAATCAAAGGCATATCATGTTCAGTATCATATATCACTGTGTATGCGTCATTTGGTCTTACAGTTATTTTAGACTCTTCACTTAATTTACTAAGCAATTCTGTAATTTCTCCTGCAACATTTTGGTGAATACTGCCTTTTAATCCTGTGTCATAATACTTTTTCTCATCAATTTGAAGTACCAATGAAGACGTTTCATATCCTCTTGAAACTATTGCTTTCTTTAGTTTTTCATGATGAGAATCCACACCACATTCTTTGAGAACAATCTCTAGTTTTC
Organism: Candidatus Woesearchaeota archaeon; assembly: GCA_018668595.1. Taxonomy (GTDB): domain Archaea; phylum Nanobdellota; class Nanobdellia; order Woesearchaeales; family UBA11576; genus JABJCP01. The sequence goes on from JABJCP010000011.1 coordinate 9,282, forward strand.
CTAAAAGCTCAAGTTCTTGTTCTAACATTTCAATAGAAGGTAATAGGGTTAAATTTAAAAAAGTACCTCTTTCTATTTATAAAGGAATAGAAAAAAGATAGGATAAATAAGGTCAAGCTCAAAATAGCTAAAATATACTCAGATAGTTCTTAAATATGTTATTTCCTGTTTCTTCTACAGTCATTTTTTTGATTTCTGCAATTTTATTTACAGATTCTGTGATAAATGCAGGTTCATTTCTTTTTCCAGGAAATGGAGATAGATATGGCGCGTCTGTTTCTGTAAATATTTTCCCAATATCTACAATTTCAACAATTTTTTGAAAATGTTCATTGCGCACAACATTTGTAGGAATTGAAAAAAAGCAACCATTGTCATATGCTCGTTTTGCAAGTTTTAGTTTTCCACAAAAACAATGCATCACTGCTTTTTTTATAGATGATGATTCAATCATTTCAACAACATCAAGTTCTGCTTTTCTTGAATGAATTAGCAAAGGAACATTTAATTTTTCTCCAAGTTCTATGAATTTTTGAAATACTTTTTTTTGTGTTTCAAAATCTGTTCCATACTTATATTCAAGTCCAACTTCTCCAAGAGCTATTGGTTTTTGTTTTTTGATAAATTCTAATTCTTCATCAACATCAAAGGGTTTTACTTTTAGTGGATTTTCTGATTCCTCATCAACTTCTGCTGCAAGTGCGTCTTGAGGATATATTCCTAGTGCTGCTTCAACAATATCAAACCTAGAAGCCAACTCAAGAGCTTTTCTGTTTGTCTGAGCATCAATGCCATTTGTAATTATTCTTTTAACACCTGCAGCTTTTGCACGTTCTATAACTTGATCTATATCTTTTTCAAATACGTGATAATCAAGGTGTGTGTGAACATCTACTAATATCGTCATTTTAATCAATAAAATTATGTGCAGTTTTATATTTTGTGTTTTTTAATTATGTTTTCAATCAACAATCACAGTTTCAATTTTTTCTAAATCGCAAAAATCTGTCGAGAAATTATATGCTCCTGCATTAATAAAAACTAACTCGTCTCCTTCACAAATATTTTTTAAATAAACTCTATATCTAAATAAGTCCATTGAACAAGGAGTTGTTCCTTTTATCACATATGCTTCGCCTTCCCCTTTTTCTTTACTAACTTCCCCCTCAATAAGCAACTTTACTGGAACTATTAATGCATCCATATCTGTATTGTAAACTGATACATTAACAATAATGTTTTTATTATAAATTCGCAAAACTTTTGTGAATAATCGTCCTGCAGGTGCACAAATAAATCTTCCTGGTTCAACAATCATTTTAATTCCTAAACTCTCAAACCAGTTTCCTAAATCTAATACTTTGCTAAACACAGATTTAATCACATCAACATTTGTGTTTGCATATTCTGATGGAAGTCCTCCTCCAATATTTACATAATCTAATAAATCAAAAACTTCTGGTTCTATTGTTTGTTCTAATTCATATTTTAAATTCCACTCAGACATATTTTGTGTTTTTCTGTGAAAGTGAATTCCTAAACCAGTTAATTTTCCAGATTCTTTAAACAACGATAATTTTTTTATTTTTTTATTAATAATTTCGGATTCTATTCCAAATACAAAGTATCTTTCTGTTCTTAAACTTCTTTCTTTTAGTTTCAAACGCAAAAAAAGAGTTAAACCACATACATTCTCATTTTCTTCCAAGTATTTTTCAAAAATTTCTAGATCAACAACATTATCGACGACAAAATGAGTTATTCCTAAACCAATAAATTCAGAAATTTCATCTAAATTCCATCCTTGTGCTAAAAATATAACTCGACTCAAGTCAGAAATATTTTTTAATTCGTTTTTTAGGTGTACACTAAACATACAATCTGTTTCGCGCTCAAGAATTGGACTTGCTAAACTATTTGTTTTTGAACTATACGAAACCAATTTACAAACTTCTTTTACTTTTTGAAATTGTTCTAAAATTTTACTTTTAGATAATTCAAATCTAGGAGTTCTACAACAATTGTTAATTTTACCGTCACTCATCATTTATCAACTCCTTTTATCAACCCTTCGTCTGTTAATTGTTCTAACGCATTTATCATTGCGAGTGGAAATGTTATTGATACATCCCCTATTACTGTTGCAACATCACTATCGTCTTTTACTTTTCCCCAAGATTTTGCTTCATCAGTTGTTGCACCACTCATGCTTCCTGAAGTTTTATGTGCAGTTGTCATGTAAACTGCATATTCTGCCCCGCCATTAAGCAAAGTACAAAGTATTGCATGGTGTTTTGATATACTTCCACCAAGTGCAATAACTCCTTTTTTTTCATCAAAGCTCGTCGATAAAAGTATGTTTCCAAAGTCTTTTACCACATCAACTATGAAATCTTTATGTTTTTGTTGAAACAAATAAAGATGAAATCCTAATGCTCCATCTGTTATTGCAGGACAAAATATAGGAATATTATTTTTTGCAGCTTGGTAAAGTATAGAGTTTTCATCATCAAGCATTAGCCCAATTTCACGAAACATTTCAGATACTGTCCAGTGTTTTTGCTTTGCATAAAGTTTATCAAGAATTGGTAGTATACGATCTTCAAAATTTGTATAACTTTCTGTTTTGATATGTAAGTTTCCTACTCGATTTATTCCTTGCTCATGCAGTTCTACATCGTCGCTATTAAAATTTCCTATAACAAATTTTTCTCCTGTGGCTTTCATTATATCTTCTTCAATTCCGCCAGCAGTAGTTACTACCACATCTGCCATTTTTAATTTTAAAATTTGTGCAAAAAAACCACGCAACCCTGATGTTACCATATTAGATGTAAATGTTAAAAAAATTTTTGCAGAGTTCTTTTTCATTTTCACAATTACATCTGCACTTTTTTTTAACTCTATACTTTGAAATCCAATTTGACTATATGCATCAACAAGTTCTTTTACAGTCATTCCTTTTTTCCAATTAAAATCTTTTACTAGTTCCATATTATAATCACCCTAAATATTATTTTATAAATTTTATCGAATCGATTAATAGCAATAAAAACAAAAAACAAAAAAAACAATTAAACATTTAACAAATGTTTAACATAACAAATGCATAATAAAAATCAAGAATTAGTCCTATATCTAACTATTTGCCTTTACAAGATTGTATTCTAAGCTTATTCGTAATATAGATGCCATTACATCTCAAAATCCCCTAAATCATATTTAAATGTGTTGGTTGGAGAGACGAGAAACCAAATTAATCATAATTTTGTTTATTCGCAGCTTTTACTAATACAGCCAGAGCCACAGCACCACTAACAACTGCAGTAATACCATTAAAGTAATCAGGCTTATCTGCAAATTGCGCAACCATATCGTTAGCTTTTTGAACAACGTCCGGATTAATTGTATTTGCAGCAGAATAAACTTTTTGAGTTATAGAATCTGTTTGAGAACGATAAATAGCTAAGCTATATGCAAAATCTATTCCACACCCTCCTGCATTAACTGAAACACCAATTCCTATTAAATAATCTGATAATCTTGACATTTTAAATACCTCCAAGAAAGAAAAATGATACCCCCAATATAAATCTTTCCAAAAATAACCACTCAGGAGTAATCAAAACCAAAAACTTTATAAATAAACCCCCTATAATTACCTTAAAAAGAGCTGATTCTAACAAATAATAACAAACTCAGATAAGGTAAAAACAAAATGGAAACAGATAAAGATGATCAACTGCGAACAGTATATTGTCCAAGACAAACAGTAATACGACCGCAATTCAATATAGCTACAAAAATATATGAAGACAAAGAATCAACAATTGCATGGACATCTCTTCATGAAGATGAAAAAGGTGCAAGAAAAACATTAGAAGATCTTCAACAGCAAGGGTACCAAGGTTCATTACATCCTGCGAAAGAATACAAAAATCTTAGTTCAAAAGTAATGAATATATTCAACGCAACAATAACAAATTAATCTATAGAGGTTAAAAAAAATGACAGATAAAACCAAATTAGGAGCAGAAATTATTAAAGCGACCATGAATGGAGACATGGATTCCGCAGCAATGGTAGCAGCTTTTTCAGTTTTAAGTGGAGGACCATTATTAAAACCCAGTGCGACTCGAGAAAAAAAAGCAACAGGTTTAGATGCGATTTGCAATACTCAAGATTCACAAGGAAATGTTCTTGTTGCAGGAACTAACTACCAGTTAAGAGGACAAAAAGTTAAAGTTCTTCGTGAACAATTTGGCGGTGGAAACATGATGGATACATACTTCAGAATTTTCTATTTAGGAAGTGATCTTGAAGAACATTTTGAGTGCGTAGATGCTAAATATTCAAGAGGAGTTTTAAATGGTCCCATTTACAAGTCACAGTTTGACCCAATCAAAGAAAAATAATTTCTTTACTTTTTTTATTTAATTAATTTCTATACTGCATCTAAAAAGAGAATTTAAGCCCAATAACCAGATATTTACCCAACTTCTACCCCACACCCATAATATTTATAAATAATAATTTAATTTATCATAAAAGCAAGTATACTCTGTATATTAGCTATATATAATAAAAAATAGTTAAAAAACTATAAAAAGGTGATATTCATGGCAGTTGTAGGATTTGAGTTCAACAAAATTAATGTTGATAAAAAGAGCGCTCTTAAGGGCGACGTTAGCATCAACAACAACGTTAAAATTACTGATGTTAAGCGTAGCGACTTAGTTGTCGGCCCTAATAAGCAACCAGGTTTAAAGTTCGAATTTGAGTACGAAAGTGCTTATGAACCCGATTTTGCTAAAATCGTATTAGGAGGATCTGTTCTATTTATTGGACCTGAAGATCTTGTAAAAGAAACAGTTGAAGGATGGGGTAAAGAAAAAAAGGTTAAAAAAGAACTTATGGCAGTTATTCTAAATAATGTTTTAGATAAGTGTAATGTTCAGTCTTTAATCTTAAGTTCAACTACTAATCTTCCACCACCAATTAGAATGCCTAAAGTTGAAGTAAAAAAAGATTAAATTAATTTAACTTATTTAATCAACTAATTATCCAAATTTTTTATTTTAAAATTTTTTTAAATTAATTATTATACTAAATATCCTAATTTAAATTAAATCAGGGGGTGCAAATAATGAACTCAGCTAATCCTAATGTTCCGGAAATTGAATTGAAAGTTGGTGAAGCAAACCAAGATGATGTTAACAAAGGAATTGTTAGAATAGATACTACTATTTTACAACAAATAGGAATTCGTCCTGGAGATATTGTTGAAATTGAAGGTAGTAGAAAAACTGTTGCAATTGTTGATCGCGCATACCCTGGAGATATTGGCTTAAACATTATTCGCATGGATGGTCTTATTAGACGAAATGCAAAAACAGGTTTAGGAGAAGTTATTAAAGTTAGAAAAGCAAATGTAAAACCTGCTAAAAAAATTACCATTGCTCCTGCAAGAAAAGGAATTCTTATTCGTGCTCCTCAAGAAATTTTTAAACAAGGTCTTGTTGGTCGTGCAGTACTAAAAGGTGATTTGATTTCTATTGGTGGTACTGCTCGTCGTAAAAGAACTATGATGGATAGTGAATTTGAAAATGCATTTAATAATGTTTTTGAAAATACTATGATGGGTTTTGGTCTAGGAGATATTAAATTTATTGTTGCGTCAACCGATCCGAATGGCCCTACCCTCGTCTCAACTACAACCGAAGTTGTTTTTAATCCTGAAAGTGTAGAACTAGAAGAGATCCAAAAAACTCCAGATGTTAGTTATGAAGATATTGGTGGACTCAGAGAAGAAATTAAAAAAATTCGTGAAATGGTTGAACTTCCGCTTAAACATCCTGAAATTTTTGAACGATTAGGTATTGAACCTCCTAAAGGAGTTTTATTACATGGTCCTCCAGGAACTGGAAAAACTTTGCTTGCAAAAGCAGTTGCTGCTGAAACAAATTCTAATTTTTCCTTAATTAATGGTCCTGAAATTATGAGTAAGTTTTATGGTCAGTCTGAAGAAAACTTAAGAAAAAAGTTTGAAGACGCTGAAAAAAATGCGCCTAGTATCATTTTTATTGACGAGATTGATGCTATCGCTCCTAAACGTGAAGAAACTAAGGGCGAAGTTGAGCGACGTGTTGTAGCTCAGCTTCTCGCATTAATGGATGGTCTTCAAAGTAGAGGTAAAGTTGTGGTTATTGCTGCAACTAATATTCCTAATGCTGTCGATCCTGCACTTCGTCGTCCAGGAAGATTTGATCGTGAAGTTGATATTGGTGTTCCTGATAAATATGGCAGATTAGAAATTTTAAAAATTCATACGAGAAGTATGCCTATTGAAGGAAATTTCCATAAAGATATTGCTGCAAATTTAATAAATGAAAAGGTAAAAAAGCATTTAGAGGATAATAAATCTAAAAATACTAATTTAACCGAACAAATTAATAAATTAAAAGAACAAAAAAACATTAATGATCAAACAGTTCTTGGAAAATTAATGAATCAATTAAAGAACATTAATAATAAAATAAATTCATTAGAAGAAATAAAAAAAGTAATTACAATTCAAAATAAATTAGACGAGATAATTTCGCAAATAGAAAAAATAGAGCATTCTAAAGAAATATGGACTCATGGAGATCCCAAATTAGAATTTATTAAAATAACTGAAAATAAAATTGATGAAGAATTAAAAGATTCTATTGCTAACTTAATAGATGTAGGTATACTCGATAAAAACTTATTTAATGAAATAAGAAGAAACGGCATTAATAAAGATTTAAGCGAACTTGCAAATATTACACATGGTTTTGTTGGTGCTGATGCAGCATCTCTTGCAAAAGAGGCTGCTATGATTGTTCTTAGAAAAATTTTGCCAGATCTTCAACTTGAAAAAGAAGAAGCTATTCCTGAAGAACTGTTAGATAAACTTAAAATTACTCAAGCTGATTTTTTAGAAGCATTAAAAGTTGTTCGACCTAGTGCTATGCGAGAAGTTCTCGTCGAGATTCCTAATATTAAATGGAATGACATTGGCGGTCTTGAAGATACAAAACAGCAATTAAAAGAAGCTGTTGAGTGGCCTCTTAAAACTCCTGAAGTTTTTACTAGATTTGGTGTACTTCCACCTAAAGGAATTTTATTATACGGTCCTCCAGGAACTGGAAAAACTTTGCTTGCTAAAGCTGTTGCTAACGAGTCTCAAGCAAATTTTATTTTAGTTAATGGTCCCGAACTTCTTAGTAAATGGGTTGGTGAATCCGAACGTGGCGTGAGAAAGATTTTTGAAAAAGCTAGACAAACTTCTCCTACAATTATTTTCTTTGATGAAATGGATTCTATTGCCCCTAAACGTAATGCAAGTTCAGATTCTCGAGTTACTGAGCGGGTTGTAAATCAACTTCTTACAGAAATTGATGGTCTTAGAGATCTTCACGGTATTGTTGTTATTGCTGCAACTAATCGTCCAGATATTATGGATTCTGCTCTTCTTCGTCCTGGAAGATTTGATAGAATTGTGTATGTTGGTGTTCCTGATGAACAAGCTAGACTTGCAATATTTAAAGTTCATGCAGCCAATATGAAATTAAGTTCAGATATTGAACTTGAAACTCTTGCTAAAGAAACAAATGGTTATGTTGGTGCAGATATTGAAGCTATTTGTCGTGAAGCTGCAATTATTGCACTTAGAAAAAATATCGATGTTAAAGAGATTTCTAAAATTGATTTTGATGAAGCACTAAAAAGATTCCCACCGTCTGTTACTAAAGAAGTTGAAGAATCATACAAAAAGCTAGAAGGTCATTTCAGAGAAGCTCGTGCAAAAGAAATGAAAGAAGAAGCTCCTAGTTATTTTGGGTAAATTAATATAAACAACAAATAATTTATAAACTTTTAATTTATCTAATTTCTTATGAATAAAGAATATATTTCTAATATTTGGAAATTTTATTTGTTTAAAATTTTATCTTCATTAGAATTAACTGTTTCATTTTTTGTATTATTTTTCTTAGCAAATGGTTTAAGCATGACTCAAGTAATGACGATTGAAACCATTTTTATTATTTTAGTTCTTGTTTTAGAAGTTCCTAGTGGTGCGTTAGCAGATATATTTGGAAGAAAATTATCCATAAATATAGGAGAATTTTGTGCAGTTATTAGTTTTTTTATTTTTAGTATTGGAACTAATTTTTGGACATTCCTTATAGCACAAATATTTCTTGCATTTACTTGGGCTCTTATGTCTGGTGCAGATTCTGCATTTTTATATGATTCATTAAAGGAAGCAGGTCAAGAGAAAAAATATTCTTTAATTTTGGGAAGAGCGGGTTTTCTAAATTTAATTACTTGGTCATTTAGTGCGCTTTTAAGTGGTTTTTTAGCGATTTATTTTAGTTATAGACTTCTTTTTTTTGTAACTTCCATAATTTATTTGTTTAGTTTTTTTACAACTCTTTTTTTTAAAGAACCTCCAATTCATAAGAAAAGTTCTAAAAAAAATTATAGAGTTCATCTCATTAAAGCGATAAAATTTGTGTACACTCATAAAAAAGTAAAGAATTTAATTATTTATTATGGATTGTTTGCAGCTACGACTCATTTAATTTGGTTTTTGATTCAACCATTTTATGATCAAACAAATCTTCCTAAATATATTATTGGTATTGCAATATTCATCTATTTTATATCTGCAGGCATAGGTAATTTAACAGCCAATTATTTTGAGCGTAAATTTAATGAGGAAATATTTCTATTTATCATTCTATTTATAGCAGTTGCATCAATTATAAGCCTATATTTTGTATCTCCAATTGTAGCTTTATTAAGTATTTTTTTAATGTCTTTAGTTTCAGGAATGAGAGATGTATTTGTAAATAAAGGAATTAATGAAAATACTGATTCGCATCACAGAGCAACAGTAATTTCAATTCAAAACATGTCTAAAAGTATTATGTACGGGTTAGTCGCACCGCTCATAGGATATTTTACAGATATTTTTAGTGCTAGCGCAACATTTTTGATATTAGGTATATGTTTAAGTAGTCTGTTGATTTATTTTATAATTATAAGAACAATAAGTAAAAAATCAATTATTTAATAATACAAAAAAATAAAACTAATTCTCATTTTTTGCAAACTCTTTAAAAACTAAAAAGAAAAATATTTAAATTCTGAAAACTATAAATAAACATTATAAATAAAAACTAAAAATAATATGTAAAAAGAAACTATCTAAATTATGTGTTGAGATTATGACTATAGAGACTATAAATATTGGGCCTAACGGAGATCTACAAACCAGACTTCGATTGTATTTTAAACCTTTAGTTGAAAAAGCAATTAGTAAACAATCATTCAATCCACGCATTGATTCTCAATTTTATTTAGTAAATCTTTTAGCATCTGCAGTTAGAACTAAAAATATTTTTATGCCTAAAGCAATATTTAACGGTGTTGAGTATGATGAAGTTCCTATTGCATTACAATACATGAGTGCTTTTGAGTCTGATGAATACAATAAAACAGGAACTATGAAAAAAATTGGAGATTACACATTATTTAAAATTGGTTTTTTTCCAAAAAGTTTTTCAAGAAAATCTGTAAAAATTGATTATTACATGCGTATGGGTTCGAGTGCTTATTCCACTATTTCTTGGAAAGAAAATGATTTATTCTACGAACTTTCAAGACACTTCCCCTTATTTTGTGAAACACTTTGGATTGTTAGCGGCAATGATAAAAACAAAGATGATCTTCTTGCAAGAATAAATTCTGATGAAATAATGCACTAATCCACAAAAGAACTCTTATTCTTCAAAATTCTCAAAAGATATATAAATAATAATTATATTTATAATATAAAATGGCAAATCTAAAAAAAATAGAGGAATTTCTAAACAAAACTCTTGAAATCGATAAATTCAGTTCAGATGTATCCCACAACGGTCTTCAAGTTCAAGGCAATGACGAAATAAAAAATATATGCTTTTGTGTAGATGCTTCAATGGATTTTTTCAAAAAAGCAAAAAAAGAAAACTGTGACCTTCTTATTGTACATCATGGAATGTTTTGGAATAAAAAAGAAACAATCACAGGACATATTTACAAAAAAGTTAAATTTCTAATTGACAACAACATGTCACTTTATGCTTGCCATCTTCCTCTTGATGCACATTTAAAATATGGTAACAACTCAAATATTTTAAGAATTCTTGGTGCAAAAATTAAAGAAAAAATAGATGTAGGTTATGTTGGTGAATTAAATAAATCAATTGATCTAAAAAAATTAGTCGAAAAAATAAATGATAAACTAGATACGAGATGTAAACTGATTTGTTATGGCAAAAAGAAAATTAAAAACATTGCCGTAATTTCGGGCGGTGCTCCTTGGAATGTTTTTGATACATTTGAAAAAAATATTGATGTTTACATAACTGGAGATATAGCACATGGAGTTTATCATCCAACAAAAGAATCCAAAATGAATTTCATCTCTGCAGGTCATTATGCTACTGAAACTGTTGGTGTAAAAGCTTTAATGCCTTTGCTTGAAAAAAAATTCAAAGTAAAAACTGTTTTTATTGACGTTCCAACAGGATTATGAAAAAATATTGGCAAAACAAATTAACTAATAAAATTAAATAATAACATAAAAATCAAAAAAAAAGGTACAATAAGATGTCCAAAGACTATAAAGAAGGAGATAAAGTAAAAGTTACTTGTAAAGATGAAGTTATTGAAGGTATTTTAATGCCTCGTCCAGATATTTTAGAAGAGGGTGTCATAATTATTAAGCTTGACCATGGTTATAATATGGGCATTTACAAAAACCGTATTGAAAAAATAGAATTGGTTAAAGAATATACTAAGCCAAAAATAAAAACTCAACAATTAAAACAAAATAAAAGTCTTCCGAATGTTTCATTGCTTTCGTTAGGAGGAACTATTTCTTCAAAAATTGATTATAGAACTGGAGGAGTTAGTGCTGATTTTACTGCAGAAGATTTCATCCAAATGTGTCCTGAACTTTTAGATATTGCTAATTTCAAAGCAGAAAAAGTTATGAGTGTTATGAGTGAGGATTTTAATTATAAAGATTGGCAAAAAATGGCAGAGGTTGCAGCTAAAGAATTAAATGAAGGTGCTGATGGAATAATTTTTACACAAGGAACTGATACATTGCATTTCTCGACGGCTGCTCTTTCATTTATGCTCCCAAATCTTAACAAACCAGTTATTTTTACTGCAGCTCAAAGAAGTATTGATCGCGGATCTAGTGATGCTTTCATGAATCTTATTTGTTCAGCTGTTGCTGCAAGTAGTTTTGATGGTGCTGAAGTTATGACTTGCATGCACGCAAATAGTGATGATGATTATTGCATATTAATTAGAGGATCTAAAGTTAGAAAAATGCATACTTCAAGACGTGACGCATTCCGCCCAATTAATGACCTTCCTTTTGCCAAAGTTTGGCCTAATAAAAAAATTGAAATAACAAATAAAAATTATAGAAAAAGAAATGATGAACCAATTGTTCCAGATACTAAATTTGAACCTAAAACTGCACTGATTCAAGTTTATCCTGGAATGGATCCTGAGGTTATAGATTTTTATCTTGATAAAGGATACAAAGGAATTGTCCTCTCAGCAACTGCACTAGGTCATGTTCCAACAGTTTCAAAAGATCACACGCTCATTCCAAAACTTGAGCGTGCAAAAAAAGAAGGCATTCCTATTGTCATCGCATCTCAAACATTATATGGCAGAACTCATCCTTTTGTTTATACTAATCTAAGAAAATTATCAGTAGAAGTTGATTGTATTTTTGTAGAAGATATGTTGCCTGAAACCGCACTCATAAAATTAAGTTGGGTTTTAGGACATACAACTGATAAAGCAGAAGTTAAAAAAATGATGTTAAAAAACATTGCAGGAGAAATCAATCCAATTATTGATGAAGGATCTTATTTGAATTAATGTTTAAAAAAAAATCAAAACCAATAACAAATTAAAAAAATAGATAAAAATGGTAATGGATAAAAATCGTGAAAATCTTCGTGAATTAATGGTTCGAGCAATTGGATTTGAAAAACATAATGAAAATTGGTTAAAAAAAAAGCAAGAATTATTTGATAAATTGACTGATGACAAAACAAGTGAAGCTTTTAATAAATTAAAAATAGAAATAATTAGAATAACTTCAGAACAAATTAAATTTGCTAACAATCTCGCCAGAAATAATTTAAGCCAAATACATTCAAAAAATAAATTATCTGTAAGCTATGGTAATTTCATCAAAGAATTAACTAATGTATTTACCGACTTATTTAAATCAATTTATTCTCAAAGAACTGAATTGAGTTCAAATAAACATGTTCGACACAAAATCAAAGGATTTATTAGTTCTTTTAGTTCAGAAAAAAAGTATTATTCAAAATATAAAGATTTAAAAAATAGACTAACAAAACTTGATTCCGCAATTATTCCTGCTAAATCCGATATAATATATGAAAAAATAAAGAAAAGCCACATAATAAGAAATACAGGCATATTTTTTATTTTTTTCGCATCAATAATTGCATATGGACTGTTTAATAAGAATTACGGAACTGAATTATTTAGTCAAATAATAAAATATGGTTGGATTCCTCTGCTTATTTTATTATTATATGTTTTTTTCTCAGTTAGACAATTAAAAAAAGTATAAAATGACCCTAGACCAAATTTACGACGAACATAACTTGAAACTTTTATTCTTCTATGTAGTTGTTACAGAAAGTCATATGTACCAATTAAATAAAATTAGAACCAAATTCCTAGAAAAAGTTAAAAATGATTTAGAAAGTTTTAAACAAGAAAAAACAATAACATTCCACTCTATTAATTTGTTACCAGGAGATATTAACTATTTAACAAAATATTTACATATTCTTGAAAAGAGTAAGGACTTAAAGGATGATAAGAAATTATATAGCCTATTCTTAAAAGTAAGACCTTTAATATATCAATTTGAAGAAATTGTGCTTGAGCAATTAAAAATTCTTAAAAAAGAAGCGTGCAAAGAAGAAGAAATAACTAAATTTGAATCAGATTGGAAAAAAGAGCAAGAAATATTTGGAAATTTAATGGATCAATATAATATTGCTCGTCATGAAAATCCTTATTTTGATAATTTAGAAAATGGTGTTGGAATTAACAGACGGGAAAAAAAAGCAACAAACAAAGCCCTAATTGGTTTACCCATTGTGATGGGTGTAATTTATCTTGTAAATAAACAAATATTTATTGAAATTACAAAATTTATGAAAGTTGGCGGATGGGTAATTATGGGTTTTGCAGCAGTAGCATTAATATTAGTAATACTTCGAAAAATTTGGAAAACTGCAGAACATAGATTTAAATACAAAATAATTCATAAAGATTTTGGCGTTATGTTGCAAAGAAAATTTAGATGAAAAAACTTAAATTAATAAATTAAAAATATGTGAATATTATGGCAGAAAACAAAGAAAAAAAACATAAACTTGAAGAAAACAGTTGGGAAAAACTAGATTACAAAGAACTTGGATTAAGATGCGGTATTGAAATTCATCAGCGTCTCAACACCCATAAATTATTTTGTCAATGTCCTTCGATCCTAAGAGATGACAAACCCGACATTATTGTTAAAAGAAAATTGAGAGCTGTTGCAGGAGAATTGGGCAATATTGATATTGCTGCAAAACATGAAACGCAAAAAGATATTTATTTTGTTTATGAAGCTTATTCAGATACTACTTGCTTAGTTGAACTCGACGAAGAACCTCCTCATTTAATGAATCAAGAAGCGCTCAATACAGTTTTACAAGTTTCACTCATGCTTAAAGCAAAACCTGTTGATGAAGTTCAAATTATGAGAAAAACAGTTATTAATGGTTCTAATACTTCTGGTTTTCAAAGAACTGCACTTGTTGCAACTCACGGAACACTAGACACAAAAGAAGGTAAAGTGAAAATTCCAACGATTTGTGTTGAAGAAGAAGCTGCAAAAGATGTTACAAAAGGCGTTGATAAAGATGGAAAAAGGTTTGTTACATACAGATTAGACAGATTAGGAATTCCTTTAATTGAAATGGCAACAGATCCTGATATTTTTTCTCCACAGCAATGCATGGAAGCTGCCGCAAAACTAGGCATGATTCTTAGATCTACAGGAAAAGTTGCTAGAGGTATTGGCACTATTCGTCAAGATGTTAATGTTTCTATTGCAAAAGGAGATCGTATCGAAATTAAAGGTGCTCAGGATTTGAAACTGATTCCTACCTGGGTTGAATATGAAGCACGTCGACAAATTTCTATTTTAAAACTTCAAAATTTCTTAAATAATAATAAATTAAAAGAACAGGATTTTGAAAAATCAATAACTAACTTAACAAATGTATTCAAAAATACTAATTGTAAGTTTGTAAACAATGCAATAAAAAAAGGAGATCAAGTTATTGGTTTTGTTCTTCCTAAAATGAATAAAATGTTAGGAAATGAAATTTGCCCAAATAAACGTCTTGGAACAGAGCTTTCAGATTATATTAAAGTCAAAGTAGGTCTTGGTGGACTAATTCATTCCGACGAGAAATTAGATAAATATCAATTCTCAGAAGAAGAAATAAACTCTACAAAAAAAGAACTTAGCCTAAACGAAAACGATGCATTTATTCTTATTGTTGCAAAAGAGAAAATTGCAAAAAAAGGAATTAATCTTATTATTGAAAAATTAATGCAATTCAAAAATATTGGCATTGTAAGAGAAGTTAGAAAACCAAATCCTGATGGGACAACAAGTTTTATGCGTCCTATGCCTGGCGGTTCAAGAATGTATCCTGAAACAGATACTATGCCTCTAAAGACAGACATTACAAATATCAAATTACCTGAATTACTAGAAGAGAAAGCAAAGCGTTATGAAAAAGAATTCAAGCTAGGAAGTGATCTTGCCACTGCTCTTGCTAAAAGCACTCAACATGATTTATTTGAAGCTTGTGCAAAAAAGTTTAAAAATATTAAACCTGCATTTATTGCAGAAACAATAGTATCTACTCCAAAAATAATTAGTAGGAAACATAAACTAAACACAGATAGTCTAAAAGATGATCAATTCAAAGTATTATTTGAAAAATTAGATTCAGGAAACATTGCTAAAGACAGTGTGGAAGATATTTTAATCAGCATGGCAAAAAATGAAACAATTGATTTTGATAAATTTAAGCCTATGAGTGATAAAGATATAGAAGAAGAAATCAAAAATATAATAAAAAATAATAAAGACTTAGAATTCAAACATTTAATTCCTAAAGTTATGGGCGCACTTAAAGGACGAGCAGAAGGTAAAAAAGTAATGGAACTCCTTAAAAAATCTCAAAACAGTTAAATAACAAAAAAATGTAATAAACATAGTGAAATAACAATAAATGCAATAAAAATTAAAAATAATTAAAAAGATTTAAAAGGGATTAATCATATCTTACTAAATATAGTAAAATATAATAGATCATTAAAAAAAAGATATTAAAAAAAGAGGACGAATAACTTATGGAACTTATAACTCAATTTATTTTATTAGGTATTCTATTAATTTTATCAGGAACTTTTTCAGGTACTGAAACAGCGTTCTTTTCATTATCACATCTTAAACTTAGAAATTTACTTAAGCAAAAAAAGAAAGGAGCAATTTATGCACATAAATTAAAACAAAATCCTAGACGCTTAATAATCACTATTTTAATTGGAAATAATGTCGCAAATATTGGTGCTGCATCTTTGGCAACAGTTATTGCAACAAATTTATTTGGGTCTAGTGGTGTTGGTATTGCTACAGGAATTATGACTTTTCTTGTGCTTATTTTCGGAGAAATTACACCTAAATCTATTGCAAATACTTATGCTGAAAAGTTTTCATTAGGAATTGCAAGACCTTTGATTATTTTTATGTACATAATATTTCCCTTAGTGTTATTTTTTGAAAGCATTACTAATGTTATGTATGCTATTTTTCATGTTGAAAATAAAGAACCCGTATTAACAGAAGAAGAATTTAAAACTTTAGTTGAAATTGGTGCAGAAGAAAAAGTTCTTAAGAGAAAAGAAAAAGAGTTAATTGAAGGCGTACTTGAATTTGGAGATATTACTGCAAAAGAAGTTATGACTCCTCGAACTAAAATGTACTCTCTAGATGGAAGCATTCCATTAAATAAAGCTTTAAAATCTATTGCAGATAGTCCATTTTCACGAGTTCCTATTTTTAATAAAAAAATTGATAATGTTATTGGAGTTGTTCATCTCAAAGATGTAATAAGATATGTTTATAGAAAAAAAACTAAGTTAAAACTGAGTAAAATTGCTCAAAAACCTTATTTTATTCCTGAAACTAAAATTATTAGTGATTTGTTTAAAGATTTTCAAGAACAAAATATTCACATGGCTATTGTTGTTGATGAATACGGCGGAGTTTCTGGAATCGTAACTTTAGAGGATCTTTTAGAAGAAATTGTTGGCGAGATCATTGACGAATCGGATATTAATCCCGAACTTATTATGCGAATTGACAATCATACTGTTGTTGTTCATGGAGATACAGAAATTGATCATATCAATCATTTCTTTGGAACTATGATTCCTGAGGGAGATCATTCTATTACCATTGGCGGACTAATACTTCAGCATCTAAAAAAATTCCCTAAGAAAGGAGCAAAGTTAGAAGTAGAAACTATCAAAATAATTGTAGAAGAAGTTAGTGAAAAACATATTCTAAAAGTAAAGTTAATCAAACCTAGAACTAAGTAATTAGAAAAGCAATAAAATAAATATTTAATATATACTTCATCTAACAATATTACCATCACGATGGATAAGCTAAGCTTAAAAACTAAATTTGGAAAATTAATTTGTTCAGAAAACGAATCTAAAAAAACATTAAACATTATTCTTAATGCTCTTAAAAAAGCAGAAAAATCAAATTATTCTATTTTCAAAATTAAACCAGCTGACTACACAGTAGAACTTGTTTATTCTAATAAAGAATATGATACAAAAACAGGTTTGACAAAGACAAAAACTCATAGAGGAGGATATGTTAAGAAAAATAAAATAATAATCATTTCTCCGAACATAAAAAAACTCTTATTCGAACCAAATTCATTTTTCTTTCATGAATTAAATCATATTTTTTATAATACCTTAATTGGTTCATACAATCCTGTGTGGTTTAGTGAAGGCATGGCAACTTATTTAATGAAAACATATAAATTGCCATTAAAACAATGGAAACAACATTTTAAAAAAATGAAAAACCCAGAACAATTTTTGCATTATAGATATATAAAAAAGAAATACTACAAAAACAGACAAAATTTTTATGCGCTAAGCTATATCCTGTACAGATATATTCATTTAAACTATGGTGAGAAAAAAGTGTTATTATTTTTGAAAAAATTTGCTAATAATCCTAATCAGAAAAATTTTAATCTTCATTTTGAAAAAATATTCAAATCTCCAATTAAAACAATACTTAAACAAGCAATAAATTAAATGTTAACTAATTTAAATATTAAAAAAATTAAATGAATTAGAGTTTTATCTTCTTAATTTCTTAACTAAATCTAAATACATACCAGCCCATAGCATATTTCCGTCGGCATGGTAAAATAAACTTGAAAATGCACGTCCGGTTCCTTTTGAATCATAAAGTTCTATAAAATTCTTATACTCTTTAATCTTTACAGCATACAAATCAAGCATTCGCAAAGCTTTCTTTTTATCAACAAAACTTACTAGTTCAATATATTTCATTCCCATCATAGACCATATACTATTACGCTCCCATCCTGGAACAAACCATTCTAAAAAGATCATATTATGTTCTTTATCGTCAAATTTTGAATTATACATAAGAGGTAATGGTTTATCAAGTCCTTTTTTTTCTATAGATTTGATTACAGTTTGCAACATTTTTTTATCTTTATTCTTTCCATCAAATATTTCAAACCAAAACGGATAAATATTTGCATCCCCACAAACAGTATTGTCTCCACTGAGATCATTTAAAAAATAGTTTCCTGTCCAAAAATGTTCATTCAACAATTTTTTATAATTATAATTAGAAAAAGGATTATTCAATGATATTTTTTTGCTAGATTTCTTAAACAATTTATTAATCAAATCAATTTCAGAAAAGAGCAGTCCAATACAACAATTATCATAACAACTACTTTTTCTCAAAGAGTAATCTTTCATTGAACTAAATCTCATATCTTTTCTTACAAGACCTGTTTTAGAGTCTATAAAACCACAACATCTAGTAATCTCGCCTTGAAGAAAATCAAAAAACTCAAGAATCAAATCAACATCGCCAAGCAATCTTAAACTTCTAAAAATATATGCTATTGAATCAATTGAATCATAATTTGGAAAATTAAAAGCGCGACCATTAGGATTTATTGCAACATGTATTCCACCTACTTTTTCAAATACTGACAATGCATATTCAAGACTTTTTCTAACTTTAGATTTATAACTAGCACCCACTCCAAGTAAAGCAGAAGTACACCACCCGAAATCTCGACTATAAAATTCACAATAATGTCCAGAACTTACCATGAAATATCCTTTTTGTTTATTCCAACAACCCTCAACTATTTGTTGGCATATATAATTCACATTTCCATCATATTTTCTTATACCAAACAAACCAACTCTAACTCTGCGTATAAAAAATCGAATTCCTTCTCCAACATGAGTTAGTGTTATCATAAATTTAAGTCACCTATTTATTAAACATAAAACAAACATAAAAATAAAAATATAAACGAGCCTGGGGGGACTTTCGACTTTGAGTAAAGTTGTCTGCCAGGCACCTCTCCTGTCAGTCTTACCCTCAGTATTCGAACCCCCGATCTTCTGCTCTCACCAAAATAAAAACTTAATCTTTATTAAATTATATAATTAGGAGGCAGATGCCCTATTTACTCAACTTTGCGAATGCAATAGTTACCAGGCTAGGCTACAGGCTCTTAGCAAAAAGATAAAAACCTACTGACTTTAAATTATTTGCGATAATTAAACCCTCTTAGCCATACTCCACAATAGTTTAAAGTGTTTTCGTTTAGAATCAGAAATTTCTTTGCTATTTATCAATATCCCAAATGGCTGCGAACCCCAAAGTATGATAGAAATCTTGTTTCCATAAATATTTGTTGAAGAATTAGATGAAAACTCAGGTGGAAGAACTCGTGCTGATGAAAAAGGCAAATTATTAAATTCACTTGCACGTTTTTTTAATTCTGTACTAAATAAAATTTGAAGTTTTATTTTTTTATTAATTCTAATCTTATGAAATTTAGGAAGATTAAATTTTAAGTGATATGCAAATGCTTCTGCAGTAACATCTGATGCTCCAATCGTCAAAATCTCTTTTTTTTCATCCAGCATATCATCAAACAGAGACTTTATCCCTTTAACACCATAAAATAATGTTGCATCCTGCTTCATTTGCACATTTTTTTGTCTTTTAATAAGGTCAGGCAAGATTTCTTTAAACGCGTTTTTCTGTTCAGTAAGCTCAGCTTGTTTATTTTCAAACAAAGTCATAAAATTCCTAGGAGATGCTGCCTTAAAATATTTACGTTTTGCCTGAATAACATATGAAACCAACCCTTTTGTAATTAGTGAATCAAGTGCATCATATACTAACTGTCGATGCAAACCTGATTTTTCAATTATGGGTTTTGCAGAACTTAAATCGAAGTTGAGCAGTGCATCATAAACAATTGATTCATTCTTACTTAATCCTAAATCTTCAAAAGATACCACAAAAATAAAATTATTAAATGAATATTTAAATTTTTCTAAATTATCATCAAAAAATTGATGACAAAAACATAAATAGTTCCACTAAAAAGTAACTAATATGAAATTCGCAAACAAAATACTAAACATAAAACAAAAAGATACTGAAAAAATAAATATTAAGCAAATAGATGTCAAACAAAAAGATATCAAACAAGCAAATATACAACAAAGAAACTCAGATCAAAATACTATGGACAAATTAGCAAGACTTTACATAAATATGAGTAAACCCTCAATACAACTTGACTCATTGACTGAAAAAGAAATGGTTGAATTTAAAAAAAGTTTATTAGATTTGCTAAAAAAAAATCCCAAAAGGACATTTGAACAAATCAAATATGATTATATTAATGACTCATATAACCAAAAAAAATATCATGACCTAAAATTTGTAAAGAAAGCTGCAGATATAGTGCTAGAACAGGATCCCCTACATGCAATAAACGTAGGACAGTTCTTAATTTGGAAAAAGGAATATACAACTTTAAAAAGAAAAGGATTGAAAATTTTAAAAAAAGCAGGACGTATTTTAGCAGATTCTAATAAAATCGAGGATTTATTTGCTGCAAGCTATGCAAATAAAATTATAGCAAAAGAAAGCTGGATTTACAAAAACAACCTAGAACAAAAAGTGTCAGAACAATTATTTTCAGAATACACAAATTTAGAAATATATGAATACATAAAAAAATATTATGCTGATAATTCCAAAAAAGCAGAATACAAATTCGCATACAACAAAACAATTTTAAAAACTGTTGGTTGGAATCTAGTCGAAACACATCCTGAAGAAGCATACTGGTGTGGAAAAACACTTCGAGAAGGAAAACTAACAAAAAAAGCAGCAGTAAACCTTATTGATAC
This sequence comes from Candidatus Woesearchaeota archaeon, assembly GCA_018668595.1. GTDB lineage: Archaea > Nanobdellota > Nanobdellia > Woesearchaeales > UBA11576 > JABJCP01. Next base: position 30,033 of record JABJCP010000011.1, read on the forward strand.
AAAACCCGAGTATGCATTTAAGTGTCATCTTCATTTCACAGATAAAAAAATTGCCTACAAAATATGGAAACATTTTAATGATAATGGAAAAACACTAACCGCGCTACAGATAGCAGAAGAATCACAATATGAAAAATTAATAAAATTAACAGAGACAAAGTTGTTAAACGAAAAACCATTCAAAGCATATCACAGAGCACGATCTAAAGACCCTTCTCTACGAAACAGAGCACTAAAAGAAATATCAAAAGAATATGATGTTCCTGAAGCAATACTCCAAAGAGTTTGTTTATAGATAAACACGCATAAACATATAATATTAAAAGACGCTATTAAATGGAATTATTAAAAGCCAATATTAAAAGACCGCATTAAAAAAACGTATTAAAAGATAAATATTCAATTCCCCCATAAATGCCACATAAATTCCAACAAGTTTATAAATAAAAACCATATTTATGTTTATAAAAGATGTCTGATCTTAAAAAGAGGTATAAGGAATCTATTATCATTTCTATTGTGATCTATGTAATTTTATTGTTCTACTTAGGCACCATGACTCAAGCCCCTATTAATAATGTTATTATAGGCACATCACCGATTCTTCTTCAGATCGCATTTATTGCATTATTTTTTAATCATGATTTAAGAACTGAAATTTTTTGGGTTAGTCCAATTATTCTTACACTTTTGTTCTTAGGCGCGTGGAATATTGGTTTGAATAATACTTTAAATCAACTTGAAGCTCCTCAGCTTAGTTTATTAAATCTTATTATTTCATATATAATAACTGGAATTGTATTTTTTATTGCATCAGTAAAACAAAAGAAAATAAAGAAAAAAGAGTTAGTTACAAAAACAAAATATAGAAACTTGTTGGTAGAATATCGTAGAATGGTCGCTGCCAATGAAAGAATCGTATTAGAATTAAAAAAAGAATTAGAAACATTAAGAGTTAATAGTAAACAAGAATATACTAGCATAATTAATGAATATTATGCGCATTATGAGAAACAAAAAAAAGGTATAGAACAACTAAAATCAGAATTGGCGAATTCATCTAATGTTGACATGGATGAATACGAAAAATTATTACATAAATTTCAATCTGCAAAACTTAGTGATAAAAGGAAAATTGCAGAACTTAAAACTAAAATTAGAACAGTCCAACATAAAGAAAAGAAAAATACACTCCAAATTAAACAAGAACACCAATTAGACAAACAAAGAAGCTCTGAAGAAATCAGTCGTTTGAATGAAGAACTCAGAAAAATCAAAGAAGAATTAAACATCACAAAAGGTAATTTTTCCAAAACATTAAGAAGTATTGAAGATAAATGTAAAGCTATTAATTTTGTTATTGGGAGAGTTTATTCTGATAAAAAAGGGGGCAGTCCTGAACTTAGAAAAAAATTAATAATTGATAGAGAATGGTATAATCAATTTTCTAAACTTACTAAAAATTTCAAAGACGATGATGCTCCTGCACTATTAGAAATTCTTTATCTAATAAGAGAACGATTATCACTACATAAAAAAAGAGAAAAACATGTTCTAGGGAATATTAAAGCTGAAAAAATTCCTGTTAAAAGAAATAAAGAAGGTAATGATCCTATTCTCTTAATTCTCGCAAACAACGACGAGGATCCTGTATTATATTATCATGAAGAAGCAAAAGAAATTGCAACAAAATTAATTAAGTATCTTCATGAAACTTATTTTTCCCATAGAATATAATATGATTAGATATTTAACTAGAATATATAACAAAATATATAACCTGATTATAATCGAGAATATTAGTTCTTAAATTTTCTATTAAGTATCTTAACTATATATTTTTTAAACTCAAGCTGTTTTGAAATTGTGTTTTCCAGTTCCATACCAATAACTTTGCTAAATATGCACGCAGGTAATTTTGTCAAATAATTAAATTGATTTTTATTTGTTACAAAATGTAAATCTCTTTTACGACGTTTAGTATATCCATTAAGATGATTTGCATGAAACTTAGTATCTTTCAAATGTCCAACCATATAATCCCATTCCATTTTATGGCGTTCTTTAGCAGAATAAATGTGTGAAAAATCTATGCAAAATCCATTCATTTTATTAGGTTCCAATTTGTTTTCAATCACACCATCATAGTTTAATTCCAATACAAAGTGTTTTCTATATGACTGAAATTTTTTATATAACATATCAAATTCATGTTCATGACAATTAAACAACCGCGTATTAAATCTATTAAAAAAGTAATCCATCTCTTTTTTTGTAAAGTCTTGCCCTCTTATATGAACTAATTTTATTGTTTTAACACAAGATTTTTCAAGTTCTCTATAAACAACTGGACGCTCAGAAGGATTTAGTGTTGTTGGGAAAAAAGAAATCTCTTTAATACCTAATTTATTTATCTCACGTAATTGATCTCTCCAATGTTCTTTTTTTCGGCGAGAAGAAGTGCAAGTTAAACCTACAAATATTCTTTTTTCAAAATCAATCTGTTTATGACCCTTACTAATTTGCTTAATTTTTTTCAAAGCCACAAAATCACCTAAACTCTGTTTTATTTAATATACTATCTGCTTCAATATACACAATCTGCCCAAATGGACTAGATCCTATCTTAACAATCCCTGTTACAGCATAAGGCAGTCCATATTCAAATGTTTGCATAGGTGTTGCTTTTTTAATATACAGGTCAGAACAAGTATTTAATTTCACCCACTCTTTTGTTTGAGTAAAAATAATATCCCCTGATAATTCTACGTGACTGTTATTAAATTTATCAGGGCTTTTAACTATTTTATATGCTAACTTTTCATCAGATGAAACTTTTTTAATAATAATTTCATATTCTCCAAACTGACAACCTGTTAAAAATATAATTGAAAACAAAAAAAATAAACAAAAAAAAATCAAATAAGAATCTCGCTTCATAAAAAAACCTCTGATTAATTTACTTATAGCCTCTTTTTTTCAATATTACAATAACAATCATACTAATCAAAATAAGAAGCACAATAAATATCAACAATAGATGAAGATTTGTGATCATTGGTTTTGATCTAATCACTTGCTCTTCAGGAATTAATCTAAGACCAAAATCATCATTAAATTCTTTATCTCCAAAGTGAGCAATTACGCTTAAAGTATAATTTCCTAAAGGATGCTCTGATGCATCCCAATACAAATTAACAGTTTTATTTTCATAAGGTGCTACGTTAAACGATGCAGATTTAACTAACTCATCAATTAACACACCATCCTTATCAAATACTTTCCCTGTTAAATAAACGTCATTTAGTTGAGCATTCCAATTAGATCCTACTTTTAATTCTAGTTTATTTGTTTGATTGAAAATAACTTGATTATCTGGAAGATAGATTTGAATAGATTCTGTTCCAATCTGAAATTTATCAAAGTGTTCTTCTGTCTCACCGTCGTATGTAACAGTTGATTTAACTTTGTATACTCCATTAGTAAGAAGAAGTCTTTTTATTGCTAATTGATTTTCAACAACATCTCCAGGATTAATTTCAAAAACTTTTTTCTTAAGTGCAATTATTTTTGCATCTGATGATCCAATCATATCTCCTATCACTACATCATGTTCTCCTACTCCTTGTCCTCCTTTGTAGACAGTAAGTATTTTTTTAGGTCCACGATATATTTCAACAGTATTATCTAAATCATCTACAAGCTCAGATCCTTTATTATCAAGAACCGTAGTTATTTTAATAAGATATTCATTATCCATAAATAATAAGAGATCACTTTCTATATACTTATCAGGATAAGGAATAAAAAAATTCAAATCGTGATGTACTGATGCTTTTGCACCAACTGTTCCTGCGCCAACTTTCTCCTCATTAACAATTATTTTTGATTTATGAATTCCAGGTTTTTTTAACTCGCCATTATATGTTAAAACAAAAGTAATTTCTTGTTTGCCTTGAGTTAATATTGGATTTTCTTTAAAACTTATTAGTCCTGCAAGAGGTCCTTCGACTGTAAATGTTAAATAAGTAGGTGAATCTGAAGAAGGCAGTACCTTAAAACTGTCAGTATAAACTCCTGATCCTTTATTTGAAATATCTTTTTCAAATGTTGTTTGTGCAGGAGAAACTCCTAGTGCTAAAACTAAATTAATAGATAAAATAAAAATTACAAAAATTAAAATAAATTTTGTTAGCTTCATGTTGTCTCCACCAAAACTGTCGAATTTCTAATACCTCCTCCATCTGCTTGAGGCGGAGTTATATTAATATCAAGTTCAGCTGTGTCTGATGCAAAACTCCAATTAAGGTTAATTAAAAATTCTGTTTGAGTTATAGGCATTTGAGTAAATGTTGTTGTAGAGGTTCCAGTATTAAAAGATCCTGATTCATTTACACCTGCTGCAAACTGATAATAGTCTGAAGGGTTTGATTGCGATTCCCATAAATTTGTAGCATTTATTGACAAGTTAACAAATATATTTCCATCATTTTCAATCAAGAAGGGTAATGGTGCATTATCAATCGTATCATTAGTTACTAATGCTTCCATTGTTCCAAAGCTTACTGAATCTCTAATTAATACAATTCTTCTCAATGAATCTATTGTGAAATTCCATACATCACTCCACTCACTTGAAACAAGTCCAGAGTATGCTCTAACTCTCCAATAATAAGTTGTATCAACACCAAGATTAGATGTTGGAACATGAATAGTTTCGCCACTTATACTTCCAGTTCCTTCTGAGATTCCATTCGCATTATAATTAATTGATGAAAAAATTGATGAGTCATCAATTTGTATTTCGTAAGTTTGAGCTCCACTTCCACCAGTTGAATTGTACCATTGAAACTGGGGAGTTCTATTAGTAGTTTCATTATTGTCTGGAGGCAGGTGTAAAGTTGGTGCATCAGGAGTATCTCCTGCTACTTGTTCACATTCATCTTTACAAGTATATCCGCCTGCAGTTTGTATATAATCACAGACCCAAATATTTTCTTTGTCTTGTCCATTTGCCCAAGGGTCATCTCCACTAACTGCAGTTTTTCCATTCGAATCTATTGTTGAAACTTTAATAGTATAATATCCTTCTGTTCGACCAGTTAAACTTACTGATCCATTACAATTTCCATTTGTAGATCTTGCAATATTTCCTAGCAATACTCTACTTCCTGAATTTTGATTTTCTGCATATACCATACATCCAGTAGTATTTGCGTCAAAGTCATAATCACTTGTAAAGTTTACTGAAACAACCATTGATTCTGATGTGTTATAATAATCTTTAGTAGGATATGCTGCACTGCAATTACCACTCGGACAATAAAATGCACTTGATTGTTTAGGTATTGTGGTGACTGTTATATTCAAGCTAGTACTTGAACCAACATTTCCAACTCCGTCAACAACACGCGCATAAATTAAATGAGATCCGTCTGCAATACTTGTTGCTTGCGAACAATCATATGCTGATGATTCATTTATCCATCCACTTCCGAAATTAAACTGACATAATTCTACTCCTGAATTCCAAGTTCCTGAATTATCAGTTGCATTAACTCTTACTGTAACAGTATCACTAGATGTTAAACGAGTTACATTATTATCTGATTTTATTAATCTTAATCTGTTTGTTGTATGAACATCATTTGCAGGTGTTGTTTTAACAAACACTGGTGTTGAAGGTTGTTCTGTTTCTAAAATATACTGAGTTACTGTTCCGGATTTTTCTGTTCCTCCAACATTATCTGAAACATAAAATGAGTAACTTGAATTTGTTACTATTCCATCTCCATCAGGTACTTGAACCCAGAAAGTTATATCTAATGCTTGATTAGGATATGCACCATCATATTCAATTAATACTGCTCTATAATAACCTCCTTCTGCTGCACTATATTGCACATTAAAGTTTCCTACATCAGTCCCATATATTCCACTATTCACAGAACTTATATTAAATTCATTAGGCATATATGTTGCACTTGCACTTCCTAAATATATTGCCAATGTTTTTCCATTTACATTTCCTGCAGTATCTGTAAATCTAAATGTGAGATTTTTTGCTCTGTGTTGATATTGAGTATAAGCTAAATCAGGGGTTCCTCCTCCCCAATTATTATTTGAACTTGTTTTTGGTGGTTGATTACTTAAGTAAGCAACATTTCCTGCGTCAGTACATTTTGATCCACATGCTGCACGTGAATTAGTATATGGTGCTGCACAACTTGCATCTGCTGAACAATCTGAATCTTCACAATCTACACTATTATCAAAATCATTATCATACCCATCAGTACATGCAGTTTCAGAAATAAAATTGCTTCCTGCCGATGCATTACAAATACCTTGGTTTCCACCATATAAACCAACATAACCATTACAATCAGAATCTGCACAATCTACTGCATTGTCGTCAAGAGATGCATTAGTATTTGCAGTAGCATAAAGTAAAGTTGCCATGTCTGCATTTTGATATACATATTCGTTATTCAAATTATCCATACATGAATCTATAGTAACATTTTCTGTTTCAGGACATATTCTACATAATCCTTGATGATAACATCCAGTATCATAACAATTTGCAGGTCCATCATTATCATTATCTGCAGCATACAAAGTTACATTATAATCTCCACAAACAGTGTCTGAAAATGGATCAAATTCCATCTCTTCTGATAGCGCACAAAGTAATCCTCCAGGTCCTGGAACTCCATTACAATCTGGATCTGCACAATCAATTCCTGTTGATGAATTTTCTACATAAGCAGTTCCATTCCAATTATAACCATCTAAGTCATTATCAAGTGTATCATTACAAGTTGCTTCTACAATAGATCCTCCTGTTGGATCTTCTGTACAAACATAATCTCCACTTTCCATTACAGCATAGCAATTATAATCATCACAATCAGTTCCATTGTTTCCTCCAGCGTCAACTTCATGCTCTCCTAAATCTTGGTCATTATCTGCACCATCTGTACAATTTAATTCCCATTCAAGTTGGCAAAAGCCCATAGCACCAGAATCATTAATATAAGTATTATTACAATCAGTATCATATCCTGACCATGCACAATCTATTCCTGCACCGTCAGCAGTGTTTAAAGTAAATCCATCTGATAAATATTTATCAAGATCGTTGTCAAATCCGTCGAGACACCAATTTCTTGAAGCATTACATTCTCCTAATTTACATACATCCATTGATTCATTTGTTGGACAATCACTATTACCTGAGCAACTATAATCATCACAATCTGCATCAACTGCATATGTTCCTGATCCAAAATATTCATTGTATACTGCAGAATCCCAGCCTACATTTTGTATTTGACTAATATAATAGTCTTGATCATTATCATAACTATCTGAACAATTTAGTTCATTGATTAATTCACATTTAAGTGATCCACTTATAGCAGTGTTATTACAATCAACATCATATTGGTAGTTGTCATATGCTACTCCATACGGCCAATTCTGATTTGGTTTGTATCCATTAGCATAATAAATACAGTCAACTCCACCAGAACTATTTTCTACTCTATTTGAATCTAGTAAGTAAGCAGTTCGATTATCATTATATCTATCTAAATCATTATCATATCCGTCGAGACACACAGTCCCGGTTTCTGTCACAGGGCATGCTGCATTTCCATGACAATCATAATCATCGCAATCATAACCTCCTGCAGCTGTAAAGTTTCCTCCATCATTATGAGAAGCATCTTGATCATTATCATAATTATCAGTACAATTTCTTTCATAACCAAGTTCACAAGTTTGATTTAATGCAGTCATGTTAACTCCATCACAATCATCATCGGGATAATGGTTTCCATCATAATTAAATCTACAATCCATTCCACCATCATATTGATTATTTGTTGCAGTGTATTGTGTTCCTGACCAACCAGTTATTGACCAATAATCTAAATCATTATCTTTATTATCAGAACATAATGTTGAATTGTCTTCCCAATTAGCTGTTACATTACATGTAGCTTGACAATCATATTCTCCTGTTGCAGTGTTTGATCCGGATGTACTAAATTGATATGTTGGATTTGTTGTTGCTCCTCCTGTTGATGCAGTTACACAATCATATTCTCCATCTCGATCATTATCATAACCATCTATACAACTTGTTTCATAAATTAGTTCACAAGTAAACGTCCCATTATTAGATTGATTACAACCCGTATCATAATTTATCATTCTACAATCCATTCCACCACTACCATAGTAGTCAAGATCATTATCTTTTCCATCATAACATAAATTACTTGTTTCGTTTGCATAACCATTAGCTCGACAGTAAACTCCACAATCATATTCTCCATCAGGTCTATTTGCTGACGAAGATGGATTTCCTCCAGTGTATGTTTGTTTTGGGAATGCAGGTGATGTTGAATATTGAATATTAGCATAAGATTCTACTTGTTCTGTTGCACAATCATATGCTCGATCTCGATCATTATCAAAATCATCAGTACAAGTAGTTTCAGTTCCTAATTGACAAATACCTGTTGCATTTCCAATGTTTGTTAATGTATCCCATGATGCATTAATTATATTAGTAGTATTACAATCAGTGTCCCAAGTTCCACTACTCCAATGACAATCTGTATCTCCATCTGCATCATTATCAAAATTATCAATACAGGTATTATTACTTGCAGCATATGTACTTTCAGTTTGATATTCACAAATAGGATATGTTGAATCAGGATTTGGAGTTGTTGATCCAGCATATGTATCACAGTCTGCATCTAAACAATCTGAACTATAATCTAAATCATTATCATAACTATCTGCGCAAGAAATATCATGTTCTTGATCAACACCCTCATCAGTAATGTTAATATTAAATTTGAAATTTGATGATGAACCATCAAAAATTCTATTAAGAACTAAACCATATAAATTTCTATAATCATTAGTTATGTCCATTTTTGCTTTCATAACTACATCTAATTGACTATTTGTAAATGCGATTGGATCTCCAGGAAAATCTCCTGATTGTACAATTAAAGAAGTTGATGTTTGCCCCATTCCATCACCATTAAAACCAGTACTTGACGACTCATTTATTACAATGAAATCTCCTGCTGCATTTTGCCAAAGTGAGGAATTGAATTGCCATACTTTAAAGTAAACAGTTGTACCACTTACGCCTGAATTTTGTTCAAGTCTAACACTCATGTTAGCGCCAGGTTTTATTCTTCTTGCAAAAGTTACAGTTGTATCTTCACTACTTCCAGTACAAAGATTTGAAGCGCATAAATCATCACAAGCTCCTCCTCCAACACAGGTTACTGATGCTAAATCTCCTGCACCAATAGGAGGATCATCTCTCCATCCAAGTTGAGTTTTATTACAAATCCATCCAGGAGTATATCCTTTGTTCTCATTTGATCCGCCTACTATATAATACTCCCCGTAAACAATAGAAGCGCAATCTGCATCATCACAATCTACTTTTCCATCTCCATCATTATCTTCACTATCCGTGCAAGATGATTCAATTACATCAGGAGTATTTTTCTTTTTGATTGAAAAGTCTACATCTTTTGCTCCATAATAATATGATTGATCTGCAGTATTATAAAAAACACTAGAACAAGTATTATCTTCTAAAAAGTAATTTGATCCCGGTGCTCCCGCAGCACAGTTTGATGCTCGAGTAACATATCCCACATACCACGCATCACTACTATCTGGATCTCCATTATATAATGGGAGTTGTATTGTTTGATTAAGAACATCTGAAGTTAAAGTTACATTACAAATTCTATGGCAATCCTCTCCAACAGGACAACTTGAATCATCATTGTTTTGCCAGTTCGTAACTGAGTTACCTAAACTTATAGTATATTCAACAGAATAATTAAAATGTGTTTGATTGTTTCCTAATGCAGTTACTGTTTCTGCACTTGTTGAATATGCAGAATCCATACATGAAAAATTTGCTTTCAATAAATTAGCAACACCATCTGCAAGAACTATTAAACTAATTTTAGAACCATCTTCATAAAAAACTCTATTTTTATATGCAGAAACATTTGTTGCTTTTTGAGTAAGTTGTAAATTAACCTGACCAGAATCTCCTGCAAATCCTGTTAAAAAATTTTCAAATCCTCCTTTTACTCCTCCATAAACACCAGGATAAGGTAAGAACGAAGTTAGAATAAGTATTCCTGCTAATACAACCACCACAATATCTAGTTTTCTAGAGCCCAATAATCCATCCCCTTTTTTTAACAATTTTAAATATAATGAAAAGTTTTTATTTATAAAACTTGTTGTTTTTTTAACGTTATCGAACAATAAACAACAAAAAAGTAAACAAAACAAACAAAATAAATTTTCCAATAACTATTCATACGTAAAAACAAACCAAAACATTTAAAAAAACCATGCTCATAATTAAACTTAAAATGCTCGAAGAAACATTACAAAAAACAAAAGCAACTAACTACTTAATAGATTTACATCCATCTGCAAATAGACTTTTTAAAACAGATAATAATTTTGAAAAAAAATATTTTGGATATTCTAAACAAATAAAATATAAAGCAGAATTAAATAAAATCAGCCCGTTTATGAAAGACAAAGCTAAGCTTATTGGTGGAAAATTTGTTCATCCAATAGCATATACAGTATATGGTAGTGCGGAATTTATATCTCGAACGTCAGAAACAATTTGTAGAGGTATTAGCAGAAGCATAAAATATCTCGCAGGAAAAGTTTATAATTCTTTTGATAAAGAAGAAAAAACAAATTTTAAAAAAAAAGTCAAAAGGGAAAAAAAAGTTCTTTTTGCAATGGGAGATAATTTAATAGATTCATTTACGTACAATAAACAAAGTAAAGAATCTAAAAGAAAGGTCAAAGATGTTTTTGTTGTTGGAATTTCGATTTACGCAACATTAATTGGTTTAAGTTATATTATCCCGACGCCAGAAAAACCAAACAAAAATGATGTAGCAGTTACAGAACAAGTAAAAACTGCAGATAATAATATTGAAGAAAAAATAGAATAAAAACAATTCAAAACTTAAAAAAAACAAAAAAATCAGATTTCTTTCTCAGTTAATACTTCAATTCCATTTTCTTTAAGCAACTTTGCCAAAACACCATCTCCTTTAATTAATTTATCAGAAAAAGATCCATCATAAACTAAATTTGAACCACACGAAGGAGATTTTGATTTAAGAATTGCTTTTTTACAATCAACAAGCTTAGCAAGTTTCAAAACTTCTTGCGCGCCACGATTAAACTCTAAACTAACATTAGTTCCGTCTTTTGTAACTACTAATTTATCTCTTTGTTCTACAGGACTTCTTGGAGTGCTCAATCCACCTAACTGTTCAGGACATAGGGGAATTGCTTTTCCTTCTTTTACTAATTGAATTACTTTATCACAAGACCTTGCCTTTCCATCCCATGCACATTTCATTCCTGCTAAACAAGCACTAACAATTATCATGAATTAAAAATAAAAAGAACTCACATAAAAAACTTACTAAAAAAAAAAAACTATTCAAAAAAGCTAATCAAAAAAAATTAAAATTCATAACCTAAAGTTGCTTCTGCAGCAGGTCCGTGCATTTCGTAATCAATTGATGTTTCAACAATACTAGGCACTCCATCAAAGTCTCTATTTTCAGTCATTGTAAAATCAGGGAACCACATGAATCTATACCCTCCCTTAAGGTCAATTCGAAATCCTTTCAAATCAAATTTCAAACCCCCCATCAAATCTAAAAAACCACCATCACCAACACTTTCTGTTACAGTTCTTGTTTTTTTGTAAAGACCTAATAAATTTGCATTTTCAACACCGCCTAAATTATTAAAAACAGTATCGTTTAAAACCTCTCCTTCTAAGATACTTTCTCCTCGGTGCCATGCAAATCCTCCTCTAGCAAGAAGCACTAATCCTCCAGAACAATCGCGACCAAAATCTAAATTATAAGGATTATAGAGCAAATCAATACCCAGTCTACCTGCATGTTTTAATTCTTGAGACCAAGTCATTGGTGAATCTCCTAGTTCTAATCCAAAATCTTGAATTACTGTTTGAAAAACTTGACTTCTTTCTTTACCGCCAAATATTGCAGATGATGTAAATGCAAAGTAAAGTCCCATTTCAAATTCATCTTTTGAATGGATATGCCCTTGCGGATTTACTAAAACTTCTAATGATAGCGATGGCATTTGTGGAAAGTTTTCAAAAAAATTTGCAAAGCCTGCTCTAGCCGGATCGATTTCATCTCTATATACATCCATGTAATCAGTCATTTCTCCTCTTTCTTTTACATGTTGATATTGAAAACCAATCATAGGCGTTACAGTTACTTTTGCTTTCTTCGTTGAAATAGAATCTTCAGTAGTTTTAGGCGATTTAGCCAAGGTTTCTCCAGCACCTGCTGTAAGCATACCTAATGCAGTTAGTAATGTTATTGTTTTTTTCATTTTAGCTAAATTATAGCAATAGTATTTAAAAAGACTTATAGTGTGGAATATTTAGTATTTAAACTCCGATATTGGAAAGTAAATGTGTTATTAGATAGATTATAAAATATATTAAAAAATAAGAATTAAAAAGTATAATTATCTATTAATAATTAATATAATAATAATTAATTAATTATTAACATAATTATTTATCAATATAAAATACATGCCCGTAATACACACATAAACAATAACCTGAACATAATATTTGTAATAAGCCAAAAATGTGCGACATTTATGTCTTTATGATTAAAAAGTCTCAGTTAGATACTCTCAAGACCAATTTTATTTAAAAAGCAAAGAGTCATTTCTAGATATAGTATTAATTAATTGTTAAAATTAATAGATATTATGAAATTAATTGAAAATTTAATTTGAAAATGGTATGCGGACCTCATCAAGGAGTATTGAATTCAATTGCAACAGGTTACTCGCGAGTTTTTGCAGAATCATATTCTGCACAAGAAAAATTAAAAACAAGTTTTCAAGCTGCAACAATTGCTAATGCAATATACAAAGAACAAGAAGATCAACAAGCAGAATATAATATGACTCAAGATAGAGTGTATGAAGCTAACCAAGAAACAAAACAACAATATGCTCCTCAAGATACTTATTTATCAACAGGAGTTCAAATAAAATTAGTTAATAGCAGTCCTGCAAAATCTAACGTAGAAAATAATACTCATGTTTCATCAGAAGATCAAACTAAATTTGAAGGTATAGAATCAAAATTATCTAAATCTCAACCAATAACAATTAATATTCCCACTGCAGATCCCTCAAATTATAATTGGGAATATAATCCACATTCAACTCAAAGTGATACTCAAATTACTGATGGTGACTCAAGATCAGACCTTTCAAAAAGAATACAAGTTGAGCTAAACAAAATAAAAGGAACAGATTCATCAACTAATAATCAAGAAACAAGACTGAGATTAAGACAACAAATAAGAGATGAAATGACAGTAGAAAATCTATTACCTTATCATGCAAATTAAAAATCAAGTGATTACAAAAAAACATAAAACAAACAAAAAACAAAACGGTAAAACTCAATGTGCAACACAAAAGATGCAAAGCGATATGTAGAACTCGCAAAACTAAATGAAAGAGATGAAGAATATGAAGAAGCTAGAAAAAATTACCTCGAAGCTGCAAGCATATATGTTTTGGAAGCAGAAGTTCGAAGAGATGATTCCATCCTCAAAAAAGCAAATTATTGTTACAAAAAATCAAAAGAAGTTATTGGAGAAACATTTGATCGCGAGTTAACAAAACAAGAACTTGCAATGAGAACTTTAACTGAATTAAATGAAGAAAATAAACAAAATAAATCAATAAATAAACAAGATAATAAAACAAATGATCAAGGTGAAAAGAAAATGTGTGGAGAAAAAAGTATTAAGACATTAATTGAAATTGGGAAAAAAATAGAAAAATCAGATCCTCAAGAAGCAGCAAAAAATTATTTAGAAGCTGCAGATCTATTATTAAAAGAATCTTATGATGATCCGTCTCGAGAAGATGAATATATTGCAGTCGCTAATAAAATTTATCTTAAAGCTAAAGAATTAAAACAACAAAAAACAAAAATAACTCAGATAGATTCATCTCATTCAGATCTTTTATCAAAAAAAGATAATAAAATTAAATTTTCAGATATTGGCGGTCTCGAGGAATTAAAAGACGAAATTAAGTTTAAAATCATTGAACCATTTCAAAAACCAGATTTATTCAAGTACTATGGAAAATCTGTAGGCGGAGGAATATTAATGTATGGTCCTCCAGGTTGTGGAAAAAGTTTGATTGCAAAAGCAACTGCAAATGAAGCTAATGCAAATTTCATTCATGTTAAAAGTTCTGATCTAAAAAGTAAATTTGTCGGAGAGACTGAAAAAAATATTGCAGAACTTTTTGAAAACGCAAGAAAATCCCAACCAACAATTATTTTCTTTGATGAATTTGAAGCACTAGGCGGAGATAGAACTGACGGGTTAGCTCACGAAAAAAGTTCAGTGGCTCAGCTTCTTACTGAAATGGATGGTATGGACTCCGAGGATCAACAAATTCTTTTGCTTGCAGCAACTAATGAACCTTGGTCTATTGATCCTGCTCTTCGTCGAGAAGGACGATTTGGAAAAACTTTATTTATACCCCAGCCAGACTCAGAAGCCAGAAAAGAAATTTTCAAAATTAGTTTAAAAAATAGACCTATTGGAAAAGTAGATTTTAATAAGTTAGTAAAACTTTCAAAAGGATTTTCAGGAGCAGACATAAAAAGTGTTTGTGAACTTGCAACAGATATTCCTTTAAGAGAAAGTATAGTTACAAATAATAAAAGAAACATAGAATTAATTGACTTATTAGAAGGTATTGAAAAAACTAAAACCCAATCCATACTAAATCAATGGTTTAAAAAAGCAAGTAAGCAAGTAACAAAAAGAAAGCTTGAGGACTCATTCAAAGAATTAGTTGATGCCTCGGCTAAAATTTCTATCTCGCAAACATAATTTAGCAAAAAAGAAAAAATTATAAACTTCCATTTATTCTTTTTGATTTAATGACTTACACAATTATAGATATAGAAACAACAGGTCTTTCTAAACACAGACACAATATTACAGAAATTGCTGCTGCAAGAATGCATAAGGGTAAAATTGTTGATAAATTTCAAACATTAGTAAATCCACAAGTAAAAATTCCTAGATTTATTACACGACTTACTGGAATCGATAATGAACTAGTCAAGGATGCACCTAAAATTTGTGAAGCACTTCCAGATTTCATAAAATTTTTAGGAGATAATGTTTTTGTTGCACATAATGCTACATTTGATTATGGTTTTTTACATCACAATTGCAAAACACATCATGATCACACTCTTCTTAATGAAAAAGTTTGCACTCGAAAAATTGCAACGAGACTTCTTCCAGATCTCCATAGAAAAAGACTTGGTGATTTATGTGAATATTTTGACGTAACTAATGTACAAGCGCACCGTGCAATGGCAGATGTCGAGGCTACTGCAGAAGTATTCAAACATATGTTAACAAAACTTGATGATGCAGGCATAAAAGACCCTGAAGAGATAATCAAATTTCAAGTATTACCTGTAAGAAAGGCAATGAGTCTTATTGGTGTTGAAAGAATTTAAAAAAACAAGTAAAAAAACAAAAAATTAAAAAATTAATTCTATTTTAAAGAATATCTCAATTCTTTGAGCTTAGGTTTTGCAATTTCTCTCGCAGATTCAAGATTTATCTTTTTTTTCATTTTATCAAATAAAAATAATAACTCTTCTTTGGTTTTTGTTTTTCTGCAATGTTCTTGCCATACATCATCAAATAAAATTGCAAGTGCGTCACTGCATTGAATTACTTTTACTTCTATCTCATTATCTTCATGAGAATATCGCCCACTATGTTTTAACATACATTTTAGAATTAACTCTTTTTGTTTAGTAGAAAATTCAAGAGAGTCAATAAAATCTTTTGATAATTCACAGCTTTTTTGCGCATGTCCTTCTCGACCATTTATTTTCCCAATGTCATGAAGAAGTGCTGCAATTTCTAAAACTTCTAAATCACAATTCTCTATTTTGCCAAGTTCAAGAGCATATTTTCTAACAAGTCGAATGTGGTGTGCCCATATCCACCTATTAAGAGAAGAGTCTAAATAATATTTTTTTGCAAACAACTCTGTTTTATCAATTTTTTCTGAAGACATACAATAAAGAAAACAATTGAAATATTTAAAATAATACTATCAATATTAACTAATCAGCATCTTGATTTCTCATTACTACAAATCCACCAACTGCTAAAACAAGTAGTAACATTATTGCATAGTCTGAAAATTCAGGTACGCCTGCAGAAGGAGGATCTCCACCTTCAGCTACAGTTATATTTTCTACAGTTGCAACATCACCAAACATAGGTGGACCCTCGCCTGTAGCATAATTTCCCTCAGCACCTAAAACATAAGCTACATCTCTTACATAATAGTTAGCTTGAAGTTGGGGTGAGTCTCCCTCTGCCATCGCAGTAGAATCATCTCCTTCAAAAACAAGAACCCATTGTGTTTCACCAGTATAATAGTATACTACATAATCATGATCTCCCGACTCTATTTTACGCCACCAATTATGACCATTATCATTAGTTCCTACATAAGTATAATTTCCATTAGCATTAGCATAGTCTTCAGTAGAATCAACTCCTGAAACAGAAATATTTGGCACTGCAGAAACTGTAAACGATAATGCTAAAGATAACACAACCAACATAGCTAAGAATATAATTAATTTTTTCACCATCTTTAACAAGTAGAACATACATTTAGTTAATAAACTTTTTGGTAAATTAAAATAAAAACATAGTTATACTTAGTTTACCTAAAATCCTTCAAACTCAACTTCTTTTATTTTCCAGAATTCTTTTGTTACTTCTACTGCTTTTTCTTCATCAAAGTCTTTACAAGTATAAATTATCAAACTTAAAAATTTTGAATTTGTCCAAACATAAAGAGATATTCCAGAATCAATTAATGGAACAAATGCATCATATCCTTGATTCTCATCTTTACCATCTCCTCCAGGAGAAAAAATAATTGGTTCGTCATACATTCGAAGATTAAGTGCAGAAGTAACTGCTCTAAAATAATCTTCAATAACGTTCTTATCTGCTTCAAGATCATAAAATCATTCAATAAGCAATCTTTGACGTTTGATATTTGGTGCAATATTTTTCATAATAAAATAAACATAAATTTAGAATATATAAAAGTTACGGGAAAATAAAATATATTTACAACACTGATTTAATAAAAGCATCCAAGCCCTGTTGATTTATTTTTCTTATATTAACTAGAAACTGATTAGTTAAAAGATTACATTTTTCAAAACAGTTGCATTCCCAACAACCTGCAATAGTTTTACTTCGACAACACAATCTAATTTTACAAGTATCACTCCCGCCAAAAGCTTTACAAAAATTAATACACTTAAGCTTAACTAATTTGTCCAATTCATCTAAGAATTCATTTGAAGATTTGTTCTTAGAATCACAAATATGAGTATTATTCAATGCTTTTTTTAAATTATCTGCTGCTTCAGAAACAACCATCTTATAACACTTAGGACAGTACAGTCCACAATAAGCAACTAAATCTTTATTTTCAGACGTCATTAATAAAATAAAACTTAAACAGTTATAAAAATGTTTTGTTAAATATAAACATTGAATAAAAACTCACTCAAAACATTCATTAATTTTATATACATCTAAAATAAATTAAATCGTATGATCAAAGAAATTACTTAATAAAAACATTTACACCCAATCATTTATTTTCTAATTTACGTTTAGATTTAAAATGAATTTCTTTTGCATTTTTTTTAGTAACAACACACTCACCTAATTTATTTTCTATATCTTTTCTAGCATTTCCTGCAACGATTCCTCCTTTTTTTGCAATTTTTTTACTGTGCGAAAATGTTTTCGGATCTTCTTTTTTAGAAAATTCTTTTGTTGTTGCTTCAGCAAGCATATTAAGAACCAATTCTAAATTAGTCATATTATCTTTTAAATTTTCTTTTTTTAATTGTTTAAGTATTTTATATTCTTTAACTGTTTTACCAGACCATGCTTTTGTAATTTCATTTGTTAATATTGCGTAATCAGTCTGTTTATTAATCCCCACTCTAAACCATTCATCAGTTAATTCTTTCCTTACTTCAATTGTTTTTAATCTTTGATTAATCCATTCCTTTGAATAACCTTTTTTAAGATATGTGTTCATAGCTCTATCAAATGCAAGTTCAGGATCTTCTGTTTCATCGATTCGATCACTACCGACTTTAGCCAACCATAACTTAAATGGCTCTGCTTTTTTTGAGGGAATTGATTGAATTAATCTTAATAATTGCTCTGTATCTGCAACATCTGTATTATAATATTTACCATCAGAAGATCGCATTTTCAGTTGACTACAATTTGTAGTCAACTTACTCCCTTCCTGTTTTAACCGCATTTTTAAAACACTCCAATATTTTCTTGGATTTAAACTCTTAGTCAAAACTGCAATTACATCAACTATAGAAAAATACCAGTTTTCTTTATTTTCATCCCACTTAACACGTATTTTTTCATTTTGAAAAAGTTTCATTTCTTTTTTCATAATTAATATAATAAACCTAATTCATTTATATACCTTACGTACACAAGTCCAGTGTCCAATGCTTCTCGACGAAAAATCTTTCAAAAAAATCGAAAATATTTCACTAATTATCGCTAATCTAAATTGTTTAATTATTTTCTAATCTCCATTAATTTTATATACATCTAAAATAAATTAATACTAAAATGATCAAAGAAATTACAGAATTAGTAAAAACTGCTTGTAAAAAAGAAACTAATTATTTTGGATATGGTATTTGGAAATATCATATTATTAATGTAGTTAAGTATGCAAAATTAATGGCTAAAAAAACTAATGCTAATGAAGAAGTTGTTGAAATTGCAGCACTGCTTCATGATTATGCAAGCATAATTAATTATGATTATTACAAAGATCACCACATTCATGGCGCAGTCGAAGCAGAAAAAATTCTAAGTCAATTTGATTATCCTCAAGACAAAATTGATTTAGTAAAAGAATGCATTATTTCTCACCGAGGAAGCAAAGTTGAACAAAAGCAAAGTAAAGAAGCTTTATGTGTTGCAGACGCTGACGCAATGGCTCATTTTGATTCAATAGGATCACTTTATTACTTAGCATTTTTCAGCCACAAACTAAACATTGACGAATCAAACAAATGGCTAATTGAAAAACTAGAACGTAGCTGGAATAAATTAAGTCCAAACGGAAAAAGCATAATCAAAGATAAGTACGAAGCAAGTAAGTTAATTCTAGGTTAAATTTAAATTGCAATTATCATACTAAAATTCAAGACAATTATATTTTACAGTCTTTGCAATCATCTGCTTTACTTCTTTAGAATTTGGCCACTCCAATAATGTTTTTAAGTCATGTTCGACAGCATACATATCTAATCTCTTATCTAAATTTTCAAAATTAAATAATTCTGGATAAAACTCCCTAAACCAATCTAACAAATGTTCATAATCCTCTTTTTTAGCAAATTTTTCCTGTTCTTCAGACATATATTTTTTAGGGTACTCGACCATTCTTTTTATTATATCCAATGAAAAATCAACAGATGCTAATTCTGTTCTTTCAAAATCAAGGATTCCAACAAGTTGATTATTCTGAACTAAAATATTATCAAAATGAGCATCCCAATAAACCAAAGCAAGTTTTTGATCGACTAAAACTTGATGATTATTCGTTACAAATTTTTTAATAGTTTGAATAAAATTAGTTGATAGAAGTTTCTTTTCTTCAATTTGTTTCAAAGAATTCTGAATTTTATTAATTATTTTGTCATGCCAATTGTATGTTTGTTTAATTTTAAACTTTGTTGTAAATTCTTCATATGAAAACGTATTAATTTTTTTTAGAATATTACAAAGTTGTTTGATAACTTTCTTTCGTTCAATATCAGCCATTAAATGCCATTTCGAATACAAAGTATCTCCTTGAATTTTATAATAAATCATGAAAATTTGATCATACATTTTTTTAGATTCATCAAAAACAATAACATCAGGAACAGGAATTTCATTCTTAAAAAAATCATAAAAGAATACTTCTTTTTTAAAGTTTTCTTCATTATCTAAATTTCCACAAATTTTCAGAATAAATTTATCATTAATAGAATAAATTTGATTTGTAAAACCAATCTCGATCTTTTTAATTGACCTAGGTTCTTCTAAATTATGATTAGAAAATATTTGTTTAATAATTGAATTATCCATATCAACCTATACGAGATATTTCGGTTTAAATAATTATTGGTTTTTGGAAAAAATACTCAATTCATTCGCATGCTCATTAAGAATTAAAGTAAAATTAAAAGAAAAAAGCCTCCGGCGAGAGTTGAACTCGCGACCTGCTGATTGCCTGACTACAATTTGTAGCTACAAGTTACGGTTAGATAATCAATAAGATTGTCTATCAGCCGCTATAGCCACTAAGCCACGGAGGCGTTGAAAATATTTGTTCTGTTTTATGCCTTTTTCGTACAATAAGCTCTAGACACTTCCTCTTAGGATTTTGAAGTCGTTTATAAAGTTTTTGGAGTCAATAAGAAATATTTATAAACCCCCTCAAATCCAAAACAGTCATGAAAGACGAATATAATAAAATTCAAAAGAAGTTTAAACTCCCTGATTTTGATGATCTAAACAAAGATTTTGAAATATCAAGTGTTGAAACAGAGCCGTTTCTTTTAAGAAATATCAGAAATAAATTATTTGAAAATATTGAGCACGTAACTGCAATTTTAGATGATTTAGTTCATCCAGATAAATTTACTAGTTTGACTGAAAGTGCAGTTCTTACAGAGCAAGATAAAGAAATGATAATAACATTATACAAACAATTAATGTATTACAGTAGACTTGCATTAGAAATTAGTGTTGAGGATAGTGATGATCTTAATGCTAATTTCATTAATGAATTTTATTTGTTTTGGAATGAATCAAAAAAGATTTTATTGATAATTACTAAAAAAATGAAAGACTGTTGGACAAATAATACTGTTGAAAAAAGTGACATAGCATATTTTGGTTAAAAAAAACATTTGAGGTGATTTAAAAAATGAAATTAATTTTCTTTGGTCCTCCTGGCGCAGGAAAAGGAACTATAGCACAACAAATTTTGAACAAATATAAAATT
The DNA here is from genome assembly GCA_018668595.1 of Candidatus Woesearchaeota archaeon. Lineage (GTDB taxonomy): Archaea > Nanobdellota > Nanobdellia > Woesearchaeales > UBA11576 > JABJCP01. The sequence goes on from JABJCP010000011.1 coordinate 51,366, forward strand.
ATTCAGATTTCTACAGGGGATATGTTTCGTGAAAATATTAAAAACCAAACAGAAATTGGAGTAACTGCAAAAGAATACATTGACAAAGGAGAACTTGTTCCTGATGAAGTCACAATCACCATGTTAAAAAATAGAATAGAAAATGATGACTGCAAAAATGGTTTTATTCTAGACGGTTTTCCTCGAAATATTCCTCAAGCACAAGCTTTAGACAATTCAGATGTAGAAATTGATAGAGTTATTTATTTCACAGTTCCCGCCGATTTAATCATCCATCGATTATCTGGTAGACGTAGCTGTAAGCAATGCAATAAAGTATACAATATTAATCCTGATGGTTTTCCAAATCCAAAAGTTGAAAACAAATGTGATGTTTGCAATATAGATTTGTTTCAAAGAGCTGACGACATACCTGCTACAATAAAAGACAGATTAGATATTTACAGAGAACAAACAGAACCGCTTGCAGAGTATTACGAAAAACAGGGTAAACTAAAAAAAGTTAATGCTGATGGCGAAATTCAAAGAATTATTGATGACACAATTAATGCTATTGAAAACTAATTTTTTATTTTTTTCTTAAAATTATCCAAACAATTTCTTAACAATCATTGTGGCATATGCACCTTTATTCAAAAAGAATTTCAAAACACATTTTTTCTTGTCATTATTGCGCTCATCATCTAAAAACTCAAAAGAAAAATCTTTAACTTCAATAAATGCATCTCGTTCATCTCCAACAACAGATAATTCAGGCATTGATCGTATTGCAAAACTAGTTTGTTTTATTCCCATTTCATTTAAAATCTCGCAAGCATGATCTTTAACATCAGAATCTAAATATTCTGTTGCAAATCCTACTAATGGCAACTTAAAATTTTCGATTTTCTCGTCTGAAAAAATAAATTTTCCAAAAGAGTAATCAACTTCCTTAGAATGTTCGTTATCAGAAATTATTCTAGCTAATAATTTATTAAATATCAAACTTTGCACCGAGTGAATATAAATTAATCTTGTTTTCAAAGGTATTTTTTTAAATGCTCCTACAAAATCTGTCGGATTTTTTTTCAACGCGTTATTGATACAATGTTCATTCGCAATCTCACAAGCTAATTTAAAATCTTTTTTTAAAATTGCTAGTCCTACATCGGGATTTTTTGTCGAAAATCTTTGTTCATCAAAATAATTTTCAACAAGTTTTAAATCCAAAACAGAAATATCTGATTCTAAATTTCTAACAACAACAGTAAATCTATTTCCTAACAAATCTCCTAATGAAATAGGATTTTCTAATTCACCAACTAATTCTAATTCTATTAATTCAGATTTAAATTGTGAAACTTCAAACAAAATCCTAGCATATGATTTTTTTATAGATATAAACTGAGTTGTTATTCCATGCTTATCTTTTAATCCTGCAAATCCTAAAAACTTTAATGGAATTCTAAGATATTTTGCAATTTCTTGTAGTGCTTGAATAGTATTGCAATTTTTCTTCTTCAGCTCATATATTAAAAAATTGCCTTGAGGTACTAAATCTAACTTAGATACTTCATCCACAACAAAGTCTGCAGTAATTTGTTTTATATTGTACATAAACGAGTCATAATTTCCAGTCATATTTAAACTTTATTTAAAGTTCGGCTAATATGAAATCCTCTAGGTCCCTGAGCAAACGCCTTGGAGTGCTTGCGTAAGAACGCCCGATTTATGCAGGGCGTTCGTCGTGATTTTTTTGACCATAGGTCAAAATGAGTCTCCGCCTTTGCTCAGATTTCTAAGGATTTCATATTAGCCTTAAAGTTCATTTAAAACCAATCCATTAATCTTACGACTCTATATTCCAACCTATAAATAATACTATAACAATCCTTTTTAACTAAGACTTATTCCAAAAAGGTATAAACGATATTATAATCTTGAGGTGATTTATTTGGAAAATTTACGAATTGGTGTTTGTGGCAATATTGGCGTTGGAAAGTCTACTTTAACTAAGTCTTTAACAGAAGATCCACTTGATAAAATTTTACTTAGTGTATTTCCTAAGCCTAATGGCGAGAAAGTTTATTGTTTTCCTGAAAAATTTGATGATACTGTTTTAGAAGAATTTTATCAAGATCCTATTAGTACTGCTTTTTTTTCTCAGATTGAATTCTTTAATGGAAGACTTGAAAGGCAATTAAGAATTGAAGAAGCTAGAGGTATTGTTTTAGAAGATCGTACACTTCAAGAAGACTATCATATTTTTGGTAAAGCTCAACGAATTCTTGGACATATGACTCCTGGAGAATTTGCAGCATATCAAAGAACTTATAATTTAATGACTGAAAAAATTGATGAACCTGATTTAGTTGTTTATCTTAGAGCTACTGTAGATACATTAATGGAACGAATTCAAACAAGAGGTAGACCTGAAGAAAAAAGTATTCCTAGAAAATATCTCGAATTATTAAATCATCTTTATGAAGAATTTATTGATAAGCATGTTAAATGTCCTATTTTAGTTATTGATGCAAATGATGATGCTCCGTTAGATCCTTATCTTAATATGGTTGTGAATAAAATTAAAGATAAAATTGAGACTTTAGATCTTAAGATAACTACTCCAGGAATTAGTGATTGGGTTTCACTACCTGAAACCAAAGCAACTATTAGATCTATTGCTGCAGAAAAAGTTTTAGAGGATTATTTACAAAAAAATCCTAGTTTGATTGCAGTTGCTGCAAATGTTGGTTTAGGAAAATCTACTTTTACTGAAATTGCTGAACGTAGTTTAAACATTCAAGGATTATATGAAGATCCTGATCAAAATCCTTTGTTAAAAGATTTTTTAGGTAATAAAAGAAAATATTGTTATGATTTACAAATGTTTTTTCTTGATATGAGAACAAAACAGAGAGTTAGGGGAAAAAGCGGAGATAAAAGTTATGTTAAAGATCGTAGTTTTGCAGAGGATCTTGTGTTCTGTGATTTATTTTATCAACAAGGTCATCTAACTAAAAATCAGCTTGATCAAATCAATACTGAATTTAGGAAAGCACTCAATAATTTACCGTCGGCAGATTTGATTGTTCATTTGCGCGGTCCTTCTGAACTTGCATGGAGACGTATTCAACAACGTGGTCGTGAAATGGAAATAGAGGGTGGTTGGAGTTATGAGGAAATTCGCGAATTGAATAGACTTTACAAAAATTATACTAATGATGTTAGACGACATGGTTTACATAATGGAGAACTTTTAGAAATTGATGTGTCAAAAATTGATTTAACCAATAGAATTCATATGGGTTATGTTTTTGAACAAATTTATGAAAGTTTATCTGGGGAAAAAATTGATTTTGATATGATTTTAGAGAATGATAAAAAGTAATAAATAACGCGATAACAAAATTGATTTAAATTTCTTTTTTCATAATTTTATTATTTTTCCTTCTTCTAACAATTTTATTTTTGAGCCACTACGATCAAAATGATCTGGACAATGTATTAAATACATTTTATCTCTAATCTCAGAAGGTAAACTATTTAGTTCATAATATCCTGTGTGTATTCCTGGCAATGTTCCATTGCACTCATGAATTATTAAATCACAATCGCTCATAAACTTAATTAATTTAGGATCAAAACTTGTATCTGCACTATAGCCTATACTCCTCCCTTCATATTTTGCAATAAATCCAAATGATTTCATTTCATGATGTTTTGTTTTGTATATTTTTAATTCTAAATTATTTATTTTTGTAATACCCTTGTTTTCAATTTCATTTTTATTTTTAATTTCATTTAATTTTCCAATATTAAAATAATCTGTAATTTGTTTTTGTTCTGGTTTTTGTGTGAATGGATTTACAAGTGTTCCCATTGATCCTGAGAATCTATTCCACAATCCTTCAATATCAAGAGTATAAATTGTTGGAAAATTTAGTTTAGTTCCAAAGTGTTTATTTTTGTAGTTTTCAAATCCAAAGCTTTCTATTCCATGACAATGGTCTCCATGAATATGAGTTATTATAATATCCTCAATATTCTGCAATACTACCTTATTCCCTGATTTAATTGAACTTTCACGCAGTATTTTTTGTATAGGATCTGGACAATCTACCAATGTATATTTTCCGCCTGCATTTATTAAAAAACTACTTCTATAATACAGTGCAGATCCTGAATTTCCAATACCTAATACTTGTACAAAAAAGTCAGTATTACTAGAATTAGTAAGTTTGGTTTTATTGGCTTTTGTCATACTTATAATTATACCATATAAGTATCTAAACATACTCATTAAACTCTTTAAAGATCCATTAAGAAAAAGAATAACAAAAAGTTAAACTGCAAATTAAGCAGTTGGAAACTTATATGGATGAAATGGCTTACCAGTATATTCATGTAAGAATGCTTTAAGTTCTAAGTATTGTTTCATTGCACTTTGTAATCTATATGCATCTTTATACAACTCTTCTGCTTTTTTATCAATTGAACGTTTATATGCTTTATTCAACCACCATTTTGAAACTAGAGGATTACTAAGAAAAAAGTGGTCATCCCATTCTCCTTTAGGATCAAATTGTAAGAATGCATAAAATTCTACATCAACTTCGCCAACATCTGTTTTCATTTTTTTCCCTTCATGCATTATCTCAGATGGTTGCATATTTAGTAAGTGAAAATCGACATTAAGAATAAATTTGAAATTTCCGTCAACTTCTTTTGATGTTCGCCACCAAATCCAAATTTCTTTTCCACCATTAGCACCGATTCGTTCTACATATAAATTTTCTATCCATTTATCAGTACTATCCAAACCACAATATCCTTCTTCAGCCAACCATTGACGTAAAACTTTGTATAATCCTTTAACACTAAATACATCTTTATAAGTTACTCTAAGTTTAATAACTTGTTGAGGCTTGGCCATATTATAATACTATATAAAGAATTATTTATAAACGTTTCGTTGAATATTCCTAATCATCCTAAATCCATCATCCAAAACCATCCTCCCAAGAACTAGTGCTATTTTATGTTTTGGAAAAGGTCGAGTAATCAATTTTATTTTATCTAATTTATTTTTCTTAAAAACGCCAATAATAGAATCAATGTTTTTATCGCAATCTAAATTAGTAAATGTATAATCCATTTGCATTAATGTATGTGCATCTGATGTTCCCAATAATGGAATTTTGTTCCGAGCAGCAACGCAAGAAGCTTTTTTATTAAAATTTATCATATTAAAATAAAAATGAGAATATTCTATTGCATCAAATAATTTTATATTTTCAACTAATCGATTGCCAAGAGTATTCCCTCCTGGAAAAAATGGGTGTGGAGCAGTAATTAATATTTGATCTCCAATTTTTTCTTTCAAACTAACAAGAGAATCAAATGTTGGTTTTTTGATAATTTTATCAAAATTCTTTTTATCAATATTATGAACAAGCACATGCTTACCTTCAATTGTAAACTCAACTCCTGGAATTAATAAAATCCCTTTTTTCTTTGCATACCCTACCAAATCAGAATTATAAAAAAGTCCATCATGATTAGTAACACTTAATACATCAAATTTTTTCTTTGCTGCAAATTTAATCAAATCTTTTGCAGAGTGACTAATAAATCCATCAAACAAATCTTCCTTTGTATGTATGTGTAAGTCTGTTTTAAGCATAATTAGTCCTCCAAACATGCCCAAGGATGAAAAGATTTATAAAAATTATCATAATTCAACAAAGATTATGTTTATTGGAATTGTAGGAAAACCTAGTTGTGGAAAAAGTACGTTTTTTAAGTCTGCTACTTTAGCAGAAGTAGATATTGCTAATTATCCATTTACAACTATTAAGCCGAATCATGCAGTAGGTTTTGTGAAAATTGATTGTGTTGATACATTTTTTGAAAAGCAATGTCATCCTAGAACTGGTTTTTGTGTAAACCATAAACGTTTTGTTCCAATTGATCTTGTGGATGTGGCAGGACTTGTTCCTGGAGCTCACGAAGGTCTTGGAATGGGCAATCAATTTCTTGATGATTTAAGACAAGCTGATGCTTTGGTTCATGTTATTGATGTTTCTGGCAGTGTTAATGAAAAAGGTGAACCCGTTGAAACATTAAGTTATGATCCTGCTAATGATATTAAATTTCTTGAAACTGAACTTGATCAATGGTATTTAGGAATTTTAAAAAAAGGTTGGGCAAAATTTGCAAGACAAGTTATGCAAGAAAAAAGCAATATTGCAAAAGCTCTGGGTAAACAATTATCTGCTCTTAAAATTACAGAGGAAATGGTTGCAGGGGGTATTAAAAAACTTAATTTGAATTCTGAAAAACCTAGTGAATGGTCTGATGAAAGTCTTTTGAGCCTCTCAACTGAACTTAGAAAAATTACAAAGCCTATGGTTATTGCTGCAAATAAAATTGATGTTCCGGGTGCGCAAAAAAACTTTGAGCGTCTAAAAACACAGTTTCCTGATTATTTTATTATTCCTTGTAGTGCAGAAAGTGAACTTGCTCTAAGAGAAGCTGCAAAACATGAACTTATTAAATACATTCCTGGAGAAGATAGTTTTGAAATTACAGATTTAGGAAATGAAAAACTTAATGATAAACAAAAGACTGCATTGAATTTTATAAAAACTAATGTGCTTGAAAAGTTTAATACTGCAGGAGTTCAAGATGCTCTTAACAAAGCAGTTTTTGAAATGCTTGATTATATTGCAATATATCCTGGCGGTGTTAATAATCTTGAGGATCAATATGGTAATTGTCTTCCAGACTGCTTCTTATTAAAAAATGGATCTACAGCACTTGATTTTGCATTCAAACTCCATACTGATTTTGGTAAAAAGTTCATTCGAGCAATAGATGTAAAAACCAAGCGTACTGTCGGAAAAGAACATCTTCTTAAACATCTTGATGTTGTTGAAATTATTTCTGATAAATAATAAAACATGAATATTACCTCAAAATCTTAATCTATCCTATTCCGCCACCAACTACATTTCCTGCAATCATATTAAATGCAAACATGACGCCTAGTGCAATAACACTATATAATATTGTTCCTCGAGTTAAATTTGCTCCAATCATGTATCTTTCATTTAGTGGGTCTGCTCCATTTTGAATTCCATTAACCATTATTGTCATAATATAAATTAACTGAACAACATAAAATCCTACAATTATTTGAAAGTAAAATGTTGGCATTCCTTGACCAAAAAGTCCGGAGAGTGCCATTCCTTGTCCTGCTCCTGATGTTGCTCCTTCTTGTTGTATTTTAGCTAATTGAACTGTAAGTTTTGTAAGTATTGTTGTAACCATAGATGTTATTCCAATCACTATTCCTGATATTGTTGGTGCTAAAAAACTTATTTGTGATTTTAAACTACTTACAGTATCTGCCATTAAATCTTGCAATCTCTCGTCGACTCTATGCATTTCTTTTATGTAATTTGATACATTTATTACTGCTTGTGCAGCAATTAAAGGTCCTTTTTTTCCACTTTCAATCAAAACTTTCATACTTGTTTCAATTAAGTCTGAAGGGTATTGATTTATTGATCCTGCACGTTCATCAAATATTGCTTGCTCTACACTCATCCCAAGTCTAGTTATATTATTTGATGTTGTTCCAAAAAAATCTCCACTTATAGATCCATCCATTGATTGTGCTACTCTTTGAAACGCTAGTTCTGCAGGTAGTCCATCTCCAAGTCTATTACCTAATTGAAATAATGCTGAAGCAAATTCATCTTCTAATTTTTTTGTTTGAGTTCTTATTTTTCTAACATTTTTAGTGCGCAGTTTGTAATATAATCCTACAGGTACACCTACAGACAAAGGCAAAAATACACTGATTAATGCACTTCCTAAACCATATGGTCCAACAATAACATCAGAATTTGTTTGACTTTCCATATATCCTAAAAAATAAAACTTTGCTTGATCGTGTTGATACACTCCAGGACTTAAAAATTCTATAAATCCATCTCTAGTAAATATCATATCCCATCCAGGATTTAATATATGAATTATTATTGGTAAAAATGCAATAAATAAAAAGAACAATCCTAAAATTATACAAAAATATAGAGGAGTTATTTCTCGTCCAAATATTTTTATTTTTGTAAATGATTGTAATGCAGGATTTTTTGATATATCTACATCTCCATAACCAGTAGGTCTTGTTGATAAAATAGATTTTCCTAAATAATAAACAGATGCAGGCAATACAACATTATACAATGTTGCTATGTGATACCACCCAACTCCTTCCATAAAACTTACCGCCAATGGCAATATTACAAGACCTAGTACAGGGAGTATAATTCCCAGCATATGAAGCATGGTTATTGGTCCTTTTAGATTATGTGCAAAGTGAAGCATTTTTTCAAATGTCTCCTCGAGAATCACATTAAGTGATTTATCCAGCATTCCAATTCTTGCTTCTTCTGCACTTTCTAAAAGACTTCCTTCTATCAAATTAACTGATTCTATAAACTCAGGATTATGATCTTTCCATGCTACTAAATAATCATCCATGCTTTCTTTTATTGATTCAAATTTTTCTGTTTCTATATTCCATAAAACCCGTTTGAAATCTAAACTCAATGGAGCTGCTAAGTATGATCCTGCAAAATCTACTGCAAGTTCTAAATTAGATGTGTGCCTCATATAAGTCACCAGATAAAAAACAGCCATCACCATTTGATTGGATGCTTTCATTCGCCAAGAGTTTGCCATTACATGAGGTGCTTTTCCTAAAGGTCCCATTAAAACACCGCCTGTGATTAAAAAAAAGAATGGAAAAAATAATCCTTGAGTTATTGCAAATGATAATAAAAATCCTACAAATGCAATTGTTAATGGTGCAATAAGTGAAAGAGAATAAACTCCTGTAGGAGTTATATTAAGATGACATATTTTTATTGATTCTTCTAATTTTTTTGCAGCTTTTGGAGTTGGTGCAATCTTAAATAATTTTTCAGAATAATTACATGCTTTTTCATACCAATTCATATGTTTTGGCATATATTCTGCTCTAAATTGTTGGTATGCTCGAGTTCTAACTACTTTAACCTCTTCTCCACCTCCAGTTCCTAATTCTTCAGTAACTGGAGTTAATTTTTCACCTAACTGGGATTTATATTTTCCCAGTATTTTCTTTAGTTCCTCTTCAGGAATTTCTTTTGTCAAATTATTTTACCTCTATTTCCCCAACAGTTGCCAATACTTTTCTGCACCATGCAAAATTATTACACCCCTATATTTTTCTCTATTTTGTTTTAATTCATCTATTGTTATTACGTCTCTTAGTTTAAATGTTTTAAAATCAAAATCTAGAATTTTTTTAGGTTTTACTATGATAATTTTATTTTTGTAGTATAATATGCAATGAATATCATCAGTTAAATCTGATAACCCTGATTTAGTTTTAATTTTGTCATATATTCTTTGTGCCCAAGGATTTTCGTTTAACCATTTTTTTGTTTTATTGTATTCAATCAAAGCAAGATATCCAAAAATTGCTTGATCTTCAAAATTTAATTGAACAACACTAACTCTTCCTAATTTTTTGATCTTCAAAACTCCTTCTGCATTCATTTCTTGTACAAATTTATGTGCGTGGCTATATGCTACTTTAAGTCTTTTAGATATTTCAGAAATTGTAATTAGTTCATCTAGCTCAGAAGCTAATAATTCAATTATTCTAAATCTTAATGTGCGAGTCAAAGATAATTCTAATATAAACACATTCATTTATAAACTTATCTATAATAAAGATAGAAAAATCTCAAATAACAACTATAAAACTAAAAAACAAATACAATTATCTATAAAATAGATAAATAATACATAACAAAAACATAACATAAACAAAAACCAAATGTTTATTTACAGTATTGAAAATAAATAGTAATTAATATAAACAATAAAATATATCCTAACAATAATATGTCAGAAAAGCAAAAAAAACAAGGTAGACCAATTGGAAGTCTAATAAGACAAAACATAGTAGAAATTCTATTTTTCTTAGGAGAAGGATATGCATATGATATCTATAAAACATATCATGAAATTTTTCCAAAAACAACAATGAGATCTATTTATTATCATCTAAAAAAAGGAACCTCAACAGGTGAATTCAAAATAAAAGCAATAAAACAAGAACACGGCAATTTTAGTTGGGGTCCAATATCTGAAAAAACATATTACTGTCTAGGAAGTTTTGCAAGTCCAACATTAAATCCTACTGTCGAAAAATACTTTAAAGAACAAAAAAATAAAAAAGTAAAAAAGTAACTTCTAAACTAATTCTCATAATAATAAAAATATACCACACTAAATTTTATATACTTCTATCATTTCTATTAAACAATGAAACGGATATTCCTTCTTTCGGGTGAAAATCTGGATATGGCCCAAGCAGAAATACAAGCTTTATGTCCTGAAAAACCAAAATCATTCAAACGAGTAGATAATGTTGTCATTTGCGATACAGATTTTATGTTCCCACGTCTTGCTTTAACTAAAAAGGTGTATGATTTCTTATTTGAAGCAACATCTAAAAACTTAAATGAAAAAATGAAAAAGTTTGACTGGAACGAAATTTATGATAAAAATTTTTCATTAAAAATAACAAATGCAGGCAGTATCAAATTTTATGAAAAAGAAGCAACACTTGCAAAACATATTTGGAATCAAGTTCATGAACCTAGAGTAGATTTAAAATTTGCGCAAACAAAAATTGAAATAATTCTAACTGAAAAAAAAATATTTGTAGGAAAATTAATTTATGAAACAATTACTAATTTTAGAATGCGTAGATCTCATTTAAGACCTGCACCACATCCAACATCTATTCATCCTAAACTTGCAAGAGCATGTATTAATTTAACTGGACTTCCAAGAGGAAAAATATTGTGCGATCCTTTTTGTGGCAGCGGAGGAATTCTTCTTGAAGCAGGACTTATGAGATTTAAAACAGTTGGTTTTGATATTGATGATGGCCTGCTCGAACTTGCTGAAAAAAATCTTGACGCATTCAAAGCTAAGGGTTTTCGTCTTGAAAAACATGATTCTACAAAACTTCCTGAAGATGTTGATTATGTAACAACAGATCTTCCTTATGGTAGAAGTAGTAAAATTACTAAAAAATTAAAACTTCTTTATACTGATTTTTTAAAATCACTAGAACAAAATTTAAAATACAAAGCAGTTATTATCTTTCCAGATTTCATCGATCATAAACCATTAATTGCAAAAACAAATTTTAAAATTGAAAAAGAATTTAGTTGGTATATTCATAAATCTTTAACAAGAAACATAGTTCTATTAAGTAAAAAATAAATAAACCTCGAATTTATAAACCCCTCTTCTCAACCAAATAAAAGCTTATAAAGCACAAAACCATTTCTAACAATATCAAAATAAATAAATAAATAAATACAGCTTATTAAAAGCTTAGGGGGTTTTATAAAATGAATAATTGTCCTATGTGTGAACGAAAATTTAAAAAACTAGATGACTTCCCACAAGTTTACTTGGAGAACTTTGAACGAAACAAACTGCCACCAGACTTAGTATTGCCCTATAATAACATGAATGAAATTTTTGTTAGTCAGGGAACAAATTTAGGAAACCCTATTGCTCCGCAAGAGGTGGTAGAATCATTAAAAAATAATCAGGATATAGAATATGACGGATGGATTTGGCGTATAGATGAACAAATATCAAAAAATTCATATTCGTATCTTCGCAGGAAAAAAAATAATATTGATTCTGTACTCAAAGAAATAGACCCTTACTTAACTAAATTAAAAAATATGGTTGGTAGGCAAGTAAAAAGCATAGAGTTATTACCTGAAATTAAAAAACATTGGCATGACGATACTAGCTTTGAAATTCCAAATACAACACACAACTTACATTTTATTTATGAAAACCCGGAAGAAAATTCTAATGATGAAGAAAAGTTAAGAAAAGCAACAATTTACATCAGCGGTACTAATCTTCCCCCTGTAATTAATGATTGCCCTATTATAGGAACCTTGTTTTATTATGGAAGATTAAATGAAATGTAAAAAAAAACATAAAAACTAAATTAAAATAATTAACTGATTAAAAATAGTTGGAGGTTTTAAAATGTTAGAAAAAATTCTTAGAGGAGTAAGTAATGCAACTAAATCTTTTGCAAATGTGGTGGAACTTAGTAATCCAAACCATAGGAAAATCATCAGAGAATATCACAAAGTTGATTTTCAAAAATATGACCAAGCAGTTTTACAACCCTTAGAAAAAAAATATAGATCATTAAAGCACTTAGCAAATACTATAAGAAAAAATAAAGATCCTGCTGCATTGATTCAAAAAGTTTATGCTATTAACGCAGTTACTCAATTAGGTCAAGGAGTAATGGATGCTCTTGAAATAAATATGCAAGATATAGCAAATAAAGATGCTGATGAAAAAGAAAAAACAGAAATGAAAACTATTATTGATGAAATAAAAGAATATTATAATTTATTAAAAAATATTTCTCAAGATAGAAAAGAATTTTATGAAAGAGTTGTGAAAACAACAGTAGAAATTCAAGATCATAATAAATTTGAGTTAAATATTATTTTTGAAAACCAAGGTTTTTATAATCATATAGCTGCAAGCGGATTTCAAAGTGCTTCTTGTGCAAGATCGATGTATGATAATGAAATGGAGTTAACAGAAGCGTGGATTAACAAAGTTAGAAAAAATGAGAAACATATGAAAACCATAAAACAAAAACATAGTGATTTGTTTAAGCTTCTTGATGATGATTCTTTTGAATCAAAAAAAATGCCTACAAAAAAAGCATTTGAAGCATTTAAAACAGAATCAATAAAATACCAAAATTCTCAAATAGATATGATTTATTCAAAATAAGAATTGCTGCACGGGTATTTAATTGAACACATTTGTATTCAATTTTTTCAACGCAAATGTTTTATTAAATTTAGTACTGAATTTTATAAAATACTAATTTGAAACAGAAAAATAAACCACCTAATATCATTTACAGCAGTACTTCAAAACAAAAACTCATTCTATTTTTCTAACTTCACAATTTTCAGAATTAAAATTTACTAAATCTCCATCTCTAAAATTATCTGTCAATCCAGAATGTCCAATAACACAAGGTATTCCTAGATCTTTACAAACAATTGCACCAACACAATTTTCATCGTTCTCCTCAGTAACTAACCCTGCAGCTCTACTTATTGCAACAACCATATCAAGTTTTGTTTTAGATGCTAAAATTATATCTCCTTGTTTTACTTTACTTAGTTCTGTCAAGTCATGAACTATTTTTGCTTTTCCTTGAACTTCTCCACTTACTAAACATTGTGAAGAGTTTAATGTAGTTAATTCATTTTTTGAATCATCTACATTTGTTAAAGATGTGCCCTCCGAAACTACCATCTCATTTTGCGCTTGAGTTGCCAGCTCGCTTTGCATTATATAATTCCACCCAGGTTGCCAAGCTTTGCTCAGTCGCCAATCCTCCTTTCTGGCTTGTTCCCAAGTTTTATGCTTGAGTAACACATCTATTGCCAGTTGTGTATACCTATGTGCAACTATCGCTATGCGCTTTCCCTTACACTGTTTGTACGCGTCATTCAAAAAGGAAAGTATTCTTTGCTCGACCTCTTTAAAGCACTCGCCCTTAGGATATTGATCATATATTGGATTGTGTCCTTCTTCCTCATATTCTTTAAATCGCTCCTCGCTATCTTGGGTTAAATCTCCAAAATCACATTCTCTAAGTCTAGGGTCTATATTTATTTTAATATTAAAATCAGCAAAAGCAAGTTTCGCAGAATCTACTGCTCGTTTTAAATCTGAACAAAAAACAGCATCAAAGATAGTCAAATCAGTTTTATTTCTTAATTCGTTTGACTGTTGTATTCCAAGTTCTGATAATTCTATAGGATTATGTCCAGACATTAATCCTTTTTCGTTATCATATGTTGTTCCATGTACAAAGTAAATTATTTCCATATCATTTTCAGGAATAAGTTCACTCTCGACAGAATCAAGTTTATCAAGTTTAGATTCTTGTTCCAAATTCAAATTTTCATTCACTGCTTGTGCAATTTCATGTGCCACAACACATTTTTCAAAAGCACCTCCAACTTCTTCATTTGCTTTTTCTTGTCTCTCTTCACCAACTGCGATCACAGGTTTGGTCTCTTTTTCTTCAATTGAATTTTCAGTAACTTCTTTTATCTCAGAACTAATTTCTTTTTTAATTTCTTTTTCAGGTTCCATTGAATTTGACTGTAAAATTTTAATCTCATCATTTTCTGTTGTCCATTCAAATTCTTGAGCTGCTCCAAAATGTTTTTCTAACTTGTTTGAAAATTGAACTAATGATTTTATTGTTAACTCATCCAGTATTTGAGCAGATTGTTTATCTGGAGAAATAATACTAGTTACATTTTTCCCATCAGATCCTCTGAAAATTCCAAATTCTTTTCTTCTCACATCTTTTTCTACAATTTCTAATGAGTGTTTGTCAATATGATATAAATCAGGATCTGATTTTTTTTGTTTTATTCCTTCACCCAAACCATAAACTGCAGCGACGAGACATTGATCAGATGATTTATTTATTAAATTAATTCCAAAAGTTTTGCCACTAACTTCACCATCTACCATTTTTTGAACAATTACGGCCATTGAATAATCATCGCAATTTAAATCTCCTGCATCCAACCTATATTTCAATGCAATCGAAGTAAAAAGAGATGCCCAACAACCTTTTACTGCCTGAATTAATTCTTCAGATCCTTTTATGTTTGTAAACGCGACATGCACCCCTGCAAAAGTTTCATTAATGAGTTTAGGACAAACAGGACTTGGTCTAACTGCAACAAAAATTTCTTTATCATCTAAGAGTTCTCCAGATGTATTATTTTCAGAATCAATATTTGCATCAATTAGAGAATAACTTGCAATTATTTCATCTTTTAGTTCTTCAGATAATTCGGAAAGAATTATTAATTTTTGAATTTCATTTGCTTTTTGTTGAATTATTTCGTCTGAATCAGAATTAGATATAGAATTTAAAATTTCATATATTTTATTTTTTATATTTGCTTGTTCAATAAATTCAAAATATAATCTCGAAAGTATTACAAATCCGTCAGGCACTGGAAAATCAGCATTAAACAAATCTCCTAGTTTAGCTGCTTTGATTCCCGCATCTACTCTAGTAGAATTATCCACGTCACTAAATCGTAATATTTTCTTAAACATTAAGTGGCTCACCTCTTTGAGTAGGAAAGTAAAACTTTAAAAAAAATAAAAAGCACAAAAACTAAAATTATGGACTCTTTTTTACCTCCCACTAATAGAAATTAAGATTAAGTTATTTAAAAATTTCCTTTTTGTTCTTAAATAATATGAAAAAAAATTAAAAAAAGTTAAAAATACCGAAATTAATGCGTATTAGTAACTCAATAAAAACCAATTTTCTCGACTTAAATTCCATCTAGAGGAACCTTATCTCCAGTTCTTTCTGGCTCTGATAATTTTCCTGCTTCTTCTCGTAATAATTCTGCTTTATCGGTCTTTTCCCATGTAAAATCAGGATCATTTCGTCCAAAGTGTCCATAACTTGCAGTTTTTTCATATATTGGTTTTCGTAAATCAAATTCGCGAAGAATGTCTGCAGGTTTTAGTGGAAAATGTTTCTGAACTAGTTCAGATATTTTCTCTTCAGAAATTCTATTTGTTCCAAAGCAGTGTGTTAAAACAGATACTGGTTCTGCAACACCTATTGCATATGCAAGCTGTACTTCACATTTATCTGCAAGTTTTGCAGCTACAATATTTTTTGCAATATATCTTGCAGCATATGCAGCGCTTCGATCTACTTTAGTTGGATCCTTTCCTGAAAATGCTCCGCCTCCATGACTTCCATGTCCACCATATGTATCAACAATTATTTTTCTTCCTGTTAATCCACAATCGCCTACAGGTCCACCAACTATAAATGCTCCTGTTGGATTTACAAAATATTTTGTCTCAGAATCAAGCCAATCTGAACAAATCGGTTTTATTAATTTATCAGTTATGTCTGATTGAATTTTTGAGTGTTCAACATCACTAGAATGTTGTGTTGAAACAACTACTGCATCAATTCTAACTGGTTTGCCCCCATTATATTCTACAGTTACTTGACTTTTACTATCAGGTCGAAGGTAAGGCATATCTCCTGATCGTCTTATTTCTGCTAATCGAACCAATAATTTGTGTGCGAGTACTATTGGAAGTGGCATGAGTTCGGGTGTTTCATTTGATGCATATCCAAACATTATTCCTTGATCTCCTGCACCTTGTTCAGAAAACAATCCTTTTCCTGCAGTTACTCCTTGAGAAATATCTGGACTTTGTTTGCTTACATGAACTTGAATTTCACAAGTATCCGGATCAAATCCTGTATCAGGAGTATAACCAATTCTTCGAATTACTTTTCTTGTTACTGCATCAAAATCGACATCTGCAGTGGTCGTAATTTCTCCACCAATAAAGACTTTGTTATCTTTTATCATGGTTTCACACGCTACTCTTGAAAATGGATCAGAAGCGTAACATTCATCAAGTATTGCATCACTTATTTGATCGCATACTTTATCTGGATGACCTTCAGAAACAGATTCGCTTGTAAATAGATATTTTCCTTGTTTCATTTTTTAATTACCTCGTATTATTTATTTATATGAATCTTACCTCAAAAATTATCCATATATTTGTTTAAATAGCGTTAACTATATTCACAGATTATTCTCAAAAAAATTGGAAATGTTTTTATATTATCTTGAAAAAATTATTCTTATAGGAATATTTATATAATAATTATAATTCCCAATATAAATGATTGATGTCACTAACATAGGAAAACTTAGAAAAACGCTAGGAATTACACAAATCAACTTAGCAAAAGCAGCAGGAGTTTCTCAAAGTTTAATTGCGAAAATTGAATCCCAAAAACTTGATCCTACTTTTTCTAAAGTAAAAAAAATTTCTAATGCGTTAGAAGCTCTTTCGAAAAAACAAGAGTTAAAAGCTAGTGCTATAATGGTTAAGTCAATATTATTTGCAAGTCCTACAGATAAAATTGTCGACGTGATTACAATCATGAATAAAAAAGGAATTTCTCAAGTACCAATCATAAAAAATAATAATATTATAGGAATATTAAACGATAAAAATATTTTAAATCACATCACCAATCCAGATTTCAAAAAATTAAAGACCTCTGAAATCATGTCAGAGCCTCCTCCCATTGTTTCAGAGTCAACACCTATTTCTGCAATTGAGCAATTATTAAAACATTATTCTGTTGTTTTGGTTAGAAAAACGTCAGGAGGGTATGGCATCATATCTACTTCAGATATAATTAAAAAAATCATTTAATGATTATCTACAAGCTTATCAAACTCATTTAAAAAAGAATCCAAAATATATAAATATACTAAAAAAATCTAAATCAAAATAAAACCTAATAAAGAAAAAAAACATAAATTAAGGGGATTAATTAATGGAATCATATACTCAGTTCATTCAATCAGCAATTAATAAAAATGAAACTATTGTTTTTAGTTGTAATTGTGAAGTTGAATATTCTGGCAGAGCAGAAGCATTTCTTCCTGCAGGTGATCGAATTGTTATTATCAAAGCAGATAATACTCTTTTAATTCATCAACCAGAAGGTACTGCGCCTGTAAATTACATGAAACCTCAAACAGCACATAGAATAACTGTAACTGATGAAGAATTTTTTCTTAAAAGTCAAAACCTTGCATTAAAAGAATATTTAACAATTAAACTTAATGATATTTATTTTGTGAATTCTCATAGCCTTAGTGATGGACAAAAACTTCAGCTTTCAGGAAGTGAAAAAGATATGGCAGAAATGATTTACAAAAATCCTGAATTGATCGAAAAAGGTTTCAAACCATTAAGCATGGAAGAACACACTACTTATGGTTTTATTGATGTGTTTGGTCATGATTCTAATGGAACTCTTATGATTGTTGAATGTAAACGATATGTTGCAGATCTCTCTGCAGTCACTCAACTAAGGCGTTATGTAGAAAGAATTAAAGATCTCAAAGGCATCGACGATGTAAGAGGAATAATTGCAGCTCCAAAAATCAGCCCTAATTCTGAAAAAATGCTCAATGATTGGGGTTTTAAGTTTGTTGCAGTAGAACCTCCTAAGTTTCGAGAAAAATTTAATAAAAATCAAACTAATCTTGGCGACTTTTCTACAATACAATAATACTATAAAAATAAATGAAACATGAAAAACAACCAAAACAAAAAAGTAAAAAAAAATAAATTAAAAAAATCTAAAAAAATTAATTCTTAATCCTTACTCCAAATTTCATTCGGCTCAACATGATAATGTGTTGCGGCATCTTCTTTGCCATCATAAACTATGGTCATCTTTCCAAACAATTCTACATTTGCAACGCCATTGTTTTCCATTATTTTTTGGTTAAGTAGTTTTGCAAGTTTTTTACTTTCATCAAGCTTTGGACTTTCTTTGTAAAACATTTCTCGCTCGTAATCTTTTTGACGTTTATGAGGTCCTACTTCTAGCCCTACTGCATCCATATCATATTTATTTCCGACATCATTATCTGCAAAGAGTCCATTGAATACATCTCTCGCTAAATAAGCCAGTCCTACTTTCGCTTCTTGTGGAGCTTTTTCTTTATATGCTTCAATTTTATTTTGCAGTCGAGTTATATACTGTTCACAATCTTTGATTTCTGATTCAATACTTTCCAGTTTTTCTCGTTTATTAACAGAATTAATGTCTCTTGCAGATTCAATAAATTCCTTATCTTTAACAAGTTTATTTTTATACTTAGTTCTATCTCTAACATCATGATTAATGTCTTTTTTTACTGAGTTGTATAGTTCAGTTGCAAGACTTTCTACCATTACTTCACAACTAACATCATAAGTCATAGGGGATCTATCTTGATTATTTAGTCTTCTCTGCACCTTTGTCATCACTACATTTTCCCATTCTGTTTTTCTTGCTCGTCTAAATGCTTCACGAGTATAAGATAATCCTTGTGCAACTACGGGAGCTGCTAAAATTCCAGGACCTAATGCCACAGTTGCAAATCCATACGCAACAACTGATCCTGCACCTACAAATAGTCCACTTGCAATTGCCCATCCTCGAGAATCTACACTTAACTTCCCATCTCGATGCTGACGAACCCATGTCGGAATTCCATGCAGTGCAAAAAGACCCATTTTCGCTCCTTTGTAAACAGGATCAATATCATCTTTCATATTTTGCACTCCTCTTTTTGCAATTCGTCTCCATGAAAATTTTACTTGTGCTTCTAAATCTCCATCTCCTCCAGGTCCATCACGACCTCCATCATCACCTGCTCTTTTTTCCACAACAACTTGTTCCATTTCCATAACTTTTGCATCTGCCATTTTTCCTTCCTCCTGTTAATTACAATATTATTTATTATAGCTCACGCTATTTTATTACACCTCAAAAAATATAAATTAAAAAAATTAAATTAATCTAATGGTAATGGTGCTATTTGCTCAATAGTTTTTTCTAACTCTGAACTCGCAGGAACATACAACACATGTCTATGAGGTAAAAGTAAACTCTCGGGTCGAATATTAAATGAATTAAAAAAGAATGACGAAAATCCAATAATTTCTCGATGACGTTCTAAACTATAATCAATTACAAAAACGGAGTTACTTAATGATGGAATCTTCGAATTAATTTTATTTTCTCCACACAAATAGTTCAAATATTTTTCTATATTAAATATTTTTGAGATTATTCTCGGTTGTAATTCATCTCCCCCATATGAACTACTGAATTGAGAAGATAACCTTGCAACAGTTCCAACATAATTTGTATCAGAACTTAAACAATCTAAATCCAAACGTAATTTACTAAAATCAAAAGAAGATTCATAATTCACAGGAGATACTCCTAATAAAACAGAACCGATAAATTTAGGATTTAGTAAATATAAAGGACGCGAAATTGCACGACAATAAAACATAGATAATTCTTGTTTTAACGAAAAATCAGTACATACAAATTTATTTGTTTTTGATTGTTTTAATAAATTAATATAATCAGATAATTCAGAATAGTTTTTAATAGATGTTTCTGAATTTTTTTTAAACCCCTCAAACTTCTTAATCTCAAATCCTCTAGTATTAAGCAAAGTTATTGCGGCGCGATATGATTTAATATCTTCCTCCTGAGTAAAAAGCATTCCTCCTACATTCCCTTGACATTCATAAAACCTATAATTACCCTCATAAGTTCGCAAATCCAAGGATACTTTCACAGGAACTTCTTTCTCTTCATTAACAATCTTATTAGCACGCAGCACAGGACATTTTCTTTTTTCTTTTCCAAAAATTAAAATCTGATCTGTATCATAAACTCTTACGTCAAGATCTCCTTCTTCAATTTTCATTACAAGTCTTGAATCAAATTCATCATAGTCTGCTTTGTTTAGTTCATATGTCATAGTTATTCCTCCAGCATTAAGTTTACATAACAAACTTTAATTCACCTTAACATACATCTTAGCTACACCACCACAATACTTAAATATTTGCTACAACCCTGAGTTGTAATATGAAAGAAAATTTAATAGATTTGTCTGAATATGGTCTAACAAAATATGAAAACAAAGCATATCAAGCACTCTTATTAGAGAATTCTGCTATTGCAACTAAAATATCTCATTTATCTGGAGTTCCACACGGCAAGATATATCCCACACTTTACAGCCTAGAAAAAAAAGGTTTTATTCTAAAAACTCCTGAAAAACCAATTAGATTTATTGCAGTTCCTCCAGAAAAAGCTATAAAAACGGCTATATCAAATAAAGAAAAAGAAGTAGTTGAATTCGAAAAAGATGTTAATAACATCACAAAAAATCTTGGAAAACTTGCAGGCAGAAGAGAAGCAGAACCTTTAGAAAAAATTAGAGTAATTAAAGGATACAAAAAGTACAGGGAACTCGTACACATCATCCAACAAAGCGCTAAAAAAGAATTCTTATCAATTACAAGACTTCCAAATTATGAACCTTACATTAAAGATTTCAAAAAAGGAATTGGTTTAGGCATGGACATAAAGCTCATTGTTAGCACACCTCAAATTGATGAAGAAAAAATAAATGTTTGGAAAAGTCTTAAAGCAAATATTAGAAAGACAAAATTTATGCAAACAAGATTTACTGTGATTGATGGTAAACAAGTTATGATTCGTTTCTCTGGAAAAAATCAGTACTTAGGACTTTGGATTCAAAATGAATCGCTAGCAAAAAGTATGAGATCATATTTTTATAAATTATGGGAAGGTGCTAAAAAAATATGACTGTAAATTTTGATTTTAAAAAATTAGGCTTGAATAAATATGAAGAAAAAGTTTACATTACATTAGTTAGAGAAGGTTTGTCAACAATTCTAACAATTTCAAAAAAGTCAGGAGTTCCGCATGCAAAAACATACACAGTTCTAGGCGCATTAGAACAAAAACAATTTGTAAAAAAATATGCAGGAATTCCTAAAAGATATATTGCAGTAGAGCCGCACATAGTGACTGAAATAGCACTAAAAAAAAAGTCAAACGAATTAAAAAATATCAAACAAAAATCATCAAATATAATTAAACAATTATCAAAAATAAAAAAACCTAAAACACAAGAAGAAGATATTGAAATTATTGAAGGCTATAAAAATTATCTTAATGTTTCTGTAGATCTTCATAAATTAACCCAAAGCGAATGGTGCTCAACATCTCGGCTTTCAACATACAAACCCCATATTGATTCATATAAAACGAGTATAAAACGAGGAGTGAAAATAAGAATGATAACAAGTTTGAGTAGTACAACGTCTGAAAAAATAAAAATATGGAAAAACGCAGGTGTTGAAATTAGAACATTAGATATTATCCCGACAAAGTTTAGCATCTCCGATGACAAAATAACAACATTAAGATTTACTGGAGAGCAAAAATACGTTTCGTTAATAATTAAAAATAAATCACTTGCAGAAAGCATGAAAGAATATTTCAATATGCTTTGGAAAGAAGGAAAAAAGATATGAAAAAATCAAGTAATTTAATATTTTAAAAAACTATAAAATATTAATTATAACTGCTACAGTAATGCAAAAAGAAAAAATTTTAAAAAAAAGAAATCAAACTAAAAAAAAATTAAGAATAACGAAAAATTACCACCCAACAGCCGCTATAGCATCTCTTGCTAATTCTTTATTTACTTCACATAATAAATCAGACGGCTCTTCATAAGTCAACCTTTCCCTCAAACATTCTGCACCTATTCTAGAATCTTTCGGCGACCAATTCGGATCATAGTTACACAAACCAAGCAGTCCTTGATTGCAAACATAATTTGCAAAAACTCCAAATAGTCCTCCTTCAATTTTGTATGATCCAACCCTCATAATTTTCTCATCTGCATTCCAATTACATTCAAATGACTCCCCCCATTCCGAATCAACAAAAACTTTTTCAACGCCATTAGCTAATTGTTCAAGCATTGAACAAAAATCAACAACAAGCATTGAATCATCCTCGATCTCAAGTTCATTTTCTGCACAATTCTCAACACAAGAATACTTAATTTCAACTTCTCCTAAATTTTTTGTTGGTAAACAATATGTCATTTTTTATTCCTCCAATTAAAGCATTATTATTTCAATTTATTTTGCTTTATTTCAATTCAAATATTCAGTTTTGCCTTCTTTTGCAAGTTCTAATTGTAGACCTAAATCTCCATTTTGATCTATCAAATAGTTTCTTGCGTCTCTCAACATATTTTCTAAAAATTTGTCGTCATGAGTTGGATCATGATGAGCAAGTACTAATTTCTTAACTCCTGCTTCGAGTGCACGATCAATATTTACTTTATAATGTGCGTGTCCCCAACCAACTTTCGACATTCCCTTTAAATTATATTTTGCAGGATTGTATTCTTCGGGCGTATATGCACTATCAATTACAACTAAATCTGAGTTTTCGATAAACTTAATTATTTTTTTATCAAAAGCTCCAAATTTTTTCCCATCTACTTCTCCGTCATGCTCATTATCAAGCACATAACACAGCGATACAATTCCACTTTCGGTTTCTTCTTCAATACGATATGCAAAGCATTTTTGCGGATGTTTTGAATAACAATGACTTAATGCCATTCCATTTTCTAATTTTTCACCTTCTCGAAGCTGGCGAAAACTAATATCTGCTGCCATTTGTTCGAGTTGTATTGGAAACTTTGGTATAGATTGTCTATCACTCATTACTTCAGATAAAGGAAGATCGAGTGCTCCGCTAATAATTTCAAACTTATTACTTGGAATATACGCAGGTCCGAAAAATGGAAAACCTTCAATATGATCATGGTGTTCATGACCAATTATGATTTTTGCCTTGCCTTCTTGTCCAGGTGCAAATCCTCGCCCGAATAATTCTTGTCCAAGCAGTCTAAGTCCACTACCTGCATCAAAAATATACAAGTCACCCTTTTCGCTCATCACTTCAACACAAGACGTATTTCCTCCATATTTTACTGTGTCAAATCCTTCAAATGAAGGAGTCGCTATACTTCCACGGGTTCCCCAATATTTTACTTTCATTTGTATTCACCTTCCGCCTTATGGCGCATTTGGTTTATTTGGTTTTATTTGTTTAATTTACAGGATTTTAAGACCCTGTTGCTCACCTCTTTGATCTACTAATGTATATAGTGCTGCCTATCTATTAATTTAAGCTTTTAAATTAGAAATAAAGCAATTTTAAAGCCATTTAAAGAATTTATTCTGCTGAAAAAGATTTCGCGTAGAGATAAAACTTTTTCGCAAAGCTTTTATACTGGAGTGCTATAAT
Organism: Candidatus Woesearchaeota archaeon; assembly: GCA_018668595.1. Classification (GTDB taxonomy): domain Archaea; phylum Nanobdellota; class Nanobdellia; order Woesearchaeales; family UBA11576; genus JABJCP01. The sequence continues at coordinate 75,340 of JABJCP010000011.1, forward strand.
TAAATACAGTGACCTAAATGGTACAAGACATAGTAAAGCAAATCAAAAAAGCTTTAAAAAAAGCAGAGAGTTATCTTATTAATAGTCAGAATTCTGATGGATCTTGGAGTAAAAACCCTAGAGAAGAAGTCAAAGGTCCTGAATTTTACCAATCACCCATAATTCTTACATCTCAAGGAATTAGATCATTAATTTTGTTAAAACTAAAAGATAATACTCCAATTAATAAAGCGATTTTTTACTTATTTTCTAAAGAATTGGATGATACTAATTTAGTTGATTTATTTGCTGCGCAAATTAATGGAATAAAATTTTCTAATGCAGATATAATAAAAAAGAAACAAAATGAGATACTAAATATAATAATCAACAAACAAAACAAAGATGGATTTTGGCCTTCGTTTCCTAAATCTTCTAACTTAACTAATTATACAACAGTTTCTGCAATTAAAGATCTACCTTGCAACCAAAGTCTTAGTCGTATGCGAGAATGGTTAATTAATAACAAAGCAAAAGATGGCACAGGGTGGGGTCTTAATCAAGAATCTGAAAAAACACAAGTTTCATTTACTGCAAATTCAATATTAAGTCTTATTTATTGTGGAGAACCTCAATCATCAACACATATAAAAAAGGCAATTGGGTTTCTTAAATCAAAGCAAACTACTGACGGTGGCTGGCCAAGTTCTGATTTAACATATCCTGTAAATCCAACAACTTACGGCACTGCACTAGTTCTTCTTTCATTGATTGCTTGCGAAGAAAACCCTCTTAACGAACAAATAAACAAAGGAATTCAATTTTTATTAGATATACAACTCAGCGACGGAGGATGGCCTTTGAAAAAAGGAGATGCGAGTCAAAATTATACAACCTGTTATGCGATTAAAGTTTTAGTTCAATACTTATACATATTAACCGAATTTGAAAAACCAGACATAAAAGAATTAATTGAATTAACAAATGTTTCAACTCCCGCTATAACAAGATATCTTTTTCATAAACTAAGAACTGAATTAAAAGAAAATTATCAAACTGCTTACAAAAATGTTTTGGTAGAACGAGCAATAGCCACAACTGAAAATGCTGCAGATAGAAGATTTCATATTTTATCAATTCTTGACCAAAAAGGCGCGCTTGATACTGCTCAAATCATCGACGAATTAAAGGCAAATCCAGAATTCAGACACTTACATAAAAGATCTCATCTTGCACAAATAAAAAATGACATGAGTTCTATGGAAAAATTAGGATTGATAGAAGAAAATCATCGCAAGTATTATCTCGTCGTAAAAATAAAATAAAAAGAAAAAAAACAAACAAAAAAAATAAAAAATTCTTAAACTTACTTATCCGCTAATAGTTTTACAGCTTTGAATGATACAACAACTGCTGCAGGTGCGACAAAAACTTTAATAAAAGTTAACATTGCACTAAGTGTTGAACCAAGCGGATCAAAGATCGTATTTAGCACGATTAAGTTTGCAGATCCTGCTGCGATTAACGCAATTACTGCAACTAAGAATGCTGTCATATCTTTTGCACGTATATTAAGAATACCTACAATTATTCCTAGCACAACTAAAACTAGCACTACCCAAGAACTTGTTATTTGGAACAATGCTGCAATAATTGCTAGAATAAGTCCTGCAATAAATGCATAATGTCCATGCTTATGATGTACAACCATTACTTACCACCTCTCTTTTTTTTATGAAAAATTAAATGAATATGAAAAAATAATAAATTAAAAATTGTCAAGTCTATTTTCTAACTCTTTGAGTTGTTGATCAATTGCATCAATATCCGAATTAATATTTGCTACATGATCTCCACTAGGTTTTTTGCTAAAAGGACTTCTATAAATGTTAGGTTTGCTCGTTCCAGAAAACAAAGTTGAAGCTGCTCTTGCAACATTAGTAATAAGCATAGCACTTAATAGAAAAATCATCAATGCTAACATTATAGACCCTGCTGCTTCAGGTCCTTGAACGTGTTGTGTGGGTGCCATCCCTGTAATTAAATTTCCAGAATCTTGAAAACCAACCATAATTGCACCAAGCATGGCTATTAAGAAAATACCAGTCATTACGACAGCTCTTAGGAATTCAGCTCTTTTATTTTTAATCAATATATGCACCCCTTTATACATTTCAACTTAAATTAATATTTAAATGTTACTATTTTTTAGGCTAATATGAAATCCTCTATGTCCCTGAGCAAACGCCTTGGAGTGCTTGCGTAAGAACGCCCGATTGCTCTCAAATTCAAAGAATTTGTGAGACCTCGCAAATTTTTAATTTGCTAGGTATGCAGGGCGTTCGTCGTGA
>JABJCP010000044.1 GCA_018668595.1 Candidatus Woesearchaeota archaeon
AGACTTCAACTTATTATCAACAGTAACTCCTTTAACTTCATTATCATCTCCAATACCTAAAAAAACTCTTCCACCTGACGCATTAGCAAAAGCTACTAGTTCTCTATCTAGATTTTTCAAACTTTCTTTAAATTCGGTCTGATATCCTTCGCCTTTTTGTAAGGTAAATTCAAGTTCTTGTTGGTTCATACTAAACTAAATCCTCCTTGCATTGTTGTTTGTTCGTCTGTGATAAAGTCTGTAATAATAATTTCATAAGTATAACTTCCTTTGTTGTGTCCAGTTGTTAATAAATCGATATTTAAATTCAAGTATTCTTCCTTCCGAGCTAAATAGTCTGATACTGTGATTGCTCGTCCTGTAAAATCTGAAACCACTGCTCCGTTTGAATCTTTTGTCTCAATGTCAACAAAAAAATTCACATAGTATCCGTATCTTGTTCGTTTTTGTTCAAAGCCAGATAATTGCATATATATTTGTGATGGTGCTCCAACGGAAAACTTATTTAATTTATTTTCGTCGCAACCTCCATCGTCACCTAATGTGTTACACATTTTTACTATTGGTAATTTTAAAACACTTGATTGATCAACAACTGTTTTTGGTTGCTGAACCACTGGCAAAATTTCTTCTTGATCAGGTAGGTCAATATCATTTACTTCGTCAACAACTTCTTTTTGTAAACTAAAAAAAACAGTGACTGTTCCAATCACTAAAAACAAAAGTAATATTGCTATTGCAAAAACATGATGTTTTGCAGGCGGTGGTACAACCTGTTGCTGTTGAGGATATTGTTGCTGTTGTTGCGGATACTGTTGACGTTGTTGTTGCTGCGGATAAACTTGTCTTTGTTGCGGATATTGTTGTCTAGGATATTGCTGTTGCTGCGGATACTGTTGACGTTGTTGAGGATATTGTTGTCTAGGATATTGTTGCTGTTGCTGATTCTGACTAGGTTGTCCTTGCCATTGTTGTTGTTCATCTGTCATTTTTTTTATATTGCTAAATCATCTTTTGATGTTATTGGTTCATCTTCATCACTTGATGATTCATCTTCTGAATCTTCATCGTCTGACTCGACTATAAAGTTTGAATAATCTGGAAAATCTTTTAGTGCTTCTTCGCATATATCTCCTGATACTGACCAGTCAAGTACTGCAACTACGTCTGCGGCAAGTGACGTTGCTACACTCAAAAATTCTACTGCAGTACATACATAACACATTCCTGATTTTGAATTGTGACATTGTGCTCTACAAACATAATCTACAATATATCCTATTGCAGATACTGGATTTTTGATTGCGCCACCTATTATTTTTGATATTTGTCCTATATATTGTGTCCAGGGTACTGCATTGTATAAATCTCCTATAAAGAAAACACACATTTCATAATTATATCGCGCATCGCATACCCATTTATGTTCTCCATATGCTACGTCTGTTTTTAGACACATTAGTTTTTTACACATTAATTGTCTGTACTTGTTAAAATTGTGAATTATTCCTGGAATACAAAGCGTTAATATCGAGGAGATTATACTTCTGCTTGGATCAAAACTTCCTCTGTTAAATGTGTTAACTGTAAATTCTGATGCAGTTCCTTTATGTACTGTAAACGATGATTTTCCAAAATCTCCCAATAATCCAGTAAAAAAATCTTCATACCAACCATTTACTTTAGACCAAGTTTTTTGTATTGTACACCAAGTATCTTTTTTACATCCTGCAACATCTTTTTCATTTTTTGCAGGTTGTGTTGGCCTACAGGATACAAGTAAACTACATATGGTAGATAATTTACTTGTAATTGAATTGTCATTTGCAGTTGCTTGTCTTTGAACATCCCCTAGACCTCTTGCTTCTTCTCCAACTGCGCACTGAGTTGTAATTCCTGACACGCATGCTTGATCAGCATTGTCTTTTATCATATACCATAATCCCATTACTTTTTGTAACATCCCATTTATTTGGCATACTAATTTTGCATAGTCTATTATTGTTTGTGCTGTGTCCATCCACGCCCACCAGTCATTATTTATCCATGTTTTTAGTTGTTCCATTTCTGAATAAACATTTCCAAGGTTTGTTCCAAGTGGATTATTATAAACTCCAACAACAAATGTCACATTTTGTTCTTCCCATTGACTAATGTATTGATTATTTACTAAAGATAATATTTTGAATGAGCAATTAAATTGTATTTCTTTTGTTTCTTGTATTTCGTCTTCGTCTTCTGCAAATATTGTTCCTATTTCTCGTCCTTGATCAAAAACTATTTCAATTAAATCATTATATTCTGCTTCTTCATGATAAACATCATAACCTAATAAGTTAAATGCGTATTGATTATTCTCCTCGCTGACTCCAACATATTCAAGTCCTGTACATTCATTTGGATCAAAATCTAAAGAAAGAATTCGCACGCCTGGATTTCGCCCAATTAGTTTGAAGTTTTGGTATGATCTTGGATTTGATATTGACCAAACAAATCGGTCTATTCCTTGTTTTGGACTTTGTCCACCCCATTCATATGACCAATAATCTACAGATACATTTTCTTTTCCTAAAATTCTAATCTCAGCTTCGTGTTCACCTGTATTTCCAAGTGAATCTACAAATCTAAAATCTATATCTACATCTTCAAATAATGGATCGTGTTCAATATCTACTGATAATACAGGTTCTGTCTCCCATACACAAGTGAATACTTTTCTATTATCCCACGCACTTGTTTCGCTACAATCACCTTCTACATCCCAATATTCTTCATGCACCATTCCTTCATCATATAATTTAGAAAAGTTTGCAAATGCTTGAACAGGGGTGTGATCTAAAACTTGTAATTCTATTCTTAATTTATCTTCTGTAAGTGCTGCATAAGGTAATCCGTAAATACTAAAATTAATATCGTCTAGATTTTCTGTTCCAACACCAACCATTGATAAGTCATAAAATTCTGGTCCGTCTTCATCAAAATGAAGTACTGATGATGTAAATCCTGATAAGTCATTTCCTGCATCGTCTTTTGTTGGTGCAACTAAGTTTACCATTAGCGCATCTCCACTATCTACTCCTGCTTTACTAATAACTAAATTTTCCCACATACATTTCCATCCGTCTTCGCAAGTATTAGGTAAAAGAAATGTCGTATCTCCTATCGTTGAATCTTGTGTTCCAAATCCTGAAACATCAAGTGTTAACCATTTATTATTGAATCCTGATCCAGATTCATCTAAAAATAAGCTAATATTATTCGCTTCTTTTTTCACCCAAGTAGATCCACTTTCATCTGTAAAAAGTCCTTCTCCTTTCGTCAGTGTTGGAGGAATATCATCAAATACTATATTATATGGATATGATATATTCAATTTATTTCCATTAATATCTTCACCACGCACGCCAATCATCACAGAGTCTTTATCTTGTGGAACTTGTAAGTGAAATTTACCAGAAGTCATACAAGTATAAATATCTAAATTTAAATTTTTTGAACACTGCACAGGTATTTTTTTGTATTGTACATCATATCCTGGCTGGTCGATAAAATCAGTTAAGTCTAATTCTATTTTATTATCTTTCAGTCCACGGTCTTCTGAAATATTCATTACAATTGCTACATCATAAAATGGATCTCCTTTAGAATACATTATTTTTTTTCCTACAGCATAAAGCCCTACATCAACAATAGCAGGAGGTGTTTTATCAATTTCTACATCTTGACATATTGGATCTGATGTATGTCCTATGCGATCTTTCAAAACCATGCAAATATGTTTTGTTTCTGTTCCTGCAACTGCCAAAGATAAAGGAATCATTCCTTCATAATCACAAGATTCACCAAATGTGTTGTTAATTGCAATTGTACTTTCGCTTACTGTAAATGATAGTTCTTGAACACCTGAACATTTTCCCACACATCCTGATCCTTCACATGCAAGTTCTGAAATATCATATTTTGCCAAATAATGTGAACCATTATTCAAAAATTCCCACGTTCCTGTGGGCGCTAATCTATCGACGATAACTGTCTTTTTTTTAGATGGAGATAATGGAAGATTTGCATCAGAGAATAATTGTACTTGAAAACTTACTGCATTTAAACTTCCAGGCAATGTAAATTCTGGATGTTCCATTCCACAAACCCATTTGTCAGATATATTTGTTGCAGGAGAGCAATCAAATTGCCATGTTGGTTCTGATAATATTCTAACTTGTCCTGGTCCAAGATCTGAATCTTCATTTGATGGCACTGTTAAATTAACTAATATAGATAAAGTATCTTGTGGAAGAATATATCCTAATCCTTTGTTTATGATCTTACCTTGACCTTGTGCATTTACTGAGTTTATTGTCGCTGCGTGTGCTATGGGTACTGATATTATTAAAAATATCATAAATAATGCAAGGTTACATAATATTTTTGATTTATTCATTTTTTTAGTTATTTTAATTATTTATCTAATCTATATCCGTTTAATTATATTTATCTAATTATATTTATCTAATATTATCTAATCATGTTCCTTCTGATCATGTTCCTTCTGATTCTATTCCAAACCATTTTGGTTCGAGTCTATCTCTATAAACTCCTGTATAAGTATCAAGTTTTGAAAATTGTGATAAATCAGGCCCGTTTTTTATTTCCATTGAATGTGTCACAGGTAAAGGGAATCTCAATACATAAAAAGTCACATTTGCTCCACTGTAAAGTTCATCTACTCCAACGTGCCAAAGTCCTGTTTCATTATTGAATTTTACTCCTCCTTCTGCCCAAACATCCATTACTGTTTCATTAAGAGTTATTGTTTCATCATCTCCAAATGGAATTTCAAATGTTTGTGTTTCTTGAGGAATAATTAATTTTTTATTATATAATAATGTTGCAGTAACTTCATAGTCTCCAGGAACTAAAGGAAATTTTAGATGTCCTTTTTGAGTTCCATTTATTAATAAAAATGAGTCATAACTTTTTGTTGAATCTCCAGACGCATCAACTCTACTAAATTGCATTATTACTTTTTCATTAAGTCCTACTTTAGCATGTGCTTCTTCTGTAGGTAAGTAATATTGTTTATCTTCATATATCATAGGGACAGTCATCACAGTTCCATACACATACTTTATTGGCATGAGTTCTATAGTATAGTTTGCTGGCTCGTCGATAAATGATCCGAATTTTGTAATATGTGGTAAGTATCCTTCTTTATTTACTCTTAGTTCTCCTGATCCTACAGGAAAGTTTTGGTGAATTATAGATTTATTGTTTTCATCAATTTTAGTCACGCCCATCACACAAGTTTCAAGTCCATAAGCAGTTTCTATTCTTGCTTTTTCTATTGGTTCTTTTGTTATATAATCTATTACTTCTATTCCAATAGGTCCTGCGTTTCTTTGACTTTCAGCACACACCATTGTTCCTGAACTTGCTACTTTTAATCCTTTAAAGTCTGACGTGAGAGGTCTATTATTTCTTAAATTTGATTCTATTACAAACATGAATTTGTATCCTTCTCCATTGTATGCTTTTGGAGATTCTAGTATTACAACTACTGGAAATGAAATGTCATAATAAAATTTATAATAATCTGCATTTATTCCTGGAATTAAATCTATTACTGCAGACACACTTCTTGGTTTTAATATTTCTGCATCACCCATGTTTAAATAAATTGGCCACCAGTCAAGATAAATAAATGACGCAGCAATATCGGGATAAAAATATGACGAGTTTAAATTTACTGCAGTTTTATCCATTATTCCTGTTGCAGTTCTAGCATATCCATCTTCATTAAATATTACTTGTCGTCTATAATTATTTGAATTAAATACTTGAAGCATTGCCATTCCTTGTGGTAGAACATAATTTTCTATTTTTTCTTGTGTTTCTGTTCTTGTCCACATCCTATATTCGCCATATCCAAATGTAAAATCTCTAGTAGGTGGAATTTTTGATTCGCTTGGAGGATTAGAATACATACTTATTAGATTTAGAACATGTTGCTCTATGAATTTTATACTTGCTTCTGTGTTCACAATTTCAGATGCCATTTGATACATTTCTTTTAATGGTACATCTAATTTTGCAAAGTAAGATTCAATATCAATTTCTCGACCATCTTTTGTTAATTTTATTGGCCATTTAAGATACACAGTTACTGCTTTTTCTGTTGTTTTAAAATCAGGATCAATCTCTCCTTCAATAGTAATATCAAATCCTTGTTCTTTGAATGATTTGAATCCATCTACACAACCGTATAAATTATATTCTATATATTTGTCTACTTGTGCTTCTATGGAATTTTGTCCAAATATTTTAGCTAGTTCTGGACGGGTTGAATCAAACATGCAATTTCCAGTACAATCATTTTCTGATGCTAAATACCACCAGTAGGGAATTAGTGCTTTGTCATTTCCTTCATAAAATTGAAGCATATCCGAGTCTGTTGGAGTTAGTCCTTGTGTAAAACTTCGTCCACTATAATCAAAGTCCATTGGATCCACATAACCTCCATGAAGTCCAATTTGATGTAATGCATCTTTTGTTGTTTCTTTTAAACAATTTTCTACAAATATTCTTATTGGTTGTGCTTCTAGTGGAATTTCTGCTAATTGTGGAATAAATTCATCTTGTAAATTATCAACTACTTGTTCTCGTATGTAAAATATCATAGCTGTTGAAAATAGTAATATAATTCCTATTATCATAAATACAGTTATCTGACCTTTTTTTCCAAAGCCTTTTCTTCCCATTTTGTTTTTGTTTGTTCCAAATAACATTTTTGTTTTTTAATTTTTTGCTTTAAAAATAACTCTTAAACAACGAATTATGATTCTTAATTATAATTCATAATTATTTATAATTCTTAATTATCTTTCCTTAATTATCGTTATCATCCTTCATTACTGTGTAAATATGATTTTGTAAGTACTTTATGACATGTAAATTTATAAAATTCAGATCCTATCTCCTCACAATATGGTTTAAGTGCAAATGCTGGCTCATTTTGTTTTACATTTCTATAAGTCAATAAAACTAATATGCAAATATCTCTTTCTTCTCCTTCTTTTGAATCACAAAAGTCTTGTGTGAAATATTCTAATTCATTTATTTCAGATATTGTTTTGTCAACAAGTCCTGTTGATCTTTCATAAAATGCAATACCTAATGTTGATCCAATAAGTATTACAATAATCCAAAAAGAAATTAATGTATAAACAAATACTTTGTCTCTATGCTGCACTCCTCTCTCTTTAAAATATTTTGAATAAAAATATTTTCTCTCGTGTAAAATATACCAAATTATAACTCCACTAACTAAAACTAAAGTAATGAGTGATATGTATAACATGCTTTTGAAAATTAAATATTCTTTTGACTCCAAAAGCAGCAAAGATATTAATGAATTTAATAGCGAAAATCCAAACCATGCAATCGATAAATCAAAGGTATATGCTTTTCGTTTCACAAAACCATATATCATAATAAATAACATCAAAACCAAAAACACATTAATTATTAATGCTCGTGTTCCTGTAATTACTGATCCGAATAATATTGTTGTTGGAAATGTTATTCCTTGCCAAAATGATACTACATAAAGCGCTGCTAAGAATCCTAAATACCCTATCAACATTCTAATTCCTAAAGGTATTTTATATTTTCCTTTGTGAATTGGCGACGGTGCAAAGAATTCTTCTTCTACTTCATGTTCAACATGCTTCAACTCACGCTCTTCTTTTCTTAATAATTTTCTAATTGATTTAACATACCACGGTTTTTTAGGACGATGATGTTCAATATGTTTGTGATGTTTAGTCTTAACAGATTTAGGTTTAACAGGTTTATGTTTAACATGTTTAGGTTTAACTAATTTATGCTTAACAGATTTAAAAACAGATTTAGATTTAATATGTTTAGATTTAGAAGATAATTGTTTAGACTTAGAAGATAATTGTTTAGACTTAGACTTTTTATGTTTAGTTACTTTATTTAATTTAGATACTGATTTCTTATGAACAGAAGGTTTTTTTATTTTTACTTTAACAGATTTAGCTTTTACACTCTTGTTCTTACTAAGTTTAGACTTAGAACTAGTCTTACCTCTCTTATTACTGTTATGTCTACTTGATCTACTCAAAGTAGTTCCCCTTTTTTTCATACTATACAACCTTTAATATAAACATATAATATCCCCTTAACCCAAAAAAATATTATAATTAGTATAATTTATAAAAGAGTATTATTCATCATATATAAATATTTTTATTTAAACTAATTATTACACTTAAATTACACATAAAAAATGTTAAAAAAAACTAAGATTATTTTTTACTTAGTAAGAATAAAAAAACAATAAAAACTAAAAAAAGAATAATAAAATATTAAAAATAACAAACATAAAAAAAAAATAACCTAATTATCGAATCAATGCACCTTCTTCTATATCTGCTTCAACAAATTCAAGTTCTGTTTTCAAAACTCCACTGCCATAAATTACTTTTTTATCAGCACCCACAATCAATTCTATTTTCATGAATTCTTTAAAATCAAGTTCTGCACAAGGTTTACTTTCAACTCCGTCGACAAAAACAGAGTCTCCAGGATTTGAATTTTTAGCTTGCAATAATACAACATTATCTCCTTTTTCTGCTGCAAGTAACATTCCTTGACTTTCAATGCCTCGTAATTTTGCAGGTTTTAAATTTGCAACAATTATTATTTTCTTTCCAAGAATATCTTCTTTAGTTAAATATCCCTTCAATCCAGCAACAAGTTGTCGTTCGTCAACAACGCCATTTAACTCACCTAGTTTAATATTCAAAACATATAATTTTTCAGCGTCGGGATGATCGTCCACCGATAACACTTCTGCTACACGCAAATCTGCTTTGGAAAATGGATCTGCAGACGAATAATCAGAATCATCACAAACTCCATCAGAACCAGAATCTTGAACCCCCTGTTTTACTCCTGAAAATTTCTCTCTTAACTCAACAATAAATTTGTCTTCAAGTTTACTAAACAAAACTTTTGTTTCATTTAGTTCATAGCCCTCTTCCAAAGTCATTTTAAATTCTTCTGGCCAACAAGCATCAGAATAATCAACATCTAACTGAACGCCAATCGCATCAGAAGTAAATGGTAAAAATGGTCTAACAATTAAACCAAGTAAGTGAACTAAATTAGCACAGATTCCAATAACTGTTCCTGCTCGTGCAGAGTCAGTTTTAATTACTGCCCAAGGTTCATTACTTTGAAAATATTGATTTCCTAGTCGAGAAATATGCATTATTGTTTTCAAAGAATCTTTTAACTTAACAGAATCAAACAATCTTTTTAATTCTTTTAAACTGGAATTTATTTCAAATACAAATTCTTTATCAGATTCACTCAACTCAATTTTAGGAATTTTTCCTTCAAAGTTATTATTTGCAAATGTTAATGCTCTATTTACAAAATTCCCTAGGTTTGCGAGCAGTTCATTATTATTTTTTTCTTGAAAATCTTTCCAAGTAAATTGAGTATCTGCATTTTCTGGTCGATTAATAAGTAAATAATATCGCCATACATCTGCTGGAATTCCTGATTCTTTTGCATCTGTTCCAAACACTCCTTGATTTCTACTTTTTGAGAATTTTCCATTTTCATAATTTAAGTATTCTGTTGATGCTAAGTGATGCAATGTATTCCACGGATCTCGTGTAGATTTAAGTGTTGCAGGAAATATTATTGAGTGAAATGGCACATTATCTTTTGCCATAAATTGATATAGCGGAATATTTGAATCATGCCACCACTCTGACCAATCTTCGCGAGCACTTTTTGTGATTGAAATATATCCTATTGGTGCGTCAAACCAAACATAGAATACTTTGTCTTCATATCCTTCTAGTGGAATGTGAACTCCCCATTTTAAATCTCGAGATATGCATCTTTCTTTTAATCCTTCTTTTATCCAAGATTTTGTTATTCTTCGAGCATTTAGTGGCCAATCTCCTATTTCTGACTGAGCATCAAACCATTCATCAAGTTCTACAGATAGTTTTGGTAAGTCTAAAAAAAGGTGATCTGATGTTTTCACAACAGGAATTCCCTTACAAACTTTACAAGCTGGTTTAATTAATTCTACTCCGTTTAGTAATTTTCCACACCCATCACATTGATCTCCTCGAGCATCTGAGTAATTACAATGCGGACATTCTCCTTCTACAAATCTGTCTGATAAAAATTTATCACATTTTTCGCAAAAGAGTTGTTCAACTTCTTTTTTTGTTATAAATCCATTATCATATACTCTTTTAAATATTGATTGCGTTACATCTCGATGAACAGTTGTTGATGTTCTTCCAAACACATCAAAACTACATCCAAACCATTCGTAAATGTCTTTATGTATTGCATAATACTTATCACAAATTTCTTTCGGCGATAATCCTTCTTCTAATGCTTTTGTTTCTGTTGCAGTTCCATGTTCATCTGTTCCGCAAACATATAAAGTATCAAGCCCCTTCAAGCGACAATACCGCGCAAATACATCTGCACTTAATACACATCCAATTATATTTCCAAGATGCGGAACATTATTTACATAAGGCAGTGCACTAGTAATTAGAACTTTATTATTTTTTGAAGTTTGAGTTTGATCTGTCATTTTAACCTCTTAAACTGTTTTAGACTAATTTTAATCCCTCAGAGTACTCAATAGTTTATATAATTTATTGAAGAAAACAATAAAAAACAATAAAAAAACAATAACTTAATATAACTAAAAAAACTATAACCTAATATGGCAACAAAAAAGAAGGAAGAGAAATCTTATCCTCCAACAAATAAATTCATGCAGCTTGCAATTGACGAAGCGAAAAAAGGAATAAAAAAAGGCGAAGGTGGTCCTTTTGGTGCAGTCATTATCCATTCTAAAACAAAAAAGGTAATTGCAAAATCTCATAATTTAGTTCTTAAAAATAATGATCCTACAGCACATGCTGAAATTACAGCAATAAGAAACGCAACAAAAAAACTTAAACGTTTTCATCTTGAAGATTGTGAACTCTACACTACGTGCGAACCTTGTCCTATGTGTTATTCTGCAATTTACTGGGCGAGAATAAAAAAAGTTACGTTTGGCGCTACAAGAGCAGATGCAAAAGCTGCAGGTTTTGATGATGCTAAAATATATAACATTCTAAAAGGAAAACAAAAGAACAACCAATTCAAAACAAAACAATTAAACAAAGCACAATGTAAAAAACCTTTTGAAGAATGGAATAAAAACAATAAGCAACAATACTAACATCAAACAAAATAAAAAACTAATTCTTTAACAGCAGCACTACCTCTGCACATACACCATTACAGAAAATCAGGCGTTAAATTAAGTTAATTTTATTAATATTAGATAATTTTCTAATAATATGTCAATTTATAAGCATCTTACTGAAATGGAATCAAAGATAAAAGATATATTAGTAGAATTTAAACGAAACAATAAAGATATGTTGAGTGAATTTGATAAAATACTAGCTCCATTGATTCTCAATACTAAATATCGATTGAATTGTAAATTAAATAAGGATAACTTAAAAAAATTAAATGCTGATTGCTACAAAAAAATAGAAGAATTTCTAAAAAAAATCAAAAAAGCAGAAAAAGACATTCAAATTTCATTTTTAACCGACTTAAAAGAAATTTTTGAAAAAATATGTGAACTTTTTCATAAATCTTATGTTGAAACTGAAAAGTTAAAAAAACAAATTGCTTCCTTTTTTAAAAATAACTCTCAGGATAATTCTCTAATTAATTTAAACAAAGCGTTTAAGGACTATGACCGAAGAGATACTTATTTAAGACATGTTTTTGAAAGAGTTGATAATTTAATTAATTCTAACATCAAGTTGTTAAAAGCGTCGTCGAAAGGAAGACACATTAAAAGTTTATTTTACTCATTCAATAGGGTAAAAAAAGTTGTTCAAATAAAATTTGGAGATACTCAGGTTAATTTAGAAGTACTTAGCGGATTTAATATTTCAAGAGATAAAATTTTTGATAAGATACTTCATAACTATGTTCTGGAAGGCTGCAATAACGCTTTGCTTAAGTCTAATTTGAGCCGTTCTTTTGAAAAGTGGATTTTTAAATTAAAAAATAAAAAACCTAAAGAAATGGAAGAAGATTTAATCGAATTAATTACCAATAGTTTAATTTATTGTTTAGAGAAAAATTGGAAATTATTGAGAACAGGCAGGGTGAATCTTCATGTGAAAATATTGCCTGAAAACAAGATGAAATCTTATCTTGGCACGTACTCTCTTAAATCAACTTTTTCAGATATTTATATAAGTATACGCTTGACGTTTGGTTATTTGGAAAATTATTTTCTTGAATCAAAATATCTAAAAGAACATACCGAGGAGTATAATACTTTAATTCATGAACTTACCCACGCATATGATTGGAGATTAAATACTGATGAATCTCATTATAGTTTTGTACATAATTTAATTGGCGCAGATCCTCTACCAGAAACAATTGTTTTTTCAGAGGTTTTAGCATCATTCAAAGAAGAAGGTTTAGCAAGGATGTCGGGTTTTTTAAAATCAAAATTTGATGGAGAATTTAGAGCATTAATGTTTTCATTTGATGACTTATTTGAAGATATTGAGGAAACAAAAGAGAACGTGAATAAACTTTTTAAACAGGCATCATCAGAATCTTCAAATACTAAAGTTATAAGAAAGAATTTAAAATCTGCTATAAAAAACGGAACTTGCCATGATTTTGGGCAATACATGGCATTTATTATTATTCTTGGAAAATTATTTGACGATTGGACTTTTTGGCTTTGTGGGAAATATGACAATATGAGAGATATTACAGAAAGGGCAATAAATAAAGGATATCGTTTTGATGATATTGTAGATCAGTTTGGATGGAAAATCATAAAAGAAGATATTGGTAAATACTTTAAACCAATCAAAGGTTTGAACTTCGCGTTTTTAAAAAAAGATTATCATAAAATTAATCAACTATTTACTTTAATTTCTTTAATGAAAGTTCCACAATTCTTTAATGCGTATATTAAATCGGGTAATAAACTAGGAATTAATCCTGAACCCTTGACACCAAAAGAATTTTCTAAATTAAACAAACAGAAAATGAAACAAACACAAAAACTAATCCATAAAATGGGTTTTTAAATAGATTATCAAAAGAAATATCTAAAAAACAAAAATAAAACCAAAAAAAAACTAAACAAAAATTAAATAAAACCCTAGAAAAACTAATAAAAAAATTAAAAAAAAATATCAAAAAAATTTAATCAAACTTTCTTCCCTTTCTCCATTCTCAAATAATGCGTAACCTCATTTCGAATATCAGGAGTTATTTCATTTGGTCTTGTTATTGCCATGTAAAATATTGTAAAATATATTATTTTTATTGATTCAACAAATATTCCAAATCCTGCTCCAATCATTAACACAATATAAAACATCACAAATACTGGAATCCAGGAAAATGAAAAACTACCAATTGTCACAACTGCTACTGACGATAAACTCGCCATGATCCAACCAATTCCAACAGATATTGCAAGCACAAATAAATAAATCAAAAACATTATACTTCCAACTACTTGTCCTGCAAAGTCAATTCCGAATACTCCTGCAAGTGTTGCGGGAATATTATTTTTCAATGATTTAATTTCAGGAATTATTTCTTTTAATTTTTTCTGTTCAATTACTACTGCCGGAATCATATAATGAATTAATAAATCCCATACTTCTACAAGCGCTGTTAATGCAAGTGTAATAATTACTCCAATAATTCCTTTTTTATTTCCACGCTGACTTCTAGCCAACGTCATTAATACATCTATAAATGCAATAAATCTTAGTTTTCCTTTATGATATTTTGTATGAGTGTGTGCTTGATCATAACTAACATCTTTTCCAATCAATGTATTATAGACTATCCAACTCTGATCTGCTTTTTGTCTTACATTAAAAAATAGTCTGTGCGTTCCTAAAATAAATACTGAAAAAATAATCATTCCAACGCCAAGAGGAATAGAAATTTTTAGCACAATCAGTAATATTGAAAACATTAGTATTGTAAGCATTATCATAGAATATGCTACCATGTTTATTATAGGTGTTTTAATATCTTTATCTTTTCCAATTATTGTAAATGAATGCTTAAATAGATATCCTGTATCTTTTAAACGTTCTCCAAATGATTTTTTCTTAAAATGGTTAAACAAAGTTACCAGCCTCCAAATAGTATTAATAAATATAATTAACCTTAATTAAATCAAGAAATACACGGTCAGTATTTAAATATTACTCCCCAACAGTTCGTATATATCTTAACATTATCTTAACATTATCTTAACATTATCTTAACATTATCTTAACATAATCTTAACATAATCTACATTTACCTAAAATAGCTTAAAAAACTAATAAAATATTTATACTAATTAAATATTCAACTCTATAATTCAAAAAATAGGTGACTTATATGAAATTCAAAATACTAATTATAACAATATTATTAGTCTGTTCTTTATTTATTATTAGTTGCACAACTGGCACAATAGGTTCTAATCAAACAGAAGAAATCACAGATAATAAAATTGTTCCTGTTGATATGAATAATGCTAAACTTACTGTTGATGAATGTGCCCAGAAAAGTGGACGTGTAATTCAACCAAGTGCAGAAAATAATTGTGAAGATGATGAACAAGTTTATGGCGAAGTACAAGGTTTTGTCGAACAAAATATTTGCTGCATACCTCTTGCATCAAAATCAATTACTCTTGAAGAAATTTTTGAAATTGTAAAAGATAGCGAGTGTCCAAAGAAAGGTTATGTTTCTAGCCTCCATAATTACAACTCTAATTCTAAAACTTGGTGGATTGATATGGAAATGAATCCTGAATTTGAAAAAGAGGGTTGTTCTCCTGCTTGTGTTGTATCAGAAGAAACCAAAACTGCAGAAATTAATTGGCGTTGTACTGGCGCAATAAATGAATGAACAAAAAAAATTAAAAATTTTTATTTATTTTTTATTCTTTTTCTAATAGACTAAATTCAATGTCTACATCTAATGTTCGATTATACATAAATCCTTTAGAACTAAGAAGATCAAAAATTTGTTGTGGTTGTTGGTCATATCCGATCTTTAATCCAAAAATTGCAGGTTGATTTTCAACAAGTTCTAAAGGTAATAAATTACAAACAAATTCTTTATAATTAGCACTACCATCATCCCATTGACCAGTTGAATCATAAAGCTGCTTTGGAACAATAACAATTTCAAATTCATTAACTGCAGAATCAGGGTCTCTATAAAATGGTCTTGAGTAATAATAATCTTTGGGAGTTAAATCCTTTCTATCAACAACACTATTCCTAATTGTTTCTTTAACAACTTTATTTTCAAAATCAACATGAATTAATTCAGATTCTGAAAAATTCATTAACAACATTGCCATAGGTAATATTTGAGTTATAACCATTTTTACTAGCCTCGGTCAGTTTTCTAACATTTAAACATCATTTCTAATACTCCATGTTTTATAAGGGATTTTTATATAGAGCGAATAGTAAAAAAAAATCAATACATTATAAAGATTTCTAAAAATACTACTTTAAAGTTTCAATAATTCAAATTTTATACTTCAAAATTTCAATTTTTTCTTAATAGCTTCACAAAAACCAAATACAGAATTATCACAATCAGAAATTTGCTTATCAATAATAGTTAAATTACAAATCGATTTTTTGCTAAGTTGAGCCATCTCAATAAAAGTTTTCTGATCTCCACTTCCACCTTGTGTACAAAAGAATGCAAGTTTAGGAGATTTTTTTCCTACAATTTTAGCTTTATTCTCAAAAAGATAAGTTCTTATTGCCGGCGTCATTGTCCATGCCCAAACAGGAGTTCCAATAAGCACCAAATCATACTTTGATGAATCTTTTTTATAACTGATCTCTGTTAATTTTTTTGTGCTCGCATCTCTTCCTGCAATAATCCATCCGACTATTTTTCTGGTTCTATTTTTTTTATCAATAATCTCTTCAAAATCTGCGCCTAGATTTTTCGCAATTTTCTGAGCAACAGTTTTGGTATTAGCTGATCTTGAATAATAAGTAACAAGTATTTTCATTTAATTCACCAATTATTTTACCTTTTTTTTACTGCTTTTCACATCATTCTTATTTGTCTTTGTTTCTGAAAATATAACAAAAGCTACAATAATAACAAGTAACACAAACAGCAGTTTAACTCCTTCAATAGTAGACATACCTTCTCCACTTGTTGAAAAAAATAGTGATGCGCTTAATAGGATCATTACCAGTACAATTACACTAGTCCAGCCTTCCCAACTAACTGGTGTGTATCCCCAACCAAGATCTCGAGTAAATAATCCTCTTCTTTTCCTAAACCAATATTTGTTTTTTTTCATATTAATTAAACATAATATTTATTACATTAAAAGTGTTTTGGTTTTTTAGGAGAATATATCACTCATTTATTTTCTTGTTCTATCAATCAAATCAACTAAATTAATATCAAACTTAGAAAACCCAAACCATTTCTTGCCTAAGTCTTTTAATGATGCGCCAATATAATAAACTTCTTGGCCATCTAGTATCATGAATCTATCGTGAGACTTACTAAATTCCTTAACATTTATTGGTTCATACTGTGAATTAAATTTTTCCAAATCAAGTTTCAATTTTCTATCAATATTTTTTGTATAAATACAAACACTCACATTTTTCCTTCGTTTAGAAAACAAAGTCAATACAGTATCATCAATAAAATTATCAAACAAAACAATCGACTTCTTAGCACTTCGAATCAAATCAGAAACAAATTTGTAAGCATCAAATATCTGCCCATCAAAGAAAATTCCTTTTTCAGGTTTTATGTCTTTGTCTTCTATTAATTTGAAGACTTTTTCGAATTTGGAGTCATGATCTAGAATTTTTTGCTCAAAGAAATTAATTTTCTGAAAGAGTCGAGCATTTACCAATAAAAATTTCCTCATTGAAACAAAAGCATCCATTATTCTAATACTAACCAATACTGCCGCATTGCTTTTAAGAACTGCCGATAGCATAGCAACTCCTTGTTCTGTAAACACAAAAGGTTTTGTTGAAGAAAATTTAAGTTGCTTAAGGTGGTCACAAATTGTGACCAGCTCTGTTTTTTCAGAATCAGTTAATTGAAACATAAAATTAGTTGGAAATCGTTCGATATTTCTTTTAACTGCTTGATTTAATGCTTTTGTTCGAACACTATAAAGTTTAGCCAAATCATAATCAAGCATTACTGGAACTCATCGAATAGTATAAATTAAATCTTTAATTCTATGTTCTGTTAATACTTCAATTTGTTTCATACAAACTAAATTACAATTCAAATTTAAAAGTATTTCCCAAAAAAAACACCTAAATTTTCAACAATATTGAAAAATTTTCAAGAAAAAAAAAGAAGCATCCAATAAGAATTATTTATTACAAGTTATTTCTACAGTATCAAAATTTCTTCGAACATAAAATCCTTGTTTAGAATCGTTTAAATAATTAACCATTGAAGATAAATTATTTAGTCTTTTTACTCTGTCAACAATTATCTCTTTTTGCCCATCTGCAACCATTAGTCCTGGAGTGATTGCACTTAGTGCATAAGATCTAACATAAGATTGTCTTTGAATGTTGTTTGCTCCTGCAATCATTTTTACAGTAGTTTGAATTACATCGATAATATCAGAATCAGTAATTGAATCTCCATATGCTCGTCTTAGTCCTGAGCCAAATGCATTTGCAACATATGTTCCAAACCAAGTTGTTGGGCTTCTTGTTGCAATATCAAATTCTCCAACCAAGTCATCACTAAGTTCAGACAATGCTTCATTTAAAATTTTTATCTCGTCTGATTTTGTTGCAGTTAATTTTATTAATCTGTAAAGAGAGTTAGGATGAATTTCGTGAAGATCCAAAACATCACAAAAATCAACAGTTGCATGTTTAGCTTCTTGTTCAAAAGCATCAGCTAAATTTCCTGAACCCACATAAACATTAGAAATTAATTCAGATAATTTTTTATGTGAATTTAAAATTGGTTTTACAAATCCTTTGTTCAATGCAGACATTACGTCAATAAGCCCGTGAATTCTTGCAAGTTTCATTGGATTTTCAGAACTTAACTTGTTAGATAAATTCATTAAATTATGATATCCTGAAATATTTCCTTCTCCAAAAAAATATTGTCCAGGTAATGAATGTAGTTTAATTAATTGAATTGCGATTTCTTGACTCGCATCATTTAAGTCAAATGGTGCAATTAGTTTAGGATTTGTTTTTACAAGTTTTGCAGAATCATAATCGTGTGCGATAAATTCAATTCCTGTCGTATTCAAATTTTCTTTTGCCCACTCTTGATTTACTTTTCCAATGTCATGAAGTGCAACAACTGCAGTTAAAATACGTAAATCTGTTTGAGTTAAATCTCTTAATAATGGATCAAAAAAACTTTGTAAGTCATCTTTTGTTGTATAAAGAAAGGGTTTATCTGAAACATTTTGATTATCAATCATCGAATGTAGTTTTTCATAGTTTTCGGAAAGAAGGGCTTCTGCAGTTTCGAGTTCCCATTTTATTTGATCAGAAATTTTATCTCGATTTTCAATTGAAGCAACATTGCATAAAGAATCTTCCATGTTAAATTGTTTTTCAACATGTTCTTTTGTTGTTTGACCTTTATGATTAGGAGAATAAGGCAGATCTAATCCTTGTAACATGATTTCAGATTGTTTTGCAATTTCTATTAAATCTCTAATATTTTTCGTCATTTTAAATATCCCTTAATTGCTAAATGTTACGGAATTTGCAATTATTAACAAAGATAAATGAGTGATTATTTATAAAATTTGCTAATTTTGCTACTTTTAAGTAAGTACAAAAACAAAACATTTATATATAATGAAAAAAGTAACATAAAACAACAAAATAACATCAAAAAAAGATCAAAAAAATGAAAATAAAATATACAATTCCTGGACAAAATATCAAAGAAAGAACAGAATCAAGTTTGCTATCGAGAGATTTTGATGAAAGGTTCATGATGTTTTCACCATTTAATTGTATGAAAGACAATCCATACGGCTTAGAAAAGCTTGCTGAAGTGAGAACTAACAAAAAAAATTCAAATGATCTTAAAACATGGACCACAAAAGAATTTAGTTATTTAGATTTAATGAAGCAAGACTGGTTTAAAGCACTAATGCCAAAACCTTCTGAATTAAATATAATGCTTGCTATCGCAGACGATCCTCACAAACAAAAGCTAGACAAGATAGTGACTCAAAAAGATGTTAAAAGATATGTTATGCATCAAAATTCATCTCAAGGAGAAATGATTGTTGCAACAATGGAGTCAGGATCTGCATTTACTAACGCTATGATTATGATCCACGAACAAGCAGAAATTCATGAATGGTATAAAGGATACAAACGCTTTTGTGCACGAGAAAGACTAACTGCAGCAGATACAGTAGCGGATTTTTTATTAGATTTTACATGTCACGACGGTAGTGCTAACAAATTCAGAAATACAGGTGAATGTTGGAAACCACTTAAAGATGCACATAAGAAAGCATTAGTTGCAGAAAATATGTTCATATACCACACAGCATGCGATCTAGGTTATGATTTAAACTTTAACGCTCTCGTCGACGCAAACCCACTACGAAGAGAACATACAGAAACTGAAAGTAAACGATTTGTTAAAGGATTTTGCCACGGGCACAAAAAACAATACACTCAAAAAGAACTAGAGGCAGCAGAGAAGTTTTACAAAGACATGGGTTGCGAAGGTTTTGTTAGACCTGGATGCCCAGAACATGTCCCGGAATATGAAGTCGAATTTCCTCCTCCTGGCAGATCTAGCGGATCAGGATTAAGAGAAAAACTAATGATAAGACTCTAGAAAACGATAAACAAAATTATTATTATTTTTAATTATTTTCAATTCACAAAGTTTCAAATTCTCCAACCACTTTCTTTTCAAAAATAGTCAAAGGCTCATGTTTCTTTCCCGCAGCCATATCTATTGCTTCAATATATCCACCAAAAAACAGATCTAATAGAAAATAGCCAGTATTTGCCAAATATTTTCGAGTTTTTGAGTTATAAGTTTTATTCATATAGTTCATTTTAACTACCTCACACAATGTAAACTATTTATTTGATCTATATATGTTAAGTTAAACAAATATATATTTATTCCTAATACTAAATAAGTCTAAATAAGACATAAATTAATATTTAATTTATTTTGAATAATTAATAATAAATAAATTAGGCATAAATACAATTAAAACACATCAGACCTCATTCTAACACGACTCAAAAAATGCGTAAAATCCGGACAAATCAAAAGAATTTACCACTGAAGAGTGGCTAAAAAACAAAAGTTTTATATACTATTGGAAAACTCTACTAAATAATAGATATTTGCATTTAAAAAAAATCCAAAAAAAAGAGGTAAATAAAATGGTAAAAGATGAAACAGGAATAGATGGTTTTTTTCGAAAAAAATCCCAAAATTCATCAACAGGTTCAGAACCTAAACAAGAAGGTAAACCCTTAACACCTTATCAACGATTACACTTAGCACAAGGAATTGTTTCAGGAATGATTTCAGATTTTGCAACCCAAGTAGAAACAGATACAGGAATTAGAACAACTTATTCTAAATTAGTAACTCGAGATCAACCTCAACCAGTTTGGGAATTAAATCAACAAATTGTTAGTGACAGATCTAGAGACAGAGGACATAGAGATATTACTCAAACTCCACTTATGCAAATTACTGTTGAACAAGATGGAACAACTAGCAGAGTTAATGTTGTTGGTGCTCCAGGAATCGAAGAAAAAATTCAACCGTATATTCAACATCACGGACACAAAATTCAACAACTTGGCGGAAGTTTAGAAGCTAATTACAATAATAAAGTAGAATAATTACAATTAACTAAAAAAAAAGAGAAAAAATAAAAATGAAATACGATTCGTCAAGACCAAACGCTTGCGTACCAATTGAACAAGTTCAAGCTAGAAATCCTCGACCAGGAGTTTGGAACTTTGCAGGATTTTACAAAAAACCTGCTGAAGAACCAACAAGTCAAGCAGATGAAGCTACAATGATTGAAGAAAGAAATGCAGCAATAGTCGCAGGACTTCAGAAAAAAGATGAACCTCCAAAACCAGAAGATCCAATACTTGAACATATCTCTGAAATAAATATGCCTAAAAAATCTTTGGACAACACCCATATTTATGATATTGGTGAAACAGGATTTGAAACATTCAAATATTTAATCCCTAGCAAACCAGGAGATGTAAAAGGAAAATTTAGCACAGGTTCAGGCGGAATTGATATTGGCAAAAACCCCCTAATGGATCCAGTGTATCCACCAGATACTTTCAAAGACATAGAAATAAGTCCTGAATTATTGGAAAGAATAAAAGACACTTACAAAAAACTTACAGGAGATAAAGATAAAAAATGATACTCGAAGATAAAACAGAAAGATTAAAAAATTTCATAGACGTAATGCTTCTTGAAATAGCTAACAATTTAAACAATGGAGTTGAGAAGCACATTATTGGTCGATACGATCATTCAAAAATTGGTAAACTCTTAAACAATGATTATGAACCTTGTTCATACATTCAACAGGAAGTAGAATCAACAACCTTTTTAGGAACAAAGAAAAAAGTTCATGAAAAAGTTATTGTGTATGTTTGTGAAGGTGAAGCATTAACAAAACAAGGCAAACTAAATTTATGGGTACGGGAAGTAAAAGCAGTTCCAGTTGTTAAAAGATATCTTGAAAAATATAATGAAATGCTAACTTCTGCAGGTGTTGAAGAAATTTATATTCGCGGACAACCTCAAAAAGAATCAATGCCTGAAGTTCCTGAAGAATCATTACTGGAAAAAGCATTAGAAATGCTTGGCTAATTATTTCTTTTTAAATTATAAAAACAAAACATTTAAATTTCTCTTCTATATAAACCTCAATAATGGCAACAAAAAAGAGAGGTAAGCTCAAGATTAATGCTAAATCTAGTTCTAAAAAACCAACACCTCCAAAAAGTTTACGAGAAAAAATTCAGTTTTATCTTATTGATTGCAAAACATTGCCTGGCAAGTTTATTGATATGTTTATTCTCATACTTAATTTATTAATTTGTTTAACATTTGTTCTTGAAACATACCCTATTTCAGAAATAGCAAGAGGAATTATTTGGAAGATTGAAGTTGTTACAATTATTTTCTTTATCATAGAGTATATTGCAAGAATTTATGGAGCATCAAACAGAGTTAAAGAAGCAACCAATGTTTACACAATTATAGATTTACTAGCAATTTTACCGACGATAACAATCATATTATTTCCCGTATACGGAGCAAATATAACTTTTATTAAAATACTTAGAGTTTTCAAAGTTTTAAGGATTTTCAGATTTTTAAGATTCACTGCAGATCCTTATTTCTTTTTTGGAAATATTACTTGGCATTTTCTTAAAGTAGTTAGATTGGTTTTTACTATTTTTATTATTTTCTTTATCTCAGCAGGATTATTTTTTCACGTCGAGAATGGAATTAATTCTGTTGTTAATAATTTCGGAGATGCTTTTTATTATGTTGTTGTTACAATCACAACCGTAGGTTTTGGAGATATTATACCAATATCTGATGGCGGGCGCATAGTAACTGTTCTAATGATTATTTCAGGAATAATTTTAATTCCTTGGCAAGCAAGTCAAGTTATAAAAGAGTGGTCTCAAACTAAAAAGAAAAAATCTACTTGTAAAAATTGTGGATTAATGTATCATGACGAAGATGCATCTCATTGTAAATCCTGCGGACATATTATTTATCAAGAATATGATAATGTTTAAAAAAAATAGACAAAAATATAAAAACTAAAAGAAAAATAATAATAAGAAAAAAAAAAGAAAATAGAAAAAATTATTCAAAAAAGTTCTTTGCTTTTTCTCGTTCTGCACTAATTAAATCGGCGTCTTGGTATTTTTGAGTGTTTGCTAAATAATCTTTAATTAAAGAATGTTCTTGTGGATTCATTTTCTCTTCGAGCCATTCAAGACCATTTGTTTTGAACTTAATCAAACTCATTAAATTAATTCCATGTTTTTTTGCTTGTTCTTGAGCACCTTGTTCTCGATCTAAAAGAACTGCAACATCATTACAACTATATTCCTCAATTCCTCTTGATTTAAGTTCATGTTTAATAATTTCTCGGGAGATTAATTTACTCTCAATATTTGTAGTCATGTCATCAACTAAACAAATCACATCTCCATTTTCAAAATGTCCTTCAACTAATGAATGCCCTCCATAATCATGAACTCTGTCTAATTGTGCCAATGCTGTTTTTGCTTCTTCAACAGTTCTTACTTTTTTCCCAGGTAATGATCTAGTATATGCAAAGGGAAATCCTCTCGTAGGTAGCGTGTGTCTAAGTTCTAAACTTGCTCCAACTGCTAATGGAATTCCTGCCATTTCAATTCCCACTAAAATTGTTGTTTTTGGTGCTTCATAGTGTATCAATCTATCAAGTCCATAACTAATTTCTTCAAATATTTCAGAAACAGATCCTACAGGACGCAGGTTTATGTAAACGGGACTCCAAATACCGCTCTTTAATGTCCAGCCTTCAACATTATCTTCATTACTATAAATTGTCTTAATAAACTCGTGTTCATAAAGGTCACGAACAATGGATTTTCCAAGTCTTTCTTTTTCAAATTCCCATTCCATTTTATTAGCCCCCTAGCTAAGATGCTAAGTTTAATTTGCTCTATTAACATATATTTTTTAGTTTTTAAAATATATAAATATTTGTGGTCTTTCATAAACACATCGAGAGAATAGGTCCTAATTCTTACAAAAAACAACATTTGAAACCCCTACCAGACCCACCCAGAACTCTTCTTTTACCACTTAACAGTGGTTAAAAAGCGAAAAATTTATATAGTAGTTTAACGGTCAAATATTACAACTATTATATATTATATAAAAAGAGGAAAATGACAAATCTAACAGACAAATTAAAAGAAGTAGAATCTAAATGGAACGAAAAAAGTAGTGAGTTTAGCTTAGGCAAATTTATCACTCAACGAATTCTAAGAAGAACAGTTCCAGTAAATATATATTTTACAGAAGAATCAATCCAAACAAGACCCTTAGAGGAAATCATTTCTGTTCTAGATATAATGCAAAAAACATTCCAAAAAGATTTCAGAGTAACACCACAATATAAGTTTAGATGTATGGACTCAACAGCACCTAGTTTATATGATTTGATGGATGAAGAAGTTAAACCAATCAAAGATGAAGTAAAAGAACTAGAAAAAAAACGTGAAGCTTGGTATAAAGAAGTTGAAGAACTAACCAAATCTACCAAAACATACAAACAAAAACTTAAACTAACTCTTGTATTAAAAAAACTATCCACTGCTAATGCCTCGCTTAAAATTCAAAAAAATAAATTAATGATAACTGAATGTACAAACAAATTATTAGGATTTGTTAGTGGTCCTACAGAAAAAGCAGTAAGAGCTCACAATATTTCGCTAAATAAAAATTCTAAAAATAAAAAACAAATACATATTGTAATCTATGAACAAAACGAAGAATACAAAAAAATAAGAAGCGCCATGGGAGAACCAATAACAGTAGGTGCTGCATTAATGAATGGTAATTGTTGCACTGTTAATGATTCTAAATCCTTAGACTACCAAGAACTTGCAAAAACAATAATGCACGAAATAGGACATCTTCTAGGAGCATACCATTCTGACGACAAAAAAAGCGCCATGTATCCAGCAATTCAACCTTCAACTAACATAAAATGGGATCTTACATCAAGATATTCAATATTCAAAGGTCTACAAAAATACATTCAATAAAAACAAACAAAACAAAAAAATATCAAAACAAAATGCAAACAGCAACTCAACCACAACAAGAAGAAACTGAACTAAACGCAGAATTAAATACACTAGAAGGAAAACTAAAAACTTTATGTGATCGCGAATATCAATTCAACACACAACCAAGAGAAACCATTTCTATCAATGTTTGTTTTACTGAAGAATCATTCAAACAACTTAGCAAATACAGAATAGAAATCGCATTATACAATATTGCAATAAATTTTAACAGACAATTTGATGTTGCTGTAGATTATAAACTAAGAATTATGCCTTCTAAACTTCCAACCATCAATAAACACATTTACCAAGAAACATATGGTGACAAAAATCTTGAAACTATTTCTGCTCAAGAAAAACAAGAGTTAGATAAAAAATACAAAGAAGAAGTTAGAAACATAACTCTTCTAACAAGCAAATTTACAGCCTCGCAAAAACTATTCTGCAAATATCAGCTGATGTTATCAGAAGACTCACAATTTAACCAAGAATTATATGTTATTTTTCAGCCTATCCCTAATGAAAGGAAAAAAAACAAAACAGTAGGTCATGCAGTAATTGGCAAAAACATTTGTTTTGTAGACCCATCAGAAAACTACATGACTACGGATTCACTAATAAATACAACACTTCATGAATTAGGTCATTGTCTAGGTATCAAACGCCACAGCATATTATATAACAAAATTATGTGCGCAAAAGATGTTGAACGCTGCAAAAGTAATAAGTGGACTTACCTCCAAAAAAGAAAAATCAGAAAAGGACTAGAAAAATATATTCATTAAAAAATCAAAATAATATAAAAAATATAAAAACAAAATCCAAAATGACTCCAAAACAAGAAGAACAAAAATTAAAAAAACAAAAAGCAAAGCAAAAACAAAAAGCAAGAGCTGAATTAAAACATGCTCTTCGTCCAGATTGGCTTAATTGGACAACTGCTGCAAAAGTTGGAGCTGTTGCTGCAGGAGTTGGTTTTATTTCTATGCTTACCTGTGTTGCTATTGATAATCTTGGAAAAGATGCTGCAAAAGAAAAAACAATTCAAAATGCAAAACAACAGTTAGCAAAGTTTTGTTCTAAAATTAAAAAACCTGAAATTCATGAAGACAAAACTTCTTTAGAAAAAAGATGCGTTCCTAAATCAGATAAATCTTATGATGTAAAATACTGCAAAGTTATGCATAATTTAGTAACAATCAAAACAAATGTTAGGGGAGACCTGTTTGCAGGAAATGGTTTTTACTTGAATCCTTATCAAATCATTACTGCAAGTCATGTTTCATCTCCTCTAATAGAACAAACAATTAGGACTAGTAAACGTACAGCATATGACGTTGGAGAAAATTTAATACAACATAAACAAACAGCTCAAGCTAAACACACAATCGATCATAAAGGTAAAAAAATTAAAACAGAACAACCAAATGTTAAGTCAAATATCGCAGCAGATGTTGCAGTAATTGAACCTGATCAACCAAATTATAACGTATTTAATTTAAAAATTTCAACAAAAAAACCCGCTATCGGCATGAATGTTACATTGCTTTCAGATGCTCATTCCATAGACGGAGGATTTTACTTTCAAGCAGAAATTGAACGAATTGATGAACCTTGCAAAGGAACTCAATTTTTTTACATTAACAGACCTAGCTATAAAGGAAATAGCGGAGGAATTCTTGTTGACCAAGATAACGCAGTGCTTGGAATAATTGTTGCAGAAGATAAAAAAAACCACAAAGCAATTGTCTCAAGCATTAATAATTTTGATATACAGCAAAAGAACCCATTAAGAAAATCAGTTCAAGAAAAAAACCAAACAGAGTTAGAATATAATTTATAAATTAAAATGGCTAAAATAAGAAAACCGTACATTCAGAAGATAAAAGTTGAACCTGAGGACAAACAAGAACAAGAAGTCGACTTAGAAAAAAAAGTAAAAACTCTTACAGGATGGAAACAACATCTTTTAACAGTTGGATTTTATGGACTAATAGTTGGAACATGCGCATTAGCATATCATCCCTCACAAAAAATAGGTAAATATGTTGCAGAAAAATCAATAGAATTATGGTATCATAAAGAGTGTAATGACGGTTTTAAAAAAGTAGAAGTTTTTGAAGAACCTCCTGGAGAAAATAATTGTAATGCGGAAAACTTAGGAATTCCGCATGAATATTGCGAAGTGGCTTATAATTTGGTTAAAATATTCCATGCAGAAAAAAAATTCATGATGCAAGAAATAAAAGCAGGAACTGGAATTTTTATTAATTCTCGACAAATAATTACTGCAGATCATATTTTATCAGATATCGCATCTGAAAAAACACACATAATAAAAGATATTTTAAAAGGAAATTCTCATAAAAAAAGCACTAGTTCTAAATATTTGATTAATTATTTAACCTTTAATTTAGATTTAGATTTCCGCCACGAAAATGGTTCTAGTAAAAGTGATCTAAATGTCTTAACTCTGCCCGGACCAATACCTACAGTTTTTAATCTTCAGTTTTACGAGGGTGTAATAAAAGAAGGTTTGGAAGTTACATTAATTACTTATGATCCTACTAAATCAAATCTAAATATTAAAGATGGAGAAATTATAGACATAGGTGAAGTTTGCAATGGAGTTAATTGGTTTGAAACAGATATCCCCGCACATGGAGGAAATAGTGGAGGAGTTTATGTAAAAAAAGGAACTGGAAAACTCGTGGGAATAATACGAGCCAGTTCTGATTACAAAAATAATAGTATTGGTTCAAGTATTTCAAATCTTAAAATTACTAAACGTAATTCGCCAAAAAAAGATAGTGAAGAAAAAGCTGAAGAACTTATGAAAATAGTTAGTTTTAAGATGCCTACAATAGATAATTTTGAATCTGGACAATTTTACATTAAAGACAATGAAATTTGCAGTCTACTTTTTTATTATAACGGAAAACAAACAGGCATTTGTTCAAATTCAGAAAAATATTCTGAAGACATTAAGAGCATAACTCAAACATTTGTTCAAAAAGATAAACATACTAAAGAAATAATTCATAAAATCGAATTTAGAGATGGTAAAAAATGTTCTGTAGTGGAACCTGTTTCTCAAGAATATTCATTCTAAAAAAAAAGAACAACCCATAGAATCATTTTTTATTTTTTCAAATCTAATTGTCCTTGTATCAAATCTAATACATATCTTTTTTCTATAATTCCAACTAGTTCTGCTTTTTTGTTAATTACAGGAATAAATAAATAATTCTTTTTCAAGAGCAAAGTCATTGATCCAAATGCATTCATATCTTTGTGCAATCCTTTTGTTTGCTCAGGTCTGATCATTACATCTTTTACTAATGTTTTTTTACGTTCTTTTTTCTTAACATTACTGAATGTGTTAATATCCAATACTCCTACTAATTTTTTCTTTTCTAACACCAAATAATAAATAGAACTTTTTCTTGCAATCTTTCTAGCAACATCTGATAAATTCATTTCAGGAACTAAATAATCAAATTTGGTTTTCATAATATCTTTTATTTTTAGTTTTTCAAGAACTTTCTTAACCAAAACTTGTTGATAGCTTTGATTTGCTATGGATCTTAAAAATAATCCTAAAACGATAAACCACAGTCCTCCAAAACTTCCTAACAATACTATTTCAAGAATTCCAAGTCCTATCAAAATGTATGCAAAAATCCTGCCTCCTTTAGATGCATATTTTGTTGCTCTTTCTAAATCTCCACTCACCCACCAAATAATAGATCTAAATACTCTACCTCCATCAAGTGGAAATCCTGGAAACATATTGAATATTCCTAACATTAAGTTGAGTCTAAATAAGAAAAATAACACTATTGAACCTCCTTCTAAAAATACAAAATCAAAAACCATAACTAACTTAAATAAAATCCAAGATAATAATGCAAATAATATGCTAAATGCAGGTCCTGCTATTGCCATCCAAAATTCTGATTTTGCAGTTAATTTATCATCAGATATATGTGCGATTCCTCCAAAAAAAAACAGAGTAATCATGCCCACTTTTATCTTAAATCTTCTTGCAGTTAGTGAATGGCTCAATTCATGCAATAATACTGAAATAAATAACATTAATGCAGATACTATACTAATAACAACATAATAAGAACTTTTCATTCCTGGATAATTTATTGGAAAAAATTCTGTTGATAACGACCACACCATTAATAAAAATACTAAGAACCAAGTGTAATGGATTTGTACAGATATTCCAAATAGTTTTCCAAGAGTATAATTTTTTTGCATAATGACTTTAGAAATATCTGTTTATTATAAATTTATCTCATAAAAACAAAACAGAAGAAAAAAGTTAAAAAAAATTTAATTAAAAATTAAATAATTACTCTTCGCGGTTTCTCATTACTACAAATCCACCAACAGCTAATACCAACAATAACATTATTGCATAGTCTGAAAACTCAGGAACTCCTGCAGGAGTTTCTTCTTCGTCTCCTTCACCTTCATACATAGTAACATTTATTGAATAGTTTGAGAAGTGAGATACATTAAAAATAATATCACTTCCTGATGCAGCATGGAATACACAATGAGTACAATTTTCTCCATTTTCTAACATCTGTGCTGAAGAATTAGGAATTACACTAAGACCATATAATGTAACTTGTGATGAAGAATTCATACCTGGCAAAGTGTAATCATCCGAAAGACCTGCATTATTATTCTCAAGAAAAACATTAACTTCATCACTTATATTTGTTCCAGTTACAGCAACAGTAGTTATTAAATGCCAAAATAGTTTTGCATTTGAATTACTATACTCCAAATAAGATGCAGCATTACTTGGAAAATAAAAACCACTATTTGTAAATATGTTATTAGTTAGGTTCATGCTTGAACCAGTAACATTCATTCCATACGTATTTGTTGTTGAATTATACTGCGCCTGTAAATATGCAGGATTTGTAAATGGCTGAGTAATATTAACATCAGTCCCATTTACTGGATTTGCAAAAGCAGTCTCATTAAAATCATAATTAGTAGACGACCCAGCAGTTATTAACACATTTTTAACAAACGCTCTACAAACTACTGATGGATCCAGTTTATCCAATGCATCTTCACAATCATTATTATTAAGACTAGATCCATAATACATTGTTATATTATTCCCACCAGGATCAGTCATACAAACAACATCATAATTTTCTGCCCCGTTTACAAATGCTATTTTAGTATTATCTGCAGTTACTCCTTGCGGCGGCTGCATATTGGTCATAAATGATACTGAATCATTACACAAAATTCCACTCACATTAAGAGGAGAATACGACGCATAAAAATCATAATTATCAGTAGACTCACCACTATTAGAAATATTATTTTCACTAAATACTACATTTGATGAACTACGAATTGTAACTACCTCTGAACTACCATATCCATCAAATGTATTAGCAGAAATATTTCCCCCCGCCACAGATAAAACATCTAACGCAGGATTAGCAAAAGCAATAGCTCTACGATTAAAAATATTATCATACAATTTAGGATTAACAACCCCAACTAAACCAACTCCATTTAATGTAGTAAAATTATTATTATTAATAACAATTCCTGAACCACCCAAAGAAGTTATCTTAATAGCCGCATCAGCCCACTCCTGACT
>JABJCP010000045.1 GCA_018668595.1 Candidatus Woesearchaeota archaeon
AAAAATGAAAAAATGATTCCTAAAAAAAACATTGATGAATTTGGATTTGAACCTAACACACATTATAGCCCTATAACCATAATTCGAAATTTATTAGGTACATTTGAAAACCAAAAAATTTTAGATGTTGGTTGTGGAACTGCGCTAAGAGGTCAAAGAAGAGTCAATATGCTCAATGTTAATGATTCTGATTGTCATCAACCCGTATTGAGTCTAGCATGTGCACGAGAAAATGCTATTGTTTCTGGATTAGATATGGGCTTTATTAAAAAACCAGAAGAATATTTAAAAAAATTTGAATCAGATTATAATATTAAACCAATTCCCAGTCATGCTCAAAACATCGACGAGCATTTCAAAGAAGATCAATTTGATTTAATTGTTAGTTCTTTTTTTCTAGGACTTCCAACTACTGAATTAAATATGGAAGATATATTCCAAAAATTATATCAAATAACAAAACCTCTCGGTTATCAATACCATTATAGTTTTGAGCCATGGGATTTTAAACTTAAAAAATCTGAATTGGAAGACATAGGATTTGAAGTTTTACATTCGTTCTATGAAAAGACATTAGATAAATATGGCAATACATTAATTCTAAGACGAGAGTAAACTTAGTTGCTAACCATTAAAACTTTTCTCCCTATTCAACATCATCCAAAGTTTTATCAGGATCCATTATAATACAACGAGGATAATAATCTCTGATTGCCGCAGTTTCGTCGAGTAATTCAACATCATCTACTTTTCCTAAAAATAGTTTCCTCATTTTATTTAGTTTAAATTCCAACAGTTCTTTTTTTGTTTTAAAATTATCAATGAGCTGTTCTGATTTTTCTTTAAGTTCTGGAGGTGCTTCAGAAGAAATTGAAGCATAACGCGCCACATCTTTTTCAATATCTAAATATAACTCAAATAATTCTGTTAAGTGTTTGTGCTCTTTATATCCCGATCCAGGACATATTAGTCTTGGCCCCATCCCAGGCCATCCACCCATCTGCCAGTTATTTGTTTTTGTATGACAAAGTTTACACCTGTAAATTTCATCTGATCTCCAAGAATCTCCTCGTTGAAAATTTCCCACTCTCCATTCTTGCACATCAGAATCCATATCGTATAATTTAAATTCGTTTTTTTTAGATTTGACCATATTATCACCCAGCACAAAGAAATAGTATTCACATATTAATAATTAATTGAAAGAAATATTCCTATAAGAATAATGATATTTGCAAAATAGACGCAAAATAAATTATTAAATAAAAATAATCGAAAAATAAAACAAGAAAAAAAAGTTAAAAATTAATAAAATTATTTATCCTTAGTTGCTCCAAGTCCACAAGCAATTTTTAGAGGTGCCCAAAATCCACCCCAAAATCCAGCAACTCCTGCTGATGTTTGATATAGATTTTCATTTAAATCTGTTGCAAGTTCTGAAGAATCAATCAGTCCTGATCGTTCTGCAATCCATGGAGCAACATCTTGTACATAAGGTATAAAGTCAACGCAATTTCCAACTAGCCAACCAAAACCTTCTCCAATATAACTTCCAACATATCCACATACAGGCATAAGTACAATCCCGCACATAAGTCCTAATGCACCAAATCCTGCTTCGTTATTAGACTGGATTGAGTAAGGTTTTTTTGTATAACTTTCTACTCCACCTTGCAAATCTTTTTGTAAATTTGTACACCCACTTTTAACAAGTTCTGTTAATTTTTTCATATTATTTTCGCCCCCCGAAAATGTTTAGAATCCGCCTCTTAAAATTCTACTTTTAATACATAACAGAAATAGACTCTGATTTATAAATGTTTCTAAACATTCTTACTTAAAAGTAGTACTGAGCCCTTGCTTAACGCATCTAGAGCACAATCAATAAATTTTTAGTTTTTTCTTCTTCTCATCAGAATCTTTAGCCTTTGCTTTATCAACTTTTGATTTAGGCATCTCGATTTTATCAGTATATTTTATTCCTTCTAATAATTTATGCTTAGGATTTGGTTTCTTTAATTTTTTCATAAACCAATTAATGATTTTTTTTCGATAAATAATAAACAGAATTATCGAAATTATTAAAATAGGAATCAACACAAACAAAATTATGAAACTCGCCTGCACACCACTACTTTGTTCTGAAAAACTTTTTTTGTAAACAGGTCGTTTATCTGTAATTGATATATTACGAAATATTTGTCCGTCTTGCGGAACCAAAACATCGTATGACGCTCCAGGAACTTCTCTTTCTAAATCAATAAATAAAAACTCACCTGGTGCAAGCGAAACTTTTTCATTAATAACAAATGTTTTTTCTTCGCCAACAAGAGTTATGTTAACATAATCTTTATAATTTACATTCCCTACATTTTCTACTTTTACTTTTGCCCCATCCAATACAAAATCAATTTTTCTATATTCTTCAACAATAAATTCAAATCTATCAGAAAGTCCATCATAAAATGTTTCAAGAATTATTTTTGTTGGAGCATATCCTCTTTCAAAATCATAATTAATTTCTTCACGAGCTTGAACAAATCCTTCAAATAATACTTCATTGTCTTCATTAACTAAATTAACTTCAATAGATCCTTGTAATTGTTCTGCAGTTTGATCATACAAATCAACATAAAATGTCAACATTGCAGGAGGTTCAAAACTGGTTTCAGAAAAAACGTTTTTCATAGTCGGATTTGGCAAGATATTAATATCAAAAATAACCAAACCCTTATTTCCAGAATCGTCAGTTGCTTTAATAGTTAATTCGTGTAAACCAGTAGATATATCTTCAAAAATATCTAGTGTATGTGAAAATGTTTCAAAAACATTTATTGTTTCTGTTTTGTTTTCAAAAGTAATATCAATTTCCGTACTTTCTTTATTGGTGCCAACATCTTGTTCTATTGACCCTACAATATGAACTTGACTGCCAGGTTTTACTTGAGATTTATCAAGTTCTGCATTAATTATTATTTTATTGCTTGCTTTAAACTGACTTCTAAAAATTCCTTGATTTCCTTTCGCATCATTAACTTCAACTTCTAATGTGTATTGACCTGAAGGAATAAATAATGGTCCAAAAGAATGATCTAATTTTCCACCTATTATTTCTTTATTTTTCATTGAAAAAACTTTATCTCCTTGTTTTACAGAAATCACCGCGTTTCCGTCGACAGGAGTTCCATCTTTTAAATCAAAATCACCTATAATTTGTATGTGTTCGCCAAGTTGTATCTGTGCAGGTTCTAGTTCTAATGATCCGTCCATCTCAGATAATACTGTAAATGTATCACTACTTTCTGAATCTGCAGTTCCATCTCCATCTAAAACAAATAATAAATTGCATGCTCCATTAACTGAATTAGGAATACTAATTAGTTCTTCAAAACTTTGGGAATTACTTGCTTCTAAATCAAAATATCTTGTAACTAATGTAACATCATTATCACAGCTAAGAACTATACTAAATATTGCATCTGCTAAATCTTTTTCCAAAACAATATGACCTTTAGCAAGAAGTTCGTCTCCTTTATTATATTCTGATTTGAAAAAACTATCTAAATAAATATTAGCACTTACTGAAATAGAAAACAATATAATCAATAATAATAACAAAACCCCAAAAATACAAAACCTCTCTTTTTTCATGATTTTCACCTTTTTTTATAATACTAAATTGTCATAATATAAAAACATTTTTAAAATAACTTCACAAAAGTAAACTAATAACTCTTGCAGACAAACTAAACATATGATCCAACATTGTTCCAAAAACCATATCTGTTTTTTGTTGTCTGAAAACTTTTTCTCGTTCTTCAACTATTTTTTCATGAACTCCAACTGCAAGTTCAACATCTTTTTTCGAAAATGCCAAATATACTTCATTAAATGATTCACTAACTTCGATTAAATACTTGTGCGTTTCATTGATTTTTGATTTATTTGTGTTGGTTGCTAAAAAAGTCAATGATCTCGATAGTTTTTTTGAAATAAAAACTAAAACTGAATACTCATATGTTTTTCCTTTTCCAAAATTAGTCATAAATATTAATCGGTGAACATAATTTCCTAATTTTATTACAGATCTTGAAAGTTCATTAATTTCCGATGCATTAAGTTTTTTTAATGGAAATTCTTCAATAATTTTTGAAAACATGTACTTTATTGTTATAAACATTTTATTAATCAATCGATCTACTTCTTTAAACTTATTAGATGTCGTATTTCGTATTATTATTTGATGATCTGATTGATCTGTTATTACTAATCCTATGAATGATTCTATTAGCCGATTCATTTCAATAAATGAAAATTTTTCTGTAGAATGAAGTTTTATTATTTCGTATCCATTCCAATATGCAGATGCTAATGCAAATCTTAATGACATAGCAGGTATTTTAGAAACATCTATTTCAATAGAATCTGATTTAGTAATTGTATCTGGTTCTAAAATCAATTTAGTTCCTTCTTCAGAAACAGATAGTTCATCTCCCGCATTCAAACCCAGTCTATCTACCCATTTCTTAGGCACATAGATAGTAAGACCTCCCCCTCCACCTTGTTTGATTAGCTTTCTATTCATAATATATCAATAAAAGAGGCTTTTTCTTATAAATATTTCGTTTTTCATATCTTAGATATGAAAGATATGAGAAAGATATTAATACTCATTCAAAAACTACTATTGAGTACTAACTGAATTTGATGGTGGCAAGATCATTTTGATTCATCAACAAATTTGAAATTACAAATTAAAAAAAAAGAAAAAGAGGTTAAGAAAAATGAAAACAAACTTAGAAAACAAAATAAGACTCATTACATTTGGAGTGGTTGTAGCAGGATTAGTTTCAAGCCCTATCTATGCACAAGAAAAAAAACAAAATTCAGAATTAAAACCTTGGCTAAAATTAGCAGACAAAGCTATTGCAAAATATGGTTCTGATGGAAAAATTGGCGATGCACAAACATGTTATTTCTTGCAAGAAATCAAACAATACGACGAAGATGACTTTGAAGGTAGGGAAGAAGCAAGAAGTCTAGCAAAAACTTGCGCACAAGACAGAGAACTTATCCAAAAAAATGGAAATTGGAAATCAAAAGAAAAACTGAACAGAGCTGAAACAGCAAGAGTACTTAGACAATATTGGAAAGCTTACGAATAGAGAAAAAAAAACAAGAGGTAAACAAAAAATGAAAAAAATAATTTTTACAGGAATCGCACTTTTGGCACTCGGAGGTTGCGCAACAACATTACAACCAGGAGTTCAAGAAGTTAATGGAGGAATTCTCGCAAGAGGATGTGCTAATGTTGGAGATGTTTCTACTAAAAGAGATTTGGCAGAACATGAAGCAAGAGCAGAACTGGCAAGATATTTCACAAATGGAAATGGCACAATGACTCAACAAAATACAATGACAAGGTACAAAAGAAATGGTGACCAAATCTGTGCTGAGATTTACAGGAAAAATCCAAAATAATAATTAAATAAAATCAAAAGAGGTAAAATAAAATGAAATTGGAAATATTAAGAGTTGAAAATGTTAAAGGAGATTATTCCAAGTTAGAAAAAAGTCCAGGTTCAAGTCCTGAAATTTATGCTTATGGTTTGTTTACTAAACTAGACGAAGAAAGTAAGTTGGGAAAATGTGTAAACTTACAACAAGAATCTCCTTTGTTTAGTATGGAAAAAGACTTAGCACGCCACATTAAAGAAAATTTTGCTGGCGAAGATATTACTACAATCATTAATAAACATAATAAAGCGTATATTTCGGGCAGCGATAGAAATGTATTTGTTAGTAAAGATCAAAGCTCAGTATATTCTGCTTATGTTCAAACATTAACATTCCCTCAATACGCAAACATAAAAGAAATTGTTAGAGAATTAAAACAAGAATAAAAAAAACAAAAAAATCAAAAGGAAGAAAAATAAAATGAAAGAATTAAAATTAGAAAATTTAGTTAATCGAATTCCTGTTAATCCTGATGAACAAGATGAAACAAAGAAAAAAGAGTATGTTATAGAAATGACTGGATTGACGCTCAGTCTTGAAGGTAATGATTTTGATGATCCTTGGGAAGTTCTAATAACTGGAGATATTAAAGTTTTAAGACGTTATGTTGACGAGCAAAAAAGTGATGAATCTTATTTTGAAAGTGCAGAACTAAAAAACGAGCGTTTGATTGATTCAGAGTATGCAGATGAATTCACGACAAATGATTTCTTACGTAACAGTTATCTTAATAATCAGATTATTTTAACATTAAATTTATTAGGTTCTGTGGGCCTTGTAATTCCCGCATCTTCTGTTAAAGAACTAATTGTGCCTTTATATGATACACTTGTAGAAAAATGCAAGCTTGCAGAAAAATATGTTAACTCATAACTATTAAAACTAAATTAGGAGGAAAAATAAAATGAAATTATACCAACCATTAACAGCACTTATTTTAGGAATTGCATTAGTAGCAGGAAGTGCAGGATGTGCAACAACTGGATGCAAATATGCACCAAAACATGCAATGAGTAATAACCCTTACTCGCCGACAAATCCATGTTATGACTCATTCGAACATCAAAGAGGAAAACATGAAAATATTAGAAGTCGTTCGGGAGAAGATCACAAAGATCTTAACGAAACAAAATGGGAAAAATTGTAATTAGTTAAGAAATTATTTTTTTTATAAAAATTTTAAATTTATAGGGGGAAGAAAAAATGAATGAAAACAAATATGACAAAAAAGTTAAATTATCAACTCTGCTAGTTCCACTTCTTATGAGCACATCATGTGCAGGTTTTAATCATTACAATAAAACCCAAGTAATTAACACTAATTTAGAAGCAGGTTATTCTTTAGCACAAACCCCGAATGCTTGGCATCAGGGTTTTGAATTTGGAGTAAAACAAGTTAAAGACTCTCAATATAAAATTACTCGTAGAGCATTAGGGGGAGAAACAACAGTATATAGAAGTGATAAATTTCGCCATTCAAATGAACTCTCGGTTAATTTTCTTATGTTTAGCGATGATGAAGCAATGTATGAATTTGGATTTACAGAAGGATTTGGAAAGTATTCAAAACATGCTTTGTACAATATGGAATTATTAATTGGACTTGCAAGAATGGCAATTACTAGTAATGAAGACATTATGTGGACTCCAGAAGTTGCATGGGGAGTTGACTTATGGCCTTTTTATGCTCAAGCAGGAATAAAGTTTTACGTCGGACAAACAGATACTGACAAAAATTTTGGAGCAGGATTTTTTCTTAATTCAGGATTTAGTTTTTAGAACAAATAACTGTGAGGAAAATTAATAATGAAAAAAACAATTTTAATCGGAACAAGTTTTCTAATGTTAGGTTGTGGAACAACTGGATTAAATACAACATTCGATAGTGTTGAAGATTTTATGATGTGCGATCAAGATCTTGATAAAGTAAAAGTAAATCTTAATGACTATTGTACTTGTATTGCTCAAAGAAATTCTAAACAAGTTAACAAATTAGAATATCATTTTAGAAAAAATGAAATTGATGCAGAACATCATAGACTTGTATCAAAATGTTTACTATTAGATTCAACCAAAGAGTTATTCAAATACGATAGAAATAATGACAGAGCCATTAGTAGAAATGAAGTTCCGCAGATGATTTATGAATTTTAAATTTTTTATTTTTTAGTTAGTTCTAATCAACAATAATATAATTAAGAATATAAAAATGGCGGCGCCGAGATTTGAACTCGGGACATCTACGTGTCTCCAGTTAGAATTGAGTCAATCATCAGCCTAAGCCTCATCGCTCAACCTTATGAGCCTTGCCTCAACATTAAATAATGTCAATGTAGCACTCTAACCAGACTGAGTTACGCCGCCAGATACAATCGAGTCTAACTCAGCAATAACATAAGCAAAAATCACTCCTTTAAAAAGTTTACGATCTTTTCTGCACATTCTTGCATTTCTCCATCACCATATTTACCTTGCGGCCATACAGGAATACCATCATCATGATATCTAGGAATTACATGAATATGTGCGTGAGCAACATCAAGTCCATAAACAAGCACATTTACAAAATCTGCATCAAACGCAGATTTCACAGCAGTTCCAATTTTCTTTACAACAATCATCATCTCACCCAATAAATCATCAGGAGTTACAAATACTGTTTCATGATGTTCTTTTGGAATAACTATCACATGACCTTTATTTACAGGTCCAATATCTAAGAAAGCTAAAACTTTTTCATTTTCATAAATTTTTGAGCAAGGTATTTCTCCTTTTATTATTTTACAGAAAATACAATCTTCATTTGAATCCACAATTACCAACTCCTGGTTCTATTTATTATCCAAATATTTTTTTAATTTAATAAATGCTTTTTTTCTATGAGATATTTTATTTTTTTCTTCTGCACTCATTTGTGCAAATGTTTTTTTACTTCCTTTTGGTTTAAAGATTGGATCCCATCCAAAATGGGAATCACCGCAAGGTTTTACAATCGTTCCTAAAACTTTTCCTTCAAAAACTTTTACTTTACCACCTGGTTCGCCGTAACCAATCAATGCAGCAGCATATGCGTTTTTATCTTTTTTCCCGCTCAATAGTTCCCACAAACCATTCATACCGAGTTTATGCAAAAAGTCTTTAATGTAAGGACCTGGTAAACCATTAAGTGCATTAAATCTTAAATTTGTATCTTCTACAATCACAGGTTTTTTCAACAACTTCAATGCGACTTTTGTTTTCTCCTCGACAATCTCAACTGGTTCGCCCTGAAGTTCTGGAAGATCTATTTTTTTATTCATAACATTAAAATCTGTTAGAATTTCTCTTGCTTCTCGCAGTTTATTCATATTTCCTGTGATGAACAATATGGTTTTTTGTTTTTTTGTTTTTTGTTTTTTCATTTTAATTCCTCTAAATATGATAATTTAATAATAGTTTTTCTGTTAGTTTTTATTTTTTTCTAATAATCTTACATATTTATTAGTATTTATATGAATATCTTCTATCTTCACTAAGCCAGTGACTAAACCAATCTCCAACAATTTCAAACATCTCACTCCTAATAGTTTCATCGCGAAACTCATGATCTGCATTTTCAAAGATTTCAAGTCTTTTGGGTTCGTTTGCAACAGAATAAAGTCGTCGAGAATTTTCTTCTGAAACTCTAAAATCATTTTTTCCATGAACAAAAAGTATTGGAATTTTTAATTGGGAAATTTCTGCCATCAAATCGTATTTTTTTAAGTGTTCAAAAAATTCTTTTTCAATCCTGCCATGTTTTACATGTGTAACAAATCCTTTTTTATTTAATTCTGATAATTCATCATTTGAAAACCTCGACGTAATGTGTTCAAAAAGATCTGCTCGTGCCGCGTGTAATATCAAATTTTTTATTCGAGCATCATCCCCTGCACCAATTAATGCAACATCTGCCCCCATTCCATGACCATATATTCCAATTCTAGAGCCATCAGTAAAATCTAATTTTTCTAAATAATCAACTGCACTAATTAAATCATCTACTTGTTGAGTAATATTAAATTCTTTCATTTCACCTTCACTTTGTCCATGTCCATGAAAATCAAATCTAAATACTACAAATCCTCTATCCATTAAATGATTAGAAATATTAATTATAAATTCGTGTTCGCAGTGATATTCATAATCATGTAACACAATTACAACAGGAATCTTATTTTCTTTTTCAACATATCTTAGATTACCTCTAAGAACATGCTCTTTTTTATTTTGAAATTCTACCTCTATTGATACCATTAAACAACAAACAATCAATTAGAATATAAAAATATTTGGGAAAATATTATCAAGAATATACAACAAATTAATAAACAACAAATATTACCTATCGATATGACTTCAAAAATTCGTACTGTCGGTTGTATTTTAGAGTTTGATAGAAAACTTGTTCTACTTCATCGTCCAGATCATAAATCTCAAGGTGGTAAATGGGGACTTGTTGCAGGTAAAGCAGAACCTGGTGAGTCCGAAGAGAAAACAATCATTAGAGAAATAAAAGAAGAGACAGGTTACAACGCAAACGAGTCAGAACTTGAATTTCTTGGATCATGGAATTGGCATTTTGATGAAAAAATTGTCGAATTTCCAGTTTTTAGAATTAAACTTAAAGAAAAAATAGATGTAAAAATAGATCCAAATGAACATGATGAATTTAGATGGGTTACTCCTACTCAAGCTTATGCAATGCCTGACTTAGTTCACGGAGTACATGATCTTTTTGAACTTTTAGGTTGGGTTAAAGATCTAAATAGAAAAAATAGTAAATAATAAAATAATGTAGAAAAAATAAAAAATTAAATTAATAATTAAAAATTATTGTTGCATTATTGCTTTGCAGCTAACTTAATATCTCCTTCTTGAACTGTTTTTCGTCCACTGTGTTTTGAGATTCTTACTGCTTGAGTTCCAATATTTTCTGCAATTTCTTGAATTACGTCTGCAAAAGCATCGACTGCATCAGCACTTACTCTTTTTGCTCCTGCATTCATAAGGATTCTTGCAACAGGTGCTTTGGGTACAATATTTACTTTTCTTGCCATTTTTGTATACCTCGTAATTAGGATTTAATATTCAGTTACATTGATTTTAAACAACTTAAACCTGTTTATAAGCGAGTCTTATTTAAACTTTTCGTTTTTTAAAGGTTTTTTAGCCAAAAAAAGACTTCCTACGCCTTAGAATCAACTATAGAGATTTAACAATTGATAGATACAAGCAAGATTGAAAATTACAATCTTAAAGCCCGAATCCTGCATTCAAAAAGAATAATGACCTAATAAAAATATTTAAATAGAATCTAAAAGTTTAGCCTATAATCATGACAGACCACAAAATTATTATCAAAAAATACGCACTTCAAAACGCAATCAAATTTGGTCAGGCAAATCCTAGAAAAATCATTTCTAAAGTTTTAGGCGAAGCACCAGAACTTAAATCTAAAGCTAAAGAAATAATGACAGACATCAAAGAAATTGTTGATCAAGTTAATTCAATGTCTAAGGAAGATATGCAAAAAGAAATCAATGAAATCGCTCCAGATCTTTTAGAAAAAAAAACTGAAAAGAGAGTTGGCCTCAAACCTTTACCTGATGCAGAAAAAGGAAAAGTTGTTTTGAGATTTGAGCCAAGTCCTTCAGGTCCTATGCATATTGGTCACGCATATGTTTTTGGATTAAACGTAGAATACAGAAATATGTATGAAGGTAAATTAATTTTAAGAATTTCCGATACCAATGCTTCAAATATTGACGCTGAGTCTTATGATATGTTAAAACAAGATGGTGATTGGCTTAGTAAAAATAAAGTTGATGAGTTCATAATTCAAAGTGATCGTTTAGATATTTATTATACTCACGCTCTAAAATTATTAGACGCAGGTCACATTTATGTTTGTGAATGTGATAATGAAGATTTTAGACAATTAAAAGAAGCAAAAACTGCTTGTCCGTGCAGAGAATTAGTTCCTGAAGTTCACGTTA
This sequence comes from Candidatus Woesearchaeota archaeon, assembly GCA_018668595.1. Classification (GTDB taxonomy): domain Archaea; phylum Nanobdellota; class Nanobdellia; order Woesearchaeales; family UBA11576; genus JABJCP01. The sequence goes on from JABJCP010000045.1 coordinate 11,535, forward strand.
AGCGTTGGCATAAAATGTTTACTGATTATAAAGAAGGTGACGCAGTTGTTAGATTCAAATCAGACATTGCTCATAAAAATCCTGCTATGCGAGATTTTCCATTATTAAGAATTAGTGATATTGAACATCCTAAAACTGGAAAAGAATTTAGAGTTTGGCCTCTTATGAATTTTTCTGTCGCTATTGACGATATGGAATCAGGCGTTACTCATACTATTCGTGGAAAAGATCATGCAGATAATGCAAAAAAACAAGAGATGATTCATAATGTATCTGAATTTAAAACGCCTATTGCGCTATCTACGGGCAGAATTAATTTTGAGGGTTTTCCAGTTTCTTGCAGTAAAACTCGCCCAAAAATTGAAGATGGAACTTATAGTGGTTGGGACGATATTAGAATCCCTTTTTTGAAAGCTCTTGCTCGTCAAGGTTATCAACCAGAAGCATTGATCAAATATGCAACAGAAGTTGGTCTCACCAAAACAGACAAATCTGTTAATCTAAAAGATTTTTTCTCAGTTATTAATTCATTCAATAAAGATATTGTAGATCCTATTTCAAATAGATATTTCTTTGTTAAAAATCCTAAAAAAATTGTCGTCGAGGGAGCGCCTGAAATTGAAGTTGAATTAGATCTTCATCCAGACAAAAAAAAAGGTGGACGCGCTTTTCAAACTAAAGGAGAATTTTTTATTGATGGCGATGATAAATTAGAAGAAGGAAAAATTTATCGTTTAATGGATTGCTTAAACTTCACATTCAAAGACAACAAATGTGTTTTTCATAGTAAATCTTATGATGATGTTAAAGATAATTCTAATTGTAGAATTATTCATTGGGTTATTGATGATAACACAGTTAATGTTGAAGTTCTAATGCCCAATAATACAACCGCGTCAGGAATTGGAGAAAAATACATCAATGACATAAAAGAAAATGAAATAGTTCAATTAGAGCGTTTTGGTTTTGTGAGATGCGATAGTATCACTCCTGATAAAACTGTTTTTTGGTTTGCGCATAGATAATAAACAGCAAAAGCACCAATTAGCTCAAAACAAACCAAATAATCCATTCTAAACCTAATTTCTACCGAAACATTTATAAAAACAATATCAATTACCACTAGATAGTACTATATATTAAAGAAGTATTATAAAATATCACTAATAATTCATATAATAACGGGGTGTTGAGGTCATAAAATGAATAATCTAATTAGAAATAGCTCTATTTGCGCATTGGTTCTATCTTTAGGCACAATAGGATGCAATGATTTTTCAGACACTACTCTTCCAAATAATAACTCAGCACAATGCTACAGATACTTAGAGGATGAGAAAAAAGATCATCAAGAAATTCTTTGCATAAAAGGAACAACAGAAAAAGATGGCTATCTTGAAGGTACAATAAAAAAAATTGGACTGATTGATGAGAATTATTTAAAAGAATTAAGCACAGGAACTACAACTTCTTTATTAACTTTTGATTTAAAACCTGGACAAGAAAAAAAAACAGATCCTGAAAAAGATTTACTTATTGTATTCATACCAACTGATTCTTCACTTCCTGAAAGATTATTGTTTTTTGATCATGATTCTACTCCTCCTCCAACAGTTTTACTTGGTTATGTTAAAAAAGGAGATAAAATTCAAATTCCAACATTAAAAGGAGAAGGTTATGACTCCATAAATGGTCCAACAAGAGGACAAAAATTCAGAGTTCTAAATCACATAGACACATATGAAACTAAAGATATCATGAAACTTCCCAATCCAAAATCTCAAGAAGAAAAAACAACTCAAAATAGAAACCAAAATAATACAGAATATAAAATTTAATCAAAAAATAAATCAAGGAGTAAAAAAATGAAACAAACTAACTCAATAACAAAATACGCAGCACTAACAGCATTAGTTGTAATGGCAGCATCAAGTATAGGCTGCGATAAAATACAATTACCAAATGGCAAAAAAGTAAAATGTCAAGATCATGGAATAGAAACCGAACACCCAACTCAAACAATTGTTTGTCCTTCAGAAGATAATCCTATTAAAAAAAGCATTCTTGAAGCAACTGTTAAATATGTTGGTTATGTGAAAGAAATGGGATTACCAACAGAAACAGAGGTAATTGCCTGTGAAGATCCTATTGTTCCTCCTAAGGAAACAGGAAAATTATATACGAGCGTCACAGTTTATTTAACACCCACTGATAAAACTCTACCTGAGCGAGTTTGCATTCTAAAACATCTTGAAAGTAAAAACGAAATTGATATACTTATAGGCTCAATAAACAAAGAAGATAAAGTTCAAGTACAAACTATCGAACCTGTAGGAAAAGCAGAAATTGGTTATGATACTCACACAGTTTATAAAATTCTAGGAACGATTGATTACTGTTTACCATCAAGCATTGTTAAAATTTCAGAAGTTGAAAAACAAACAGATAAGTAAAAACAAAACAAACACACAACAACAAAATGAAACCAATCATAAAATACGCAAGCATTGCATTATGCACATTAGTAGGATTAACATCTTGTGCTCCCAGAGAAAGAATGCCTAATGGTAAAAATGCAGTAAATTGCAAACCTTATCAAGATGAAGAGGATTTATCTGGAAAATATATCAAATGCAGAACTGAAGATCCATTCAGATTCAGTTTCATATATGGAACGGTTGAACACATTGGTTATGTAAAAGAATTTGCTCCTCCAGAATCTCAAGTAAATTCATTAGTTAATATTTTATTAATTGCTCCGAAAAAAACAGGAGAAGCATATAAAGAATCAATACTTGTCGTAAAACCCGAAAATGAAGATTACGAAACCAGAACTTGCATAATTGAACCTGATGACGGTGAAAAAATAAAATTAGACATTTTACTCACACAAATTCAAAAAGGCGATCGAGTTAAAATTCCAACAATCAGAAAAGTAGGACATGTAGTTGAACGGAATGATAGAAAAAGACCTCTTTACAAAATTCTTTCATCAATTGATTATTGTAAAGTTGAACATATTCGCAAGCTTCCAGATACTGATTAATAAACACAAACAAACAATCATAAAAAAATATCAAAAAATATCAAAAAAATAAAATGAAATCCCTAATAACTTATACTGGAATTGCATTATTAGCTACAACCATTCTTGGTTGCGGTATGAAATTACCTAACGGTACAAGAGTAATGAATTGCCAACAGTATCAAAGTCAAGAGAACATTTCAGGAAGATACATCACCTGCACAAAAGATAGTTATTTAGAAGACAGTTATTTCGAAGGCATCGTACAAGAAATTGGTTATGTGCAAGAATTTGTTCCAAAAGATGAATCAGTTAATTCATTAATTTCGATTTCAATTATTAAACCTGAAAAAACAGGAAGCATATACAATAAACTAACATTAGTTGTTTATTCAGATCGTACTGAAACTACTAGAATCTGTACAGTGACTCCTGACGATGATCCTATGAGTTTAGATATTCTTCTCAGTACAATCAAAAAAGGAAATAAAGTTAAAATACCCACTCTGAAAAAAGTTTCTTATGTTACTCATAACATAAATGGATCGTCTAGATCAGAACCATTATTTAGAGTATTATCAACCACAGATGAATGTGATCCTAAAGAAATTATAAAATTAGATTCTATAGATTAACAAAAATATTAAATTACAAAATGAAATATCCAGAACAACTAGTTAAAAAATATGGTGCAAAAGCAGGGCTTCTAATTTATGCAGCACAACACCTACCTAATATTCCTCAAGCTAGAATGGTTGTTAAAACTCTTGAAGAAAATGTCGAATCTTTTTTAGCTCGAGCAGATGCTGCAAATATTTCTTGGCCTAGAATTTTTAGATCAAGTGCTATATGCGAACTCGACGGATATGAAGGAACTTTTCCAACCAAAGTTATTCTTGATTTTGAAACAGAACATGCAAAAGTAACAAATCCTGGTTATTGTGGTCGTTATGCTAGCAAAAAAATTTTCGATAGAGAACTAAAATTAAGTATAGAATATATTGAAAATTCTCCAAGTATAATATTTGAAGAAGATTTTTTGAATGGACCAAAACCTAAAAATTTGGGTTCAAAAATTAATGTTATTTGCGCAGAAAAAATTCCTAGTTATTTTACTGGAACATACATAGCACATCCAAATCAAGATAATGTCTATTTATTTTCTACAAGCATTTCTCGATCTATGAAGTCCGATAATCCTATTAATAGTAATTTTATTTCTACAAATGGCAAGGATGTTAAAATTTATGAAAATGAATGGTATAATTTTTCAGCGCCCTTATTTAAAAAAATATCAAAAAAATATAATTTATTTGAACAATTAAAAACAGTTATGTCTTGGCACGATCAAATAAATTCACTTCCTGAGCTTGATTCTAACTGGGCATATCAAATTGAATTTGGACTTAGTCCTCTTTGTTTATTTCAAGTAAGACCATTTAAGAAAAAAGAAAAAGCAAATTTCAAGTTGAAAAAAAAATCAAAATTGGATCAAGGCTTAATTGTTATTGGAGTAACTCCTCCTGAAGGAATAGATTATCGTGTTGTTGCTAATGTAGGATTTAATTTAAAATATGGTATTGAATTAGATTTAACTGAAGATCCAACTGTTTACTGTGAAAAAATGAGATCTGCATGGCACTTTAATGAATTAAAAAATCACAAAGCAAATATTTTTGAACACTCTTTAGGATTTTTAGCTCATGACGATATACGTGCAATGCGTGCAGCAAAATTAAATATATTATTAATGAGTGATTTTTCAAATATGTTCAAGACAGGAGATTGGGTTAATATAAAATCCGATGGAATAGATTATGTTATAAAACAAATAAAAAAAACAGAAAACAAATAGAAAAAAAAGAATTAACAACTAAAAAAATATGATTCTAAAATTATCCTCAAAAAAATTCACTCAACTTACAACATCTTCTCGAATTAAATGTTTCAAATCCATCTTCTCTGTACTTTAATGGCATCATTTTCTTCATCAACTTTAAATTCCTTCGTTCACCAATGTATTGAGAATTATAATATTTATTCCAAAGATCATCCCCTGACTCACCAAGATCAAGCTCACACAGCAATTCATTTTTAGGCAATCTAATTTCCAACTGCTTAACCAAATCCAAAACACTCAAGTTATATTTAGAAATTACACCACTCTTATTAATCAACCAACTAACACCCTTCACCTCAAGAACAATATGAAATAAAGGAAATCTATTATGAAAATGTTGTAAAAGCATATCTTCAGTTTTATGTTCAAGATTTATTTTTGCATAAAGCATTCCATGATCTGACGATTCAAATCTAATAAATCCTGATTTTAAATGTACTTCACGCATAACACATCTATGCATTCCATGCAATTTACGAGCTTCACTCGTCGCAATATTTTTAACAATATCAGGATCTTGTTTATACACTAACCTAGCCAACTCAGGTTTAAAGTTTTTATGTAAGTGCGCAAATCCAAACAATTCATTCATTTCACAATTCATTTTCAAATATTAAAGTCCAATTAGATTTTTAAAATACAAATATATTGTTAAAATCCAAATAGAGTTTTTTGATTCCATCCTCCAATTTTAATAAATGGTTCTGCTCTTTTCAAAACAACACCTATTGATTTGAGTTCTGATCTTTTAGAAATTTTCTTCCCATTATTTTGCAAATTAACTATTCTTTGTGTACATGTAGGTCCTATTCCTGGAACACGCAATAATTCATCTCTACTAGCAACATTCAAATCAATAGGTCCATCAAAATAGTTTCTTGCTAAATGCATTTTTGGATCTCCGTTAGGTAAGTTTCCATCAACCATCACTTCCCTAAACTCATTTAATTTAATTTCATATTGTCGCATCATGAAATCTACACCATACAATCTATTTTCTCGCTGAAACGGAGTTTTATCTTTCCATTCTAACTCTGTACCTTGAACTGGAACAAATGCACTATAATATGCTCTTCGAAGTTTCATGTTTTCATATTCCCAATCTACCATTTTTAAAATTTCTAAATCTGTTTCGCCGCTTCCTCCAACTACTAATTGTGTTGTTTGACCTGAAGAAACAGCAATATGTTTTATCCAAGCTTGTCGACGAAGAATATCTATTTTATAATCTTTTACAGCACTTATTTGAGAAAGTCTTGAACTATTAGGTGCTTCTAAATTTATTGACATTCTATCTGCAATTTTACTTGCTTCTTTTACAGAGTCTCGACTTGCTCCGGGTAAAACTTTAAAATGAATATATCCATTGAATTTATACTTTGTTCTAATAATAGAAACTGCTTCAAGCATTTTTTCTGTTGTAAAATCTGCATCTTTGCAAACTCCTGAACTTAAGAATAATCCTTCAACATAATTTTTTGTGTAAAGGTGCATAAACACTTTTGCTAATTCTTCTGGTTTGTACATAACTTTATTTTTCGCACAATCTGATGCATTTTGACAATACTTACAATCATATTTGCATTGGTTTGTCATTAATGTTTTAAACAAAGATACACATCGACCATCTTCTGTAAACGAATGACATATTCCTCCTGCAGCTACATTACCTACTCTATCTGTTCCAGTTACTTTTCTGTTTGATGCAGTACTTGCACAAGTATCCCATTTCCCTGCATCTCCCAACACTTTTACTTTTTCTAAAATATTCATATAATAATTAATTAGAATTTAGTTATTTAAATATCTCACAGACGCAAGTCCAGTGTCCAGTGGCTTATTGAGCAAAGCGAAATAAACACTGGGCCAGAAAACGAAATGTTTTCGATGTCCAATGGCTTATTGAGCAAAGCGAAATAAACACTGGGCCAGCAAATTTTACATTTTCGTTATCCAGAAGTAAAATAATAACGATTCCTTCAAATTTACCACTTTCAAGCCCTGAAACCCTCAAATTGTAAGCAATTCTACAAAAACTTTATATACTACTTCAGATTCTGTTTAAAGTACGTTTTAAACGAAAATGAATCACGTTTCAAACGAGTAGAGCTTTGCTCTTATAATAATATACACGTGAGGTGATAAAATATGGCAGATATACTAGTAGTAAAAGCAAAATTAAAAGAAGCATGCCCAGGATTCAATGTTGCTGGAGATTTAGCAGAAGCACTTAGCAAAAAAGTAGAAGTTGCTATTGGCGACGCAGTTAAGAGAGCTGAAAGTAACCAAAGAAAAACAGTTATGTCAAAAGATATTCCTTTTGCATTCGCTTGTTGTGCTAAACACTCAGAAAATTTAATTGTTAAAGCAAAAATCAAAGGTGCGGCTAGTGGCGCTAATGTTGCAGGAGATCTTGCAGAAGCTCTAAATTGTTATGCTCATTGTCTTCTTAAAAACGCTTGTGAAAGAGCTGAAGGTAATCAGAGAAAAACAGTTATGGCTAAGGACTTATAAAGTTCATGCTTAATATCAAGATCAGAAATGGTCTAAATTTTTTCTTTTTTATACATTACTTCTAAAAAATTTTTAAAAAAAATAAAATATTAATTGTACCTCTCAGGACTTAAACTTTTCATCAGTTGAATAGCAGAGCTAACTCTTGTTCGTAAATCCTCAGGCATCTTTTCAGTTTTTCCTGGAAAATAACATTTTGGTTTTTCGAGATCTTCCACAACATAATGCTTAACATTATCAAACCAAGGATCTTCAATATTTGCAATATCAATACAATTAGGAAACGCATGCCCCAGACCATATGAAACACCCGGAACATAAAAAAGTTCGTCAACAGTTCCATCCCCCTCATGATCAAGCGCCCAAAGATTATTATGCCTATTCTCTCGAAGAGTATAATATTTAGCAGGCTTAACATCATTATTTCTAGTAACATCCTGTTTAGTTCCACATCCAACGCCAATAGCGCCCAGTGCAAAAATCATTCCAGTTAAAATTATATTTCTCATTTTCATTTTTTCACCTCTCAATTACCTAAACAATCTAAATATCTAAAATCTCAACACACAATCCCTGTGTAAACTACTAAATAGTAGAAACTAGAAGGAATATAAACTCTTTTTACCCCTGATGGGAGTAGTAAACAAAAAGTTTATATAGAAAATCGACAATAAACCCTGTATGTACCTAAAAGAACTCGAAGAAGTTGGATTTACACCAAGAGAAATTAAAGTCTATACTGCTTTATTAGAAATAGGAGAATCATCTGTCGGAGCAATAATCAAAAAATCAGGAATTCCTAGTTCTAAAATTTATGAAACATTAAACAAATTAAAATCAAGCGGACTTGTAAGCACTATAATAAAACAAAATAAACAATTCTTTTCTGCAAACTCGCCAGATACAATTCTTGATCACCTAGACCAACAAAGAAACAGACTTGCTGAAACTACAATTCCAAAACTAAACATTCTACAAACTCAAAAACTACCAGAAAAAGAAAGTAAAGTATATGAAGGTACTCGAGGAGTAAAATCAATTTATGAATTAATGTTAAGAACATTAAAAAAAGGAGAAACACTAAGAGTAATGGGCGCACCATTAAAGGCTCAAGAAGTCATGGCTCCATTTTTAAAAAACTTTAATTCAAGACGAGTAAAATCAGGAATTAAAATGAAAATTCTATACGAAGAAGATTCAAAAGAATATGCTAAGATAAGAAAAAAATTACAGCACACTCAAGTAAAATATCTCAAATCCGAACACATAACTCCTGCTTGGGTCGATATTTTTGGTGATTATATTTCTATTTTTGATGTTAAAGACAAACCAACTGCATTTCTAATTAAAGATAAAAACATAGCAGATAGTTTCAAAAATTATTTTGATCTAATTTGGAAACAAGCAAAAAATGCGTAAACAACATCAAAAACACAAACATTACTTCTAAAATCCATCACAACCTTTAAGTATTACAAAATTTATATAAACACTAAATTATTCTAACAAATAAATCTTATTAATAAAAAATTATAAACAATACGAGGTGGACCAATATGTCTAAAATTAATCCATTTGAAGATACAAAAAATAGAATGAAAGAAATTCTTACAAGCATTTCATCAATTCCTGAATTAAAAATTGAAGAAGCAGATACTGAAATATTATTCCAACCAAAAAGAATGCTTTCTGTAAACTTTCCTGTTAAAACTAGTAAAGGTCTAAAAATAATTAACGGATACAGAGTTCAATACAACGACGCATTAGGTCCAACAAAAGGCGGAATCAGATATCATCAAGATGTCGATATTGAAGAAGTTAAAGCTCTTGCTTTATGGATGGCTTTAAAGAATTCTGTAATGGAACTTCCGTATGGCGGTGCAAAAGGTGGTTTAACATTTAATCCTAAAGAATTCACACAAGATGATGTTGAAAAAGTAACTCGTGAATTTGTAAAAAGCATCCATCAATTCGTCGGTCCAAACATTGATATTCCAGCACCTGATGTTAATACAACTCCTCAAATCATGGGTTGGTTCTCAGACGAGTTCAACAAAATTAAAGGAGAAATTCTTCCAGGCGTTATTACAGGAAAACCAATCATCGCAGGAGGAAGTTTAGGTCGAGGTTATGCTACAGCTCTTGGAGGTGCTTTTGTTTTGCGTGAAGCATTAAAAACACACAATATGGAAAATCCTGTTGTTGCAATCCAAGGATTTGGTAATGCTGGCCAGCACATGGCAAGGTTTATGTCAAAATGGGGCTATAAAGTTGTCGCAGTTAGTGATAGTAAAACCGGAATATATAATCCAGATGGATTAAATATTGAAGAGGTTGCAAAATACAAAAAAGAAACTAGATCTTTACTTGGCTGCCCTAATGCAAAAGAAATTACTAATGAAGAAGTTTTAGAACTAGACGTTGATGTTTTAGCTCCTGCTGCTTTAGAAAATGTGATCACAAAAGATAATGCAAGCAAGATCAATGCAAAAATTATCGTCGAATTGGCTAATGGCCCGATCACAAATGATGCAGAAAAAGTTTTAATAGAAAAAGGAATTATTGTTCTTCCAGATATTCTTGCAAATGCAGGTGGTGTTACTGTTAGTTATTTTGAGTGGGTTCAAAATAATCAAGGTTATTATTGGGAAGAAGATGAAGTCAATGCAAAACTTGAAAAGAAAATGATCGCAGCATACAATCGACTAAATGATATTGTTACAAAACATAAATTAACTTATAGAACTGCAGCATATATTCTTGCAATCAAAAGAATTCTCGACGGTGAAAAAGCTAAAGGAAGAATTTAAATTCTACAAGCTAAAAAATTTAATTTTTTATTTCTTTTTCTAATTTATTTTTGAATACACTGCAACACGAGCATTATATTGAAATGAATAATTACCTCTGTGATTCAACAACATATTAATTTTTGCAGCAATAAGTTCATGAATATTTGAAATTATTAACTTACCTGAAAATTTAAGATATTTATCAATAAATTTCAATGCTTTATCTGGATTTAAATTCGTTTTTACAGGCAATCCGTGTTCAATCCATAACCATTCTGCTTCATTCAAAAATATATAATCAAATTTTCTAAAAAACCAAGGATATGGCGGGACGTTGCACAAAATAAATTTCATATGAGGCGCAGCCAGTTTATTATTTCCAATAGAAATTATTTTAGATTCAGTAATAGAATGCAAAAACTTAATTGAATCATTATCCTCTCCAGGAAATAATTCTAAACATCTGCCTTCAAATATATGTCTTTTTAGTTCATTCTTTATTTTATTACTTAATTTACTCATATAATAAATAGAAATACGTGCGAGTATTTATTTCTTTTTCTTTACAGGTTGTTTTTTCTTAATAATTTTAGATTTAGTAATTTTTGAATTAGATTTAGATTTGTTCAATACTTTTTTTTGAACTATTTTTTTCTTTACTGATTTTATCAATACTTTTTTCTTTACTGGTTTTTTCTTTGCAGGCTCTTTTTTCACTTCTTTTTTTACTACTTTCTTTTTTACTTGTTTTTTTACAGGTTTACTTTTAACTATTTTCTCAACAGGTTTTATAAATTTTAAAGTTGGTTGTCCTCTCAATTCTCTAAGTGAATTTTTATGATTGTGAATTATTTCTTGAATTTTTATCAAATGTTCTTGGGGATGTTTTCCAGATTTTACTAATTCAAAATGTTTTTTCTCAAGTACTGCTAATTGTTCTTCAATTTCTTTTACTACTTTTTCATTTTGATCTTTTTTTGCAGTTTCTTCTTGTTTTTGTTTTGATTTTATCCTATCTTCAATTTCTTTTATTCTTTTCTGTCTTTCTTCAGGAGTTCGTAGTGATGTTTTTATTTGTTCTTCGTATTTCTCGCCAAGTCTGTGCATTTTAAACCTTAGCTCGTCGACTTTTTCGCTTAATTCAGAAATTATTTTGCCATCTTCTTTTTGTTCTTCTACTAACTCTTGTTCATCATGAACAACTCTAGTAATTTTATTTTCAAGTTGTTTTAACATTTCATGAAGTTGATCTTTTGGAATTTGTTCTTCACTAGATAACTTTTTTATTTTAGAAATATCTTCTTTAATTTGATTTTTTGCTTTTTTTCTGTCTCCTACTTTTTTTATTGCTCGAGCTATTGCGCGAACATATCTTCTCATTTGTAAAGGATTTGGTTTTTTTTGTTCTCCCATTTTTAATAGAAATAAAAAAATTATTTTTTGAGTAATCCACCCAATATAGATTTTTTTTCTTCTTGCGGTGGCGCATTTAGCGGAGGTACTTGTCCAGGTGAACCCATAGGTGCTGGTCCTCCATTTAATGGAGGTAATTCGCCCATCTCAGCAGGAGGTGGTGCTTGTCCCATAGGTACTGCTCCGGGTGGAGGTCCCATTCCTTGATCATCCAAGGGTGGAAGTTCAGGCATTCCTGGTGCAAATCCTTGAGGAGGTGCTTGTCCAGGTGGACCCATTGGTTCTTGTCCTGGCATCGAAGGCATGGGTTCAAATCCAGATGAATCAAATCCTAGCGGTGCAGATCTTGGCATAGGAGGTACTGGTCCAGACATACGAGGATTTGGTCCTCCTGAAAATTGAGGTAATGGTTTTTTGTCTACTTGTACCTGCGCAGGTTTTGAAAGCATAGGTTCTTTTTTCATATTATCTAACTTTTCTTCCATTGCTTCAAATTTTTCTTTAACCATTTCTGCAATTGCAACAATACCTTTTGCGATTTTTTGATTTTGTTCAGTCAACAAATCAAGTTTTTCTTGTATTGGACCCATTTGTTTTGTAATGAGTTCAGTATCGTGTGTTTCTAAATTTAATTCATCCGCTGCAGATTTGAATACTTCCATCATTGTATTCATACTACCATTCAAATTAGACATTGAATCTTGCATTGAAGCTCCATCACTAGAACCTTCAAAGGGATTTTTTTTGAATTTATCTAACTCAGTTTTTAATTTGGAGAATTCTTTTTTAGAAACTATTGCATACTCTTCATCATCTTCTGGCATGCTCATGCTATACACCTCTTTTTTTTATTAATATGATTAAAACAATCATAGATTTTAAATTTTAAAATATTTACAATATTATGACTATTATTTTATAAACAAGTATTTTTTATTTATAAAGGTTTGCTTTTTATAGTATAGAAACTAGAAATTAAAAGAGTAGTGTTAAGAAACATAAATTAAAGAAAGTAAATAAAAAATTAAAATTAATATTAAAATTAATAATTACATTCCAGGCATTCCCATTCCTGGCCCCATTCCTGGCGGAGGTCCTTGAGATTTATCAGGCATTCCTCCTCCTGCAATTACATCATCAATTCTTAGAATCATTATCGCAACTTCACTTGCACTACTTACTGCTTGACTTTTTATTTGTAACGGTTCAATTATTCCTTTTGATTTTGCATCAATTACTTTTCCACTAAACACATCAATTCCTGCCCATTTTTTTCCTTGATCATGTGCAGATTTTAAATTTGTGATTACATCAATAGGATCTAGTCCTGCATTTTCTGCTAGTGTTTTTGGAATTATTTCAAGTGCTGCTGCAAATGCATTCACTGCAAATTGTTCACGTCCACTCAAACCATCCGCATACTTTCGAAGTTGTTTTGCAAGTTCAATTTCTGATGAAGCTGCGCCTGCAACTATTTTTCCAACTCTAAGTGCAGATGCAACATCTCCAATTGCATCTTCTACAGCTCGCTTTACCTCGTCGATAACATGTTCTGTTCCGCCTTTGATAAGTAACGTTACTGCTTTTGCTTTTTTGCAATCTTGAACAAATGTCATTTCTTCGTCGCCAATTTTTCGCTCTTCTACAGCTCCTGCTTTTCCTAAATCTACACTAGATAAATCATCAATTTTTGTTACTATTTGCGCACCAGTTGCACGAGCAAGTTTTTCCATATCGCTCTTTTTTACTCGTCGAACTGCATAGATTCCTTTTTTTGCTAAGAAGTGTTGTGCCAAATCATCAATTCCTTTCTGACAACAAACAACAGTTGCTCCACTATTAACTATTTTATCAACCATATCTCTAAGCATTTTTTCTTCCATGTCGAGGAATGATTGTAATTGGTTTGGATCTGTGATTTGTATTTTTGCATCTATTTCAGTATTTTTAATTTCTATAGGACTATCAATTAATGCTATTTTTGCACCTTCTACTAGTCGAGGCATTGCAGCATTTACTTTTTCTTTATCAAGAACTATTCCTAAAATTAATTCTGTATCTTCTACAGATCCACCTACTTTCTTTTCTATTTTTATATTTCCTATGTCTATAAAGAATCCGTTTCCGTTATTTTCAGAAATATTTCCTACTGCTTTAACAACAAGGTCTGCAAGTTTTTCTTTTGAACTTTCTGCACCTTTTCCAACCATAGCAGTCATTGCAATTTTTCTTAAAGTTGCTATATCGCTAGAATTAATTGGTTCCGATATTTCATGAAGAATTTGATTTGCTTTTTCTGAGGCCATTCTATAACCTCGAGCAATTACAGTTGGATGAATTTCTTGATCTAATAAATCTTCTGCTTTTTTCAAAAGTTCACCTGCAATCACAACTGCTGTTGTTGTTCCATCCCCTACTTCTGCTTCTTGAGTTTTTGCAACTTCTACAAGCATTTTTGCTGCAGGATGTTCAATTTGCATTTCTTCTAGAATTGTTACACCATCATTTGTAATTATCACATCACCCATTCCATCAACAATCATCTTATCCATTCCCTTAGGCCCTAATGTTGTTCGAACAGTTTCAGCAACTAGCTTTGCAGCCATAATGTTGTTTCTTTGAGCATTCCTACCAGTACTTCGTTGAGTTCCTTCTGGCATTATAAATATTGGTTGTATATCTTTAGACATGTTATTAACCCCCGATTCTGCTATTTTAAGCAGTAATATAATAAATTTATCGCAATCTAAATTTATTAATAGTCCTATTTAAAGCTTGCGGTATATAAAATAAAAGTAATTAGTATTTACAAAAAGATTTAAGCTAAACACAATTATGCACTCAATTCATTTTGTTTTTTCTTTTAGAAGTCTATTTTCTTCACGAAGTTTAAGCAACTCTCTAGTTCGTTCATCATTTTGAGACCCTTGCTTTAATGCAGTTTTTAAAATAATCTCATTTTGAGTTCGTACAGATTCAAGTTCGTCTAGTCGGGTCTTGAGTTCATGAGTATAAAAATCAATCATTTCATTAAATCTCTTTGAAGAAACAGTATTACGATTCAATTCTTTAGTTGGTTTAGTTAGTTTTGTACTACTCTTAATCACACCATCTAACAAAATAGGTTTGCTTTTTTTCTTTTTCTTGCCAAATATCGAATTAATCATAACAAACACAAAATCATTTGAATTATTTAAGTTTTGTCATCAAAATAACAATTCGTAATAGATTAGTGACTAGAATTATTTTTAAAAAAAGTCTGAATAAAATAAAATCAATGAATAAATCACTAAATAAAATAAAAGGAATACATAATTATGTATCATATGAAATTAAAAAATTAGTAAACGAAAATCCCCGACTATTAGGATTGGGTGCTATTGCAAGTTCATTATCAGTTACAGGATATGACCAATTAACAGATCAATTACTAAACATTCCTGATGTGATGTTTATTAATGCGTTAGGAATTTGGGCAGGATATTTCATATATCGCTCTGGAACAACTCAATCGCAAAGATCAAATGATTTTGAAAAGGCTTGGAAAACCACATATTCTAATCCTACAAAAGCAACCCTATTCCAAACTGCTTTAGTAATTCCTGCTAGCTATTATTTATTCAAAGATTCTTACTCTGAAAAAGAAATAATATTTAATTCAACATTACTAACAAATATTTCTGCAGCCACGACATATACCGCACTGAGTTTGACAAACAAATATGAAGGAATTAAAAACTTAATTAACTATACAAAATACAAATTAACCATGAAAAGTAATTTTGAAAAAGCACATTCATTTATTGAACAAGTTTCTGAAAGATCAACAAACCCGTTTTTTAAAATTGAAAAACTTAAATATAGTTTTGACAAATTAGAAGTTAATTCCCCTGATTTCAATTCTGAATGTTTTTTTGTTATTGAAAATTTACTAACTAACAAATATGATAAAAAAGCATCTTGGCTTCAACTAAGAAAACTAAGATCTCAGCAAAATCTATTAATCGAAAAAAAAGAAATCTTGAAAGATTCGGATAAACAAAATTTAGAACACATAAATGCTCTTTTGGCAGTATACGCAGCACATTTTAATCAAAGCCAAAAAGTAAAAAATCTAATAAAAAGTAACTATGAACTAAATCCTAATTTAGAAAATAAAATACTTCTTGCAAATGTTAATAATTTACTTCAAGATGAATTAAGTAAAAAAGAATCTGAAGAATTATGGTCTTCCAGTTTAGACGAAATAATTAAATCGCAAGAATTTATTAAAAACTCAAAAAAAATAAGTCAAACGAACAATTCAGTTTATGAATTAAATAATTCTTTATTAAGCCAACACACATTCATAATCAAAGAATTCCAAGAAGAACAAACGTTCTTAAAAGAAAAAATAACTAGTCAATTTCTATGTGATTTGTTAGGCTACAAAAAATTAGTTGCAAAACCCCTATTTTCAATAAAAAAAGAAAACAAATTTTATTTAATAACTAAAAGAATTAAAGGGATTACTCTAAAAGATACTTATTTAAAAAATAGTTTCATAGATTCAAAAACCCTTAACTCATGCATTGAAAAAATTATAGATTACCAAACAACTGCAAATTATAATTTGTCAAATCTGGAAGACAAAGGACTCAAGTTAAATGAAATGGGTTATTTAAATGAATTTAAAAAATTTTTATGCTCTGATAAAAAACAGCTTCCTAAAAAAGATAAGTATGGAAATCTCGAAGGTATTGAAAAAAATCTTATGAAAATATATGAAGACAACATAGTAAAATTCTCAAAAAACTGTAATAAAGTTTTTATTCATGGGGATTATCACCCAGGGAATATCATATTAGATAATCTCAAAAATATTTGTATAATTGATTCTGAAAATTCCAAGTTAGGTATTTGGTCAATTGACATTGCAAATTTAATTGACCACATTCAATTTTACGAAATTATTGATAAAGACCCTTATTTTAATTATGCAATAGATCTTAAACAAAAACAAGGAGTTAGTATGCCCCTCGCATATGAAGAATTAATTCTTGGAAGAATAATTAACGGAGTGAGACAGTTAAAACTTCTTTTTAAAAATGTTGAAAAATATGAACCTGAAATTAACTTGTCAATGTATGAAAAAGCAAAACATTTCTCAGACATAATTTCAAATCAGTTAGATATAGTAAGTAAAATAGCATACAAAAAAGAAGATCCTGAAAACTTAATACCTGCACTAAATATATGCATTAAACAAAAATGTGATTTTTTTGGAATTTATGATTTAGAACTAGAACATAAAAAAAGATAAAAAAATATCACTAACAAGCTTCCTCCTTCGGATCAAGATTTAGAATACATTTGGAATCATTTATCTCCATCAAAGAATCTAGAATAATACAAATAGAATTTAAAACTTGATTATATTCACTAGATAATTTAGATTCATTAATGGATTTCTTAAGATCTAATTTTCTTTTATGAAATTCTACAAAGTATTTTTTGTCAGATTTGCTAAAAAATTTATGTGACAATCTTAATAACAACTCAGATTCCTTCAAAAAGTCAACTAGTTTTTTATTTTCTTTAATTTTAGATAATTCATTAGAAATTTTAGTATATTGATCCCCTATATCTTCCAATAAAAAAGCAATTAAATATATAGAATTAGAATCTTGTTTAGAAAATTTATTAAGAATTCTTAAACAGAAATTAGTTAATTTATTAATATTAATTTCCATGTATTGACAAATGTTTTCTAAAGTTTCATTATCTTTTTTTACGTAAGCGTCAATAGAATCTTGAGACATTGTTTCTAAAGTTACAAAAATTCTATTCAAAATTAGTTCAAACTCTTCTTCATTAACACTAGATACTTCTTTAATTAAACAAGAGTTTTTACTTTGTCTAACAATTTCCATACCAATTAATCTATCAGTAATTAAAGAAATTATGTCCATTGTTTTAACAACCCTATTTCGTTTTGGATCTTTTGCTTGGTTATTTGAAAACAATAATTCAATTTCATCCGCTCCTTTCTTATATGCTGCATTAACATAAATAAAAAGTAAGCTAACAGTTAGATTAGAAACATCTATAGAAATTTTCGTGACACATTTTTTGATTGAGCTAGAGTTATTAATTATTAAAGATCTCCCTTCCTCAATTACCTCTACTTCATCTCCTTTTTTCAATCCTTGTTCTCTAAACCATTTACAGGGTAGGCTTACTACATGTGTTTTTCTTGCTAATTGTATTACTTTTCGTTTCATATGACCTATTAAACAGTTAAAATATATAAATATATCTAAATTACATAACAATGACAGAAATATATAATTATAAGACGTTATATAAGTTTTAAGAAAAAATTATATATACTACCCTGAGCATATACTATCTTAAGTTTTTCAATCGATTGTAAAACCCTTAAACCAATATATAATAACAAAGGGGTGATTAAAATAGAAAAGAAAGAATTAGACATAATCATGCATCTAAGAAGAAATGGAAGAGAAAGCATAACTAATATCAGCAGAGAAACAAAATTGCCAATATCAACAATCTATGAACGACTAAAAAAAAATAAATTTCGTGCCATAAAAAAAACAGTAACATTAATTGATTTTGCAAAATTAGGATTTAACTGTGTTGTAAAAGTTGCTATGAAAGTTAAAAAAGAAGATAGATCTCTACTAAAAGATCATTTAATGACACATCCAAACCTAAACAATCTTTACAAAATCAATAATGGATTTGATTTTCTAGTCGAATGCGTATTCAATCATGTTAAAGAAGTTGAAGAATTTTTAGATACATTAGATTCAAGATTTAATATACTTGAAAAAAAAGTGTATTATGTAATCGAAGAATTAGTTAAGGAAAATTTCTTATCAGATCCAATACATAGAGATATTATTTATCATGAAAAAAAATTATTTTGATTTCGTAAATAATAAATTTTATATAGTTACTCTTTAAAGAGATGTTACATGAAAAAAGCAATTATATTATTGGCAATTGCTGTAATATGTTCTTTGTTAATTGGATGTGGCTCAGATACTCCAGATCAACCAACTATAGAAAGTGAACCAATAGAAACTAATGAACTAAATGATTTATCTGAAATTTTAGGTGATGAAGTTCAAGAACCAATTGGTATGCAAAATCTCGAAGACGATGCACTAGTTGATGAAATAGATGATGTTGATGAAGAAGTATCTGAAGTTACTGATGAAGTTGAAACTGAGTCTGCTGGAGAAGAAGAGAGTGAAGAAACAAGTCTTACTGCAATGATTGTAATAAAAGACTTTAAAGTATATCCTTCTGAACTAAAAATAAAAGTAGGAACAACAGTTACATGGGAAAATAAGTATGATAGTTTTAACCATATTATTGGTTGGAAAGGTATGAATGGTGCTGCTCTTAAGAAAGGTGAAACCTGGAGTTACACATTTACTGAACCAGGAACTATTAAGTGGTTTTCAACTGCACGTCCAACAACTCAAGGAAAAATTATAGTAGAAGAATAAAAAAAATCTTTTTTTAAATTTTTTTAAATTATTCTTTGATTAACTCTACAACGTATTCATCTTCCATTTCTTCTTCATTGCGTTTAAGAAGAACTTTTAATTTTACTTTATCCTTATCAGCATTTTTTCCTTTTAGAAGTTTTTTCATATTTTCTTTCAGGTCATAATCCCATGTTGACCAGATTTTGTCTACTTTCTCACCATTTTCTTGTTCGACATATGCTGTAAATGATGGTCCGCCTCCAGGATTTGTAACAATTACCCATCCAGTTATCAAAATCTCAACTGGTGTTCCCGGTTCAATATAAAGTCGTTCGCCAAAACCTCTTTTTTCTTGAGGGTTTTGGTATTTCCATTTTGCCATTGTTTACCTCCAAAGTAAAATATATTTAAAAAAAATGATGAGCCTGCGAGGATTTGAACCCCGGTCAATCGGTCCGAAGCCGACCGCACTCTCTAGTGCTTTGACAGCATATCAAACAGCATGTCCAGACTATGCTACAGGCCCATGAGCGTAATTTAAATTTACACTATATAAAAATAAATAACCAGTCCTTTAAATATCTTTTCAAAAAAATACCTGAAGAAATCTATTTAAACAAAATATTGTACAGCGCCCACCTCTTAAAAAAAGTTTAAAAAAATTTATTTTCTTTCTAATGTAATTTCTATTGTAGAAACTCTTACTTGTTTTCCTTCTTTGTTAACAAATTCTTCACTATTTATAGCAATACCCTTTACATTAACAGATTCTTCTAAGAATCTTTTTGCAGCTACTTCTGAAACATCTACAGCTCTAGAAATAAACTTCCCTCTTGCTTTTACAGTTACTTCCTTTGCACCTTTTGTAGTAAACTGCATCACCACACCAGTTACGTAGTTCATAAAAGGTTTGTTACCAATAAAAATTGAGTTATCTCCTGTCATTTAGGCACACCCCCTATTTTGTTATTTTTGTTGTTAATTCTCAGGAATTTCTGAGTATGATTACAATTCTTCTCTTGTCTTAATCAATCTTGATACATAACCTGCAATAACATTTCTAAGTTTTTTCGAAGATATATCTGTAAGGTTGTCTAATATCACCTTATTTTTTTCAAAATCTGCTGAAAAAGCTTCAGGATGTTTTTTAATTACATCTTTAGCAGTTCGTTTTACAAGCATTGTTTTTATTCGTCCCATGTAAATCTCTCCTTTCTGTGTATTTAGCGTATTTTTTTATTAGTTTAGTAATATAATAAAGTTTTAGTATCACCACTATTTCTCTTCTTCAAAATAGGTTCTGATATTTAAAGCTTTCTGCATTATTAGCCTAATTTGGGTATTTGAGCGCGTCTAGTAAAATTAAGCACAATAATATTTATTTAATTCAAATCAATCAATCAATCAATCAATCAATCAATCAATCAATCAATCAATCAATCAATCAATCAATCAATCAATCAATCAATCAATCAATCAATCAATCAATCAATCAATCAATCAATCAA
>JABJCP010000004.1 GCA_018668595.1 Candidatus Woesearchaeota archaeon
CTCGCGCTCAAATTTAACCAATAAGAATACAAAAAACTAACTAAAAAAACAATACAAAAGAAGAAATGGTTCGTGAAATGGGCTAAAGCCCATAGTATTCTTTTGTATGTAATAAACTCTTAAAAAAATATATGAACCTGACTAACTCAGATATTAATACATTGCCTGATATTAGTGCCTCAAAAGATAGTTCTAAAAAAGATAATTCTAACCCTTATAATTCTGACACAGATACTTCAAACAAAAACATTCCAAAAATTTCAATTTATTCTAAAATTACTCGTTTTTTTGTAAAACATACAGTTGCAAGAACTAAAGATAAAGAAAAAAGAAAATCATATCTTACTCAAATTGATGATAGTTCTAAAAATTTAGAAGATCTTGTTAAACACTTTACCAAACTTTCAATAAATAATCCTCTAAAAACAATTTCTTTTTTAGCGTATATAAAAAAATGGAGTGCGACATATGTAGATGTTCAAAAAAAATCTGATGGGATAGGTCACTTAATTTATACCCAACATGATCATAAAATTCCCTTCAAACCAGAATATGATATTGATTATATTAAAATAATTCCTCAATTAATTTTTTGTGGAAAAGAGATTGCTAAATGGTACAAAAAAGAAGAACTCACTCAAATAATTCAAGCTTATTTGCATTCAGCAAAAATAGCTCAGGATGTTTTTGAAAATCATCAAACAATTATGCCTCGATTCAAAAATCACAATAGATTATCTTTAGGAACTGTTCAAAAAATTGATAAACCAATTAATTGTTGTCCTAGTATGCACATAACATATTCTACATTAATTTACAATTTAGGAAAATACATTCTTCCTCGCGAAGATTTTGATGACATAAAAAAAAATACAAAGAATATGATCAACTCAGTTCTTTATACTAAACAACACGCACTAATAGATATAAGTTTTGGAATTCTTTGTGCAAAAATTAGTTTTGAAAAATTTTATCCAGATTACAAATTTGATGATATGACTAAAAATTTTAGTGAAATGAAAAAAGATCATCCCACAATTAATTATGGATTAATTAAACAAGTTTATGTTGAATCATTAAAAAAATACGACCAAGAAAATAAAAAAAATAATCAAGAAAATACTTTTGCCAAAGTTGTATCAAACTATCTCATAAAAAATAAATTTCCAATAGTTAGCAAAGATGATAATCTTTCAAAAAAATATTTTAATACAAAAACTAACAAAATACAAACACTAACTCAATAAATACTATTTAATTTAACTAATCTCTCAAAATATAATTTAATCAAATTTAATTCAATCTAATAAATCTAAAACAGAAGAAATATTTTTTATGATTTTTGATGGTTTTCTAAAATCTTCTTTTTTTCGTCTAAGAATAGATCGTTTACTCGATAACAAAGCAGTATAGAGTCCAACGAAGTTTGCACCTTCTATGTCTGCTACCTCATTATCTCCAACCATTATTGCTTCATGTGGAGAAATACCTAACTTATTAAGTGCAAGCAAAAACATAATTGCGTGTGGTTTTTCACTTCCTGCTTCTTCCGAGGTCACCAGCACATCAACATATTTTGTTATTCCTAATTTATGAATTTTCCGCAGCTGGATATTCGTTGTTAAGTCAGAAACAACAGCAATTTTTATTCCGCGTTGCTTTAATTTTTTCAAAACATCAATTACACCTTTTCGCAAAACCATATTGTTTAGAAATGTGTTCCAGTAAGTGTTATACAAATCTAAAATTACTTTAGGATCAACAGTACTGTGTGTTTTTTCAATAAGTCTTTGAAAGTAAAGAACTCGATTATGAGAAGCCGCAGTTCCAGATAATTCTCTATGAATTTCTGATTTTGATAAATTAAACAAATAATAAAACTTTTCCCAGTCAATTTTTATTTTCTTTTTCAAAATAGAATAAGATGCTTTTAATGCTTGTTTATGGACTGGACCATACTCATACAAAGTATCATCTAAATCAAACAACACCGCTTTTTTCATAATAAAAAGAATAAAAACAAGAATGATTAATAAATATTACTTAAAAAATTGTAAAAAAGAAGTCATAAAAAAAATATTAAAAAATTATTTACTTACCCTTTGAACCAGATATTGTTCCTACAAAAAATGCAGCCCCTGCAAGTAGTCCCGATCTTAATCTTCTATTATCTCGAGATTTTATTAATTCTGAAATTTTCTGTTCATAAGGAAATTCTAACTTTTTCATTCTTTCAACAATCTCAGTTAGTTCAACTTGAAATGAAGTATAATCTTTTCCAGCAACATATTTTGTTTTTATTTTTCTATTTACTCGTCGAAGATCATCCACTATTTCTTTTTTCTTATCATCAAATCCTCTAACTTTTAGTAAATTTTCTGCTGAAGAAACATATTTTGCTGCTCGCTTGATTAATTCTTTGGCTTCCGCAGGATCTGGATTTACAGTTCTTGCACCTTCTAGTTTACCTGCACTTCCAACTTTTTTCTCAAGTGTCTCTGAATCTTTTTTACTTGCTGTTGGATCTGCATGATATTGCATATCTGGCTCTCCATCATTATCAGGATATCTAGTATTTGGCATTTGAAATAATTCTTTTTTTCCAAGAGCATTTATCGCACCACCCTCAGATATAGAACACATATCTCCTATTTTGTAAGATTCTCGTCCAACACAACCTATTGCACTAGCCCATTTTTCTCTTTCTGGTTCGTACTTTACAAGTTCTGCATTACTAGGATCATTTTTTGTAAATGTTTTGTAGGTTTTATATGAAGAATATGCTCCATAGGCCCATCCTGCAACACTCATCCCTTTTAATCCTGCTTTTGCACCCACTTTTAATCCTTGTTTAACTGCAACACCTTTTCCAAGTCCAATTAATAATTCTGTTATCATGTTTAACCCCTCCGAAATATCCCATTTTAATCTTAATGTTTCAAATCAATATTAATAAATCAATATTAATTATAGCCTTAACTATCAAATAAATATAGTCAAGAACCCCTTTTAATGAAAAATAGCAATAATTGCTAAAATAAAATATAATATATTTAGTAATACCCCTCATTATTATAAGTTTTTCTATTACACAATGCGTTAAAGCCTGATATTTAAACCCAATAAACCACACTATTACCCCACTATGCCTACAAATACGAAAAATTTCTTCTTTATTTCTAGCAAAAACCCAACTAAATTAAGAAAATAACCACTATTAAGTGGTTAAAAAACAAAAGTTTTATATATGATCAATATGAACCACTATAAAGTAAGATGAAAATTCAAACAACAATTACAGTTGAAAAAGAAATTCTGCTTAAAATGATGGATAAACTTAGAGATGGCTCTTTTAGAAACAAATCTCATCTCTTTGAATACGCAGTTAGAAAATTCTTAGATGGGGAAAAATGAATCCTCAAAATATTTACGATTTAAGCTTGTTTAGCAGCCACCCATTAGCAGCTATTGCAGCCGTAAAAAAAGCAAAAGAACTTCAAAAAAAAAATCCCCATTTAATTGCAGATAAATCTAAATCAACTCCTGATGCAACTCACATACTTGAAGACTCATTTGACCAAATGACTGCATATTCATCATTGATTCGCGAAGGGACTCTTAGTCCCAAAGAACAACAAAGAGTCTTTGCTGAAATGAATGTGTTGCATAAAACAACACTCGAATCTTACATGACAAATTTCAATGCATATTCTCTAGTCGATCCAAAAAAAACAACAGAAGTTCTTAACAGATTCAATATGATTTATTTTGAAGGAATTTACAGCACAATTCTTGAACCAATTGCAAAGTTAGACAAACCTACTAAAAATAAAGAATCAAAAAAAGAATCAAAAGATTTTCTAGATGAAGCAAAAGAACACATTCAAAATATTGCTCCGACATTAAAAGAATATAATTATGTTAAAAGTATTAAAAGATTCGGAACTAGAAATGTTGCTGCTGCAGTGTATGAAACAGAAAATGGAATTAACTACGGATTTGATACTGTGTATGTTGTCTGGAAAGATAGTCAAGGAAAAATACATCACAAAGAACTTGCAAATTCTAGAGATACAAAAGATTATATTCACCTAAACGACATCATCGAACAAAACGGAAAATTTTCTATTAAAGTTGGAAGTGGAGGAAGTTATAGTGGAAAAAATTGGGACCAAGAATACATTGTATCTGAAAAAGAATTAGGAATCTCACAAACTAAGACAACAAGAGAATCATTACTAACTCAACTAGAGAAAATGTTTCCTAATAAAAATACTCAAGCTCTCGAAGCCATTGTCACATCACTTGATCAAAATATTTCTACAGTTAACAAAACCACAGATAAAACATACACAGGATTTGTAACTGATTTTGAAGTGGATGGAAAAATCATATATGCAAAAGGTACTAGTGATGTGCAACAATTAAAAAAAGAAGCTAGTTACCATGAAGATGCCTGGACACATACACTTATGAGACCAATTACTCCAAAACTAATAGGACTTGTCGTCGAGGACAAACTTGGAGTACTATTAACATACGGTACGCAAAATACGGGAATTATAACTACAGAAGATCTGCACAAATATTTGACAGTTAGAAATCGCATTCTTAATGAATTTGCCACAAAACATAAATGCAATCCGCAGCAAATTAAAGAAGATTCATTTGCAACAGATATTTTTAATCGAGCTGTATCACATACATTCATGAAAAAACACATGAATAAAGAAATTTATTCAGAAGATAAAAGACCCATACTTGTTCCATTCCCCCTACTCCTAGAACGAGCAAGTAAAACAAAAAATAACAATTTATTTGAACAACTCAAAACACAAGCAGAAGATTATCATTCTGCAGTTGTTGAATATCTTGAAGCAAGCTCTAAACGTGAAAATCTAAGTTTATTACACTTCGATTCTCGACCAGAAAATATATTTCCTGAAAACCAATGCGCAAACACTCTAGTTAGACCTATAGGAGACTTCGGATTTACAAGACCCGGTCCTGTTGCAGTGGATTTATCTAGACTTGAAAGCGGCAAAGATTCAATATATGTTCCTTTGTACGCATTCGTATGTAATTCGTTAGAGCAAGAAATCGGAAACAATTTTGAATTGACTAACGAGGACATTACCAATCTACAACAAAGAGTTAATCATCTAAGTTACATAAATTTAGTTAGAACTTTATCATCGAAATTATCAAGAAATTGTAATGATGAAGCTCAAAGATATTTACAATTAGCAAATAATTACTTAAGAGCAGAATAATAAATAAACAAATAAATAAAAAGCAGTAAATAAATAAAATACATCAAAAATATTATTTTAATACTATTTCTTATTTCTTAAATGAATGCATATGCAAATATCCGGTCAAAGGACTATTAGCTAAGTATATCATTCTAGCAATTGTTAAAATAGGGTGTACAATTAAAGGATTTTGCATAATTAATTTCTCTGCATTTTCATTAATTTTTTGATCAAAACTATGCAGTTCGGAAAGAACATTGAAATCTTTCTTAAGATAACCTTTCTTCAATAATTCTAACATTTCATTCAACATAACATAAATTTCTTTAACTTTTTTGTCAAAAGTTTTTTTGTTTTTTAGAAGTGATTTCTTAAAATGATATGCCAATCGAGCAATTTGAGTAAGATTGCTCAAAAATTGCCATAAAAATGTAGCTCCGCCAATAGAAAACAGTTCTTTTGATATGCATCTTTTTAAAAAATTATCATACTTTTGAACTTTGTAAACTAAATTATCAATATTTTCTTCTGGCAAAATTTCAAATATTTCTTGCAATAAGTAAATCATACGATTAACCATATTTTCAAAATTTTCATAACTCGGCTCGCTAACTGTTTCAATAATAAATTGATTTTTAGATTTTTCAAATAATTCAAAACCAATTAAGAAAGTATCAACTGTATTTGTCAATATTTGTTTTTTGCCTTTAAACACAACTTCAATAATATCAAACCCTGATCTATATGCATTAACTATAATTGTTCTAATCGCACTTTCTCTACCCTCAGGAACATCTAGTTTGATAATCTTCTTTTCTTTTTTGTGCGCATGAGCAGAAACTAAAAGTTCATCATTTAGTTGAGTTATATTTAATTCATCACCCTCTCGAATATTTATTTCTCTTATCCACTTTACAGGTAATGTTATTGTATACGCTCTTCCGCTTTGTTTTATGATTTTTCGTTTCATCAATACATCCCAATAATGATTAATCAGCACCATATTTAAATCTTTCTAAAAATCATATCAATTATATCATTCATATCAGAATAATATAAATATTGGCTAAATACTACTAAATAGTAGATAATTATTGGGCGAAAATGCTCAACAAAAAACAATAAAATAGAGGAAAACAAAATGACAAGCAAACTAGAACAAAAAATTGAAATAGAAAAAGGAGATCATAAATTTATTCATTTTATTACTAATGAAAACATTGAAGGAATCATATCAAAGAATCTTCCCTGGCACAAAGATATTTATCAGTCTCTACAAGATCCAATCAATGAAAGATCAATTACGGGAGGAGGTCGAATTGATCTAAATGAAGAAAATAAACAAATAAAAATTTACAGTTCAAGTGGCAGCTACGGTTCAACAAACCAAGTACACATCAAAAAAATTTTACAAAAAAAATATCCCGAATTTACAATCACTACAGACGATGAACTTTTCGCTAAACAAAAACAAGAAGCAGAAAAGAAAAAAAGAATAATTTTAAGATCAATAGCAACAAACACACAAATACTAAACTTGCTAAATACATTACCAGTAGATAAAAAAATAAACTTATACCACAAAACAGGAATTAATAACCTATCTAAAGCGGAAGTTAAAGAATATGTCTCTAACAAAATAGGTGAAAAAAATCATTTCCATATAGGTGAAAGGTGTTCAAATCTTGATAAGTTAATTACACTTATAGAAAATTTTAATCTTAGACGCGATAACGATTTGAAAAAAGAATTTTTATCAAAAAAAGGAATGGCCCACATCCAACTGACAGGATTTAATCAAGGACGTGGATGTACCACATTTATTCCGACTTTCAAAACTTTAATTAAATACATTTCTGAATTAGAAAGAGTTTTCACAGTAACTAAAGAAGAAGCAAAACCTTTAGCAGAAAGAATAATAGCTGGAAACAACAAAACTATTGAAGAAGGTCGATTCGGATATGATCTGAAATTACTCGAGGATAATCAAGCTACAATAAAAGCATTTGATTTTGGAGATGAACTAATAATAGACATAATTAAAAGAAAAATTGATACCCGATTTAGAAAAACAAATTGGGAAAAAGACGAAGAAGCATTTGCAATGCTAAACTCAACAATCAAAGAATTACCCGAAAATATGCAAAATGAATATGTTAACAAACTTGCTTTGGAATATGTTCAACAAAGCAAAAAAAACAAAGATTCTGCCTGCCACTACAATCCTTTAATACACAGGATAACCACATTTGCAATTCTAACTAAATTCGGAAAAACACTCGACGATGAACATCTTAAAACAATTGAAGAGTTCTTAAAAGAAACAACTCTCGATCATATTCAGGGAAATGAAAGATCAACTTACTATAGTGATAAATTCAATAAAGAAAACATTTTAGAAATAAAAAAGATTATTGATTATGATAAATCACTAGGTAAAGAAATAATTGAGAATTTTCATAAACAAATAAAAGAATGGGTGCAAAATTCATTCCATCATGGTGATTTAAGATTTTCCCCAAACTTATTCCTAGAAAACAAAATAATAACTCAAAAACAATTAGGTGAACTGGTTAAGAAAACCTACATTGGGTTAGTAACTTCAGAAGAAAAAAGCCACCCCAGTCATCTTTTAGAAAAATTCAACATAGAAAAACCAGAAAAAATAAAAATATACGAAGAAACCTTAAGTGAACTTGTAGCAGCAAAAGAGTTTTCTACGCATAATGCATTTGCATTCTTAAATATTGCTAACGAATTGCTAAGTCTCGAATCAAACTGTTCACAAATTATTACAAATAATTACAAAAAGGTTTGCGATATTTTAAAAGAAGAAATTCAAAAAGAAGATTATTACCATACATTTAGTAACCTATATACATTAGCAACAGCATTAAAGGATAAAGAAACACAAGGCGACATTATTAAAGCAAAAATTAGAAAAACTGCTAGTTATATACATGGAAATTATGTTTACACAGTTAGCCAATTTTTTGAAAAAAACAAAATAGATCCATCCAAATTTAAGTCTGATTTAGAAGCAGGACTAAACACAAGTTACACTGACGAAACTATTGACGAAGAAAAAGAAAGATCTCGCTACGCATTGCATCTTGAATTAGGACTAGAAAAAAAACAAAGAAAAAAACAAATTGAATTTTTATTACAACATGAATTTGATGGGGAAATTAACAACCTAACTGAAGACAGAGCATATCACCTAGGATCAATTCATAATTTTATTGAAGAATATAAGATAAGTCCAAAAATATACCTGCCAAAAGTTGACAGATTAATTAGAGCTGCAATAGAAAAAGGATGTATCAAAACAGCAAATAATTATGCAGAAACATACAAACATCCGCTGAGTAAAGAACTAAAAGTACTCAGTGAAATTATATAAATGCGCTAAATAACTACTATAAATACAGCTTCAACACAATATCTTATTTTAAAAAATTTTTATTTTTTTAATTTATATTATAAAAAATTTCGAAAAAAATCTCGACAAACTAAAAAATCATTCAACAACACCGAAAATCCTCCAACAATCTTGAAAATTCCTCTGTTTTTTTTGGTTAAAACTTATTAAGCAGAAAAACCTTTTTCTAGACAATGATTTTCAACCTATTTTTTGAATTAACCCTTGCAATTATCATTGGAATTTTTGCAGGCATAATCACTGGCTTAATCCCCGGAATTCATGTTAATCTAATCAGCATTTTATTGATTTCAATATCTCCTTTTCTTTTAACATTAACAAGTCCATTAGCACTTGCAGTTTTTATAATTGCTCTTGCTACAACTCATACATTCCTCGATTCTATTCCTAGTGTTTTTCTTGGCGCTCCTGATTCAGATCATGCACTTTCAGTTCTTCCAGGACACAAACTTCTCTTAGAAGGGAAAGGTTTTGAAGCAGTAAAATTAACAGTGATTGGAAGCTTTCTTTGTCTTATTGCAGCAATATGTTTAGTTCCAATATTAATACCTACAGTAGGATTTATTTATCCTTATTTAAAAAATTATATAGGATTTATTCTTCTTGCAATAATAGTATTTATGATTGTAAAAGATAAAAAACCAAAATTGATTTTAAAAAATTTATTCATATTCATGTTATCAGGAATATTAGGAATTTTGATTTTAACAAGTCCCATAAAAGATCCATTATTCCCTATGCTCTCAGGTTTATTTGGAACCTCAACACTAATCATTAGTTTATTTGAAAATAATAAACTCCCAAAACAAACAACAACTGAAACAATAACAATTAAAACATCGACGACAATCAAAGCAATCAGCGCAGGAACTTTTGCAGGAACACTTACTAGTTTTTTTCCAGGGTTAGGTCCTGCTCAAGGTGCAGTTATTGCTTCTCAAATAACAAGAAATATTGGAGACCATGGTTTTATGATTCTTGTTGGAGGAATTAATACAGTAAATTTCGTTCTCTCATTAATCACATTTCTTGTGCTCAGCAAAGCAAGAAACGGTGCAGTAATTGCAATCTCAAATTTTTTTGAAATTATAAACATCCCAATTCTTCTAATATTTATTTCATCAGCACTAATTGTTGGATCAATTGCATCAATTTTTGCACTCAAAATTTCTAAAATATTTTCAAGAGTTATTTCAAAAATAAATTATCAAAAATTAGTAACAGGAGTAATAATATTAGTAGTACTATTAGTACTTACATTAAATGGATTCATGGGCCTATACATATTAATTATTTCAACAGCAATAGGAATCCTCCCTCCAAAACTCAATATTCCTAGAAATCATGCAATGGGTTGTTTATTATTACCTGTTGTTTTGTTTTTTCTGCTATGAATATTTTAATAAAATAAAATAGAAAAAATAGAAAAAAAAGTGAACTCAAAAAATTATTCTTCTCTAACTTCGATATTATCAACAAAAATATCTGAAAATTTGTCTTTTTGATCATCAGAAAGTTCAATACCCTGTTCTTTCATACCTTCGTCTAAACTCTGAGAAAAAAGTTCTTTTGCTTTTCCTTTATCTCCATCTGCAAACGCACGGAACATATTTGATCTTCTTTCTTCAAACTCCTTAACATCTTCATATGAATTTATTTTCACACCTGATTCTTTGAATTCTGCTTCAAGTTGTTCAGAATCTGCATAAACAAGCGATAAAATATATCCTTCTGGAGTTCCTTGAGAATTAGTTTTGAATGGCTCCATTAATTCTTGAGCTTGAACATGTTCTTCTAATTCAGATCTATTATCTGCTAAAAGGTTATATGTTTTGTTCATAGGAACATCCAGTATTTCAAATCCAACAATAGCATTAACACCTTTTTCTTTCAATTTGTCATAAATTGCAAAAACACTATCAGGATCATATTTTGGAAGCTGTGCTTTTGCTACCTGCTGCGGAAGAGTTACTTCTTCTAATTCTGCAGCACAATCTGGAAGATCAACAACATTCCAAGAATAATCACCTTCAAGATAATTTTGAACATTATACTTAACCATTGAATCTAATTTATTATTTTCATCGCTCATTTTAATACTCCCCCTTAAGATATTTTATTTATTCAAAAATATTTATCTGTTTTATAAACATTTATTTTTTCAGAAATAGCCATTCTACACTTAATTTAACCATTCTAAAAACAATCAATTTTATAAACAGCTCACTCATAATTGAAAATTAATAACAATTAGTAAAAAAAAAAGCAGGTTCTTTGAATTTAATTTTAGCTCAATAAACAGTAAAAAGAGGTGAATTTATAGAAAAATTTATATAGTGTATTACCTACACTAATTACTGTGGTTGAAAAAAGCATCAAAAAAAAACAAATAATCAAAAAATAGACAAGGTACAAAAAATGAATAATACAATTAAACTAAAATCAGACAATAAAATCAAAAATTATTTTGCTTATTTATGGCAGGATTGGACTGCTTTTGAAAAAATTTGGTTGGTCGCATTCTCATTGATAAACATATATTTATTTTATGTGTGGCAAGATAGTTGGATTGGTTTAATTGCTTCACTAACTGGAATGCTTTGCGTTGTACTAACTGCAAAAGCAAAAATAAGTAGTTTTTATTATGGATTAATTAACATATTAGCATATTCTTATGTCGCATATAACAGTGCATATTATGGAGATGTGATGTTAAACATGTTATACTTCTTACCCATGGCATTCGTAGGAATTTATTTTTGGCAAAAAAATTCAAAGAAAAAACATTCAGAAAAAAAAGTTATGATTACAAGTTTGAGTATAAAAGAAAAATTAATTTGGTTTTCAGCGTCAATAATCATACTAATTGGTTATGGTTTATTTTTAAAATGGTTAAATGGGACATTACCTTTTGTAGATTCTGCAACAACTGTTTTTTCAATTGTTGCAACAATTCTTTTGACAAAAAGGTTAACAGATCAATGGCTATACTGGATTGTAGTTGATATTTTATCATTAGGAATGTGGGTATATATTTTCTTCACACCTAATTCAGATGTAAGTATGTTAGTTATGTGGTCAGCATATCTTGTTAATGCAATTTATGGTTATTATAACTGGAAAAAAATGGAATCTGCTCAAAATAATAAAGTATAAACCAAACTAAAAAAAAAAGAAAAAACAATAAAAATGACGCACAAAAACACAGTTGGTTTTTTAGGAGGAAAATATCTTCCCCTGCACCAAGGCCACATATACATGATGTTAGAATCTTCAAATTTAGTTGATGAATTATTTGTAGTTCTATCCTCGTCTAAAAATAGAGATAAAGAATTATGTGCCAGAGAAGGAATTAAATATATTCCTGCAGAAGTTAGATTAGCATGGTTAGGTCAAGCATTAAACGATGTAAGTAATGCTAAAATTATTCACATCGAAGATGATCAATGGAATCATAATTATGATTGGAAACAAGGTGCAAATATGATAAAAGAAGCAATAGGAAAACCTATTGATTTTGTGTTTAGTTCTGAAAAAAGTTATGATGAACATTTTAAAAAATATTATCCTTGTGCAAAACATGTTGTTGTTGATGACAAACGAAAAACAGTGACGATATCTGCAACAGATTTGCGTAAAAATTTATATGATCATTGGGATAAATTACCTAACTGCGTAAGGTCGCATTTTACAAAAAAAATAGCAATAGTAGGAACTGAAAGTTGCGGCAAATCTACTTTGACAAAAAAATTAGCAAAATTTTACAACACAAATCACGTGCATGAAGTAGGTAGAGATTATTGCGAAAAATATTCTAATCAATTAACTGTAGAGATGTTTGATCAAATCGGAATGGATCATTATTTATTACAAAAATCCCAAGCAGAAAAATCAAATAAAGTTTTATTAGTCGATAGCGATGCAGTAATTACTCAATATTATTTAGATATGTATTTTCAAGGACATAAATCTCAGCTAGTTGAAGAAATCGTTAAAAAACAAGATTTTGATTTAATGATTTATTTAGAACCAGACATACCATGGGTTAAAGACGGTTTAAGATTTGCAGGAGAACAAGAAACAAGAAAAAAAAATAATCAAATACTAAAACAAATGTATACAGATAGAGGAATCGATTTTGTCTCAATCAATGGAACCTATTCTGAAAGATTTAAAAAATCAAGAACTCTAATAGATAACTTATTTGAAACTAAGTAAAAATACACAACAAAGTATAGACAAATACCTCAAAAACCGATTGTTAACTAAAAAAACACCCAATTACCCAAAACTTTTATAAACCACCTCAAAATTCTTGACTATGATAATCATGGAAGGCACAATTATAAATTTTAAAGGAAGTTACAAACGCCAAGTAGGCAACCAAATGATAGTTATAACTAAAGACTCAGATTCTAAAGAAAAAGCAGCTAAATTAGTTGGTAAAACAGTTATTTGGGCATCTCCTGCAGGAAAAGAAATCAAAGGAGAAATTAGAGCTGCTCACGGAAATAGTGGAGCCCTTAGAGTTCTTTTTGAAACTGGAATGCCAGGTCAAGCTGTTGGCGCTAAAGTACAAATTAATTAATTCAATTAATTTAACTAAACAAATTCTAATATAGTTTAAACATTCAAATTAATTCTTTTATTTTATTTAATTGATCAGAAATATATGCTTTAACAACATTATTTTTAGAAGGATGTAATCTATCGAGTCCAAATGGTTGAAATAATTCGACATTATCAGAAGTATAAGATTTCCAAAAAACAGAATCTATGTTATCTGTTCGAAATATAGAAAGAGGATTTTCATAAATTGCTTTTATCAAAAAATCATTTACAGGATATAACTCTGAAGAGGTTAAAAGTTTAACTTGATCTTCCATAATAAAATAAATATCTTTATCTCCTGAAATAATAGCAGGCGATTCTCCTGTTAACATACGATAAAAAGCACAAGACACTAATTTTTCATCTGTTCTTAATTTCGCATTTACAGATTGACCTTCACGATTATATTTTGCTTGTTGAGATCTAAATTTTCTACTTTTAGAATCAATTCTATTTTCCAAACCAAGAGATAAATTCTGTATTGCTTCAAAAAGTTTAGGATTTTCTGGTCGGAAAACGCATTTTCTAACTTTTTTATCAATCTTAGTAACTAAATCATAATAAACAAAAAAAACTTCCTTTTGATCTTGAATAAACTCAGTGTAGGAATTTGCAACTTTCTTTTTTGTTTTTTTATATTTATTTGGATGTTCATGTCTTTTCAAAAAATCGAATTTGTTTTTAACTATTTTTTTCAAAGTATGAATTTCTTGACTGACCTCCTCGATTGTTTTTGTTTCAGTAAAACACATAAAATCAAAAAATTCTTGTAATGATAAAGTTAATGAATTTAATGCTAATACGTCTAATTGATCATATTTAGTTACAAAATTAACATCATCTCTAAAACTATAAGAAGTAACACTATCGACATTCGTATCAAAAATAGTGCAGGATTCATGTTCTGATAATTCTTCCAAACTATCATATTCAACGCAAGATTGGTTTCGAACAGGCCAAGAATCTTTAAAAGAAGAAATATGCAAATTAGAACCATTAGATCCTGAACTACCTCTAGAACAAAAACTTACTCTACCCTCTGACTCGATAATTTTTTGAGTAGGCGAACCTAATTTAGATACAATCGTTCTTTGTAATCCTTCAGAAAGTCCATTAGAAGATTTAACTTCTGCTTGTTTAGATGCCTTAGCAGTATCCAAGTTAGATTTAACACTAGTTACTTGTTTCAAACGCCCTTCACAAACATCATATACTCTCATTATTTACTACCCTTATAATCTCAACTATTATAGCAAATTAAACCATATATTTAAACATTTCTATATTCACCACTAAATAATGCTAATTGCTAAATAGTGAGCTAAACATACATTAATAGTCAATACACAGAAAGCTTTATAAATCAAGTTTCTTTTTAAGTATAGTATGAGCCATACACTACAAGAGACACAAGGTCAAATATCTGTGATAAAATACGATGGAGTTTTTGACTATGACGGACTCGTAGACTTCTTATTTGGATGGTTTAAATCAAGAAGCTGGTTTATTCAGGAAAAAACATTCAAACATAAAAAAAGCGGTTTGGGCCACGAAATAGAACGAGAATTTACTAATTGGAGAAAAATCTCTGAATATTACAAATATAATGTAGGAGTAAAAATGCATTTATGGGATGCATACCCTATTGATGCAGTAAAAGATGGTAAAAAACAAAAATTAATGCGTGCACGAATTGAAATAATTCTTGACTTTTCAGTCGAGTGTGATTATCAAGGCAAATATGAGTCTAGTCAATTTCTTGAAAAGCTTAGAAATTTCATGCATGAATATGTGATGAAAAAAGATATAATAGTACAACATGGAGATTCCCTATACTACACAGCATTAGGATTAAATACAGATATCAAAAAGTTTTTAGGAATGGATGCGACAAAAACAGTTTACTAAAAAAAAAAAAAAAAAAAAA
>JABJCP010000012.1 GCA_018668595.1 Candidatus Woesearchaeota archaeon
AATGTCAAAAGCCACAAATACAAACAACAAAAAACAGAAATATTCTTACGAATCATAGCATATAACATAGATCGATTAATAAGACTGGGAAAAACAGTAATTCTGATATTCATCAGAATTACAAGGATTTCATATTAGCCTTTTTTTCCATAACATTTAAATATTAAATTATACTTTTCTTTTAAATATTAAAATATTAAATTGTTTTAAAATTATTTTATACAGCTGTAAAAAAGAGGTAATTGAATGGATGCGTTATTTTTAATAGTTTTAGTTGTTCTTATTGTTGCTGCATTTCTATTTATTAAGTTACTTAAGTTCGCATTTAAAATAGTTTTTTTTGGCATTGTTATTGTTTCTTTATTTACTATTGCGTCTCATTTCACTTATGGTTATACTAGTGTATTTGAAGGTAATGTTAGAAGTGGCGCGAACGTGGATATAGATGAGTATTCATTTATTGTTACTATGAATTCTGCACAAAACCAAATTTATATTGATGGTTTATCTATTCGTGCTAGTGTTACAGTTAATACTTGTGAGTCTAAGGAAATTTTCGAATTTTGTTTTATTAACGTGACTGAAGATACTACTGAAACTCCTTATGTTACTTATGTAACTATGAATATTAGTAGAAGAATTCCTGATATTGCTGTGACGAGAACTATTAATCAAACAGATTTAACAACAGGGCAAGATGCAATTATTTCAGTTAATATTTCTAATGCAGGAGATACTGCGTTCGATGTTTATTTTATTGATGATTTTCCAGAAGAATTTGAAATTATTGATGTTGAAGGGTACTGTAAACAGAAAGGAAATTCTATGGTTTTTGAAAGGGGATTTATGAATGAAGGTGATTATTATGATTGTCAATACACCATAAGAGGTCTTAATCAGTTTCATGGTTCGCTTGTAGCAAAATATAATTTTTCAGACGGGTATTATAAAACATATGAGGAAAAAACTTCTGCACTTAGTATTGATGTCGAACCTTTATTTGCAATCGATGCACTTGTTGTGCGGGAAGGGTATGTTGCAAAAGAATATCCTCTTACCTCGTCTCAAATAGAACTTGATTGGGGTGGAGATAATGCAATTGCTAATTTAGATGAAGAAGTAAAATTATTAATTAATTTCTCTAATGCGCTTGGAGAAAAAATTACAGTTAATTCTCTCAAGGTCTTTTTCCCTCCTGAAGTTGATTATTTAGGTACTGGGATGATTAAGTTTCAGTGGTCTAATTCATCGAATGTAAATCAAAGTTTGTATAGTAAAATGTCCAGTACTAAGATTGATAATGTTAAAGAGACATATGTTGAGTATGAAGATCATGTTTGGAATGGTAATGTTTCTAAAATGTTTATTTTAGAATTCAAAACTTCAAAGTCAGCAAGGCCTAATTTTTTGATTACTGCAAATTGTACAACTTATGATGATGATGAATTAACTTTTTTTACTAAGTCTTGGGAACGCTTTGATGTTGCAAATAGAGGTGTTAGGATAAGAGTGTATCTTCAAGATAAAGATGAAATGTATGAACCTCGACGTGAAATCGAAGAAGATACAACAGAAGAATTAGAATCATTAAATGTTGAGCTCTTGCGTGTTTTTGTAGAGAACCTGAATCCATATGTTGGAATAAAAAATATTGTTGTTACACCTCAGAGCAGCATGGTTTCTTTGGATCCATTTCACATTGACGAGATTGCTGCAGATGGAGATAAATATACTCATATGGTTGATATGATCCTTCCTAAAGTTTCTGCAGATACTACTTACAAATTTAATGTTTCTGTTAAATATGAAAATGATTATGGGGAAGATTATACTAATACTACTGAGATGGATTTTAATGTTAATAAGTTTGAAGATTTAATTATTACTCATGATAGTTCTGAAGGACTGAGTTTGTATGAGGGAGAAGAAACTACTTGGACTACTACTGTTGAGAATCCCCGTCTTGTGAAAATCAAAAAAATTAATGTGGATGATAGTATTCCTGATGAATTAGAGGTTACTGGTGTTAATGGCAGGCAGTTTGTATTGCAAAAAGATACTGAAGTTTCTGCATACATTTATACTCTTAAAATGCCTAAAGTTAATGTTGAAACAACTTATGACATAACTACTTTTGCGTCTTACTTTGATTGGGATGCTTTTTTTGAATACAATACTTCGAAATCGACGACAATCACTGTCAAACCTAAAATTCCTGATGTTACAATTGCTCAGAGTTTGCTTGAATCAGATTTTAAAATGGGAGATATTATTCCATTGAAATACACTATAACTAATAATGAAGAAACAGAATCTGTATTTAATGTTGGAATTGAGTTTCCTCGTCAGAATGCTACTGATTTTATTGGCCCTACAGATTATGTTATTGATAGAATTGATCCTGGCGAATCTGTTGAAATAGAAGATCTTTATAATGTTATGATGAAATTTAATGGCACTGGTAAGCTTGAGAAGAGCAAGGTTGTTTTTGAAGATATTGATAAAAATGTTTTTAGAGTTAATTCAACAATTTTATCTGTAACTCCTGGTTATGCTAAAGTTGGAGGGCCCATGATTTTTTTGGATGTTGTAGGTCCAAATGTAATTAATAAATCTGAGAAAACTTATTATTCTGCTTATGTTCGTAATGAGGGTAGATCAATTGCTACGGTGGCAGTTTCAAGTCCATTCTTTTTGTGGTCTGGAGCAGTTCCTGCCAATTCATTTAGATTAATTAAATTTTCTGTTAATTTTAACGAGGATACTTCTTTTGATGTTGCAAACATAACTGCAAATTATGAGTATGTTGGGTTGACACTACATTCTAATGTCGAGGAGAAATTAGTTACTGTGCAAACTTATGTTCCTACTTTTACACAAATTAGTGATTCACAAGCAGATCAACTTTCTACAAACGTATCTACTGACTTAATTGATTCAGTTTTAAACATTGATGATTCAAATGTCATCACTGTTGATGGTGTTGAACAATATTCATTTGAAGAAGTAAATGATGAAGATAATAAATCTTCAAAAAAGTCAAATTTTTGGTTGCCGTTAATCGCGCTTGTTATAATTGCAATTATTTTTATTGGATATTTGTTAAGTCATCATAAAAAAAATAAATCTGATAAACTTCCTTTTTTAAAATAAGGTCTGGGGTGTAACTTATGGGTATGATGGATAAAATGAAATTTTGGAAAAAGTCTGATGATAATTTTGATTTAGGAGATATTGGTAAAGATTTTGGGGATATGGGCGACACGAATTCAATGGGATCTGAGTTTAAGAATGACAATTTAGGTGGTTCTGGTCAAGATAGTTTTCCTGATTTTAATAATTCTATGAATTCTCCTAATCAGTCTAATAATCAAGCTATGCCTGATCCTTCTAATCTTTCTAATCCTCCTAGTTCGTCTAGTCATCAATCGTTTTCTCAATCACAGTCAAATGATATGTCTCATGATATGCCAATTCCGCCCGAGCCTTTACCTTTGCATCAGACGCAAGGTCAGGAGTTTGATTTTAATGAAAATTCCACAGAGAGTATGGGTGAACTGGGTAGTGCGCCTTTACCACCTGAGCATAATCCAAGTGCAGTACAAGCTCCATCTGCGTCAGTATCTAATGCAAATTTTGGTTCGCAAAATCAAAATCAAAATCAAAACCAAAATATTCCTAATCAAAACCAATCTCCTCCTCCAAGTCCTGCGATGGATTATTCTCAAGGGATTGTTCCAAACCAAAATAGGGGTGGACAAGCAGGTTCACACTCTCAATTGCAGTCAGATAATTTAAGCAAAGATATTGAAGTTTTAAATGCAAAACTTGATTCTATTCGTGCAACTCTCGATTCTATTAATCAGCGTCTTGCAAATTTAGAAAGAGCAGCGCAGGGAGAACAAAATACTAATCAGCGTTATAAGTGGTAATTTAGGTGTGTGTTTTGAAAAAATATATTGATTCTAAAAAGAAAAAACATTCAAGTAATCTTACAAGCAAAAGTAATTTTGCAAATCTTACAAATTATTTGTTTGCTAACTTACAAGATATATTTATTTTTGTTTTGATTTCAGCAATACTTATTTTTCTTGATCAAGTTTCTAAATTCTTAGTTAGATCGCGTATGAGTCTGGGAGAATCAATTCCATTAATTAATAATATTTTTCATTTGACTTTTGTGTTTAATCAAGGTGCTGCTTTTGGAATCCTTCAGAATATGAAGTTTTTGTTTATTTTTGTGGCAATTTTTATTATTGGTGTTATGATTTATTATTTTAAATATATATTGCGTGATAGGTTTTTATTAGTTGTTTGTGCAGTTGTTTTTGGTGGTACTGTTGGTAATCTTATTGATAGAATTTTATTTTCTAAAGTTATTGATTTTTTTGATTTTAGAATTTGGCCTGTTTTTAATGTGGCAGATATGTGTTTATCGATTGGAATTGTTCTGTTGATAATTTATTTTTGGAGAATTGATTTAGATTTAAAACAAAATAATAATTGATTAAGTTAAGAACTTTTATTTTTTTACAAAATAAACATGACATTGATCTCCTGAAATCAAAACATCAGGTTTTTCTTTTTTGTCTTTAAAAAATTCATCACAAGCTGTTTTCACGCCGGGAAATATATCTTTAATAACGTATTTCCTTTTTTTATTTTTATTCCATTTATTAGAATTAAGTTTATTTTCAATTACTTTATGTTTTTTTAAATCATAACAATCATCAATAATGGTGATTGCACCCTGGGATAGAAGTGGATAAATCTTTTCTAAACTTTCTTTAATAGAATAATATGTGTCTCCATCTAAGTGTGCAAAACATATGTTTTTAGGTAATTTGTTTTTCGGTATGTTCTTAAACCAGTATTTATTAATTTTTGGAAGTTTTAAATTTAATTTAGTAAATGTTTTGATTAATTTTTTTTCACTCGTATTCAAATCGCCTTTTTTTAAAATATGTTTTTTATCTTTTTTTGAAAGTTTTGGTAATCCTTCAAAAGAATCATACACATAAATTTTCTTGTTTGAATTAAGACCATCTAATGTTTTTTGCATTATTGCTGCAGTTAGACCTTCATGACATCCCAGTTCAACAACAGCGCCAGGAATTTTAAGCAAAACTACTCTAGATAATAAATGGAATATGTTCATTTCTTGTTCTATACTCATCATACTATTATTTTCAATTATGTCTAGAATAAATAAATTGGTCATAATAAAATATTGTTTTTTTTAATAATTATAAACTTTTCTAAAAGTTCAGCAGATTTTTTCTTATTTAATTGTTCTGACTTTTTAGACAGTAAAACTAATTACAAATAAATTTTTTATGTTGAATCGTTTAATATTATTTAATTTTAGAATTCGTCTGCTTCTTCAAGAGTTCTAAGATACCCATTTTTTCTTAGCCAGCTTACTTGATTTGGTCTATACTTAAGAATAACATCTCCTTTTTCATCTCCGCCAAATTCCCATGGTTCGATTATTACTATGTCTCTTTCTCTTACCCACAGTCGTTTTTTTAGTCTTCCAGGAATTCTACACACTCTTTGTTTTCCATCAAGGCATCTAACAAACATTCTGCTTCCGCCAACTCTTTGATCTACAATACCTAGTGTTTCTTCTCCTTTTGGAAGTCTAATTCTTCGAATTTCTTCTTCTGCTGCTTGTCGTGCAGCGTCTCGTTTTGCTTGTTCTTTTTTACTCATTGTATTCACAAAAATAGAGGGGTATTTATAAATCTTTGGGGTACAAGGGCTAGTTATACATATTAATAGAATTTGTTATTGTTTTTATTTTTTTTTGTTTCTAATTCCAAATCTATCTTCGCTTTTTTTTCTTATGTGTGCCCAAGTCACTAGAACTGCTCCGATTATAAGTGATATTGTTATCCATTTAGGAGGATCAATTGCTTGAATGATAAGACCGGTGATTATCAATATAATTATTCCTACAAAAATAAATGCAGCTGTGTCATGTTTGCTTCTTTCATGGTCTATTCTAGCTTTTTTATTTCTTTCTAATTGTTTTTCTGCTGCTGTTTCTGCATAATTTTTTTTTCTTGCCATTTTTTTGGGTTATTTTTATAGTTTTTATTTATTATGATTTGGTTTATACTGTTTCATCCAGAATATTGAATGCCGTGTGTTGTAAAGAATTTTAGTATTGCTTGTTTTGTCATAAAGTATGAACAAACGCCTAAGAGTACTGTAATCACTCCTATTTTGTGTGCGGTAATTATTAGATAAAATCCTGAGAATGCAAAAAGTATAAAACTAAGTACGGGCATAGCCTCTAGAAACCTCTTTTTTGTTTCTGTAATAGACATTATGTAGTCATTATTTTATTTATATTATTTAAAAGTTATGTTTTATAAATGGAAATTTGTTTTATAATTGTAAGATGTGTGTTTGTTGATCATCTGCTCTTAATTATATATCTAGATTAACAACTTCTTTTGCATTTTCTTCAATGAATTTTCGTCGAGGTTCTACTTCATCGCCCATGAGCAGAGTAAACATTTTTTCTGCTTTGATAGCATCTTCTATAGTAATTTGTTTCAAAACACGTGTTGCAGGATCCATGGTGGTTTCCCATAGTTGATCTGCATTCATTTCTCCAAGACCTTTAAATCTTTGAACACTAGCACCTTCTCCAAGTTCTTTTATTGCTGCTTCTTTATCTTCTTCATTTTGTACATAAGAACTCTTTTTTCCTTTTGTTACTTTGAATAGTGGAGGTTGTGCAACATATACATATCCTGCATCAACTAGTTCTCGCATATATCTAAAAAAGAATGTTAGTAGCAGTGTTGAAATATGTGCTCCGTCAACATCTGCATCAGTCATAATAATTACTTTATGATATCTTGCTTTTTCTAAATTGAATTCATCTCCTACACTACAACCTATTGCAGTTATTAGTGCAAGTATTTCATTATTTTCATATACTCTATTTATTCTTGCTTTTTCAACATTAAGTATTTTTCCTCGGAGAGGTAATATTGCTTGTGTTACTCTATCTCTTCCTTGTTTGGCAGAGCCACCTGCTGAATCTCCCTCCACAATATAGATTTCACATTTAGATGGATCTTTTTCTTGACAGTCTGCAAGTTTTCCTGGCAGTCCGCTACCGCCCATTATACTTTTTCTTCGAGTTAACTCGCGAGCTCGTCGAGCTGCTTCTCTGGCTTTTGCTGCTTGTGATGCTTTTGAAACAATCAGTTTTGCAATTTTGGGATTTTCTTCTAAAAATAATCCTAGTCCACTATTTACAAGAGATTCTACAATTCCTTTTACTTCGCTGTTTCCAAGTTTTGCTTTTGTTTGTCCTTCAAATTGTGGTTCTGCAATTTTTACAGATATTACTGAAGTAATTCCTTCTCGAGCATCATCACTTGTCAACTTTTCATTATTTTTAAATATTTTATTTTTTTCGCCGTATTTATTTAATGTTTTAGTGAGTGCTGTTTTAAATCCGATCAGATGTGTTCCACCTTCAATCGTATTGATGTTATTCACAAATGAAAAAACATTTTCATTATAACTATCAGTATATTGCATTGCAATCTCTAAATGTAATCCTTCTTTTTCTTTTTCAAAATAAATTGGGTTGTGAATTGCGTTTTTGTTTTTATTTAGAAATTCTACAAACTGTGTGATTCCTCCGTCATAATGGAATTTGTTTAGTTTGCCTGTTTTTTCTTGAGTTATAGTAATTTCAATTCCTCTATTCAAAAATGCTAGTTCACGCAGTCTTGCAGATATAGTGTCAAATTGAAAGTCTAATGTTTCAAATATGTCTCCCATTGGGTAAAATCTTATGGTTGTTCCTTGTTCATTTCCACATTCTCCGAGTTCTTTAAATTCTTGTGCCGCACCTTTTAAAAATTCTTGTTGATATTTTTTACCGCCTTTGCATACTGTTGCAATTAGTCTATCGGATAGCGCATTTACAACACTGATTCCTACTCCATGTAGTCCTCCGCTTACTTTGTAACTTCCCTTATCAAATTTTCCTCCTGCATGGAGTTTTGTCATTACAACTGTTAGTGCTGGAACTTGTAGTTTTGGGTGAATATCTACAGGGATTCCTCGACCATCATCTTTTACAGATACACTTCCATCAGAATGAATAATTATTTCAATTTTTTTACAGTATCCTGCCATTGCTTCATCGATGCTATTATCTACAACTTCGTATACACAATGATGAAGTCCTTTAATGCTTGTCGATCCAATATACATTCCTGGTCTTTTTCTTACAGCATCTAGTCCACCAAGAACTGTAATTTGATCTGCTTTGTAATTATCAGGTTTATTCTCTGAAGTTGTGTTAGTCTCTTCAGATTTATTATCTTCATTACTAGGCGAAGCTTCAGTATTGCTTTGATCTTCACTGTTTGATTCTGTTTCAGTTAGCTGATTTTGTTGTGTTTCTTCGTTTTCCATTTTTATTTTTCCGATTAAGTATTATGTTTTGTATCGCCTTAATTTAAGTAGTAGAAGGTCTATACTCACCTCTATTCTACTCTAAAAAAAGGG
The DNA here is from genome assembly GCA_018668595.1 of Candidatus Woesearchaeota archaeon. Lineage (GTDB taxonomy): Archaea > Nanobdellota > Nanobdellia > Woesearchaeales > UBA11576 > JABJCP01. Next base: position 8,551 of record JABJCP010000012.1, read on the forward strand.
AGGGTAGTTTAAATAGTTTTCGTTTGTAAATTGGCAGTAGGGGGGCTGTAGCGATAGAATTTGAGGATTTAAATTGCAACCAAACTAAAATTTAAATATTAAAAATAATAATTAGGAATTAGTTTTTCTACTAATTTGCACCCTACCTTCTACTTACTATACATTACAATTTTCAGTTCAGTGTTTATTTTACTTCTTCAATTCTTCTTGTAAACTTGTTAACACTCGATCCACTGTAAAGAATAAGTTAAAGTCTGTCTCTTCTCTGTTTATTGGTTTTCCATTCAATATTAATTTTGCTTGAATTTCTACCTTTTTATCTGAGCCATGAACATTCTTTTTTGTCATGGTCAGTTTTTCAAATCCTGAGTTAACTTCGGTCATTTTACGTACATGGTTTCCTACCATTTTCTTTAGAACTACTAGTGCTCCTCGATCTAAATCTTTAAATCCCGTAAGCTCAATACTCCCTCCTAGGGTCATTATATCTTCTTCCATTAACTTCACCTCGCTATTGCTTGTACAAATATGAACAATCTGCACATTAGTTACAACTATATATCATATTTAGTTTTCAAGGTATTTAAATTTTTTGTATTTTGTAAACGTCCTCCCAAAAACTTTTAAAACATCATCAATTTCCAACAGCACATGGTAAAAATTGCTATAACCACATTTGGTTGCACTTTAAACAAATCTGATTCAGAGCATTTTGCAGGTATATTAAAAAATGCAGGACACATATTAGTTAATGATGAGTCAGATGCAGAATTAGTAATTATTAATTCTTGTGTTGTTAAGCAAGTTGCTGAAAATAAGCTTTTCAAAAAACTAAACCAACTCAAAGAGCAAAACAAAAAAATAATTATTGCAGGTTGTGTTCCTCAGGCAAGAAAAGAACTGATTGAAACTAAATTAAAAGATTTTTCTATTATTGGAGTGGATCAATTAGATCGCATAGACGAAGTGGTTGAGCAAACATTAAATAACAACATAATTCAAATTATAGAAACCAAATCAAATGCGAGATTAAACCTTCCAAAAATTAAACACAACGCTACAATTGAAATTATCCCCATTAGCCAAGGTTGTCTTGGTAATTGCACGTATTGCATTACAAAACTTGCAAGAGGAAATCTTGTTTCATACGATTCAATTGCAATCATCAATAATGCGCAAGCTGCAATCACAGCAGGTTGCAAAGAGATTTGGTTAACTAGTCAAGATTGTGGTGCATATGGTAAAGACATTGGTACAAACATAATAGGCCTCTTAAATAAATTAATTACTCTAAAAGGAGATTTTAAAATTCGTCTTGGTATGGCAAATCCTAATTTCATAAAAGATTATGTTAGCGATTTAATTCAAATATTTCAATCAGATAAAATGTTTAAGTTTTTACACATTCCTCTTCAAGCAGGTTCAAATAAAGTACTTAAAGATATGAATCGATTTTACATTAGAGAAGATTTCATAAACATCGTCGAGAAATTAAGAAAAAACATGCCTAAAATCAATATAGCAACAGATATCATTTGCGGTTTTCCAACAGAATCAGAATCAAACTTCCAAGAAACAATTGATGTAATAAATAAAACAAAACCTGACATTATTAATATTTCTAGATTTTGGCCACGTCCAAACACACCTGCAAATGACCTTAAACCATTAAACAGCAAAGAAATTAACAGACGTTCTAAATTAATAACAGAATTAGCAAAAAATATTTCGAAAGATAATCTCAAATCCTGGATTGGTTGGTCTGGAAATATAATAATTGATCATATTGGTAAAGATAATTCTTTTGTTGGTAGAAATGATTCATATAAACCCATTGTAATTAAGAATCCAAAAACCAAACTTAATTTAGGAGATATAGTTAACATTAAAGTAATAGATTCAACCACACATCATTTGATTGGAGAATTAAAATAATAATGAAAAAATAAAAAATTAAACTATATTCTTAATATTTTTAGTATCCGCCAAAGTTATTTTGTTGTGGTTGAGGTTGTGGCTGTTGACTTGGCATTTGTGGTTGTGGTGGTTGAGTTTCAGGTTGCGGACTTGGTTCTGGTGTTGGATTTTCAGGTTCATCTCCTGCTTCGTCATCTCCATCTGAATCATCGTCTTCTTCATCTTCACTTTCTTCTTGTTCAGGTAATTTCTCTCCACAATTCTGACAAAACTTTGCTCCGTCTTCAAATTCTTCTCCGCATCCTGGACATCCTGCATCTTCTTCTTCTACATCTCCATCAAATCCTGCACCGCATGAATGACAGAAATTATCTTCTATTGCAACAACTGCTTCACAATCACATTTAATTAATTCTTCTTCAGGTAATTCATTTCCACAGTATCTACAATGGTTATCTCCTACTCTTGATGTTGTTTGACATTCATCGCATTTTCCCATTTTGTTCGCCTCGTTTTTGTATTTAAATTATTCATCTTTTTCATTTGATATTATCGAGCATATCTTCAAATTCTAATTGTAAGAATATTCCTATTACTACTGCCATAATCGTACCGAGCATAATGAAGCCAGTAGGAGTTCTACTATATATGCCTCCTACTATTGCAAATGTCACTCCTCCAATTATTATCCAGCCATATCTTAACATTATTAAAGGAGTTTTTACAAACCATTTTATTGTTTGTATTCCTATATATGTTTTTCTGTGTATAAATTTAGATTCAGTAAGTATTTTGATCCCTAGTCTTTTTGCTGTTTTTAGCACTCTGGTTATGTCTTTGTAGTGGTATTTTGTGTAATGTTCATCAACATATTCTTTCTTTTGTAGATGGCTAAATACTACGCTCATTATGGAGTATTTTTTTTTCCAAGGTTTCCTTTCTTTTTCTAATTCTGCTAAGTCTGTTAGCATTTCTTTTAGTATTTTGAGTTCTTGTTCTGTTAATTTGTCGGGTTTTTTTCCTTCCTTGGATTTAGAGATTAATTTGAAAAGAAGGTTTACTGGTTTAGAAGAGTAAAATATCCAAATTTTTTCAGATTCAGAGTATTTTCCGTTTTTTATTTTGTTTTGCCAATGGTAATTTATCAGTGGGTAGTCACATTCTAGTTTTAGTCCGTATCGTTTAAAGGATTCTATTTTTTCCACCTCGTTTTTATTTAATTATGATCTGAAATTAAAACTATTTTTCTAGGTTTTATATTTGTTTACTATGTTTATATTAAACCTTTTTTAAAACGAATATGATTAGGTTATTATAATATTATTTAGTTATTTACTATTTAATTTTTTCTCTAATTTAATGTGGTTTATTAATTTGAGTTAATATAGCTAATTTAAGAGTTTAGTTTCGTTGTCGCATACAAACTTCATAGAAGTCACATTGTCCTGTTGAGTATTTGCATAGTCCACTTTCTTTTTTAGGATAGTCTGCAATAACATCTGTTTGTGTTGATGCATGTACTTGTTCAATTTGAAATAGTGCTTCTTTTATCATTTCTGCTGTAACATCTATATGTATTTCTCGATCTTTTAAGAACCAGATTCCTACTTTTTTTGGAGGCACTCCATGTTTTCGCTTGTACAATAATGCATAAATTCCTAATTGTAATTGGTATGCAGGTGTAACAGTACTTTTTTTGCTTGTTTTATAGTCCACTACAATAACGTCTTCTCCTTTTTTGTGTATTACGTCGACAAATCCGCGAACCATTAATTCTTCGTCGCGATATTCTTCTTCTATTGAGTGTGGTTTGTGTTTTTCAAATGCAGAAATAATATCCATTCCATTTTCTTTTATATCTGTATTTATTTTTTCAATAAAATTATTTAGCCAGTTTGCAAGCATGTACATGCTCTCATCATAGTAAAATTGTAATTCATCATTAAGCATTCCAAGTCTTGCTAAACTCTTTTTTTTAGCAGTCCAAGAATCATTAAATAATTTTTTTAAGTGTTTTGTGAACTTGAGTTTGTAAATTTTTTCATCATCAGCACTAAGTTCGATATTGAAGAATTTTTCGAGTGCATTGTGAACTACATTTCCGCGAATTAAGTGTATGTTTGGTTTTGTAGGATACTTTAGAATATATGAGTAAAAATATCTGCGTGGACATTGTTTATATAGATTTATAGAACTTGGACTTTGCACTCTTTTTGGTATGATCGCCATCTATCATTATTTTTGACACTCACTTATATATTTTTTCTTTGGTTGATGAAATAATTTAGGCAATATTTGTAGAAAATAACAACTTGGCCAGGCGAGGCAGGGGTTCCTGGACAAAATTTTTAAAAAGTTTGATCAAAACAAACGAATTCCTCACTTCGTTTGGAATTCATCGGTTTGGCGTACGATTGAGCACATGCGAAATCGTACTGGTTGTTGCGTATCAAATGCGCGTAACCATTTGGCCGAGTAGGATTTTTGAAAAACGTGAAAAAATCCGTCTGTGCCATTATTGTTGTTATTTTTTACGTTTATTATTTAATCATTATTTTTTGCAGCACTACGGCAGTTTATAAAATTCTATGAATTTTAAATAACGAAAATGGTCTTGCAAGAATCAGACCATTTTCTGCATTATATCAACAATTCGCTTTGCTCATTGTTGACAGAATCAAAACTACCTTTTGAAAATATTGAACACTATGTGTTCAAACAGCCATTGCCAAGGTAGTGCTGCATTTGTAGTTGTAATTACTACTTTTTTTTATCCAGAATTAGTTAATTTTTTATATTTTTTCACTTTCTTCATTTCTTTGAGCTTTATACATTTTCCATTGCACTATGCGAGATCCAATATATGCTTCTAAATCAACACCCATTTCTGCTTCACCATACAGTTTTGATCCTAGTGTTTCTAAGCATTCTTTTTCTTCTATGAAACAAAGGTGTTCTTCATAATCTGATGCAAGATTTTGTGATTCTAATCCTATATGTTTTGCTTCATGTACAAGCACAATTATTGTTCTTGCTCTTCCATGATTTAGAATTTTTTCAGGAATATAAATTGTATTTCCTTTTTGTGTTCCTATTTCACTTTTTGATGTTTTGATCTTGTCTACACATTTTTCTACTTTTTTATAGTATTTTGGGCTTTCAGCGCGCAATTTATTTAGTGCTTTTTTGACAGTTTGCAATTCTTGTTTGTTTTCTAGTATTAGAAGTATATTTTTATCTATTCCTTTGTATTCAGTTGGTCTTTCTTTGTCTACAATAGAAATAACATTCTCGAGTCCCGTAGCAGCATAGCATTCCGCGTTTTTTGTCATTTAAACCCCCTAATTATTAGTATTGAGTATCCTATTTATATATGTAACTATATATTATACATTAATATTTGTTTGTAGGGGGATATTTAGGGTTCTGAGCAGTTCTGGATGTATATGTATTAGAATGTGCACTATTATATTCTGCTATGTAGTTGATAGTATTTAGAATTTATCGAATAAAATAGTTAAAAAAAATAAAAAATTTAAGTTTTTATAATGCCTGATTTAAACAGCACGTTTAACATCTGGTTCTTTCACTTCTGCAGGTTTTACATTCACTCCACTTTTAGATTCTATTAGTCTATAAGCTTCATGAAGTCTTGCATTAGTCGCAATTGCTTGTGCTAACCATTCACTTATTGCTTCGTCTGTTGCTTTGTGTTCTTGTCTAACTACTATTAGGAATTTTTCTAGCTCATTACTAAAATGTGTTATTGCTTTATTCCAATCAGACCAACTTTCTGAACTATGTTTAATTCCATGCATGTAATCTACAATTTCTTTTAGGACTGGCACTTCTTGTGCATATTCGTGTAGTTTGTTTTCAAATTCTTTCAACTGGTCTTGATACTTTGAACTAAATGGTCCTTTTTGATCTAGTCTTTCTTTTAAGTCATGACTTTGTTCAATAAATTCTGTAAACATTGTCATCTTTTTTCTTATTCTAATTAGTTCAGGCATTATCAAATCAGTTATGTGTTCTACTAAGTTGTATGCGTCTTTGTATATTGTTTGTAGTGCTTTTAAAATCACTGGATCTTTTTCATACTTCATTGCATGATCAACTTTTAAAACAAACTTTTCTAAAACCTCTTTTTGGTTTCTAGCAAGTCCAAGTTTTTCATCAAGCACAGCTTTCATTTCAGGGAAGTATTTCTCATATTCTTTTGCTCCAAATAGTAGGGTCATGAGTCCACCAACACCTACTCCTGCTACTTTTAAGAAATGTGCTTTCAGATCATCAACAGTTACTTTTTGTCCTTTGTAAATTCTTGGCATGAGGTTCTTTTTCCCAGAAATTCCTCTCCATCCTGTATACGAAAACTTTTTGAGGATTCTTTCTTTTTTGTTTTTTGGAAATTCCTTATTTGTTAAAGCTTCTTTTAGTTCGTTCCATTCTTTGTCAGTAACCATATCAAATATTTCATTTCTAGCATATTCTTCTTCGCTTGGAGAACCAAATATAAATTGACGTATTGGAACAAGATCCATTTCATCAGGATGTCGTCCTGTTTTTCCGTCGAAAAATAGTCGTCCATAGAAGAATCCAACTCCTTCTTTGTTTGCTTTTGGAGATAATGAATAGCCATTTTCGTAGTTGCGTTCAAATGCTTTTCTTACTGTATTGTTATTTCCGCCTCTTTCTCCATTGTCCCCAATACCTAACTGATTCACTTCTCGAATTACTGCTTTTAATTCTTCTTTTACTTTTCTTAATCTAGATTCTCCTTGATTGTCTTTTATCAAAGTATATAGTTCATCGATTTGTTTTAGATTTTCTTTTAGTTTACTTAGCGGGGGAGGTGGTGGTGGATCTACAGTTATTGGTTTTGTAAAGTAAATCTTCACTGTTCGCTCAAGTGGAGGTGGCAAACTTATTTTTTCTTGTGGATCTCCCTGTTCGAAGTGGTTTCTTACAATTAATGTTTCTTCTATTTTTGTTTCTGCATATGCTATTGTTTGATCGCACCGTCCTTCAAATGTGCATTTTCCGTTTCCATTTGTTTTTAGTTCAATGAGTTTTCCATGTCTATCTTTTCTGTCGACTTCTTTATCAGTTACCCATACTCTTGCATTCTTAATAGGTTTTAGTTTTCCGTTTTCATTGTAGTAGACTTCAACATTCAGTTTAACTTTAGGAGGATCTACTATTTTTGTTATTGTTAGTGTTCTTTCATCTTTTCCTGTTTGTTTTTCATCGTCTTCAACATAGATTCCGAATGTGAATTTTTTCCCTTTTTCTTCTTGACTAAATCTTCTGTCTAGAATTATTTCAGGAGAGTCTAGTGTTAGATCTGGGAATTTTGTTTTCACTGCAGAAATTAATTCTTTCATAGATAGTTCCATGTCCATGCTCAGTCCTTCTTGTCCATGACTATCTTTTTCATTAACTCTCCAGTCTGTTACAGGTATTCGTATTTCGTTTCCACTTTTAACACCCCATACCCAATAGTGTTTGTAGGGTGGACATCCTTCTTGAATTATTTTTGCTTTGAATGTTGGTTTATCAATAAGTTCATAAGCTTCTTCAATTGTTTTTACTGTTTTAGGTAGTTCTGGAATTTGTATTTGAGGTATTGGCGGTTTTCTTTTTTGAGATAATACTGTAATTAGTTTTTCTAATATTGTTTGTTCCACTCTCACATTATTTCTTAATGGAATAAGTACTGCTCCGCCACTTACCTTTACTTCCTGTGCTAGTTTGTCAGATAGTGTTTTTAAGTATCTCATACTTTGTACTTTTTCTTCTCGACCTGGCCAAATATCTCCTTTTGCAGGGTATGTAATTAGTTTATCTACTAAATGTGTAGGTTTTCTTGCTCCAAAGTCAGGTTCCCATCGTCGAGTTCCGCCTTTTCCAACTTCACGTGTTCCATATCTTGCAGCTCTTAAGTTTCTCATGTCGTGGAATTTTTTATACCATGTTCTTGTATCTTCTTCATCTTCTCTTGTCATCATATTTGTGATGCCGCTTAGAAGTATTCCTCCTTCTCTTGTTTCTGCTTCTATTTTTTCTATAAATTGTTTAATCTCTTTTCTGATTTCTTTTATTATTTTTAGCAAGTCAGTAAATAATATTAGTATAGCATCTCGTTTTCTCATTCTTTTTTTATTGCCTTGTCCATCTTCATAGTCAATCAATGCATTACATACTTTGAATTCTCCATTTTTGTATTTTTCAATTATTACTTCTATTGTTTCTTCGTATCCGTCAAGTTCTATTAATAAATCTGCAAGAGCCACATAGTCTTCTAATATTTTTCTTAGATCTTCATTTACTTTCGCAAGAGCGTCGAGATGTTCTTGGTTAAAAACTTCTTTAGCAACATCAGTTAATTGATCAACATCATAATTTGTTTTGTGTTTTTTCTTATATGATATTAATACCATTGCTAGTTTTGATGCATTGTCTTCATCAAGTCCGAATTCTTTTAGGTGTTCTTTTATTGTTTCTTCTGTATATGTTTTATCTTCAATTATATCTCTGAATGATTTTCCGCCTTGTTTTCCAACAGCGGTTTCAACGCGAGTCATTATTTCTTTTACTTCATCATCTGTTTTCAAAGAATGTCCTTTTGCAATTATTTCTTGGAATGCTCCTGCAAGTTCTGTTCTTTCTTCAGAAGTTAATTTTTCTATTTTTTCATTCATAGAATCTATTTTTTTGATCACTTCTTCTTTTTTCCCTTTTAGTTTTTTCAAGAATACAATCAGGTCTTGTCCATTTTCTACTTTTTCTGCTTGCTGTTTGCCCATATCTTTTATTGTTTTGTTAATTGTTTTTCTCTTGTAAAATATAGGGAATAAAATTAATAATAATAACAATGGTAAAAGCCAGCACAGTAAGAATCTAACAAACCAGTTATAGTCACACCAGTTTAATATGTTGCCTTTTGCACCGAAATATTGGCCTACCCAGTTAATTGAATTAGCTGTTGGACAAAAACAATCACTACTAATATCGCTAACACAAACAACTTGAGATCCTTCATAATAAAAATATTGTCCATCTTCTGTTTTTCCTTCTAATTGTCGACCTTCTGCTCCTGGAACATTTAGTCCTGGATTTTCAAGATTTTCAACTACTGGTAATATATCATCTTCCCAATCTTTTCCACTATCTACAAAGTATACATCATTTTCAAAAAAGTATCCTTCTTTATTATCATCGCATTCAATACCTGTAACTACTATAGGTGTGGGTGTTGGTGGAACTGGTTCTATATTTTCTGCAGGATCTGTAAATGTTATTGTAATTTTTTCTCCGTCTTTTGCTCCTGTTATGTCTTCTACATTGATTGTAAATTCAATTACTTCTTGATCAAAATCAGCACCTGGAGTCCATACTATTGTTACTTGATCTTCTAGTATGCTTGTAAGTTCCATTCCCTCAGGTTCACCAATTAATTTAAACACTAACATATCTTCAGGTAGGTCGAGATCTTCTGCAAGTACAGTTATCTCAATTTTTTGTGTTTTATCTTCCACATCTATTAGTGCAGGCATAAATCCTGGTGGAACTATTTGAGTAATCTTGGGAGGATTGTTTTCAGTCACAGGTTCTGGTTCAGGCTCATCAGGTAATATTGGTTCTTCTCCATAAATTATTGTGATTGTTTCACTATCTTTATTTCCGGCTATATCTTCTACTGTTACTTGAAACACATATTGTGCACTTGTTTCTTCTAATCCTAAATCTGAAGAATCCCAGACTAGTCTTGCTTCGTCTGTTCCTGCTTGTTCTAATTTCATTCCTGGAGGTGTAGTTCCTGAAATACTAAATAATAATGCTTCTGCCACATTCCCTTTTAATAAATCTGGATCATCAGCTCTAACCAATATTTCCATAGGGCCTAGTGAATCTATTTTTATTTGTGCAGGTAATGTTCCTGGTGGATCGATTAATACAATATTAGGTGCTTCATTCATAGGACATCCGCGAGAAAAGAATTTGTATAAGTTTGCATTTCCAATTACTTTTGGATTTGCTGTTGTTGAAATAATAAATCGTCTATTTAATGATAGTGCATCAATATTTTCAAGTTGTGTTAATATTGCACCACTTGTTGCTCCGCCTGCATCAACATTTGCTTTTAGTATTGGATCAGGTATTTCAAAGAATTGTGTTGTTTCGCCGTGAGAAACATCTACAATTTCAAATTGAGCATTTTTGTCAATCATTGTTTTTGCTAGTATTTGAGTTACTGCTTCTGCTCGTCGATCAGATAAGTCTTGATTGTAAGAATTTTTTCCTTCGATACTTGCATATGCATGTACATATACTTTTCCTTCGTATCCTGCTGCAACTAAATCTTCTAAGAAGTTTTCAACAGGTGCAACTGAGCTTGAATCAACATAATTTATTAATGTGCTAGTTGAGGTATATTTTGGAGGTTCATTAAAATTGAATAGTCCGTGTATTTCACATACGTCTAGACCTTCATCTCCTGACATAATTAATGGAGCTGGCACTAAGTCATTTAGGGCGTCAACTTCTGCTTGGTCTATTTTTCCTAGAACAAATACTGATCCAAGAATAATCATTAGAATTAAAACCATTGCTAAAATAACTTTATTTAGAACTTTCTGCCCCTTTATGTTTATCACCTTTTTTTTTAATTAGTAAATTTAATTAGCAAACTCTTGATCTCAAAGTCAAAGTTTAACTAACTCAAATAAATTTAATTATTATATTTTATAGAGTATTTGATTTTCTTTATTTAAATATTTCGTTTAATTAGCACATTATTTGCGATTTCTAGATAGAGGATGCATTTTTCATTATTTTTAAATTTCAAAAAACAGCTATTTGTGCAACCAATTTTCAAAATTTCTCCAAAAAACAAAACTCATTTATACCGAAAGGTATATATTCGAGATGGTAATTCTTCTTTTCTGAAAATCAGAAAAGTTTATATATTATTATTCCAATTGGTATATTTGTCAATAAAACTATATTCGGAATGGACTATTTTTTCGAATTGATTTAAGTAAAAATAATAACAGAAACGTTTAAATAGTAGTCCATTAAGAATATATACAGAATTGTATATTATTGTGGCTTTCAGCAATGGCAGCAAAAAAAGAGGCGAATAGGGAAGAGATGTCAATCCCTGCTGTATTTAAGAGAAAAGAATATCTTTCTAAACTAGATTCTATTTTCAAGAAAACTAATATTGTTGCTTTAATAGGTCCTAGGGGATGCGGTAAAACAAATTTAATCAAACAGCACATCAATTCATCATCCAAAAATAAAAATAAAAACAATCTTTTGGTTTACATTGATCTAAAAACTGCTAGTATTTCTCCTGAAAAGTTTGCTCTTGATTTTATTGGAACTATTGCTTGGAATTTCTTCTCAAAAAACAAATTAGATCTTTTCAAATACCAAGATTTAGAAACAATAAAAAATCTAGAATTAAATGATGATTGCTTAAATATTTTAAATATAATTGAAAATGAACTTCAAAAAATTAAACCAGATCAAAATCTAATTTTAAATTCTGCTTTTAAATTCCCTGACCTTTTTTCAAATCAAATAAAAAAAGAGTTGATTATATGCTTAGATAATTTTGACGAATTCATTTCTATGAATAATTATTCTCAAATAACTAATATTTTAGATTTATTTTTTAATAGCACGAGCAAATCAAAAACTAGTAAATTTCTCTTGGCATCGTTTTCTGTTTGGCGCTTTAAACACTTATTTGACAAGTACATTCAAAATAAAAACTTAAATTTAGTAGAAATGAATTATTTTTCTTCTAAAGAATCAGAAGAGTTCATAATTAAACATCTTAATATTAAATTAGATAAGTCTGTTATTAACAAACTGATTAATTATTCTTGCGGAATTCCTCTTATAATAAATAGTCTTGCTGTGCAATCTGCAAAACATAACTTTAGTATAACGCAATTAAAGCATTTTTTCATTTCTGAATTAATCAATCCTGACTCTGAAATTTATAGATTGTGTCAAAACAATTACGAAATTTCATTAAATAATGCGCGAGGAGCAGCACTTTTAAAAATTATTCTAAAAACAATTTCACAAAATCCAAATCTTAGATTAACAGAAATAGCAAATAAAATTTATCGTTCAGGTCCTGTTACAAAAAGTCTTTTAGAAAGATTGATTGAAGTTGATATTATTCAAAAACAAGACTCAGTATTCCTGTTCTCTCAGAATATTATGAAATTCTGGTGTAGATTTGTGTTCAACAATATACAATCAACTATACGATTAGACAACAAACAAGAACCGTTTGATTTTGACAAACTAGATGAATGGTTGGAAGAATGAATATTAATTCAAAAACTAAAATGAGAACGCACAAACAAATGTGTAGCACAACTAAAAAGCTGTGTGTATTATTCTTATTAGTTTTAACAATACTCTTAGTCAGTGCAGTTTTTGTTGATGCAATAGATTTTAAAAATACATTTAGTGGAGCATCAGGAACTCTTTCAAAAGTATCTGGTGGTTTTAAGAAATTCAAAAAGTTTGTTACACTTAAAAGATTATTATCCTATGGTGCTGTAGGAATACTTCTGTTGTTAATAGGTATGCTCTCGCCGCTAAAAGATCGTTTTTCCAACGATTCTCAAAAATATGTTATGTGGTTTTTGATTTTAGTAATTGCAATTGTAATAACTAATTCAGCTCTTAAAGATAAAGATGAATACATTTGGGAGCAACCATTTGCTTTGAGTATTCGTGCAAAATTATTTGGTTGTGATACTGCGCAAACAAAAGT
>JABJCP010000013.1 GCA_018668595.1 Candidatus Woesearchaeota archaeon
AAAAAAAAAAAAAAAAAAAAAAAAAATGAAACCAAAAAAACACTCATGGTATGATCCATCAAAACCCTGTAACGGCGTTCCTGTAGAACACATGGCCAAAGTAAAACCTCGAACAGGAACATGGGACTTTTCGCAACTATATGAACCTGAGGATGGAAACAATACTGCTTTAAGTGAAGAAGAAAAATTAAATAGAAGAAATGGATTGATTGTTGATGGACTGACTGGAAAATTAACGACCCCTGCTGACGGAAGAGATATATTTTTAATATCAGGAACAATCGCACATACTGGAAAAATGGATGAATTCTTTGATAAACAATTTGATAGATATTTTGGATTAAAACCAGAGCCACACCCATTTGCAGAAGGAAGATATTTGGATTCAAGAGGGTATTTAGATCAAAGTAGTTCAATGCCGCGTGGAAAAATAAAACTTTTCGATCAAAGTGGATCAATGTCGAATAAAGGATATAAAAAATTAACAGATATAATTAATGATGCGCCAGAACTGAACCCTAAGGAAATCAAAACATTAACAGACAGAGCACCAGGTCTTGGCAAAAATAAAAGAGTAAAAAATTATCCTCCAATAAAAATAGATATTACTGACGGATCTGATGACTCACCTAAAACTCCTGAAGAAAAAAAAGATGAGTGGGATAAATCATTTGATAAATAATAATTCGCTTATTGAATGAATAAATTATAACCAAAAGTTATATTAATACAATTTGTTTCTTATTAATAATTATGAAAATAATAAAACCAAATAAACTAATGTTTGGAACTGCAGGAGTGCCAATTTCTACACCAAAGCCAACAATACTAAATGGAATTGCACATGTTCGAGCATTAGGTCTTGATTGCATGGAACTAGAGTTCGTACGACGAGTAAATGTAAGTTTGGAAAAAGCACCAGAAGTTTTATCAGTTGCTGAAAAAAATAATGTAGCGCTAACGTGTCATGGACAATACTACATTAATTTAAACAGTCTTGAAAAAGAAAAAGCAGATGCATCAGTTTTTCGCGTTTTAAATGCGTGTCGAAGTGCATGGGCAAGTGGAGGACAGAGCGTAACGTTTCACGCAGCATATTATATGAAACAAGAACCTAAACTTGTTTATGATGTTGTAAAAAAAAGAATGAAAGAAATTGTAAGTACGCTGCAAAATGAAGGAAATAAAATATGGGTTCGACCAGAAACAACAGGAAAAGGAACTCAGTGGGGAACGTTCCAAGAAATTGTAAAACTAAGTCAAGAATTAGAACAAGTAATGCCTTGCGTAGATTTTAGTCATGTACACGCAAGATATGCAGGACCTCTTGGCGACTCAAAAAAATATAATAATTATAATGAATTTAGTTCAATATTATCACATATAGAAAAAAATCTCGGACGTAATGGACTAGATAATATGCACATACATGTTTCAGGAATAAATTATGGCCCGAAAGGCGAAAGGAATCATCTTGTGCTTAAAGAAAGTGATATGAACTACAAAGAACTAATGCGAGCGTTTAAAGACTTTAAAATAAAAGGATATGTTATCTGTGAAAGCCCAAATCTAGAAGATGATGCGCTGCTAATGCAAAAAGAATATTCTAAATTATAACAAGCATATACTTGTGATTATATGTCGTAAAATTTACGACCAAAAAATATTCTATTTATTAACACATCCGAAAGCAATATAAATTTATGCAACTTAGCTAGTAAAATAGCCAAAAAAGAGCGTAAAGATATGGATTAATTGTAATTATATCCTAAATATCAATCAATTAATAGAGGAACAATAAAATGGTATCTGCAAAAGATAAAAATAGAATGGTACAAGTATTAACAGATTTATTAGAAAATTCAGGAACATATTCTATAAAACAATCAGACAATGAAAAAATACTAGTTGTAGAAAAAAAAGAAATTAGAGAAAACCCTAGAAAAATATTTGTTATGTCTCACGCAAAAAAAAGAACAAAAAGTGAAATAAATGGGCAAATTAGTCATAATCAAAAAAATAATATTTATACAGCTCATGCTTTCTTTAAACATGAAGAAGATGATATAAGTTTTGTAAGAATGGTAAAAAAAAATAAAGGATGGAGACAAGATAAAAGCTTAAAAAAATATAGTGAACAAGACATAAACCGCATGATCCATTTAAGAGGAATAGAAAAATGGATTTTATGCGATTTTTATCAATTAACATATTATCAAAAAGAATCTACACGACTAGAAGAATGCGTCAAAACCTATAAATTAAATAAAGTAACATTTGACAGAACACATCTTAGACCTGGAGATCCAGGATATGGATTTGCAGCAATGCACGAAGAATCTAAAGATTATAAATTACCTGAACTCACAGAACTAATTAGTGGTGCTGCAGGATTTAAGTATTTGAAAAATCAAAATCCTCTATATCGCGCATGGATATTCAAAACAGAAGCAAAACCTACTGCAGTAGTTGATACTAGTCCGCGACAAGGAAATTTACTTTAGAAAAAAAGATGTTAAAAAAAATGAGAAATGAATTAAAAAAGAAATAAATAAATTAAAAAAAAAAAAATCAGAATAACTTTAAAACTAATTCCTTTAAAGTTCCTTCTTGTTTTTCTTTTAAATCATAATTAACTCTAGTAAATGGCTTGCCAATAGGAATGAGTTTTGGTAAGTTCATAGGAGTTCCTATTATTACCGCATCACAATCAACTGCGCTAATAGTTGTTTTAAGTTCTTCAATTTGTGACTCACTATAGCCCATTGCAGGAAGAATTTGGTTATGATTAAATTTATGCATTGTTTCTTTTAGTTCTCCAACCGCATAAGGTTCTGGATTTACAGGAGTGGCATTATGATTTTTAGCTGCAAAAAAACCTGCACCATATTTCATACCTCCATGAGTAAGGGTCGGACCATCTTCTATTATTAGAACATTCTTGCCTTCAATAAGTTCTGGTTGATCTACAGAAATTACAGATTCTGCGTCGAGGATTTTTGCACCAGGATTTATTTCTTGAACATTTTTTCTTACTAAATCAATATTACTTTGTTGCGCAGTATCTTCTTTGTTAATAATTACTAAATCTGCCATTCTCACATTGGTTTCTCCAGGATAATATTTAAGTTCATGACCTGGACGATGAGGATCAACAATAGTAATCATCAAATCGGGTTTGTAAAAAGAAGTATCATTATTTCCACCATCCCAAATTATAACATCTGCTTCTTGTTCTGCTTGACGAAGAATTGCTTCATAATCAACACCAGCATAAACAATAATTCCTTTTTCAACATGAACTTCATATTCTTCACGCTCTTCAATAGTACATTCGTGTTTGTCAAAATCTTCATAAGTTTCAAAACGCTGAACAGCTTGCTTTGCAAGATCGCCATAGGGCATAGGATGACGAATTGCAACGACTTTTTTACCTTGATCTTGAAGAAGCTTAGACACAAATCTAGTAACTTGACTTTTACCACAACCCGTACGAACAGCACAAATTGCAATAACTGGTTTTGTACTTTTAACCATTGTTGTCTTTGTTCCAATTAATTTAAAATCTGCACCTGCAGCATTAACAATTGCAGCTTTGTGCATAACATAATCATTAGCAACATCAGAATAAGCAAATACAACCTCATCAATATCATGCTCTTTGATTAAACCTTTAATTTTTTCCTCAGGAACAATAGGAATTCCTTGCGGATACAAATCTCCTGCAAGTTCTACAGGATATTTTTTATCGTCAATACCAGGAATTTGTGTTGCTGTGAAGCAAACAACTTCATAATCAGGATTACCTCTAAAGTTTGTGTTAAAATTGTGAAAATCCCTTCCTGCAGCACCCATAATAATTACTTTCTTTTTTGTCAATTAAATCACCTCAATGTTTGTTGTTAATAGTTAATGTATCATTTGCGTTTAGTTTATTCATATAAACTTTTCGATAATATAAGCAGTATTTTGTTATAGAACACTGATTGCATTTTGGACCAACAGGTCTACAAATGTTTTGTCCAAATGCCACAATCATATTATTAAATTCGACCCACTTGTTTTTTGGAATAATAATCATTAGTTCTTGCTCTGTTTCTTCAGGATTTTTTGTGTTGATCCAACCAAATCTATTTGGAATACGATGACAATGAGTGTCAACAGCCATTGCAGGCTTACCAAAACCAAAACCAAGAACAATATTTGCAGTCTTTCGACCAACACCTTTGAGTTCTAGAAGTTGCTCAATAGTATTTGGAACTTTTGAATCATATTTTTTTATTAGTATTTTTGAAATCTTTTTAATTGTAACTGCTTTTCTTTTGTAAAAACCAACAGGATAAATTAATTTCTCAATAGTTTTTGTGCTAAGTTTAATTAAATCTTCTGGTTGATTGATTTTTGAAAATAATTTTTTTGTTGCAATGTCAGTTACTTCATCCTTAGTTCTCAAGCTTAGAAGGCAACTGATTAAAACTTTGTAAGGATTCTTTTTTTGTTTTGCAATTCTTGAAACAACAGGTTCTATGAATTGATTGATTTCTTTCGAGATTATTTTTATAACTGTGAGAACTTCTTTTTTGTCAGGTCTTTGATTGGTTTTTTGATCTAATTTTGCAGGCATAACAGGATAATTATATTTAGATTTAATAAATTTTGTTCTTTATTATATAGTGTTTAGAAATATTTATTAATAGACAATTTTATTTAGTAAATTATATGATCTCGGGAATAATATTTGACATGGATGGAACCCTAGTTGATACTGAACACATACATTATTCTAGTTATTATGAAACTTTGCAGAATTACGGAATCACAATTTCACCTGAAGAATATTTTGATCTATGGACTCGGCAAGGAAAAAGATTCAAAGATTATATGGAACTGAAAAATTTAGAACTTGACTATGACAAAGTGATCTGGGAAAAAAGACATTTGTTTAATCAAAAACTAGTTTCAGAACTCGTTGTATATCCGCATGCTGTTGAAACAGTAAAAGAATTATCTGCCCGAATGCCACTAGCATTAGTAACTGGATCACATAGAGTTAATGTTGATATGATTTTAAAAATTACAGGACTTGAAGGCTGTTTTAAATATATTTTAACAGGAGATGATCACTCAAAACACAAACCAGATCCAGAAGGATTTTTGATGGCAGCAGATGCGCTTCGAATTGAACCAAGTTCTTGTTTAGTTATTGAAGATGCGCAAAAAGGAATAATATCTGCAAATCGTGCAGGAATGAAATCAATTGCAATACCTAATAAATATACTAAGACAAATGATTTTAGCACTGCAACAAAAGTATTAGGAAGTATAAGTGAAATAACTGATGAATTATTGAATTCTTTGTGAAACAAGAAAAACCACATACCTAACAAAATACCTAAAAAATTACTAATTAATTAAATAAATCTTAAAATACTCGAAAATACTAAACTGAGGCGTAAAAACATGAGTTCAAATGGACCACATTTTAAAACATTAGAGGATCATAAAAACGAAGTTCATGAACATCTAGGTGCTGCAGTAAATGCTGCTGCAAAAGGAAAATACGAAGTAGATAGAATTTTACTAGACGAATCAAGCACGCCCGATTTCTATATTTCAAAAAAAATAACAGGAATCATAGCAAAATTCATGCAGTTTAGAAATAAAAACGATACTCCTGTTGAAATATATATTTTATCAATCGGACAAGTAAAAATGCGAGTTCCAACAACAGAATCGCCAAATAAACCCCTATACGAACTAATCGCAGCAACATATACTGAGCTACACGGACATCCAGTAGAAATTGAAGAATTTGATCCTGCAAAATTCTAAAATTATAAATAACTATTTTTAATAAGTTTTTAAAATTTTTTAATATGTTTTTTATTCTAATATTTCCATTAATTTTTAACGACCTAAAACAACTTCTCATCGTCAGAAAAAGGATTTTTATTCCAAGTACAAATTCCTACAAAATCAAGTTCTTCATCAGTTAAATCAAAAGCACTTTTAGCAGTGCTAAGTCCAGGCCTGTATCCTTTACGCATCATAGAATTTGCATACTGACGCTTATAAAATCTAGAATCTTTATCATCTCCAAACCGACCACCATCTAACTTAGCAGAATTCAGATCATACTTTAAATCAATAGACTCTTTTAACCATTTTCCCAAATAATCATCAATAACCATAATCCTCATATAGCCGATTCCATTTATTAAGATATATGTTTAGAAATCGTAAGATTTCCGAATTAATGAATTAGTTTTATATATCACTATTTATTCTAGCATATTATGTTTACTAAAATTAAAGAAAAAAATAAAGAAAAACCAAAACTACTCCTGCACGTATGCTGTGCTCCATGTTCAACTCACTGCGTTGAGGTTTTGAAAAAAGAATATGATGTAACTCTATTTTTTTATAATCCAAATATTCATCCTCAGTTTGAATATGATAAAAGACTATCTGATGCAAAAAAAATATCTGAAAAATATGATGTTGGATTAATTATTGGAGATTATGATTACAAAGAATGGATAAAAGCAATAACTGGTTTATTTGATGAAAAAGAAGGTGGAAAACGATGTGAAAAATGTTTTGAATATCGTTTATTTAAAAGTGCTCAGACAGCAAAAGAATTGGAAATGAGTTTATTTACAACAACACTGAGTATTTCCCCTCACAAAAACTTTAAACACATAAGTAAGTATGGGAAAAAATTTGGTGCTGAGTTTGGAATTGAATTTTTAGAAAAAGATTTTAAAAAACAAGACGGGTTTAAGAAGAGTAGAGATCTTAGTAAAAAGCTAGGTTTGTATAGACAAAAGTTTTGTGGATGTATTTTTTCATATGATGATCATATAGAACGAGAAAATAAAAAAATAGAAGAAGAAATGGAAAAAAGAATGAAAGAACAAATGAATATTGAATGATCAATAAATCTAATTATCATAATATCTAATAAATACTAAATTAAAAATGAACCTTAATGATTTTGATTACGAACTGCCTGAAGAATTTATTGCACAAGAACCATGTAAACCAAGAGATCATAGTAAAATGATGGTGGTTTGTGGCGTTGATAATACTTCTAAACTTAATTCTAATGTTGAAATAGAACATAAAAAATTCTATGAACTCATTGACTTATTACACAAAGGTGATGTTTTAGTTTTGAATGAAACAAAAGTTTCTCGACGTAAAATATTTGGAAAGAAAAGCACAGGCGCAGATCTTGAACTAGTTTTAGGAGATAAAAAAACAGAACTTGTGTACGAATGCAGAATAAAAGTGCATCGTCCAAGAATTGGAACTAAACTCGTGTTTGAAGATGGGCTGAGCTGCGTTATTTTGGAACAAAAAGATGATATGTTTACAGTTGAGTTCAATAAAGATCCTGAATTAGTTATTGAAAAAATTGGCGTGTTACCAACACCACCATACATAAAACAAAATGTGGATGAGAATGATTACCAAACAAGTTATTCAAATGCAGAAAAATCAAAATCACTTGCAGCACCAACTGCAGGACTACACTTTACTCAAGAAATTTTGAATTCGCTCAAGAAGAAAGGAATAAGAATTGTAAAAATATGTTTACATGTTGACTATGGAACATTTGTTTCGATAAGGGGCAAAATAGAAGATCATAAAATGCATTCAGAATGGTTTGAAATAGATCAAAATGCTGCTGATTTAATTAATAATTGTATTGGTCGTCTTATTTGCGTTGGAACAACAACACTTAGATCGCTTGAATCTGCAAACTATGATTGCGCTGGCAAAATTATGCCAACTACTAAAAAAACAGATATATTTATTTATCCAGGATATAAATTTAAATCAAAAACAGATTTGTTGCTGACTAATTTTCATTTACCAAAATCAACACTACTTTTACTAGTAAGTGCGTTTTCTGTACGAGAAATAATTCTTAATGCTTATGAAATTGCAAAAGAAAAAAAATATAGATTTTTTAGTTTAGGAGATTGCATGTTAATTTCTAAACAAAAAAAATAAACAAACAAACAAAGAATAAAACTAAATCACAATATTGGCAAACTATATTTTAACAAATCAATAATATCAGCACTGCCCCTACTATAAATTTCAGGAATAAAAAGTCTAGGTCCTGGACGAATTTCAATCACTGTTGAAGCTTTTTTAATTTCAGCATCGATTGTGTATTTAGATCCCTTTTCTACTTCAATTATCATCTCTTTTGCAAGACCATCATAACAATTCTTAAATCCGTTTTTAGGTTCAAAATCAGGTTTTATAGTTTGTAAAAAATCAAATGCAATATCAAATGCAGGCATGTTTCCTGCAAGAACATGAATTCCTGAATTCTCATTACGCTGATCTAATCTATAAAAAGGAGAAAATCCAATAACATTAATTTTCATAGCAGATGCAATAAGAATATTAAATTTGTCATAAGGTAGCGTTTCACCGTCGACAAAAACAGTTGCTTTTTTAGGATCAATAAGTTCACGATGATAATTAGTTCTTAATACGAAAGATGCTAAACTTTTCCCAATCAATCTCAATGCTTTGATCGCATCGGGACGATCAATTTCATAAAAAGTATCTTGCACTATTTTATCAATATATTTACTTGCGTATTCTGTTCCTAACAATTTTTTTTCAAATTTTTGTTCTAGTCCTGCAAGAACTCTCCAAATTTTTCTTGCTTGCTGCGTTTCTTCATTACCATAATACTTGTTAATAAAGTTTGCAACAGCAGCATCTCCAAAAACAAAACCAAACTCTCTTCCTTGAAGATTAGTAGGTTCTCCTTTAGGATAGGTTCTAATTTCCAAAGTTTGAACAGGAAAAGTTGAAAAATTTAGGTTTTTTTCACAAACATCAACTAACTGCTTAAGATTATATTCAGGAGTACCCTTGACTTTTGCAAGACGTGCTGCAAAATTAATAGTTCCCGCATTACCTGGATGAAGATAAGGAAGTTCAATAATTTTTGCATTTGTTACATTGTTAGGAGATCTTCTTTTAGCGCGAGCTAATTTTTCAGTGTTTAATTTTGCTAATTTGTTAAGGAGCGCAGTAATACCATTTTGAGTAGTACCATCACCACCAACAAACTGAGTATGTTTTATTCCTGTTTCTAAGAATTCATCTACAACATCTTCAAGCTCTTCAATACAAGAAGTTTCACGAACAATACCTCTATCTCCAACAATTGCTTTAAGTTCATGCTTTCTATACGGACGCTTTTTGTTTTTTTTAGCCCCTGGATTTAAAATAACACCTATTTCTGGTTTATCAGACATAATATAATAATAGAATTAGAAATTGTTTTTAAATGTTTTTGATTTATGTTTAGCGAAAAGCTTAATTCAATTAATATTGATGTGTAATACCCGCATATAATGCAAAAATCATCAACAACAAGGGCACAGACGGACTTTTGCAGTTCTACTCGGCATTCATCTGGAACCTCTGCCTCGCCTGGCCATGTTACTGCTTTTTGTAAAAATAAATAACCACATAAAAAGAAAATAAATTAAGTGATTTAATTTTGTTGAACAGAATTATAAAATTTGTTTAATAAACTTAAAAACTTGGTCTAGACTTTCTCCTTTTTCTATTTCAATATTACCTTGAGCGAGAAGATTGTTACCGCCCCCCTTACCATTAAATGATTCTGTAACAGTATTTAGAATTTGTGATGCGTCTGTTTCTGACGCAGGATTTATAATTCTAATTGCAATAGAGGTTTTATTTTCAATTTCGTCGTGATTTATGAAACACACAATACAATTATTTTCTTCAATCTCATTAATTTTTTGAATAAAATCCCTTTTATTGATACCTGGAAAAACAGCATACCAAAAATTAAGTTCATTGTTTAATTTTTCTTTTTTAATTTCAATGTTTACAAGTTTACTAAGCTCACGAATTTTTTCTTTAAAATTTTCATTAGCAGTTTTTAGATTAGTAATGTTTGCAATAATTTGATCAGAATCTACATTCAAAATAGACCTTGCTTTTCGAGAAGTATTTGCAAGATCAAACAACAAAGATAAATCATTTAATTTGTAACGAATTTCATAAGTTCCTTTACCTATAAAATTTATTTTAGATATTACTAAAAAACCAATTTCGCTCGTGTTTTTGACATGAGAACCACAACAAGCACTTTGGTCGAAGTTTTCTATTTCTACGACACGAATTTTGTCATCTTTGATTTTTTCGAGTTTTATTCTTAGAAGTTTATAATTAGGAACTTCTTCTTTTGTAATTTCATGAATGTTTATGTTTCTGTTTTCACTGATGATATTGTTTGCAAGTTTTTCTGCCTCAATAATTTTATCTATATTTAGATTAGGAGATTTAACAAATAAACTTGATTCTTGGGCGTGAATATTTACTTTTTCAACAACTGCATCTTCATCTATTCTCTTTATAGATTGAAATAATATATGTTCTGCAGAATGTAGTTTAGCAAGTTCATCTTTCAAATCTGTGTTGACAATAAGTTCCACTTCATCATTTATGTTTAAAGAATCTTGTTTGTCTGTTTTCAGAATGTGTATGATCTTGTTATCTTTTTTGAATGTGTTTACAATTAAGAATTCTTGATCAGAATTATCTTTTTTAATTAATTTTCCCTGATCACCTGGTTGACCGCCACCTTGTGGGCGAAAAATTGTGTTTTCTAATTCTACTTCAAAACAATTTTCTTCTTTTTCAAATTTTGTTTTACTTATTATTTTTGATATCATTGTTTTTATGGTTTTAATTACGCAATGTTAATCTTAATAATTTAATGTTGAATTATTATTATTAAATTATTATTATTAAATTGTTTTTTGCTGTTTTAAGTAATCATCAATTAATTTAACATCATTTAAATCTTTTTCCCTACCCATTCGCTCTTTCCAAGATTTTATATGCTCAAGTTTTACAAAAGGAATACCCTCTATGAAATCTGCATTTTTTATTAATGGTTCTGACTTATCAAAATAAGGTTCCCAATGATTTAATATTTCAATAACTCCCACTTCAAGAAATCCTTTTTTGTTTGGTTTGTATTTATCCATCAATGTTTGCCACAATTCATCTGTAACAATAATATCTATATCTTCATTAGATCTTAGATTTCTAATTGCTAAAGGCCCACTTCCAAAAACAGCATATTGATCTGTAGGCAAGTTTAATTTTTTTAGTTCGGTTAGATATTTCATAATTATACATTAGAAAATGTATTTATTTAAAAAACTAGTGCTAATAAAAACAGAAAAGCACTAAAAAAACAGAAAAAGCACTAAAAAAACAGAAAAAGCACTAAAATTGGTTTATTCTATAAATCCATTCAAGAACATTTTTCCAAGAAAATTTAAATTTACACTAACGTTTATTGCAGATTATTATAGTGTAATAGTTTAATACCAAACCATTATAAATAAGAAGAACACTAACAAACAATTAGAACAAATTAAAAAGATTGAAACAAATATACTAACATACTAACTGGTTTTAAAAAAGAGGTGTTGTGAATGGTCAAAAAAATAATAATTAACAAACATGTTAATTCTATTGCTATGCCTGATAATCTAAAAATAGGCCTAATGATTGCAGAACATCGAATCAAATGTTCAGTTAAAGGCTGTAACTTTGATTATTTTAATTTTGCATTTGGACAATCACCATTTCATGTTCCTCCACCCATAGTCAAATCACTTTCTAAAAATGCAGATAAAGGACATTATTCTGATGCAGAAGGAATTCCTGCGCTGCGAGAAGCAATTGTTAAATTTAATAAAAAATATTTTGGAATAAAAGCAGACCCATCCCGCGTAGTTATTGGACATGGAACAAAAGGAATGATGTACACCATATTCAATATTATTGAAGGACACATAATAATACCATCCCCATCATGGATAGGATATGCACCACAAGCACATTTACTCGGGAAAAAAATTCACACAATGCATCTTAAAAAAGAAAACTCATACAAAATAGATTTGAAAGATCTTAATTTGGTTTTCAAAAAATTAGGACGTGGAAAAAAACAACACATACTAGTTCTTAATAATCCTCATAATCCAAGCGGAGCAGTTTATACAAAAAAAGAATTAATAGGCATTGCAAATTTGTGTCGACGAAATAATGTGCTTGTATTATCTGATGAAATATATGCTTTAATGACATATAACTTTAAGAAATTTGTTAGCATGGGACGTATTTATCCAAAAGGAACATTTGTGACTAATGGAATATCTAAAGATAGATCATCTGCAGGATATAGACTTGGTTATTGCATACTGCCATCTACTTGTTGTGATGAAATAAAAAAAGATTTCAAAAAAGTTGCTGCGACAGTTTACACAAATGTATCCACTCCAATTCAATATGCTGCAATTGATGGATTTAACCCCAATTCTGAAATTGAAGAATATTTTAAAATTACGCGCTCGATTCACAGAATAATTGGAATATGCATGAGTGAAGCAGTTGGAAAAATTAAAGGATTATGTACAACTTGCCCAGAAGGTGGATTTTATTTTTTGATTGATTTTAATAAATATAAAAAAGAGTTAAAGAAAAAAGGAGTTATTAATTCTAATAGCTTGGCTAAGTCTATGATCTCACACCCACACCATATAGGTTTAGTTACAGGAGATGCGTGCATGCTTCGTTCTAATGATTTTAGTGCAAGAATTGCATTTGTAGATTATGATGGAAAACGTGCATTTATGGGATTTAAGAAAAATCCCCCTCGCTCGAAAAAAGAAGAGTTAGACTTTGTGAAAAAATATGCCCCTAAGATAATTTCAGGTGTGGCTGCTATTTCCCAATATGTTAATTGGTTGAAAGAATAAACAGAAACTCTTTTTAAAAAAAATATCTAAAAAATTAATCATAAACAATTTTCGAAGCCGATTGATTTTCATAATTTCCTAAAAAATCATCTACTTCATGTGCTTGAGCATCATCAAGTAAAGGCAATGTATAAGCCGCCATTCTTGCAGAGTGCGTAACTAAACTAGGATACCTATGGCCTGTTTTTCTAAGATTTGTAGGCAATAACTCTAAATTAATCTCAATTCGTTCTGCAAAATGAGGCTCATTTCTAGTTGCAAGTAAGCAACTCATAATACCTGCAATTTGATTTTGAATTCCTACATTTGGAACTAGTGCAAAATTCTCAGCCAATCTCCCAGTAAGCTCGCTAGTTAATGAATTTCCCAACACAGTGGTTTTTTTAAACATATATTCTCACCCTATTATCTATTTTATTTTGAAATAATATCCTATTTTTTTAATCTCAACTATTCAAATTTTAGTAGTATAGGCAGGAGTTCTAGATTTATTTAAAAAGCTTTCGGATTTGTAACTACTCCGAAGTAGTTTTTAATCTTTCTAGAAAATAAAAACAATTAAAAAATAACAATAATAAAAATAACAATAATAAAAATAACAAGAATAATAATTTAATTATCAGAATTATTTGCTTCTTTTTCTGCATCAAGTTCTTGAAGAGTTTTTTCGACTAATTCTTTTAGTGCTTCTGTTTCATTTAAATTAGTATCTAATTCTTGTTTTGCTTTTGCATCTTCCATAACTTGAATAGTAAATGCCTCTAATTCAGACTTTGTTAGAAAATGATTATATGCTTGTTCATTAAAAACAACAGCAGGCGTGTTTTCTACACCATAAATTGTTTTGATTGTATCCAACGCAGTATTTTCAATATTATAATCAAATGCATAAACTAAAACATTTTCAGGATAATTTTTTCTAAGCCAAGTAAGAATAAAACCCTGCTGTTCACAAGAAGGACAATCATCTTTATTTGCATAGAAATATAAAATAAGAGATTTATCATCACCACACTGAAGGTTGGTTTTCTTATTAAACATCCAATGTCTAAGTTCTAATAACATGTAATATTCTTTAAGATCAAGTACTGTTTCGTCGTCTTCTCCTAATCTTGACTCCATGTAATCAAGCTTTGTTGCAAGTTCATAAAGCTGCTCTGCAAGAGGAGTGTCTGTTACTGCATCACAAGGATTCTCAGCAATAAGATCATACTGAATCTCGATTGCTAAGGTATCTGTTCTAAGAGTTTGAGTAAGTTGATCTAATTGACTTAATTTTTGCGCAGCAAAATAATTTCCAAGAAGAATACCTATAATAAAAATTAAAGTAGTTACTGCTAAAACCATTATGTATTTTGACTTTTGAATTTTCTGTCTTTCACTTGTTTTAGTTTTAGCCATAATAATCAATGAATTTAATTAATGAATTTAGTAATTATAATAAATATTATAAGTATCATGCACGTTAACAATAATCATTAACAATACTCAAGTTCTTTAGCCTCTCTTTTTCTACCTTTCCACTCAACTTTTCCCTTTGCTAATTTACAATACAAAGATTCAATCCACCAATAAGAAAATAGTGGTAAGTATAATAGTGCAAATAAAATATAATTAAATGCTATTTTATCTTTTTCTTTACTAGCCCACTTAGTAAAAAAGATTACAAAAATACCCATTGCAATAGATAACCAACCCAACCACATAAGAGGAGAGTTATTGATAAAGAATGGATCTGCATTAAACCATTTAAGTTTCCAAATGTCAAAACCTACCATATATAGATTAGTAAATCTACTAAGCAGGCTTTCAGCTAAATGATAAATTAAATAGAAACTAACAGTTATTGCTAAAAAAATAGATGCGAATGAACTTGGCAATACAAATAAACCAAGGTTTCCATACTTTTTTGAAAATAAATTTTTATAATTAAAAACATTATCTAAGAATCCTCTATACCATCTAACTCTTTGCTTTCTAGTTGTTAAAAATGTAGGCATTGCAATAGCATAAACATTTGCATCCATTGCATTTTCAATTTCATAACCCTTAGACTGCAGTCTTAGCGCAACTTCTATATCTTCAGTTACAGTTGTTTCATCATAACCGCCAGTTTTGTCAAAGAACGATTTTCTAAACATTGTAAAAGGACCCGGAGTTACGTGGATTGCTCCAAGAAATGAAAAAACTTTTCTCAAGTAAACACCAAGTAAAAATTCAATAGTTTGAATCCTTTGCCAAATAGTTTTTGGAGTAGTACATTTTAATGAAGGAGTTACTGCACCAACATTTTTGTTTTTGAAATAACCCACCATTTTTAGAAGGCAGTCTGAATCAACAACACTATCTGCATCAAGGCAACCAACAATTTCACCAGTAGTATATTTTAATCCCAGATTAAGTGCAGTTCCTTTTCCACCATTAGGTTTAGTTAATGCTCTAATACACTTATGTTTTTTTGCCCACTCTTTTGCAATCTTATAAGTATTATCAACACTACCATCATCAATAATAATAATCTGAAGTTTGTTTTTAGGATAATCAAGATTTAGTAATGACTTAATTGTTTTTGAAAGCGAAAATTCCTCATTACAAGCAGGAACCATAACAGTAACTGTAGGAAGTACTTTTTGTGGCTTAGGATTTTTAAGATGATTTCTATTTTCAAATAAAGTCAGTAAAAAGAATAGAGCTGCAAATAGACCAAAGTACGAAGTAATGTACATTAAAATTTCTCCTAATACTATCATTTAGTTTCCCTTTTTAAGCTCGCCAATGCATAGACTGAATGCCTATGTGGCTTATTTATTTGTTCATTTAAATATTTTTAGTAAGTATTTAAAAAGAGTTTCGAGGTTATATATAAATGTTTCTATTTGTTTATTACTGCGCAGTAGTTAATATAGTAAGGTTTATATATAACCTTATCTATACAGCACATTCATAATTAATTTATATCCAATGCAGAATATACTAATTAAGAAATTAATAATTAAGAAATGCAAGATATAATCTAAATAATATATAATCTAAATAACTTCACAAATGGTTGAATAATATGACAGATAAAAAATCAGATCTAGAAAATAAAATCGAAACCAGTGTTTCAATTCCAGATGAACGCGTTCGAACAGAACAAGAATTACGCCAAGAAGTAATGACTCTAAATTCTCAATATACAGAACTTAAAGAAGGATATGATTCAATAATTGCAGGAATAACTCAAGTAATGAATTCGTTTGGAGATGAACTTTCACAAATAAGAAAATATGAGCGTGAAAAACTAGAAGATACATTTCAATCACGCGAAAAAGAAATTCTTGAATTTATGCTAAAACAAGGAGATGAAACTAATAGTTTAAACGAAGTGAAAGGACTCGAGTTGTTATCAGAAGAAGAACAAACAATGTGCAAGGCAACATACTTAGGAATTGCAATGCTAACACACCCAGATAAACTCAAAGGACTCGAACAAGAAGATGTTGAAAAATATTCTGAATTATTCAAAGAAGCTGCGTATGCATACAAAGAAGGAAATATGTTTATCCTGCAAATGATTAAGAAAGAAATAGAATCAGGAATAAAAAACGCAACAAATTATTTGAAAAAAGATGCAGATTTATTAAATCAAGAAAAAACAGAATTAGAATATTTAATCTCGCAATTAAAACAACACATGACCGATATGGAAGTTAGTGGTTTGAAAATAAAAGAATTTACTTCTGAAAAATACAAATTTAATCAAACTCAATTTAAAACAAAATTTGGTTCGAGTTTACGAAAAAAATTAGAAAAATATCTTGAATCAAGAGTAGAACAAGAATTAGATCTTTTTGCTGACAAGATTGACGAAAAGAAAAAAGACAAAATTGAAGAACCAAAAAGTTCTGCATTAATTTCAGTCCCTAAAAGTCAAGACTTAGAACTAGTTGACGACGAAACTAGAGAAAAAATAATGAGATCACAAATAAAAAATCTAATTACAAAATTTGATCGATTGAGTGAATACTATAAAGGATTTGAAGGATCAGGACTCTTACTAAAACTTCTTGCCGATGAATCAGAGTATGCTAAAAAAATATCAATTAGTCACGACGTTATGGGCGAACATAGTATAGAACTAAACAACGGAACTGTTAAAGGAAATTTAATTCGAATTGAAACATTCATAACTAATTTTGCATCATTTTCATTAGATTCTGATGGAAAAATAGAATTCAGTAAAGCACAATTAGAATCCTATGCTTCAAATTCAAATGTTTTCAGTGTTGCAGATGAAATTCTTAACAAACCAATCAGAGCATTACAAGTAGGACATCGAGGAGAATATTGGAATATTTTAGGAGGATATGAAGAGCACGATAATAAATGGATTCGTGAAGATCTTAGAATAAGCAATGTAAATGAAATTGCAGTAACAAGAATACTACGAACACTAGCACTTTTGAAAATACCTCGACTAAGAAAATGGGCAAAGCATAAAGAACTTCACGTATTTGATGAAGAAATATGTGAATCACATAAGTATGATGGAAGTTCAGGTTCTGTAAAAATTGATGATGTTGTTGATATGACTGTTTCTGAATATGATAAAGAAAGTAAAGAACATGTTGAGAGAAAAATTCATGGAACAGTTTTTGAATTCGAAGATGAAAGAATAGAAGACGAAACATACAATCGTCTACTAGCATGCAGCGAAGTAGAATTTAGCGGAGAGTTTGAATTAGGATCAAAGAAAGTTCCATTTTATTTAAAGTATAATAGTCCATCGTCATTGAACAGCAAATTATTTTCAATCAAAGATGGATATGGAGCTGCAAAAATAGAAATAAGAATAAATAATAAACAGGTTCTAATAAACTATAAAAATTCAGGAAGAAAAAATACAGGAAGTATGATGACAGTAAGTGGCATGGACGAAGATTTACTCCCTGACTTAATGTTCAAAATTGTTGAGAATTTGAAAGTTACTAAAGTTAAAGGTAAACTTTACCGAAAGGAAATAGAGTATATGTGATTATTTAATACGCTCTATCGTGATGTTCTAGAGAAATAATTCTAATAATATTGTTATCTATTTTATATATTAATACAAAAGATCCAAAATGAATTCTACGATATCCTGCAAGAACATTTTTTAGAGGTTTATAGTGCTCAGGATTTTTGATGATATCTGTTAATTTCTTTTTGATTTGTTCGAATATTGCTTTATCTTTCTTTTTTAATTTTTTCATAGATTTTTCAAATTGAGTGCTGAATTCTATATTGTATTTTTCTTCAACCATTTTTAATTATAGATTTTCTAAATAATCAACAGCTTTTGCTTGGTTGAATTTTTTAACATTCTTTCCCCCCTTCATTTGAGCTTCAATTTCAGAATATCTTTCAAAGCGTTCAATAAAGACCTTTTGTCTAATTAATTCTAGAATAAACTCCTGGATATTTTTGTATCCAAAATCAGAGCTGAATTCTTGAGATGCTTCAAAAAGGTTATTTGGCATGCTTAAACTTATTTGTTTCAGTGTCATAGTACACCTCCGTACTTTAAAATATAATAAAGTATATGTGCATACTTTAAAATATATAAATGTTTCGATTTGATTTATTAGTTACTTCTTAGTGACTACAAAACCAAAAGATTTATAAACTACTGGAAAGTAGTTAAAAGTAGCACTTTGTACGGATAATTGCTAATTATTCGCAAAAAAGAGGTTTTGGTGCTAAAAAGAGGCAAAAAGAAGCAATAAGTGTCTTTCTTATTGTATAAAAGAAGTTGATTAACGCTTTACAGCGTTAAAAAAAGAGGAATTTGTTTTTATTTTTTTTTATTGAAACAAAACTGAACACTCACAATACTAATTAAACAAAAAATGGAGGATGAAAGATGAACTCAGAAGCAAAGAAGAAAATCAGTATTTCTATAGGCAAAACAACACTTCGCCAAGTAGAGATGAAACTGGAAGAAGGACTATTTCGAAGCAAAAGTCATGTTATCGAATATGCTGTTCAAAAGTTTTTAGCAAATTCAAATGATCAAAATGAATTTACAAACTCAAACACAAACCAAACAACAAATAAAAATACAAATGAAAATACAAACCAAAACAACAACCAAAATACAAACCAAAACAACAATATTATTCTAAACACAAATGAGGTGAAAAATTAAAATGAATCTACTAAATTATATCGCAAACCAAATAACCCCTGAAGGACTTGATGAAGTACAAAGAGTAATGATCGCACATAAACTAAAACAAAACGTTTCATTATGTGGACCTGCAGGAGTAGGAAAAACAGAACTGATTGAAACACTAGCAAAACAAATTGTTAATCAAAAACTATTTGATATATCCTGTAACGATAGAATGACTGAAAGTCCACTAATTGGATATCCAACACTAGAAACCAACGGAAGCACAAAAACAGGATACACAAACGGAGTTGTAACAAATGCAATGGAACAAGGAGGAATTGGATATCTTGACGAATTTGACTTACTAGTACCAGGAGAGCAAAAACGATTAAACCCTATTTTTGACAAAAGAAGAAAAATTACTAGACGAGACGGTAAAGAAATAACTGCAGATGATCTTTTTAGAGGAGTAATTTCTTACAACCCTGGACGAAGTGTTCATGGAGACTTAGAAGATTCTGTTGCAGACAGATTTGTAAATATGTTTTTTGGATACTTACCCGAAGATGTAGAAACAAAAGTTGCACTTGCAAAAGAAGGAATTAAAATAAATATTAATACAGAAATTAGAGGAATAAAAGGTGGACGAGAAAATCCTCAGTTTTTGAAAGCAGAAGTAGTAGAATCAAGAAGTTCTGGAGAAAAATCATATAGCTGGTTTGATTTCTTTAGTGGTGAAGCAGTTCATGATACAACAGATATTGTTGCGTATGAAGCATTTATTTCAGAACCAGTTGACACATCTGGACTTGATTTAGTAGTTGGAACAGAAGCAGATATAGTAGCACTTACAAAACAACTTGCAAAGTATAATACAATAGTAAGAAGTCTGGGTGCAGATGGAACTACAAATCTAGAAGAAAGTGCAAGAACAGCACTAGATAGTTTAGGAGAATGTAAAAAAGTAAGATTACACTCCCCAAGTCCAAGAACATTGCACTATGCAATCGCACAAGCAAACCTACTTAGTAACATGGGAATGCCACTTGAACTTGCAAAAAGACATGCGACAAGAGTTGAAATGGATCAGATCTGTTATGGAAACTTCAAAAACAAAGAAATCCAAAGTGGAATTACAACATACACTGCAGTAGAAATGATTGCACAAACACAAGGACTGCTTGACAGAGACGGAGTAACAACAACATTTTAAACAATTTAATTGATAATTAGTTATCAATTAAATAGGAAAATATAAATGTCATTCGCAAAATTATTCAAAGCTAGGAACTGGTCAGCACTAAAATTCGACGATGCTAAGCCAGATATAAACTTTGCAATACTTCAGTATTTAGGGTTTTTTAATGTAGTTGCAGGAGATGATGGTGCGTTTACCGACGGACACCTAATTAGTTTACCTGCAATTATCAACTACTTTAACGACTCTAAAGATGAACTTGTAGGCAATAGAAACCTTGCCATGTATGTTGGAATTACACACCACGAAATATCTCACGTAATTGGAGGCGCATTCTTAGTTGATTTTTCAGAATATTTAGAAAATAATTTTGAAAAAAGCGATGCTGCAGGACACATCCATAATATAATTAGAGATAGGTGTGATGAAGACCACTTCAAAACAAAGTTTGCAACAGCTCACGACAAAGAACTTTGCAACAATAAAAATGATTATTTTATAAAAACAAAAAGAGAGTTTCCAACACTCGAAGAAATGGCAACAGAAAATGGAAGAAACAAAACATTCTTTGAATTATATATTGCAAAAGTTATTGCAAGTCAACACAAAGGAGAATTAGACCCTGCATTTTCTGATCAGGTTGATCAACTACTTTCTCAAAAAGTAACAAGCGACGCATTACAAAAAGAAGGATATCAAACACTAGGCCAACTACTCGACAAACTGGTTGATGTATCAGTGTTTGAAAGAATAGACGATTATGATGCATGCGTAAAATGTATGGATGCCACCAAAGAAGCATATAGATTATACATTGAAGAATTTAAAGATATTCCCCGAGACAAAAATGGAAAACCTAGCCGTGGAAAAGGAAGAGGAAGTAAACATGGAAAAGGAAAAGTAAAAGTTGGTAGCGATAAAGAACTAAAAGAAAAAGAAGGAGAAATTAGAAAAGCTGCAAAAAAACTAAATGAAGATCTTAAAAAAGCAAAAGCAAAAGCTGACAAAGAGAAAAAAGAAAACGAACAAAACTCAGAATTAGAATACGACTACCAAAGAAAAGTATATTCGAAAAGTGTAAGAGTTGTTGATGAAGTAGCAACTGAAAAGAATTTTAAGTTTTTGAATGAATTGGAAAGATACCGACCAGTAATAGACCTACTTGCAGGACACTTAGAAGAACTAAAACCAAACCAATGGCAACTAGTTCAAGGAGTAAACGAACCAGACATGCTAAACATGGAATGTGTTTTAGAAGTAATGGCAGATCCAAAACTAGCAGTAGATGGAAGAATCTATGACTCAATGGAAATTAATATCCGCGATGATGCATTTGCAATACTTGTTGATAGAAGTGGTTCAACTTCACACAAAATAAATGGAAGCACTGTTCTTGACTTAGAAAAATACTTTGCAGGAATACTCTACAAAGCATTAACTGAATACGACATTAATGGAGACGGAGACGACGTAAGCATGTATACATACGATAGTGATGATTTCCACGGAAATATAGAAACAAGAATAACAAAAATTGAAGGATTAGAAGAACTTGGAGCAATAAAACCAAGAGGAGCGAATAGAGACGGAGCAGCAATAAGAAGAGTAACCCGAAAAGTCATGGAAAAAAATGCAAGAAGAAAATGGTTAATAATTGTTGCAGATGGACAACCCGCAGCCTCAGACTATGACGGAAAATATGCCGTAGCAGACACAGCAAAATCAATAGCTGAAGCAGAAGAAAAAGGAGTTAATGTTATCTATTTGAATATTCAAGAAACTCGACCAGACTACTTTGCAAAACTAACAAGCAATGCAACATATGCACGATGGTTTACAGATCCAAAAGAACTACCTTTGTTTGGATATGATTTGATTACTGATGTGATGAGGTGATGGAGAGATGACTCTGCAAGGATTTGAGGATCTTACAAAAGGTCTTGATGAGTTACTGGAATCTTTAGAAATTAAAGATATGCCTGATGATCTAGACCAAGGAATTCTAAAACAATTTGTAAAAAGAGGATTAGATACATTATTAGAAGGCTTAAAAGAAGATAACACATGTAATCCCGAACGAATCAAACAAATAGTAAAAAATTACTCATTTGACTACTCCATTGCAAACGTTGTGTTATCAAATTTAAGTATGAATATTAATCCACGCACAGAAAACAAAACAAAAGAATACTTTTTAGACTTATATGAAAATGAAAAAACAATAAATTTGTTTAAACAACAAGACGTAAATACAATTCAAGAACTAATAAATCAATTATCAGGTCAAGTAGGATTTATAGGCTATACCTCTGAAAAAGAACCTGCGCAACGGATTCGAGAAGTATCACAAATATTAATAGATAATTATTCAACAGAAGCATTTAATAAATTAAATAAAAAACAAAAAAAAATTGCGATTAAAGCTATTAATTCATTTCATGAAATAGAAATAACTGAATTACCCCAATTAACACAAAATATTTTTGCAATACTAAATGATCCCGCAATACAAGAACAAATTAAACAAACAGACGTACACCCTAATGAACTATCAAGAAATTTAGTTTGCACAGCATATTCTGGAGATACAACTACTTTTTTAGAATTATTAAAATTTTCAGACAAAATAAAAGTAGGCATGACTAAATATACACAAATTACTAAATCATTAATAAAAATAGCCAAAGAAAAACCTTCAAAATTAAAAAAAGCAATTAAAAATTATGCTAGTCCGACATATGAAAAACTAAAACAATGCCTAGAAGAACCGATACATCTACCTGTAAACATAATTGAATTAGTTGAAAAAATATCTCTGACTGATTTAAGTTTACAAAAAATTGAAAAATTAATGAGCTCATATGAAACAGAAGATACTCGGTTTTATCTAGCTTATTTTATTTCTGACACAATAGATGCGGAAAAAAATACTAAAAAATTAAATAATCTAATAAACACATATTCATCAGACAGATTCAGAAAAATTATTGAATCAAAACCTGAATTAGTGAGAGAAAATACAAGAAATATATCAAAACTAGCAGTGAATAATCCTAAAGGAATTGAAACATATTTGCAAATACACGAAAAATTAAATTTATTACAAACACCTAATCAAGATTTTAAAGAATTTATGAACTACTTAACAAAGGAAATTCAACAGAGCGACACAATATACAAAATTGAATTGTTAGCAGAAACAGAAAAAGAATATTTCAATTCTCAACAATCAGAAATAAGAATTCCCCTGATTAAAATTTTACTAAAAATAGATAGAGAGCAAATAGGCAAAATTAAAAAATTAAAAGAGTATGAAACAAAAAGACTATGCATCGCATATGATATAGCAAAAAATAACATAAATCCAAATACAATAACTAAAGAAAATAAGTCTGGAATAAATTACTTACCAGAATTCTACGCAGGATTACAAGAAACACTTGACAAAGATTATGATAATCTAAATAAATGGTGTGAAACAATCATTACCGGACTACAAGAAGTTGCACGAACAGGACAAAGTCTTGACGAGGTGATGAGTTATGCTGCGTGAGATTCTTGATTGTTTTAGACCGAAGTATTGTACTGAAGTAGATGAAATAAGAAACACAGTAAAAACAGCTCTAAAGAAAAATAAAAGCCGAAAAAGTTATTTGACATACTTTGATTTAACTCTAAAAAAATTCAAAGACAACACAGAAGTACAAAAAGAAATTGCAGAACAAACCCAAAAATATGTTTTAGAAGATCGCCTATCTGATTATTTAAGATTCATGCTTTTAGCTCACTCTGCATTCGAAACAGACTTAGAAAATATTGATGTTCCAACTATTAAAAAATTCATTAAATTAGTAGACTCGACACCCTTCTCAGATGAATCATATGAATCAGAAGGAAAACAACTAATTAATATTGCACAAAAATATAAAAACAGTGAAAATGGATTTAACCTAGTATATGAAGGTCTTCAAGAAATACAAGATCAACTGCTTGATGCGAGAGTTTTAATACCTGAAACTAAAAAAAAATACATAAACCTGGCCAGTTACATAAACCTTGAAAGATTCACCACTGAAACAAATAATAATCTTATTACCCATATAATCATCAACTACTTAAAATCAGACTCTGAAAAAAAACTAAATGAATATTTAAAAAAAGACAACGAATGGATAAATCAACAAAAACCAGAACAAATAATACCTTTAATGGAGATGAATTCTAGACTTGAAGAAACTGAAATTGAACTAAAAAAAGAAACATCTAACTATACATTAAATAAAATATGCATTGCTTACGATATAGCAAGAAAAAACAGACATCCTGAAACAAACGAAACTTACTTGGAACCGTTCTACGCAGGATTACAAGACACATTAGCTACTGATTATGAAAATATTGGTAAATGGTGTGACACAATAATTGATGGATTAAAAGAAGTTGCACGAACTGGACAGAGTTTAGACGAGGTGATGAGTCGATGAGTAGCAATAGTGCTTTGGACGCAGGGGAATACGGTAGAAATTTTGCAAAAGCTGTCTATAAAATAGGGAGTGTGCCCAGTCCCCGTTCTACACCTAAACCAAAAATTCCCACATTAGAAGAAATAAAAAAAATAGCAAAAGATTATAGAAAGACTTTACGCAAAGGGTTTGCACCAAATAATTGGTATGACATTTCAGCAAGAGTTCATAAACACAATGTGCTAAAAAAATACGATAAGTTATATTTACAATATGAAAAAATAGGCGCGGAGATCATTTTTGTCGGCGAGGTTCAAAAAGTAGTAAAGGAATTTTTTTATCAAAAAAAACCTGCTGCATTACTAGTAGACACATTATCAAGCGATGAATTTCAAAAAGCAACAAGAAATCTTGATATTGATAAAATTGAAAATGCGATAGAAGTTACAGCTAATTTAATGACCTCTGTAAACAATAAATTAAAAAGGGGATCTATTGTAGATATGATGATAAACGCGAATCCCAAAACACCAGAACGTATTAAAGAAATAACACAACATTATTTACAATTATTAAACAGATTTGAAACTCGTTCTGATAAACAAGAACTATATTCTAATCTATTTTCATATTTATGCTACGATAAAGAAAAAACAAGTGATGAAGTAAATAAACTAAATAACGCAATGGAACAACAAGATTGGCTTATTGAACAAAAAACTAATCAATTAATACCCTTAGCGAGAATAGTTTCAGATACAGAAGAAAAACATTATGAAAAAATAAAAGAACTATCTGATCATAATAAAAATAAATTATGTTACGCATATGAAATTGCAACAAGAAATTATAAACCCCTAAATCCAGCAGATATATTCACAAGAACTAAAGAAAATTATTCTAAAGAATTCTTTAAAGGATTAAACGAAACACTCGACAAAGATTATGATAATCTAAACAAATGGTGCAAAACAATTATTGAAGGATTACAAGAAGTTGCACGAACAGGACAAAGTCTTGACGAGGTGATGAGTTATGAGTAGACTTCACAATTTAGTTTATAAAGCAACAGGGAATAATCACCTTGATAAAAAGATTAGTGAAATAGGTAATACTCTTTATGGAAAACCAGGATATCAATGGGTTTCGAACAGGTCATGCCAAGGTGAAGATTTAGAGCAAACATTAATGATGATGGAAGAAGATGCTAAAGCAATAAGACCACTAATTAATTATGTGCATAAAGAAGTAACAGATGGAGGTACTGCTTCTACGTTCATATATCACACATACACTTTTTTGATAAATTCTAGACGAGATGGCGAACGAAAAAAACTTTTGAATGTACTTTCTAAATCATATTCACATCCAGAAGGTCCAAGTTATGTTTCTTATGCACTTCATCGGTGGAAAGGATGGAATCAAGACGTTCCAAAAGAAGGAATTGAATTATTGAACAAATACAGTAAAACAAAACCCAAAGAAGTTGGATTACTTGTTGGATTAGGAAGAGAACAAATAGATCAAGCATCTTATTTTAAATTAGCAAAATTCTTACTCGAAACTGATTACAAAGTTAGAAGCAAAGAAGAACTAGAAGAACTTAATGTTGATTTTTCAGCAGGAAGAAAAATAAAAAAACTACTTGAAGACGAAACAGAATACTTGTTAGCTCAAAAACCAAATGAACTAATTTCTATTGTCGGAATAATTTCAAATGTTGATGAAAGCGGACAAGAGAAACTTATGAATTTAGGTTCTCATCAGATAACAAAATTATGTACTGCACACGATATTGCATGGAAAAACATCAAACCAGGAACAAAAGACAGATATGGCAGTGGTGGAAAAAACTACCTGCCTGATTTCTTAGAAGGATTAAATAAAACACTTGATGAAGATTATGAAAATTTAGATAAATGGTGTGACACAATTATTGACGGATTACAAGAAGTTGCACGAACAGGACAAAGCCTTGACGAGGTGATGAGTCGTGGGAATTGAAAGACTGTTAGACTTATTTAGTCTGAAATATTCTAAAAAAGTTAAAGAAGCGAGGAAGGCACTTAAGAAAACTAAACCCGAGTACAAAAAAGATAAGAAACACAATTTAAAAAGTTTTGATACTATTATGAAAAAATATCAAAACAAACCAGATATTCAAAACGAGATTGCTGAATTTGTAAAAAAAACAACTCTAAAAAAAGAAGATAACACAATTAGAAATGGGTTATGGTACTTATCTAATCCTAACTTTGAAAAAGAACTTGAAGATCTTGATGTTCTGACGACAAAAAACATTATTACAGCAGTTACAGATAAACATATTGATTACTTAATAGATGATGATTCTTACTTAGAAATTCTTAAATATGCAAAACAATACAAACACAAAGAAGAAGTATTTGAACTATTCTGTGACAACCTTAATGAAATAAGAACTAGAATGTATGGACAAACACATATTACCAATAATGCAATAAAAAGATACCTAAAACTAATTAAAAATTTGGATTGTGAACGAATTTTACAAGAAATAAATGATGAATTAATTAGTTTTGTGACTAAAATATCAGACTGTGATGAACAAGACGAACTGACTGAAAAAGCCGCAAATTATTTAGAAGAAAATCCTAATTTTTTAAGTCAACATAAACAAGAATATGCATTTACACTTCTAGTCCTAATATCTGAAATAGAACAACCTGAAAAAATACTTGAATTAACTGATTATCAAAAATCTCAAATATGTATTGCTTATGACATTGCAAATAAAAATATTAATCCAGACACTATTCAGTATAAAGGAGATAATGGAAAAAACTACTTACCAGAATTCTACGCAGGATTAAATGAAACACTAGAAACAGATTATGACAATCTAAACAAATGGTGTGAAACAATAATTGATGGATTGAAAGAAGTTGCACTAACAGGACAAAGCCTTAGTGAAATTATGTCAAATAGTGCAGGTTCTGATTATCAAGAATGTGTTAATTATTAAGAAAATTACTTGTTAATTAAAAACGATTTTAATTCTTCATGAAATTTTATTGCTCTGTTAAGAGAAGTCTTTGCTTTTGCCTCGACGATCTCAGACCCCATGCTATAAGTAAAAGTGGATCTTTTTCTTTTTTCAAACAAAAAATCATTCATCATCTCGGCTGCTCTTTGTTGTCCTTGAATCTCTGCTGACTCTTCCAGACTTTCTGCAAATGATTCTATAAGTTTTTTTTCTATTTTTTTATTAAGATAGAAAAAATACACTAATGCATCAAAAGTAACTGAATGAACAGAGTGTTCTGTTTTTATTTTGATACCT
This sequence comes from Candidatus Woesearchaeota archaeon, assembly GCA_018668595.1. Lineage (GTDB taxonomy): Archaea > Nanobdellota > Nanobdellia > Woesearchaeales > UBA11576 > JABJCP01. The sequence goes on from JABJCP010000013.1 coordinate 27,974, forward strand.
TTGCTTTCCAGCAATGCTCTTGCCATATGAAACATAGAATAATAACCTGAATTTACCACGACGATAAAGCCATCGTAATTTAAAAATCCGAGTTTTTGACTTGCATCTTTATTTGTTGAAAGCAGATACTCTGCTTTTGCAGAATTTAAAAAATTTGTAGAGTGTTTTAAGAAAAAATCTGTAAACTCAACAGCTTCTTTTGTTTTAATTATTCCATCAGCAATATAAATCTTAATTCTGTTTTCAACTTCTTTGAGTTTTTTATCGTCAAGCATATGATCGCACCTGCTTTAATATTTTATAAAATTGTTCAGCTCCGTAAAAAATTAGGTGTTTATTCAAAGATTCATTAGCCACATTTTTTTCATCTCGTTTAGTTAGCATTTGATTTAGATCAGTTATCGAATCTACATTTATATGAACATTCAGACTAGGATAACTTTCTGCAAGATTAATTAGAATATTTTCATATTGTTGAGCTTTTTCTATAGAATCAAAAAATAGCACAATATCATAATCTCGAGGAGTTTCTTTTTCTACAGCAGATCCAAAAAGTAAAAAAATATAATTATTTTCTTGAACTTCATCAATAAATTCAGTTACAAATTGTTTAAATTTTTTATGTCGTGGATTTTTTAGAAATTCAGAAGTTCTCAAATATTCAAAAGAAATTAATTCTTGTTGATTTTCTTTATAATTAAGAAAATATAATCCATTTTCATCTGGAAGGATTAGTTTTTTTTCTATAAGTATCTTGCTTGCTCTATAAGATAATGCTTGATGCATTTGAAGTTCTTTTCCAGCACCTTGTAAACTAAATTTTTTTGCTATTTTTGAAACAAATAAATTCATTAATTTTTGTTGGGTTTTTGTCATCATTTTTTTATACTAAAGAGTATTAGATATAATACTAAAAAGTATAACTGATATATAAAGTTTTGTGAAATGAATTCTCGAAAATAACTCATTTTTAGAAAAACAAAATGATTTTTTAGGGGCTGGAATGGTTAAATTCTGGCTTTAGAACTGATTTGTCGGTTTACTACTTATTAGTGATTAAAAAGCGAAACATTTATATAATACTTATTAATATAATATATATTATGCCCGGAATTTATCAGACTTTGTTAGAATGTCTAATATCATTAAATTTAGTCCTTAGAAGCGAAATAGATAGAGCTAGCTTTGCACGGAAAAATCAAAATAATTCTATCAGTGGTGAGTTGAAATGAATCTTGAAAATAAACTCATAAAGCCATTTGACGAACGAGAAAAAAGACTTATTAATTACAAATTATATAATTCTACTAACAAGTATACCCTAAAAGAACAATGCAGGTTCATTATAAAACTTGAAGAACTAATAGATGATGAAAAATTAGTAGACTATTTCTTAAAAAGAATGGCTCTAACACAAATAACACCAAAAGACATAACAACAATATTATTCAAAACCCAACAATTACAAACCAAAGAAAAAATAACACTCTTCATTGAAAAATATGTATCTAATGAAGCTGAAAAAATCAGACGAATACATGAAGAAGAAATAATTTTTAAAAGTTACTGCGCACTCATAAGAGTTGGACAAGAAGGAGATGAAAAATTACTTGACAAAGTAATTTCACTTATAACAATATATTCAGATGAAGAATATGCTATAACACAAATAACTGGAAATATAATTAATGCGAGAAACAAAGAAAAGCTTGAAAAAACAATTGAAAAATATTCCTGTCAAAAATTCACAGAAACTCTTGAACTATTTTCTAAATACAGACCTAAAACAGAGAGTTTAAGAAAAATAATATTTACATACACAAGTCCAGTACCAAAAAATCAAGAACTAAAATTAACCGATGAACTATGTGATTTAATAGTACAATATAAATATCAAGTTCATACAACAAAAATAATAATTCATGGCCTAGCCAATCTAAAAGTAGATTGTGATTTAAAAGACGAAACAAACATTGTAAAAGAATTATCTGCAGAACGATTTAGAAAACTTCTTGTAGATAATACAGAAATAAATCAAAATGCAATAGAAGGATTTTCTCAATTTTTAGTTAGACATTCTGAATTAACCGATGAATTATATGCTACAATTAACATGCAAGAAGAGCAAGATTATGGATTATTATTAATGAGCACTTTTAATCAAAGTCATACAGTTATCACAAAATCATCAGATGCTTTGCGAATGATTGAACTATTCAAACAAAAAAATAAAATTGGAGCAGAAATAGCAATTTGCTTGGAATATTTTATGAAACAAAATAAAGATGCAGTAATTCCGTTTATCCAAATATGTGAAGAAATTAAAACAGAATCACCTAACGTGTATGAAGAAATAAAAAAAGAAATTGAAACAGAAGATGTAACATCAATTCTTGATGCTGTTTTAAAAAATAAAAAATATCTAAATCAACAAAAACCAGAATGTATAGCTCCAATGATAAAAATAATTTCTGAAATTGGCTACGAAGAAGAATTAACAAAATTGAACAAATATCAAACCTCTCAATTATGTAAAGCATATGCAATTGCAAAACAAAATATTAATCCAGAAACAATAACTGAAGAAAATAGACAAGGGAAAAACTTTTTAGTAGAATTCTATGCAGGATTACAAGATACACTAAAAACAGATTATGAACACTTAGATAAATGGTGTGAAGCAATTATTGACGGATTGGCAGAAGTTGCACGAACTGGACAAAGTCTTTCTGAGGTGATGAGTTATGGGAATTGATGAAATAATCTCAGATATTGAATATAATATCTTTCGACAAACTTGGCCAGATTGTGATTCTGAAAAAAGTGATGCTGTAAAACAATTAATGAAAGACTTATGTTCCAAATATGAACAAATTAATCCTAGACTTACTACTGAAATAGCAATTCAAGTAAGTCAAATTACGCGTAGGAGAGATTATGAAACTACTTGCAAACTAATAAAATTATATAATAGTGCTGAATTTGAAGAAACAATTTTAAAACTTAACAACCTTAAATATATAGAACTAATTAGAACTGTATGTCAAATAGAAACTAATTTTGAACTGATTGAAGAATACGTAAAAATAATGCCTGAATTAGCAAATAATGAACAAATAAACAGAATTAACAGTGAGATTTTAACTATTCATAGTAAAAACAGCGAGGTTCCTGAAGTATTAACAAAAATAATAAAATTAATAGTAAAACAAAAAGATAAAGTAACTTTAGATGCAATAAATTGCATAAATTATTCATGCAATTACTTAGGTAAGAAAGGAAAAAGATTAAGATTAAACTATATAGACTTTATAACAAATCTTGTTGAACTAAATGCAGATAAACAAACATATAAAGAACTGACAACACATGTTAATCGAGCTAAAAACTATTCGGCAAAAAAAAGATTTGTAGACTGCATAATTAAAGAAAAAGAATACTTACTCTCACAAAAATCAGAATACATACCTATAATGACCTTCATGTTAGCAGAAGTGACAAACTATGAAAACTCAGAAAAGTATACTACTGCATTAAAAAATATATCTGAAACTGATAAAAGAAACTTATGTATTGCTCAGGACATTGCAAAAAGAAATATGAATCCAGAAACAAAGAGAAATTATTATAATGAATTCTATGTAGGATTAAAAGATACACTAAAAACAGATTATGAAAATATTGGTAAATGGGCAGATGCGATAATTTCCGGATTAAAAGAAGTTGCACGTACTGGACAAAGTCTTTCTGAGGTGATGGGAAGATGAGTATTGATGATACTATAGAAACTATAACCAGCACCGTGGAAAAAAGATATGGAATAGAAAAATCTAAAGAAATAAGAATAATTGCAAACCAATTTTTATTTGATGAAGAAAGTAAACTAATACTATCTGAAATAAGTAGAAGTATGTGGTATCTAGAGCATCAAAAAGGGTATGAAGAAATCAAAAGCTTACTTGAAATTTGCAAAGATGAAAAATTAAAAGAAATAGTTAAAGAGCTTAATGGAAAAGAAAGTTTAGAATTGATTTTAGAAAATATTGCCAGCATCTGCCAAGCACATATGGATCCTGGTTTAGCAAAAGATTATTTACAATTTGTATTTGATTATAAAAAATCAGAACAAATTTTAAAAGGATTTGATACTTTAAAGACTGATGATAAATCAAAAATTAAAAGAACTCTTGAATTTTTTAGTGAAGAAGAATTTAAAAAAACAATAGAAACACTTAATGACTGGGGTGCTGAAGAACTTGGTCTAGACATATACAACTTAATAAATGAAGTTGGAAATAAACCAGTAATTACAAGATTGAGAAAATCGCTAATCCGCAATAAAGATAATTTTTTAATTCTATACCTAACTCCTGCAGTTACTTATTTAGAAAAATATTATTCAATGGGGGATAAATTTCTTGATGTTATTGAAAAACAAAAAAACAGACGAGAATCAACAAAGAAATACTTTGAAAATATGCACAAAGGATCTGTTAAAGAAATACGTTGTGAAGAAGAAACTCAAAAAGTAAAAAAATACCAAGAAATAATCACGTACCTTTTTGAAACAAGTATTGAATATGAATTCGACGACGATATTTTTGCATTTGAAACTGAAACTCTTCAGAAGATGTTTGAATATGTTAAACATGATACTAGTTTGTTTTCAGAAGAAGAAAATGTTATTCCCCAACTTGCAATAAGGGCTGAAAATCCAGAATATATTTCTGAAATTGAAAGATTAACTGATTCAACTAAAAACAAATTATACTTAGCATTAGACATTGCATGTAAGAATTATGATCCAGAAACCAAAAAGAATTACTCAACTGATTATTTTAAAGGATTGCGGAAAACTCTTGAAACAGATTATGATAATATTGGTAAGTGGGCAGATGCGATAATTTCCGGATTAAAAGAAGTTGCACGAACTGGGCGAAGTCTTGACGAGGTGATGGGAAGATGAGTTTATTATATTCTATATATTCCAAAGAAGATCTAGTTGAACTATTTGATCAAAAAAAACAAGAATTATTAGATAACTATATTAGAAACACAAAAAAAGAAATTGGAGACTTAATAGATAGTTTTTATGATGAAAATAAATTAGAAAATGCGTGTGAAGTAGTAACACAACTAAAAGACGCTTCTCAAAAATCTCAATATAGTAAATTCAGACCATTTATGAATATATTCAAAGGCAAGAAATTCAGAAAAGTAATTGAAGAACTACCTGATACTTCTGCATGCCTATTTACTCATTTTGTTGGCGTAATTTACACAACCCACGACGATCATAAACTAGCGCGGGATTATGTGAAAGCAATCTATAAGATCAAAGATTTAACAACCAAATCAAACGCGCACAAATCACTAGAACAGATACAAAGACAAATAATAAACAACCAGGGAAATTCTAATTTTTTAATAAATATAATTAAATTAATCACCAAACATAAAAATAGACTAACAAGAAAAACAATACAGTCATTATATGCTCCTCTCTATGCATTAGACAAACAAATTCGAAATACAGAAAATAAAATCTTAATTAAAATCAGAGATGAAAAACTAATTGATCTGTTTGATGAATTAAGTTCCCAAGAACATAAAGAATATGTTTTTGAAGAAATTTCTAAATATCTAACAACAAGTGTTCTTGACCCAAAACGCTCAAACGGAATAATAGAGATACTTAAAGAAGAAAAAGAATTGCCATCTGAATGTATTATGCAAATAAGTCGAATTCGTAGCGTACTTGGAAACTACGAAAAAGGAATAGAATACTCAAATAAAATAAAAAGAACAACACTGAATCAAAAAAATAAAATAAGTCACGCATTTGAAATAGCACAGAGAAATCTCAATCCAGAAACAGGCATAGATTTCTTGCCTGAATTTTATGCAGGTCTTCGAGATACACTTGATTCTGATTATGAAAATATAGATAAATGGGCAGATGCGATAATTAATGGACTTGCAGAAGTTGCTCGAACAGGAAAAAGTCTTTCTGAGGTGATGGGAAAATGAGTATTGATGAACTGCTAAATAGAACTATTGCTGAATTTAAAGAAAAATATCCAGACCTAGACGAAAGTAAGATTGTAAACATAAGTAACGAATATAGTTCTAAAACTGCAGAAAAAATTCTAAGCTCTGCACGTATTTTGTATAAAAAATACTCATTTCATGACAAAAAAAAACCAACAGAAGAAGAAATAAACAAAATTACTTCAATAGTTGAAGAAGTACTTGACTTTACGAGTGGTTCTGAAGTAAAAAACGTGCTTGGAAAATATACACCTAGCGAACAACTAGATGTTGTACAGGGCTTTTTTTATTCAATGAATGATGAAGTTAAAGACGTGCAATCTGCAAAAAAAAATTTAGAAACCATAAAAAGAACAGTACAAGTTTATAAAAATCTTGATGTGAAAAAACTATTTGCATTAAATAATGCTAGAAATAAAGAAAAAAAAGAAGAATTGCGCTTTATAGAAATTCTTGGCAATAATAAATACCCTAATACTGCAACAAAACTAATTGAAATATATAATCATCCAGCATTTCAAAAAATTGAATCATTCGAAGAAGAATTCAAAGCAATTACAGAATCAGTTGGAGGAAATGTTTCAGCTAATTCTTTAGCTACAGATCAAAGACACCTAAATAATATTGCCCACGGAGGACTATTTTTTATGCTTAAACAATTCAATGATGAAAACATGGCAATACAAGTCTTAAATGTTTTGAATGCATTCAGAACAGATTTAAAAATAGCTACAGCAATCATGGACGATTTACACACGGAATGGGATTCTCCTAAAGAAGAAATAATGCGCTATCTTGAGGCATATCAAACAGAAAACTTCAAAAATATCCTTTGGAAAACTGAAGAAAATAAATTAAGATGGCAAATAGGTAGACTAAACAACATAATAAAAAATAGCCCTGAAGTTGTTAATGAAGTTCTAAACCTTATGAACGAATATGCAAATAATTCAAATATATTCTCAAATATAGGAAACTACTTTGAAGACAAGGGAAACTCTGAACACAAAAAAATAGTTGTTGAAAGATTCAAAACTGAAAAATTCAAACAAACAATAAATCTTGTTAAAGATCCTGCAACTCCTGCATTTGACTCAGTTGCTATAAGCAAAGTTATAGAATACACAGTAGAACTTGGATCAGAAGAAGAATACTTATCAGATGAATTAATCCAAATATTAAGAACATATCCTATAGAGCCAAGATATAAAGGACAAATACTTGAAGCAATAACAAAAGCAAGCAAACTCATGGGACGAAACGTTCAAACAGAAGTGATTGAAGAAATAAAAACTGAAGAAATAAAGAAATTGCATACTGATCCTGCTGCAAAAAGGGATAAACTATTGCCCTTGCTGATAAAAAATCCAACTCAAAAAGAAAAAATATACAACGTGTTTAAACAAGAAGAAGAGATGCAGGACAAATTCAATTATTTATGTGCTATGGATGCAATGAATCTGCATTTAGAAACTGAAGAAGAAATGAGTAAAGCATTAGATATGCTACTTGATAAAGAAAGAAATACAAAAAGAATTGCAAGCTTAATAATTGGCGTAAGCAAAGATTGTCCAAGCATTACTAAAAAATACATACAACTCTGTGAAAAAATTAAAGCTGACACTGAATTCTATGTAGATGTTGCGCTAACAATAACACAACCTCCTTTTAAACAAGATCAGAAAAAACTTGACACACTAATAACACACGCAGATTACTTTAATCAAAAAGAAAGATCAGAAATAATCCCAATATCAAAAATAATGATTAGTCTTGAATGTGAACAAGTAGAGAAACTAAAAACAGAAAATAAAACTGTTATGAGAAATTTAATTATTGCACATGATATTGCTTCGAGGAATATTAACCCTGAGACGATAACAGAAGAACTTCCAAGAGGAAGAAATTACTTAGAAGAATTCTATGCAGGTCTTCGAGATACAATTGATTTTGATTATGAAAATATTAGTAAATGGGCAGATACAATAATTTCAGGATTAAAAGAAGTTGCACGAACTGGAAAGAGTCTTGACGAGGTGATGGGAAGATGAATTCTATGGATAATATTCATCATATAGATTATAAAATTGAAGAAATCAAACGTACTGCTAAAGAGACTGCAAAGAGAAAATATTCGCCTCGATACTGGTTAAGTCAAAGAAAAATTATTAATAGAAAAATCGACGAAATAGTTGATGCATACAATGAAGATCTAAAAGAAATGCACCCTCTGCCTGCAAGAAGAATTGCAAATTTAAGAGATCGAATGGATGCTATATCTCGAATTACAAAAAGAGTATCTAAAAAATTCAAGAACAATAAACAGCTAGAAAAAATACTAGATTTAACTGCTAAAATCTCAACAGAAAGTCATAAAGAATATGCATTCTTAGTTGCTGCAGAACACATGTTAACAAAAAAAACAAAAAATACTCTTAATGATTTTTTAGAACTCACAGAAAAATACGCTACAGATATCAGTACTGCAATGGCAATGGGAATTGTTGAATCAAACAGAATCGAGAACGCAACACCTAACAAGATTATAGAAAGATACAACTCAAAAGAATTTAAAGAAATGATTACAGGGTTACATGCTGCAAATAAAAAAGATTTAATCCAATACTCTGCCAAATTAAAAAATCAATCAGAATTCCTTCCAAAAGACGTAATTGAAATAATAACAAAATATAAAAACAATATGCAAATAGTAACTACCCTGTTTTCATCATTCATAAAAGCTGAACTTAATGATTTTTCTTCAAGCAAACAGATAATTTGTGAGTTAAATTCTGAAAGATTTAGAAAACTAATACCTGAAGAAAAATTATTATCCAAAGAATATAATCCTACTCTAGATGGAATTACAAGTTGTATAATTTCAGGAATAACTAGTGCAGACATAAATACTCCCTACATCATAGAAGAAACATACAGAAGTTTAGAATCACAAAAAGACTTTTACACAAGAGGAATGGTCTGTCTTGCAATAAACATTCTTTCAGTAGTTGGAACAGACATCCTGCAAAGAACATTAAATATTTTTTCAGATAAAACAAAACCAAATCTGGAAATTGCAGAACAAATAAGAGAAATATACAACATACAATTCTCAACAAAACCTATTGAAGCAATCTTAGATTTCGCAGATAATCTTGAACACGATGAAGATGTATTTAGTGAATTTATGGACTATTTTAAAAAAAAATATGAAGAATATATTAAGGAAAAAAGACCTGAAGAAATTGTACCTGATGCTTATTTACTTTTACAATATGCTAATTGGACTACTAATGAAATAAATCAATTAAGTAAAGAAACTGCAGCACCAATCACAATAATAAAATCTAATGTGCAAGGAAAGTATAGACCTAAAATACACGCATTAACAGAACAAGAAAAAAGAAAAATAAGCAGGGCGTACAATATTGCAGCAAATAATATTAATGAAAACACTGGAAATGATTATTCAAAAGAATTCTATATAGGACTTTGTGACACGCTCGACGAAGATTACGAACATCTAATTGATTGGTGTGAAACAATAATTGGCGGACTAAAAAAAGTAGCAGAGACGGGGAAGAGTCTTTCTGAGGTGATTGAAAATGGTTAAGCCTCTTGAACTAGCCAGTATGAGCAGCAAATATATGTGTACAAGAAAAGAAATTGAAGAAAAGTTTTCTGACGTTGAAGTTAAAAGATTTGATAATTTAATTAGAGAATACGCACATATAGATTTAGAAACAGTCGTGAGTTCAGAAATAAGCAGAAATGGTGTTGATAGAGGTAAATTAAACGAATTAGATAACATACTGCAACTGTATGAATCTGAAACATTACAAAAATTATTAAAGCAAATGCCAAAAGAAGACGGAAATAACCTAGTATTTAGGTTAGGACGAAACTATGATTTTACCAAAAATTTAGAAATTTCAAACTTATTAATTTCAATAACAGACATATACAATAAAAACGAAATAAATATAAATTTTTTAGAAATAGGTAGATCGTTTGTATTCAGACTAGAAAGATTAAAAGAACTTGTTGAAATTTACAAAAAACCAGAAGTGATAACACTAATTAAAGAAAATATAAACTTCATTAGTCAAATATCTAAATCAATACCTCCACTTTATTTATTAGACTCAAATCCTCAAATAAGAACATATGAAATTCCTGATTCTGAACACAGTAGAATTGAAAATTTTATAAAAATACTGAAATCAAAAAAATTCCAAGAACTAAAAAATTTTGAAGGATTTAATCCTGACATAATTTTATCATTAAAAACATATATAGGCCATATGAATGATTATGATAAAGCAATAAAACTAATAGATATTTACAATAGTGAAGAATTTAAAAAAATTGTATTAGATAATAAACAAGGGTTATTTTCAACATCTCCAGATCTTACTGACGCTGCAAGAAAAATAAAAGATGCAATGTATGAACCCGATGGCGAAACACTTGCGAAAAAATTAGTAGAAATATACAATACTAACAAAATTGTAAAAATAGGACATGAACACAAACTAGAATTTGGAGACATCCTTAAAACAATAGGTGCATATTTTATAGCAACAAACAATGAGGAAGAAACAAAAGAACTAGTTGAATTATATACATCTAATCAAATAAGACAAATAATAACTGCATTACATTCTAGCAGCACAAACTCATTTAGAAATGGAGAATTAACAGATGATACAAAATCAGACTTCTTTTATTTAATAAAAAACATACTCCTCAGTACAAAAAGTAAAAAATGTTTAGATGAAGTTTTGGAAGCTGCAAGTAAAGAAATAGAACATCCTAATTTACTAGGTCGAGTAATAAAACTTTCAAAAGATATTTCAGAAAAAACAAAAGATAAAAATTGCGTATCTGAATTTCTTACGTTATTTTCAAGCAAAGAAATAAATGCCATGAAACAGAATGAAAACTATTCTAAACACTTGAACAAAATGTGCAATCAACTAAGTTGGTGTTATAAACAAACTAAATCAATTGAAAAAGTAAAAGAACTTCTAGGACTATATTTACAAGAAGATTTTATCAAATTATTAAAAGAACATGAAGACAGAAGTAAAATAACAAATTATCCTAATATCATAATTGAAGCAATAGGTTGCGTGGTTAATGTTACAGGATTAGAAACTGCACTAAAATACCAAGAATTAGTTAAAAAATATCCTGAGCACACTGCAGGATTATGTACTTTCATATCTACTGAAGATGGATCAGCAATAAACAAATTTTTAGAATATGAAAAAACAAATGATAAAGAATTTATAAAACAACTAGGAATTTTAAATTACTTTGTAGAACGAAGCGATCACCAATATTTAATATCTCCCTATCTCGATGTGATAACTACCTTACAAGAAAAAGTTATAGAAGGACCACTTAAAGCAGAAACTACTCAGATAACATGTTTTGATTTGTTTGAATATATGCGAGTTAATGTTCTAAATGAAGATAAAATAACTAAGTTATGCGAAACTATGTTAGAAAACATCACATACATAACACAAGAAAACCCAGAAACAATAATAACACAACTAATATTATTTAATGAAGTTGAAGATGAACACATAGGAAAAATCAAATCACTGTATAACTATCAAAAATTAAAATTATGTATAGCATATGACATAGCGAGAAAAAACATAGACCCAAATACAAGAACTAATTACTTACCTGAGTTCTATGACGGATTACAAAAAACACTCGACGAAGACTACGAACATCTAACTGATTGGTGCGAAACAATAATTGACGGACTGGCAAAAGTAGCAGAGACTGGACAAAGTTTATCCGAGGTGATTGGAAGATGATTGATGACATGATTAATGATCATATGGTAAACATAAAATATTCTGTTCCCGACATGACTGATGACGAACTCAGCAGAATTAAAACAGAATTTGAATCACGATCCATACTACTACCTCAAATTTCAAGAAGCTTAGAATTAATTGCAAGAATAACAAAAGATAAATATGCAGTAAATGGAATTATAGCCTTATTAGTTGACTTTAGAGATGATAGCGCATTAATAAGAGATACTTTATTTTCCATCGAAGAAATAACCAAAAGAACCTACACAAATCCACAAACAAAAAATTATCTAAACTTCATAAATAAATATAAAACAACAAATCCAAACTTAGTAAATGAAATAATCAAAGAAAACCTCGTGGATTGGAGTGTTGGAACCAAAAGTTATGAAATTATTGAAAACAACATAGCGATAATAAATTCAAAAGAAATGGAAACACTAATTGAAAATTTTGATGATTTAACTGCAAAATTAATAATTAAAAGTGTACTTAGAGTAAATAAACATTCAAAAAACAAAGAATTAGCAGAAAAGCTATTGAGCTCTTGCATAACTGAAGAATGCAAAGAAGTTATGAACCATTATAAACAACACAAAAACGAAATAATTGAAAAATTATATTTGCTTGGTGTACGAGAATATCTTAGCGATAAAGTAAACTCTATAATTGAAATATTAAACCAATACAAAACAGATCCTGAGAGAAAAAACATAGCAATAGAACTAGTAACCAAAATGAATTCATTTAGCGGACACTACTTAAACGCTGAAATGGAATTTGTCGAACAATTAGGTGCACAAGAATTCTTTGAAGAAAAATATTTTGAAGTACGTAAATATCTAGAAAAAAATGATGTTAAAAAAGAATTATTAGAAAAAATGACAAGTGCGTTTAAAGAAGAAAAAGAATACATTAAAAAACAAAAAGAACAAAATATGTTACCTCTCGCAGTAATTTTTGGAGAGAATCCAGAATATATCTCTAAAGTGAAAAAATTATCTGATTTGGAAAAAGACAAATTAGGAATCGCATGGAGCATTGCGTATCAAAATGTTGATCCATCCACAGAAGAGAATTATTTAGATGCTTTTTATTCTGGAATGAGAAAAACACTCGACGAAGATTACGAACATCTAACTGATTGGTGCGAAACAATAATTGACGGACTTGCAAAAGTAGCAGAGACTGGACAAAGTCTTGACGAGGTGATGGGAAGATGAGTGAAGAAACATCTCTTGATCAAATTGTAAAATATATTCCCCATGCTTCTGATAAAATTATTAACAGAATAAAAAAAGAATTTACAAATAGACAAAAAGATTTTACTGTTCTTTCAGAAACACTAGGACTGATTGCAAGAACAACAAAAGATAAAAATGTAGTTAATCAAACAATAGATACATTAATAGAATTTAAAGATAATGAAGAAATATTTACTAATCTAGTTCATACAATAAAATATGTTGCAGAAAAATCTTTATTTGATCCTAACATAAAAGAAATTTTAACGCTAATACAAAAATACAAAAACAAAGATCCTGAATTATTTAAATTTATAACCCATCAAAACACAATCAAATCTAAGTATATGAACTCAGGATCGAGAGTTCGATTTATGCTAGACATATTAAATTCTGACACAACAGAACAATTAATAGAAAAATATGACTTGCACGATGTAAAACAAATGATAGATTACGCACTACGCATAGTTGAAAAAACAGAACATAAAACATTAGCAACAGATAATCTAACTACCTATAACACAGATAAATTTAAAGAAATAATAAACAACTATCAGTGTAAAGAACAAATAATCTATAAAATTCATATTTTAACTAGTTCAGATAAACCAAAAGAAGAAATACAAACTATAATTGAAGTACTACACGACCACAGAAGAGATAATGAAAAAAAATTAGATATAGAATTTATTTTATACACAGATATCATGAACTTATCAAGTGGATATTATTTAGAAGCAGAAGCAGAATTACCCAATGAATTAAAGCCTCTGTGCGAGTTTGATAAAAAATACCCCGAAGTACGGACATTTTTACAAAAAAATGATATGAATCGAAAACTTTTGCAAAAAATAACAAAAACGCTAAAACAAGAAAGAGAATATATTAAAACACAAAACGAAGGATTTGCGTTACCTTTACTTGCAATACTTTCTGAAAATGAAACTTATACTTCTAAAATAAAAGAATTAAATAATAATGATAAATTAAATTTGAGTAGAGCGTGGAATATTGCTTATAAAAATATTGATGAATCTACAAGTGAAAATTATTTAACTACTTTTTATGCTGGTTTAAAGCAAACACTTGACGAGGATTATGAAAATTTAGATAAATGGTGTGACACAATCATAAAAGGATTTTCAAAAATCGCAGAGACTGGGCGAAGTCTTTCTGAGGTGATGGGAAGATGAACTTTACTGCAGTTAAACAGGAGACTCTTGAAGAAATTACTAAATCTCTTGAGGATCATAAGAAAATATTTATTGAAAAAGTTAATGCAGATATTCCAGTGTATAGACTTGATAAAAGAAGAAAAATAAAAAGAAAAGCTAAAGAAGTTGTCGAGGGTTGTGATGTTAAAACTCAAAGAAATCTATACCACCTGCTTCATTTGATATACAAACGACCAATACCTGACTCTAAAAAATCTAAAGCTAAAACACATACTGAATTCTTTTTTGATATGGTTGATAGAACTAATCCTGATGCTGATGAACTTGAAAGACTCGGTAGCTCTGTAAAAAACGCACATAAATACATAATAGGAACTGATAAAAAAATAAAATTCACAAATGCACTTGGTGAATTCTTAAGAAATCCAACATCAAATGTAGAAGCAATAACTGAAATAAATGAAATCATGGTTGAAAGATATAAAAGCGATTTTCCATTTCTAAACAATTTAATTGAAGAAAAACTAACTACGTATGTAACAATTTGTAAACACTTAGACATGGAACATTTTGATAAATCAGTTTACTGGGAAATAGCTAAAACAATAGCTGACTTTGATCACCACAAAGACCAATATGGAATGTTAGAAAGAAAACAAAGAATGATTAAAGAAGAAAAAGATTACATTAACACACTAAACTCTTCTGACTTAGAACCAATGATAGAAATTTTAACGTTGATGGACAAGTATGCTAACGCAAGATACAGAGCTCCACTAAGAAAAGCATTAAAAGAAGATCCAGGTCTTGCGCATAAATTATCAATAGCATACGATATTGCAAGAAAAAATGAAAAACCTGAATCAGTAAAAGAAAACTATGAACAAGAATTTGAGTTTGGTTTAACTGGAACAATAACCCAAGATATTGAAAATATCTACAAGTGGGCTCAAACAATCATCGACGGATTTAAAGAAATTGCTCGAACTGGAAAGAGTTTAAGTGAGGTGATGAGTTATGTCCCTTGATGAGATATTACAAGAAACTATTACTAACTTTAAATATAAATTTCCAGAAGTAGATAGTTTGAAAATTGAAAAAATAACTCGACGTTATGAACCAGAAATTGCAAAAACAATGTTAGGTTATATTAAAAAAATGTGTAAAAAAAAGAAAGTTAAATTTCGTAAAAAAATTACAATTAAAAAAGAAAATGAAACTAATCCAAAAACTTCTAAGCAAATAGAGCAAGATAAACAAAATACATCAAAAGCAGTTGAACAAATTTGGGATTATTTATGTTGTGATGAAGTAAAAAATATGCTTAATATGTATGAACCTGAATTACAAAAAGATATTAGTAGAGAATTAGTAATACATACTGAAATTATTAAAGATGAAACTGAAGCAATACAAAATCTACAAACAACAAAGCAAGTAGTAGAAATGTATAAACAACCAGATATGATAAAATTATTACAATTAAACAAAACTAGATCAGAAAAAGGAAATAAAAATTGGTACTTAACGCGTATGCTCAGAGGAGTAAACCAAGTAACTGCTCCAACAAAATTACTTCAAATATTCCAACATCCTACAATTGCAAAAATTGAAGAAATGCAACAAAAAAATATAGACCGTTCAGAAGCTGAAAATGATAAGTCTTTACTAAGTGTTTCATTAACAGATATTGCTGAAAATGCAATTAAAACAATTTTAAATACTACAAATGATACAAAAACCGCTATAACATTTTTAGAAATAATAACTAAATATGGATCAAATCAATTCACTGCACAAAGAATACAACAAGAAGTTTTTGAAAATCAGAATAATGGTCCTGATGATTTAAACAAAATATTAAAAAACTACAATTCGAAAACTTTTAAAAGCATATTTGATAAACTTTCAGGAAATTATAAACGCTATTTAGTTGAAAGCGTAGCAAATATAACACGACGCAGTCCTGAATTAGTAACTAAATATCTAAATTTAATAAACGCATTACATAATCCTGACGCTACAAATGGAATATCTCGCTACTTTGAAGGACCAGAAGATTTAGATACTAAAAAAATAATAATGCAACGATTCAAAACTGAAAAATTTAAACGACTCTTTGAATTAATTGATGAAAGATGGAATAATGAATTAATATTATATACTACTAAATTAGACATAAATGAAAAATACCTACCTGTAAAATTAATAAATATTTTTAAAAAATATTCAGATAAACCAAAAGTAATCAAAGAAATACTAAACAGAATTCAAAAATTAAATAATCTTACTGAACAACCAATCCAAGATCAAATAATTGAAGAGATTAGTTCAAAAAGATTTCAACAATTATACGCTCCTGAATATGATGAAGCACACTTTGCATCTATAATCAGCAGTTTTTTAAACGTAACTACCCAGTTTCCTTCTACTAAAGAAGCAATGTATGTTATGTTAGAATCTTCACTATCAACTTTAGACAAACCAGAATTAGCTAATTCAGTAGATTCTATAAGTGACTCGATGGAAGATGAACAATTAACAACAAAAGTAATAGAATTACTTTCAGATACAACTCGACCAATAAACTCTCTTGCAGCAAATATATATGAATTATCAGAACGAGAACATAAACAAATTGTTAAAAAATATATAAACATTTGTGATAAAATTAAAACAGAAGAATTATTCTATACAGAACTTAAAGAACCAATACTAAAGATTAGAAATCCTGATGATGTAGCTATTGAAGAAACTGAAAAATATAAATTTTTAGAACTGATTGAAACAGAAGCAGAATATTTAAATCAAAAAAAGGCAGAAGTAATTTATCCTTTGGCAAAAATATTATTTGACGTAAATAACCAACAAAAAGAAAAAATAAAACAACAAAAAGATATTATATTGAACGATTTAATTTCTGCTTATGAAATTGCAAGAAGAAATACTCAAATAGTAGAAATAGCAGGAAGAGATTATAAACAAAATTACTTACCTGAATTCTTTGCAGGATTAAAGCAAACACTCGACGAAGATTGCGAACATCTGAGTTATTGGTGTGATACAATTATTGAAGGATTTTCTGAAGTAGCAGAGACTGGGCAAAGTTTAAGTGAGGTGATGAATTATGGATGCTGATTATAATATGATGTTTGCCATTGTTGAAATGCTTCAAGGAAAAACCAGTTCTGAAAAGATAAGAGGAATATCTGAGTTATGTGTTAAATTGCATGATCAATACCAATATGGAATCTGTCAACCCATGTTAGATGCAGCACATCATATGGCCCGCGAATTTGGCTATGAAAAAACAAAAAAAATATTGGATTTATACCACCGTAATGACTTTAAAAAAATAGAAAAAAAACTCGCAGAATCATATGAGTTTGCAGAAACAATAGGCAAGTTTTATGCTAAAGAAGATTTTGAAATAGCCCAACAGGTTTTAGAATCAACAGCAAAAATAGAAGAAACAACAAAGCTTAATTATATAAATTCACTCTTTAAATCAATCTTAATGAAAGGAACTTACTCGCTCGCACTAAAAACAGCAAAAGTAATTATTGAAAAAAAAGAAAAAATCACAGAAGAAGAACTTGACGAGATCGGGAGAACGCATATGTATGTAGATCTCCTAGATGATAATGAAGTTAAGTATTTTGAAAAATTAGCAAAAGCAATTGAATTTCAAGACAGAGAAGCATATATATTCAAAGATGTTGCAGATTACTTACGAGAAGAAGTAAGCATAATTGAAGGAGGGGAACATTTTACTCAGTGTGCAATAGAAGAAAAAGAATTCTTGAAAAAACAAAAAACAGAAAACCTACTTCCGTTTATGATAACAATATATGGGCTAAATTGTTTCTCAGAGACAAAGTATAAAAAAGATTATGCTGGAAAAATCCATAAATTAACTGAAAAACAAACAGACAAATTATGCAATGCATGTGAAATTGCATATAAGAATAAAAAAATAATAACAAATGATCATGGTGAAGACGTAAGTATCAACTATATTTTTGACTTCTGGAATGGATTAGAAGACACATTAGATAATGATTATGAAAATATTGACAAGTGGATGGGTGCAATTATTGACGGGTTTAATGATGTTGCTCGAACTGGTCGAAGTTTATCTGAAATTATGAAGTATGCTGCATAATTAATTATTGAAAAATTTTCAACAAAACCGAAAATTCTCACAAGACAATTGAAATATTTTTATAAGGTTATTTCTCGACGATAAAATGTGATTTTTTGCACTGGACACTGGACTTGTGTTGGTGTGAAAGTTATAAAGAATTAGATATTTTTTATGATTTATGAAAAATACAATAAAAGTCAAAAAAACAAAAATAAGCATAGTTTCGAAAAACGATGAAGAATATATTTCATTAACAGACCTTGCTCGATATAAAAATCCTGAAGAACCCAAAGATGTTGTAAAAAATTGGTTAAGAAACAAAAGCACAATTGAATTTTTAGGTCTTTGGGAAAAAATAAATAATCCGGTTTTTAAAGGGGTCGAATTCGATGCCTTTATGAAAGAAGCAGGTACAAATTCTTTTGTTTTATCTCCTAAAAAATGGATTGAAAAAACAAATTCAAAAGGGTTAATTTCAAAATCTGGAAAAGGAGGGGGAACATACGCACATAAAGATATAGCATTTGAATTTGCGTCTTGGATTTCATCAGAGTTCAAATTATATTTAATAAAAGAATTTCAAAGATTAAAAATTAAAGAAAGCGAACGTGCACGTATTGGATGGGATATTAAAAGAGAATTAACAAAAATAAACTATAGAATCCACACTGACGCAATAAAACAAAACTTAATTCCTAAAAAAATAACTAAAAAACAAGAAAAACAAATTTATTCTTCTGAAGCAGATGTTTTAAATGTTGCATTGTTTGGAATTACTGCAAAAGAATGGAGACATAAAAACAAGGATAAAAAAGGAAACGTCAGAGATAATGCGAATGTTTCACAATTAGTTTGCTTAGCAAATCTTGAAACTTTAAATTCTCTGTTCATAAAAGAAAAATTACCTCAACAAGAAAGATTAACCAAACTCAATGAACAAGCCATAGCACAAATGACAATACTAATTAATAACAGAAGCATTAAGAAATTAGAAAAATTATCAACACATAATAAATAGTTAATTCCTATTTAGAATATCTCAACAAATCCCCAACAATTCAATAACTCCACTAGGAAGTTTTGCAACCTTAACTTTTGCTTCTCTTAATTTATTAATTTTAGATTTAGCAGAACCACTACTTCCAGAAATAATTGCTCCAGCATGACCCATTTTCTTGCCTTCAGGCGCTGTTCTTCCGACGATATATGCAATAACTGGCTTTGAAATATTTTCTTTAATAAATTCTGCAGCACGCTCTTCTGCATCACCGCCAATTTCTCCAATCAAAACAATTTTCTCAGTATTAGGATCATCTTGAAAGAATTTAAGAGCATCAATAAAATCAGTACCGATCAAAGGATCTCCACCAATGCCAACAACCGTAGATTGACCAATCCCCTTAGCAGTCATTTGATTAATAATTTCATAAGTTAGAGTTCCACTACGACTAACAACACCAACATTACCTGATTTGAAAATGTGACCCGGCATTATACCAATTTTACAATGATCTGGACGAATAAATCCCGGACAATTAGGACCAAGTACTACAAGATTTTTTTCTTTTGCTTTATTTAAAATATCCATCGAATCATGAACTGGAATTCCTTCAGTTATCATAACAATATTAAGATTTGCACCAATTGCTTCAATTGCTGCAGCTTTTGCAAATCTCGCGGGAACAAAAATAATAGACCACTGTGCTTTGTGATTTTTTAGAGCATCAGCAACAGAATTGTAAACAGGTATTCCCTCAACTTCTTGACCTTGTTTTCCAGGAGTTACACCTGCAACAATATTAGATCCATACTCTTTCATAAACTTAGTATGAAACGAACCATGCTTGCCAGTAATACCCTGAACAATAATTCCAGTTTCTTTTGTTAAATTTAAATTTGTCATTTTTTTATTATTACCTAATATTTTTGAATATTTTTAAATGATTTTAAATATTTTTTAATGATTTTAAATAATGGTTATTCTAAATTTTAATATTTTTTATTCTAAAAATTCTAAATATTTTCTTTCAAAAAGTTCCTGAATAATATAATGTAAAACTAAATATAATATGAAAAAACTCCAAAATTCTCCACGAGTCAATGCGAAAACAGCACCAATAAAACAACTAGTTAGTAATGCTATCAAAAATGATATAAACTGCATTGCTTTATTTATCCTGTACTTAGCAGTTAACAAAGCAATAAGTGCAATCACAAAAACTTTGATGAGTGTGTTTAATCCAGATCTAACACCAAATAATAACATTAAAAATAATAGTGCTGCTAAAAAAACCCAAAAAATCCAATTAGGCTCATTTGATGATGCTGATTTATTGAATAAAAACTTCATTTTCACACCTTTAATTAATTAACTATTATTTTTCATTTGAATAAATTTTATTTTTTAAAACTTCTACACCTTGCTCCATAGAATCGATTGACGCAATATTTTCTGACTCTAATAATTCTTTTGCTCGTGCCTCATTTGTACCAATAAGACGAACAACCATAGGTAGATCAATATTATTATTCTTTTTGTATTCTATAATTCCCTTAGCAACCTCATCACATCTAGTAATGCCACCAAAAATATTTATGAATAAACCTTTCAAATCTTTATGCTTAAGAACAATATCAAGACAAGACTTAACTTTTTCAAAATCAGCCCCGCCACCAATATCTAAAAAATTAGCAGCAGTAACTCCAAATTCTTTTAAAACATCAAGAGTTGCCATGACAAGACCTGCACCATTACCAATAACTCCTACATCTCCGTCGAGCTCAACATAATTAATTCCTTTATTTGCGGCTTCAACTTCTAATCCACTAGACCTGTTAGCAACACACTCTAAAAAATTAGGATGGCGAAAAAGAGCATTATCATCAATCACAACTTTTGCGTCAGCTGCTACCCAATCATCACTGTCATCAACTTTAACAAGAGGATTAATCTCAACTAAAGATGCATCATTTGCACGCATCAAGTTAAGCATTTTTCTAATAATTGGAAGAAGCTCATCGCACTCAATAAATTTAAGTTGTTTATGAATCTCATTTGGATCAAATTCAATAAAAGGCAGTTTACAAATACTACCTGGTTTTGTTTTTGCAAGCTCCTCAATATCAATCCCCCCATCAGGACTGCAAATCATAAGAATTTTTTTAGAAGTCCTATCAATAGTCAATGCGACATAACGCTCTTTTTTTATAGACAACATTTCTTCTACAAGAATTTGATTAACTTTAAAACCCTTAAACTCTTTACCCAACATATCATTTATTTCTGCTTGGGCTTTGTCTTTTGTAGAAAACTTAATTGCTCCTGCTTTCATACGACCACCCGTAAGAATTTGAGCTTTAATAACAACATTATTGTCTCTAATAAACTTTAATTTTGAATCTAATTCATATAGATTGTCTTTAGTTATAAGAACACTCCTAGGAATAGAAATATCATATTTTTCAAAAAGTTTCTTTCCTTCATACTCACAAAGATCCATAATTTAATCAATATAAAACAGAGTTTTTATAATTTTCTAAAAAAACGGAAAATTTCCGAGTTGATCAGCATATATAACCCTACCAATAACTGCAGTGTTTAAATTCTAGGATATAAGAATTCCATGAAATCGTCATATTTTGCATTGCTGCTAACAACTGTATTTATTCCTGAGTTTGATAAAGACATTATTCCACTATCTGCCATAACTAGTTTTTCTGTTTTGAAATCTATTAAATCAGGACGGATTAATGCTGCAAGTGTAAGAGGATCGTGCATTAAAGATGCAGGATAAAAATTGTTGAAGAAATTATCAATACTTTGTTTTGCAAGCTCACCTATTTTAGGATTCTCTGAAATTTTTTTATACAATTTATGATCTTTATCCACTGCAAGTTTCATATTAAAAGTTGTATCACTTAAAACATACTTTTTTTGAACTAGCGAATTAAATACCTTAATTGCAGAACTTGTATCCATTCTAACATTATGTTCTGCTTTATTTTTATTACGATAATTAATAGCACCACCCATCATTAAAACATCAACTTTGTTAATTAATTCAGGATATTTAGTTAGAAAATTTGCTATGTTTGTTTGCGGACCAATGCACGCAATAGTTGTGTGATTATTTGACTTGATAATGTCTGCCATTGCACCTAAATAATCATCATCTTGGTTTTGCTCTGGAACTAAGTTATCAATTGTGCAATATCTAGGATTGTTTAATGTAGTGCCTTTAACAACAGGAGTAGAGTTGTTTAAATTTTTAAAAAGTTCTCTTGTAAAATTTGCACGATAACCTTTCCACTCGTCACAAGTTGTAACTAAATCTAAGCTTACTTCAGGAGAATTGATTGCAAACATAAGTGCAAAAAGATCATCAGGATCACAACCAATATCAGTGTCTAAAATTATGTGTTTTTGATATTGATTTTTTTCATTCATTTATTCCACTATTTTAAAATTATTTTTTATCATGTCTAAAACAAATTCCATTTCTTTAGCCTGTTGAATTGCATCATCAAGACCATTATGATTTAATCCTTCATTTCTAATTTTCAAATCACTAATATGAGCATAAAGATTATTTCGCGCTCCGCGGTATAAAGAATTAATATCCTCCCCTCCATGTCTGAACGGATCTTCTTTACTGTAAAAATTATCAAAATACCAACTAATAAACATACCATCAAATTTTATTGGAGCTGCTGCAAGAATTGGCCTATAATTTTCAGAATTTTCTATTATCCAATCAGCAAATTCAAGCATTGCCTGATGAGGATGAGTTCCTTTTGCTTCAAGAACTGTTAAAGCTCGCTTTGGCATAAAATATCTGCTTTTAGGATTAAACTCAGGAATATGTTTTAGAGGCTCTAAACATTTTAATCCAAGACAACCAATTTTCATAGCTTCTTTTTGATAATTAGAAGAAATTGGTTGTAGTTCTCTGTAAAACTGAATATCTGTATTTCCCACAATACACGCCCCAAAGGATAACATAGAATACTTGCCAGGAGTTCTACCTGCAGCCTCTACATCTACTGAAAAATATAATTTGTGTTTTTTTGCCATTTTGATTGTTTACCCCCCCCCAATACTAGCTTTAGAATAGGCAAATATAAGGTTTATGTATGTATAGAATATATTTTTTGAAGATTAATTAAAACACAACTCATAGAAATTTTTTAAAAGAGTTAACCCATTCTGTCCTGATACTTCTGGATGGAATTGAACACCATACAAAGGCTTAGTTTTGTGTTTGATTACTTCAACTTCTGTTGGTTTTGAGCTTGCTAAAAGCAGGAAGTTTTTTGGGAGATCAATGTATTCGCAATGATTCTCTGTGAAAATAGAACTCTTTGGAAGGTCTTTGAATAATGGATCTGCTTTTATTATATTGATTTCATGATCTAATTTTATTCTTTCACCATGCAAAAGCTGGGCTCCAAATAAATGACCAAGAATTTGATGAGAAAGACAAATACCAAGAAAAGGAACATCTAAATCTTTTATGAATTGAAATTTTTGAAAGTATTCATCGGGTTCTTTAGTTAAAATAGTTGGACCACCACTGCCAATAATTCCTTTTATGTTTTCTGATTTTATTAAATCAAAAATGTTTTGAAGTTTATCTGCACTTATTTTTTTATTTTTTATGTTTAACTTATTAAGAGATTTGGAAATAAATGAAATGTAAGAACTTCCACAGTCAATTATTAAAATCATTTGCATACCTCTTTAAAATTTTTATTTCTAGCATAAAGATGCAACAAGAATACCCAAACCACAAAGAAAATTCCTAACGAGAGGAATGAAAATTGCATTGACTTAAATTTTATCAAATATCCAATAATTGGAAAGAACAGAAAAAAAGCCAAATTATCAAACATATTCTTTATTGAAAGCATTGTTGCACGATGAGAAGATTCTATATGAGCATTCATATAATGATTAATAATTACCACAAAAAAACCACTAACAAAAGGAATAAACATGTAAAGCGCAGCACCTGCAAAAGGAATCATTAATGCACAAAAAAATACACCAACGCCTGCAAGAACTTGAATTGCTCTTAATGTTTTTGCTTCTCCGAGATATTCTTCTATCTGATTAGCTTTCTTAGATGCATATGCAATAATCATAGACGAGATAAATGCAATTAAACCAATTACCGAAATAGGAATTTGAATTTCTTTAAGATATGCAGAAGACATAGACATTAAAGCATGAATGATTAGGTATACTGGAAACGAATAAAGCACCAAGTATTTTACATATTTATGATTCTTAAAATAAGTCCAACCTTCTTTGAAATGAAGCATTGATGATTTGATTGATAACTGTTTATTTGACTGAAATGGTTCTTCTAATAAAAAAGTAAGTATGAATCCTACAAATGCAAAGGGAATAGAAATAATTGCAGGAAGTTTAGGATTAATTGTAAACAGAATTGAACCTGCTATAAAAAAAACAGCCATAGAAACATTCATAATCATATGAAACTTACCATAAATTTCTTTATGCTTGTGTTCTATTTTTAATTTTTTAAGAGTGTCATAAAGTAATGCATCGTCAGCACCAGAACTAAGACTAACTGCAAAACCGCTAATTATTTTTGCAATAAAAAAAATCCAGAAGCCATTAAAAAACGCAACAAGAAATAATTCTATAACGTATGCAAATCTTGCGATCATCAAAGTTTTCTTTTTTCCAATAATATCTGCAACAACTCCTGACGGAACTTCAAACAAAAGAATTGTTAAAGAAAAGACACCCATTATTACTGCAAATTGTTCGATTGGAACTTGAGATGCCACATAAAACAAAGCAAGAACAGGAATGTAAAATCTCGCCCACATCAAACTACCAATGATATAGAATAAAATAATATTTCTTTGGAATAAATTTCTTTGAAATAAATTAACCATATTAGTGAATCTTTGAAGATATATTATAAAAAGCTTTGTGACTATCAAATAGAAGTAGAGATCAAAATAAGAAATCTATTAGAAATTACGTAAATTAGGAAGAGGAATTTTATCTTTCTTTTTATTGCAAAAATCTAAGAATTCTTTTTCGTATCCTGCATTTTTTGCAACAACATATGCAGTTTGTCTACCGCACCACGTTATTGGCGTGTTTTTGAAATCATCCTCTTTGAAACCATTACTTTCTTCAATTCTTTGTTCGAGTTTTGATTTTAATTTGAATTGATTATTAATTATTGAAAGACTTGCTAATGCTCCAATTGCTAGAAAATTATGAAAACCATTTTCGACATAAACAGAATGAACTAATGCGCCAAAAGATACCAAATATACTGAAGTTGCATAAGGTGCAACACGAAATGCATTATATGCGCGCTCATATGCATTTTTAGCCCCTGATTTGAATGAATCTAACATAATTAAAAGGTAAACTAGCTCACTTATAAAAATTTTGTTTTGTTTCTACTTTAAAGTAGTTATTTAACGAAAGGTTTATAAATAGTAAGGGCATTGCTATAGATATAATATAGACAATATAGACCACCATACTAATTATGTTGAGATATTAATAGAACCAGAGGGGCATTTATGAATCAAAATCAACTACAAGTCGAAGAAAAAGATCCTATTGTGAGATATAATCAAATCTCCAAAGAATACTGCAAAATTTTTGGACTTACCTGGACTCTTGATGAAATAGTAAAAAAATCAAAAGAACTAATAGACACAATAACAGAAGTTTCAAAAGAATACGAGAAAAAAATAAATGTTTTTGAACCACAACTATTCTATAAACATCAAGGAATGAATGTTGAATATGACAATTTAGAAAATGCATTAAAATTCATGACAACAAAAAAAGAACAAAAAAAAGGAGTCTTAAAATTTATCCAAAAATTTAATATTAATGAACAAGTAGAATGCACAATTTTATATTCTCAAACAGGACACTTTGATTCTAAAAGAAATAGACAAGAAGATTCTGCAGCAATATCAATACGAGTAATACCAAACCACTTAACACCAAAAGACAGAGCATTTTACCATAATTTATTTGGAAAAATACACAATTAATAATATTAAAAGAAATAATGCTAATAAAAATGAAAACGACATTTTGTGAACTAAAATACAAACATGGTCCTAGACCCTACACCTACAAAAGTAATGCAGTTAGAGTCACGTATAGCACAATAAAAATAGAAAAAAAGAAACCATTCAAAAGAAAATGGACTTTGGACGAGATAGTTTCTGAAACAGAAAAAATAACTCAAAAAGTAAAAGAAATATCTGAAAAATACAAAAAAGAAATCGAAACACAAGATATTGAAATAAATTATACAGACAAAGGAATAACTGTGGAGAAAGATAGTGTTGAAAGTGTAAAAAACATATTAACCTCGTCAAAACAACAACAACAATGCATAACTGCAGTAGAACAAAAAATGCACCTGGACAACACAGAATTAGTTCGTATAAACTATATACCTACAAGCGAAAAAAAAGTTCACCCCTACACAAAAATAAACAATCCTCGACTAACAATACACATATTTCCTAGCATGTTGACAGAACAGGATACGCATTATTTTCAAGAAATAATAAATGAACTAAAAAAAACATAGATAAAAAAATGACACAAGAACTAACAGACAAATTAACAGAATCAAAACCCGAACCAAGCGTAGAATATAATTCAATAAAAAAAACCTACACAAAATCATTCGATCGATGTTGGAGCATAGATGAACTAGTTCAAAAATCCGAAGAACTAATTACAACCATAAGAGAAGTTTCAAAAAAATATGAAAAAGAATTAACCCAAACACCTGCAACTGTTGATTACGAACATGATGGAATGAAAGTAAAAGAAGATTCAATAGAATCTGCAAAAGAATTTATGAAAACAAAAAAGCAACAAAAACAAGGACTCATATACTTAACAAAAAAATTTGAAATTGGAAATCAAGATATGAATGGAAGCATAATTTACACAATAAATGAAACTAAGTCAATACAAGACTGCGGGTGTCCTAAAATCACATTAATAATTAAACCTAACAAATTAACTGTAAAAGATAGACGATTCTATCACGAACTATACCAAACTCTAAAATAAGATAAAAAAAATGACTCAAGAACTAGCAGACAAATTAACAGAAAGTAAAGAAAATGCGAAAGTATCGTATGACCCAATCAAAAGAACCTACACAAGATTCTGGGGAATACCTCGGAGTCTAGATGCAATTGTAAAAAAATCTCAACTAGTAATTGAAATTTTAAAAGACATTGCAGAACACTATGGAAAAGAAATAGAGGTGTTTGATGCTACAGTAACCTATTCGCACGATGGAATGAATGTTCGAGCAGCCAGTGTTGAAAATGCACGCAAATACCTTACTACAAGCAGGAATCAAAAAAAAGGATTGACAAACTATTCTCAAAAATTTAAAACAACAGATGGCAAAATAACAGCAACAATAAACCATCGCAATGCAATTGGTTGCCCAGGATGTCCTATAATTATATGCCCTGGAAAATATGATAGCGAATATACACTCAAAATACAAACTCAAAAAATGACTGCAAAAGATCAACCATTTTATGCTGAACTGAAGAAGAAGTTGCATTAAGGAAAATAATTAATTAATTCTTAATAATCGGAAGATCTCCGAAAAATCTCGCGAAGTATTAAAAAAAAATAATGAGCACTATATTTATTTAATATATAGGTGAATGTAAAATGCAAACATTTAATAATGATGAGAGCGCATATACTAGTATGATAAAAAAAATAAAAATCGTTGAAACGAGTAAACTTATTCTAGTTAGAATACTATCTTGTTGTTAATCTAATTCTGTTTTAAAAAAAAAATACACAATAAATTAAAAACCAAATAGTAAACTAGGGAGGAAAAATAAAATGATAGAAAATAATCAATTAAAAATAAAACAAAATACTTCAATTAAAAAAATAACTGCAAAATATCCCTGTTGATAATGTTCTTAAACTAGTTGGAAATACTCCTTTAATAAAAATAGACGGCATATATGTAAAACTTGAAACAACAAATCCGACAGGAAGTATAAAAGATCGCATGGCAAAATACTTAATAGAACAGGCAGAACAACGAGGAGAGTTAGTCAACAAAAAAAGAATAGTTGAAGTGACAAGCGGCAATACAGGAATAGCATTTTCTATGATAGCATCAATAAAAGGATTTGAATTTATTGCAGTAATGCCAGAATCAATGAGTGCTGAAAGAGTAAAAATGATGAAGAGTTTTGGTGCAAAAGTAATCTTGACACCGGCTAAAGAAGATGTTGGCGGTGCAGTAAAAAAATACAAAGAACTGATTAAAAAATACAATCAAACCTGGCTACCAAAACAATTTGAAAACAAAGACAATATTGAAGGACATAAAAAAGGCATAGGAAAAGAAATTGCAGACCAAATACCCGCAGTTGAAGTATTTGTTGCAGGAATAGGAACTGGAGGAACTCTGCTCGGAGTTGGAAAAGCGCTAAAAGAAAAAAATCCTCATGTAAAAATAATCGGCGTAGAACCTGCAGAATCAGCAGTGCTAAATAACAAAAAATCTGGCCTGCATAAAATACAAGGAATTGGCGAAGGGTTCATACCAGAACTTGTAAAAGAAAACATAAACTTAATTGATGAAGTTATTGAAATAAAGAGTTCAGACGCTATAAAAATGCAAAAAAAAATAGCAACAAAATATGGATTACTGGTCGGGATAAGTTCCGGAGCAAATTTTATTGCAGCGAAAAAACTAAAAAAGAAATACAATACAGTTGTCACAGTGTTTCCTGACAGAGGTGAACGATATCTGAGTTAATATCTAATTATTTTTTTATTTTTTCATTAAATATTTAAACATAAACTAATTCTATCCGAATAACAATGAAAGAAGAATATGAATTAATCTGGAAGCTTGCAAAACCTTACTATTTGAAAGGTCGTGAGATGGACGTATCCCATATAGACTGGATGATGCAAGAAGCAGAGATTGTTTGTGAAAAAGAAGGACTAAATGAAGAACTATTATTACCACTCGTAATTTTACACGACGTAGGATATGCAGAAGTAAAAAAAGGAAATCCATTCGATCATAAACTTAGAGTAACCCACATGAAAGCAGGAGCACAAATAGCTCTACGGATTTTGAACAGAATAGAATACTCGCCTGAACAAACAGAAAGAATAGCATACTTTATTTCTGTGCACGATAATTGGGCACTAGGAGATTATGAAGTTTATAAAAAAAGTAAAATCTTAGCAGCATTTAATGATTTAGATTTTATATGGCTTTGTGTGAAAGAAGGATTTGAAGCAGTGCGTAAGATTTTAGGAAAAAATCATTCAGAGATGATAGAATATTTAGAAGCTGAAGGCAAATTAGAAACTAGGAATTTTGCAACAAAAACAACAAAAGAATTATTTGAAAATAGTTTAGAAGACAGGAAAAAAGAAATAAAGAAATAAAAAAGTTAGAAAAAATTTAAAAAATTAATTAGCATAGATTCTGTCGCATTCTTTTGCACTATATTTTCTTGCTAGATCAGTATATGCATCCATTGCTTTTTTTGTTGGTAATTTCTTAACCATAGCAACTAAATCATCAGTTCCTTTACCGCCACCAAGTTGTTTTGCTAACTGAAGAGATGTTCTTGTAACTTCAAGAAGATCTATTGTAGCTTCTCTAGCTGACTTAGCATATGCTTCTGAATGTTCTCGCTCAGGGAACATTAATCTACAAACATCATCATGATATTTTACATCAGCAGCAACATCATTAACTGAAACACTCTCGCTCTTTGCAAGTCTGTTAATTGCAGTTGTTAAATTATACAAATAAGTTCTTTGAGTATCAGAAGCAGTCACCATTTTTTCTTTAAGAGATTTTGCTTTGTCAACAACTTTTTTCAATTGTTTATATTCAGGATCTGCTTTCGCTCCCTCATCAACATCAGAAAGTAAAAGTGAATCCATCATTGTAAACGCAGATAATGAAAGTACGGCACCATCATATTGTTTCAAAGCATCAACAGGATCAACTCCTTTCTTTGCATGTTCAACAACAAATCCCATAGAAGGAAATCTTTTTCCAACAGGTTCTAAAACATCAGCACGCATTTTTTCAGATTCAACAGAAAAATATGCTTTTAATGCTTCATGATTAGAAGGTTGTTTTATAACTTTCATTTGTTGAGCTTTTTCTAAAGTAGTAGGATCTAAAAGTGCACCCAATACAACGTCTAATAATCCTCCTAATGCGCCACTACCAGAAGCAGATTTTCTTCCTGTTCCAAAACCACCTTTAGCATTAATTTTATCGATTAATTTTTGAGCATCATGACTAGCACCAAATTCTACACCTTCATAACTAGTTGTTCTTCTCCCTAACATATCAAATTTATCATCCATATAATATCGCCCTCATAATGTTAATATATAGAAGAAAGATGGTTGTTTTTATAAATGTTATGGATTTTATTACCCTCCCGTAGTTAAAAAGCGAAAGATTTATATGTGATAAGTTGATTGATGAGCACATATGAAGGTAATTAAACCAACAAATCTAGGGTGGATGACTCTTAAGAATCTAGCAAAAATAGATGACAAATATAGAGAGAATGCTAACCTAAAACGGAAAAAACTTGCAAAACTTTGGAGCAGCGAAGAATCTATGTCAGATTTTTTACAAATATTTCGCCACTATGCAGATTTAGCAGAATCAAAAATAATAACAACCACAGACAGAGAATGCAAAATAAAAACAGTAAGTGAAACTGAAATTCCAATACCCTTAACAATTGAAAAAAATCTTGATGAATATGTTAAACTAGGATTATTAGAAATTGAAGAAACAAGCGATTCAGTATTTGAAACTCTTCGAAGTATAAATACTGAACAAAAAAACAACCCATTACAAAAACTTCGAAGCGCATATGTTGAACTCACAGGACTATGCAACCTAAAATGCAAACACTGTTATCGAGGAGGATCTCAACCAACTGAAAAAGGATTGGATGTTGAATTGTTAAAAAAATCACTAGAACCATTACTTCGAGCAGGAATAACTTCAATCTCAATTACAGGTGGAGAAGCAACGCTTCGACGAGAAGCACTACTAGAAGTTGTTGAATATGCAAGCCAGCATATGGCGTTAGAAGGAATTCCAATTAAAGAAAAATTATTAAAAAAATATGGAAAAGCAAATCCAACAATTGAAGATTTATTAGAAACAGAACAGTCACAAAATCTACGCAAAACACTGTTTAAACAATTAACTAAAACAAAAGACGAAATTTGTGCAGGAGATTATGCAATTTGGGATAAACACACCGAAGAAGATGTTGAAAAGATGCTCATTCACAATGCAACTTGGAGATTAAAATACGATAAAGAACAAAGCACATATGATCTTGACAGCATAGGAATTCTTACTAACGGAGTTTTTGAAAATCCTGAAGAACTGATTGCAGAATTAAAAAAATATGGAACAGGAGTGCATATGCAAACAAGTCTTGATTCATTTAATGGTCATACAACAAACAAACATAGAGGGAAAAAAGGAGTATTTGGAAAAGTAAAAAGATTAGTTGAGATTGGAAAAGAAGAAGAATTTAAAATAGATATAACCGCGCACAATATAGGAGGCTATAACACTCGACGAGAAAAAGAGAATGAAAGATATTTTGACCAAAATGCTCCAATGTTTGTTACTGACGGATTTTTACAATTAGGAAATTCAGTTGAAAATGAGGGACATGAAAATAGTAAAAATACTTCAAAATACCAACCAGAACCAAAAATAGGAGATTTAAGTTCTGAAAAAAATTCAAAAAAAGGATGGTGTACTGCATGGACTGCTCCAGAAGGAATACACATAAAACCAACAGGAGTTATTGGAAATTGTCTTTATGTTAGAGGAATATCTGAATTTGGAAATGTAACTGAACAATCAATGGAAGAAATACTAAATGGAATTCAAAACACAAGAATAAATGAAATGTTTAGAGACGGAACAATAGAAAAATATCAACACGAACTAGACAAAGAAATATTTAATAGAAAATTTAGCAGAGCTTGCGAAATTATGGTGTTGACTTTAACTTATGGAGCAATAAAAGAAAGATTAATTTCTGAAGGTTGTGAAGATCCTATACGAGAAGCAAATAAAGAAACTGCAAAACTATGCGGATATTCTGTTCCTGAAATTAATTATAAAAAACATACAACAAATTTAGAAACTGATTCTGACTCGATGTTAGTTGCAGTAGCAAATTAAAAACAAAACCATTAAATAATTCTTTTTAATTAATTGATAAAATGACCCAATACATAATAATACGGGGACCTTTAGGAATTGGTAAGTCAACAATAGCTCATAAATTAGCATCAGCCATTAATGGATATGTTGTATGTGTTGATTCTATTCTTGCAGAGCAGGGACTTGATCAAGTTCCAGAAGGTGCGGAATGTATACCTGCAGAAAGTTTTCTTAAAGTTAATGAACTAGTTATTAATGATGTTCGTGAAAAGTTAGAAGGTGGAACTTCTGTTATTTTTGACGGGAATTTTTATCACAAAGATGTTCTTGATAATTTAGTTGGAATGCTTGAGAAAAAAGGATACTCTGGAAAAGTGTTCACGCTAAAAGCGCCCGTAGAATTATGCATTGAAAGAGATTCTGGTCGAAAAAAACCACATGGAAAATGGGCCGCAATAGCCGTGCACAATCTAGTTAATAGATTCGACTATGGCGTTAGCGTGGATGTTGTTGGGAAGAGTGCTGAAGATATTGTTAAAGAGATTAAGAATCATTTAAACTAATTTAATACACACATATTCAATTTCTGAAAATAATCTGGGTAAAATAAGATAAATTATTTAAAGAATGAAAAAATAAACTAAATATATGGCTCGACTAAAAACTGATACATTCGATATATCTGAAGTTTGTGATGTAATAATTGAAATTCTAAAATTGAAAAAAGTTGAAGAAATAAATCTAGAATTCTTTAGTCTTTCCGATGATGATGAAATTACTGAAAAAATATCTGTCAATGAACTAAAAGAAAAAATTAAAGAAATATATGACGAAGACGATTATGGCAGATTTGAAGTGAAAGAACTAGGAATTTTATTTGAATTCTCACAATCAGACCTAATATTTAACTACTCTGCAGAATTAGAACATGAATTAGTTGAAAAAATCAAACAAGTTTTTGATGTTTAATTCTTGAAAAAACCAACAATAATTCTGAAAAATTTTCAAAAAAACCGCAAATATTTCTTAAAATAGCCATTGGACACTGGACACGTCTGCGTGAACTTTATAAAGACTAATTAATTCTTTAATTTTGAAATAAACATCAAAAGAACTGTAAACAAAAAATATTTAAATAAGTTCGACTTAGTTAAACTAAGGTGATAAAATATGGTACAAGCTTTAGTTGAACTTAACCAAAATGTTAATAGAGTGTTAAATATGATAAAGGCAAAGTATGAATTAAAAGATAAAGGTGCAGCAATAGAATTTGTTGTTAATGAATATATAGAACAATTAGATGAACCCGATCTAAGACCTGAGTTTATAGAAGAAATGCGAAAAGCACAAAAAGAAAAAAGTATTCGTGTTAATGACTTTGCCAAAAGATATGGGCTGAAATAAATGTATGATCTCGACGTGAAACCAAAAGTAGATAAAATTTTTAAAAAATTAAGCAAGAAAAATCCAAAACAATTAAAAATAATAGCTAAAAAAATATTAGAAATCAGAACATATCCTCTCCACAAATACAAATTTCTAAAAAAACCACTTCAAAAATTTAATAGAACACACATAGATGATCATTTCATATTAATGTTTCATGTCAATCATAAGAAGAAACTCATTACAATATACAAATATAAACATCACGATGAAGCATACAAATAATAACTAAAAACCAACAGCTTTTTAAACCATCACTTATTCTATTGTAATTAATAGAAAGTTCCGAAATGGATGTTTTGGGATTCTTAAGGTGCTTATCGCGTGCGATACGCCAAATAAAGGCTGAAAAGTCTTGCTAAAAACATAAAAAGCCTATTTATGGCGCATATCATGTTAATATGAAATCAATGAGGAAATAAAATGCCTACAATTTTTGACGTTAATCCAAACGAACTTATAGAAGCAGTAGCAAAAGAGCTACAAAAGGTATCTGATATTCAACCGCCTGCATGGGCGCCACTAGTAAAAACAGGAATAAATAGAGAAAGGCCTCCTGTAAGAGCAGATTGGCGGTATGTTCGAAGTGCAGCAATTCTAAGAAGTGTACGATTACTAGGTCCAGTAGGAGTTTCTAAATTAAGAACTAAATATGGTGGAATCAAAAATAGAGGACACAAACCAGAAAAGTTCTATCGCGCAGGAGGAAACATAATCCGAAAAGTTCTACAGCAATTAGAAAAAGCAGGACTATTAAAACAAGTAGAAAAAGGAGTTCATAAAGGAAGAATTGCAACACCTGCAGCTATTTCAATGATGGACAAAGCAGCAGTAAAAATATACAACTCAAAAAAAGCTAAACCTAAAGCTGAATAAATATACTTAGAAAAATGGCACGATTCAAACATTTAAGTCGGAAAAAAAGACTAATCAAACTAGGTAGACGAACAAGATGGGCACCATTTTGGACAGTACCTAAAAAATTCGGAGTTGGAAGACGAGTTCATCCGGGAAGACACACAGTAATTAAAAGAAACTGGCGAAGAACTAATACTAAAGCTTAAAATTAAAAAATGGCAGACGCAATTGAACACGAATATAATATTCCTTTACGAAAGGAATGGTCTAAAGCTTCTCGAGGTAGACGAGCAAAAAGAGCTATTCATGCAGTACAAGATTTTATTAAAAAACACATGAAATCAGATAATATACTTCTAGGTCCTAAATTAAATGAGAATATTTGGTCAAAAGGAATGCAAAGTCCACCGCATCATGTAAAAGTTCTTGCTGTTCGAAATAAAGAAGGCGAAGTTAGAGTAGAACTTGTAGGACACAAATTTGAGAAAAAAGTAAAAGAAGAAAAATCTAGCGGACTAATGGACCGAGTAAAAGAAAAAGCAGGAATAAAAGACGACAAACCTAAGAAAAAGGATACTGAAAAAAAAGTAGAGAAAACAGAGACTGTAGAAAAAAAGGAAGAAGTTAAGGACGAAGCAAAAGAGACTGAACCAAAAGTAGAAACAGAAAAACCAGCTGAACCTAAAACAGAAACGAAAGTAGAAGAAAAAAAGGAAGAAGTGAAAGAAACTAAAGAAGAAGTTAAACCTGCAGAAGAAAAGAAAGTTGAAGAGAAAAAAGAAGCACCTGCTCCTAAAACCGAATAAAAATTTTATTAATTCTTAAATTATTAATCTTTAATTAAATAATACGTATAGAATAAAAACCATTATAAATCAGGTCTAATTTCTGCTAATATATGACTGAAGATACAAAAGAAGCTCAAAATCAATCAAGTAATCCTGAAAATAATACAAATGTAAACAATGAAACTAATGCTAGTTCTGAAAATGCGCTAGATTATGAATGCCTAAATGAAAATAATGAATGCTTATTACCTTTTGAACGTATAAAACGAACAGTTCTAATTAGAAAAGAAGCTATAACAGATCCAAAATTTGGATGCAAACCTGAAGATCGAACTACTGAAGAACTAATTAGAACAGGAATAATAAATGTAGATAAAAACAAAGGACCAACATCACACCAAATAAGCAGCTATATACAAAAAATATTCAAACTAAAAAAAAGTGGACATAGCGGAACACTCGATCCAAAAGTTACAGGCGTACTTCCAGTAGCACTTGAAAAGTCAACAAAAATTGTATTGGCTTTGTTGAATGCAGGAAAAGAATATGTATGTTTAATGCACATACACAAAGATGTTGAACCAAAAAAAATAAAAGAAATAATGTTTAAAAAATTCATAGGAAAAATAAAGCAATTACCTCCAATCAAATCTGCAGTAAAAAGACAATGGCGGTATCGAAAAATATATTATATTGATATTCTTGAAATTAATGGAAAAGATGTTCTTTTTACAGTTGGTTGTCAAGCAGGCACGTACATAAGAAAACTTTGTTCAGACATTGGAAAAGAACTTGGAACTGGCGCACACATGGCAGAACTTAGACGATCAAAAGCAGGACCATTTAATGAAACAAATGTAACAAACTTAATTGATATTCATGATGCCAATTCGTTTTACAAAGAAGATGGAAATGATAAATGGCTACGCCAAATAATTCTACCATTAGAATCAGGAACAGATCACCTTCCAAAAGTATGGATATTTGATACAACTGTCGACACATTATGCCATGGAGCAGATCTTCATGTTCCAGGAATATCCAAAATAGAAAGCGATATACAAGAAGGTGAAGTGGTTGCAGTAATGACACTAAAAAATGAGCTTGTTTTAATTGGAGAAGCAAGAATGATTTCTGCACAGATGAAGAAAAAAAATAAAGGACTTGCAGTAAAAACTACAAGAGTATTTATGGAACGCGGAACATATCCTAGAATGAAAAAGAAGTGAACACCACTGAGAACTTTGAAAAATTTTCTATTACAAATATTCAAATAAAAAGTTGAGTGAACTAGTTGGGGGCGAGAAATTATGGGATTAGTTGAAAAACTAAATGCATTCAAAAAATCAGCAAGTTATGCTATAAGTGATGGATTATTAATCAATCTTGGAAAAGAAAACAGCATTATTCCAGGATTAATTTATGACGGAGAACAAGCAAAAATAGAAAAACCAAATTCTAATTTATGGGCAGATTACTATTTTATAGCCGCATGCTATGCATCAAAACTAGATAATTATAGAAACAGATATGAAAGAATAATTATTGAAATACAAAATTCTGTTCCTGACTATGATCCTTCTGAAAGATTCAACTGGCTTAGAGCAGTTCCTGTAAAAAACAATAAAGTAGACAATACCGCAATAGACGAATTAACACACAGAATGAAACTTTTATGTAAACTCAAAAAATTTCTTAAACAAAACCCTGAGTTTTCAATAGAAGATCGATTTTCAATTTATTTTAATATTGAAAATAAACTAGAGCTAGAAAGACCAAATTAAGAAAAAATTAAAAGAGAGTGAATATGTGAAAATAAAAAAACAAAAAATTAAGCGAGGTTAAAAAAATGACTTTAATATTAGTAACTGAAACTCATGGAGAAGTAAGTTCAGGATTTTGTGCTACATTCACACAATTTTCTAGATTAGGAGAATACTGTTTTACAACAAAACATCTTTGTGAATTAATTCAACACATTGCAGAAAATAAAGATTTATGCGAAACAAAAATACTATCATTTGATGAATCCTTGTTTTGGAAAAAAGATATTAAATACACGCTCGGACTTTTAAAACTAGTTCATGAAGAACAAGAAAGTGAAGGACCTATTAACAATTCTGTACTTGACAAATATGTAGCAGACGAAACAAGTATCTCACAAAAAGAAGAACTGCAACTTTACACTCAAGGAACAATGCTTGATGTTATTATTTCAGACAGCGGAAATTCTATACAAGTAGGAGAATATACTATAAATTCAACCCATTTTGGAAGATTTGCAGATTATCTTACACACGGCGGATTTATGGGTTGGAATCCTAAAACACCTAAATTTGCAACAACTGCAAAAGAGGCAATGGAAAAATCAAAACACCCTCTTTATTCACAAATACAACAAGAACTGATAAACCCCAACGCTGCAGAGTACTAACCCTTTTGTGACTAAATAAGTTTAAATAAGTATGTTGATTAACTTGACACAACAAGTAATTATAACTAATTAACCAATAATAAACACAACTAAGCATAATTAGTAAATATGAGAAATACTAAACATAATTATTGAATGAAAACAAGGGTGGTTAAATGCGAAAAGAAAGTCAAAGCGTAATCGATGATGTTATTTCTAAAATTAATCCAGTACCAATATCCCTGACTCACATTGAACTTGCAACAAAAATTTCAGAACGATGTACGGGAATAAGATCTCCAGAACTAGTTGATGCATACATGGATCCTAGAAAATTTAGTGTAGGAGAATTCTGCCCAAAATTCAAAAAAAAAGTAAAAGATGAATCAGTCTATATTCTTCTAATGCCTGGACCGTATACAAAACCAGAGTCAATAATATACAAAGCATGTATAACAGCAAGAGCTGCGAAAGAAGCAGGAGCAAAAAAAGTCGTGTTACTCTCGACAGATTTACCACACGCACGACAAGACCGAGGTTCAGAGGAAGATGCAAAAGCAGAAGGAGAACCAAACACAGTAAGACTCCACGCAGATACTTTCAAAGCCGCAGGAATAGATCAAGTAATCACAACCCATATTCATTCACCAAGAATCGCAGCATTCTTTGCACAATCATACGGACTAATTCCTGAAGAAATGAAATTTGATTCTAATAATAAAGAAATACCTTTTGATGCAAATAATAAAGAAATACAAAAAATTGGAGAATCTGTAATAAAATCAATAAGTCCCCACGCAATACTTGCAGATTATATCTTGCACCAAAGTTCTTTAATTAGAAATGGGTACTTAGCAGATAAAGGAGCAAAATTTGTATTAAAAGCAATGGATAAAGGAAACAGAGAATTCATAGATCTATTGTATGCTGCTTTGTTTTTACCAAATGTAAGCAGAGTATACTGTAACAAAGCAAGAACTGCAAAAAATGATCCAAAAAAAGTAGAAGTATCTATAGACTCTGTATCTGATAATTTCACCACACTTGACGGTAAATTAGAATCCTTTGATGATGATGGACTTGACACAGGAGGAACAATGTTCAAAGCAGTAAATTGGTCTAATGCAGGAAACTTATGTTCAGAAACAGGAAAAAGTTTTGGAATACCTGAAGCTAGATTTATATATTTTACTCATGCATGGCTAGGCGGAGATGCGCATCAAGGAATACAAGAAAGAATATTTAAAAACTTACCTGCAACAGAATTTGTAACAACAAACACTAGACCTTATGTTGGAGATGCGCAATATTACAGATTTAAAATGAAATCAACAATACTACGACTTGCAGGACTGTGGGGAGATGCAATAATTGCAAATGAACTAGGACAGGATATCGAACAAAGATACTGCGGATTTGAATCTGAAGAACAACAACACCAATTCATGAAACGACTCTATGTTCTAAAACGACACTCAAGTCATTTTTTAAATGAAGGAATAGAACCAAGAAAAAGAAAATTAGATTTTTATTTAAGAGAATAAAATATTTATTATATTTCTTATTTTTTTATTTTTATAATTACCTGTTATATTTTAATACTATTATCTTCTTCTTGATTTAATTAAATTAATTAATCCAAATTTAAACCATGCACTTTTAATCTTGCTTTGACTACGCCTTCATGCATTAGTTCAGGTATTGGCACATTATTTATGCTTATTTGTGTTGCGATTGCATCTTCTAATGTTTGAATATTTAATTTTTCATAAAATTCAACTGCTTGTTTTCCAAAATCTATGGCTTGTTCAAATCGATAATTTTTTACAGCAAAAACAGCATTTGCATACATAGTTTCTGCCTGTCTTTTTCTATTGTCGTAGCTTTCGCTATTCTGATTTTTCATTTTCACACCCTCCTAATTATTATTTACCTCTCAGTACATATTATACAAATCAAATATTTAAAACAAGAGTATGTAAAGTATGTACCTTATTTAAACTACTGTTTGAATGGCTTGAAGTGTTTAAACACAAACATAAATTTAAAATAAATAGGTTATAGCACAATAAAAAATATAAACCCTAATAGGTTAAATATTTTGAAATGAATAGATTTTTACCAGACATTCCCGGATATAATGAGCCAGAGCAATATTTAGATTTTATTAAAAAAGCATCAACTATTTTTGAAACTGAACCAAGTCTAATTGAATTACCATTAAATAAACCAATCGCATTTGTAGGCGATACACATGGAGACTTTGAAACAACAGAAAAAGTATATAATATGTTTTCAGGTTCGCATTTACTAGTATTTCTTGGAGATTACATTGATCGAGCACCAAAAGAAAATGGCTCAATCAAAAATATTTCTTACCTATTACAAAAAAAGATTGAAAATCCCCGAGACATAATTCTTCTTAGAGGCAATCATGATGTTGCATCAATACCACTAACATGGCCGCCAGAATTTTATGTTAGCTTAGCAAAATTTGAGAAAGATTACGTGCTGCCAATTTCCAGCGTATACGATATGACATTTAGCAGCATGCCTTATGTTGCAACAACAAAAAATGGAATTATTGGACTACATGGGGCAATTCCTCAAATTAAATCAATTGATGATCTTGTTAACTTACCAAAAGGAATTGTTGATTCAAAAGATAATAAACTAATAGATGATCTTCTTTGGAGTGACTTAGATCATGAAGAAAAATATGGGATGGGAGAAGCAGGATTTATCCCCAATGAACAACGCTCCCGAACTGGAAGTAAAGGAATAATTATTAATGAGAAATATTTTGAAGAAAAAATGAAACTATTAGAAAAAAATGTTTTATTACGAGGACATGACGCTTTGGCAAAAGGATATTGCTTTAATAATAGAGTTCTTACAATTTTTACATCAGAAAAATATATAGATAAGGGAAACATGAAAGGAGTATTTGTAGCATTAATGAAAGATCCACAAAAAGAAATAAAAACTGCAAAAGATTTAACTATAATACAGTTCTAAGTTTAATAAAATATTTAATAGAATAACAATTTTAAAAAAATAAAAAAATTAATTTTCTAAATCAACATTATGAATAACTTCTCCACTATTAGGTCCTGTTGTTATTGTTCTAACTGGAACTAATAATTCATTTTGTAATGTTAATAAATAATTCATTGCATTCACCGGAATTTGATCCATACTAGTTGCGCCTCTAACTTTGTCTTGATGTGCCCAACCAGGAACACTGTAACCATAAATAGGTTTAACAATTCTTAACGTGTCTGGTCTTGTAGGAACATAATTTGTTCTTTTTCCATCAACATCATACTCAGTTGCAATTTTCAGCTCTCCATCCCAATCATCAACAACATCAAACTTAGTAACTGCAAGCTCAGTTGTCAAGTTCCAACGCATGGCTTGGCGAAGCATGACTGCATCCACCCAACCAACACGCCGAGGTCTTCCAGTTGTTGCTCCATACTCTGCAGCTTTAACTCTAAAATAAGTTGAAAGTGCAAGAGGATCGTCTGCTAATGCGCGCTTTAATAAATCAGAAGTTATTAATTCTTCGCCCTCAAGATTATCTTTAAAAAGTTCAGGATCGCAAAACTCAGTTGGGAAAATTCCACCACCAACTTTAGAAGAAATAGGTGCTTTTACAATTCCGATAATACGATCGAATTTTACACCAAGACCCATGCCACTATAAGCGCCTGCAAGACCTGTATTTGAACAAGTAATATTAGGATATTCGCCAATATCTATATCAAGTCTTGACCCTTGCGCACCTTCTGCCAAAATTGCTCTTTTCTCGACGTTAATTATATTATCCAAATATTCTTCAGCGTCGACAATCCTATCTTTAAACTGTTCAATAATTTCTGCTTCTTGAGCTATAATTTTGCTAGGATTTAACTCTTGTAAACCATAATGCTTAAACAAAGGATTAATAAATTTATCACAAGCAGAATTTAATTTTTCCAAAGCAGGTTTTATATTCATAGACTCATTAGAATCTACAAAATCACCAAACTTAATCCCAAAACGAAGATACTTCATAGAATATGCAATACCAATTGCCTTGTTAGTTGTTCCAACACTCTTATCAGTCAATAAATTTTCAAGATCTGAATACATAGATAAATTAACAATAGCATTATCAGAAATTTTGAAATTATCCTCTGTTAGAAAGAATTTCATATCTCCCATTTCTTCTAAAAGACGCTCTCCATTCAGAGTCATTCCAGGACCTGCTAAGTTTTTAACACCTGGAACCGTAACACCAGAACAAAGATTGTGCATAACTTTTTTAACAAAAGTCGCGTAATAAACTCCATCATCTTTACTAAACTGCTTTACATCAATTTCATTAATGTTGTTAACTTCTAAACCCTCAGGAAGATTAGGATCTGGAGTTCTTGATTCGCCAACTTTAACCCATTGAGTATGACCTGCATTATCTCCACCTTGATAACGAACAACACAACCTATATGATTAGAAACGTTTAAAATTTCTTCAATTACTTTAG
This sequence comes from Candidatus Woesearchaeota archaeon, assembly GCA_018668595.1. GTDB lineage: Archaea > Nanobdellota > Nanobdellia > Woesearchaeales > UBA11576 > JABJCP01. Next base: position 70,756 of record JABJCP010000013.1, read on the forward strand.
ACTTTGCCTCGTCGCCATAAAATGTTCCATGTAATAAAATATGACCTCTTTTTGTTTTCATTTAATCACCTATTATTTTTTCTTTGTTATTTGTTCTTTGTCATTGATTCTTTGTCATTGATTCTTTGTCATTAATTCTTTGATATTTTTATTTTTTTTATTATCTATTATGTTTGATTATTTTTTGTTTTTTTATTCACACTTAATTATCTTTGAAGTAGGGTTTTCAAACTGCTCTGTCAATATTGTGTTTGTGATTATATGTTTGAAAGTTCCTTTTTGATAATTATCTCTAATAACTGCATGATTATCATAAATCTTTTTTAACTTATTACAATCAGTATTACCCCAATAGTTTTGGTTAGCAATAACATCACGCAAAGTATCTGCAATAATATCAAATGACTGGCCACTTTTTCCAAGTTCTCTAGTATTATTGAAAATATTATTCTCACTCAATATATTTTCATCGACTATAAACTCATGATAATAAGGGTAATCAATTTGTTCCATTAAAATCCCCACTGTATTTTCAGTAATAGTATTATGTGTTAACAAATTTGAGTCTGTTGAAATTTTTACTCCAATACCAAAGTTTTTTACAACACAATTAACAATATTAACATTTCTAGCATCAGAACGCATACCAATACCAATAATATCTGCAGTAAGATAGTCATGAGGACTCCCCATTAAAACTGCACCATTACAATCTAATGTAATATCTGATTCTGAAATAATAATTCCTTGACGAAGAACATACTCTCCTGGACAAAGAACAGTATCTTGAGTTATGCTCATTTGACCCTCAACAGATTTACAATTCTCAACATCTTTTACAGTAGTAATACTCTGACTAACTTTATTATTTTCATCAATTTTCTCAGAATCTAATTGTTCATTTGCTAGCTCATTAACTGCTTCTTGCTGTTTATCTTCAATAGATTGAACTACAGGTTCAGAATATTCTGCAAAACCTTCTGGACGAATATCTAAATGCGGAAAAACTTTTTCTTTCTTTAAATTATTAAATACCATATTATCAAAATCAAAAATAGTCTTCATACCATCTTCAAACACATATTCTTTTCTAAGAACTGCTCCATTATAATCATACAACCAATACCTCAATTTATAATCTCCAAAATCACATTCGACAATCAAAGCCTCTTTTGACATCTCAATTTGTTGTTTACCTATAACAGTGCCGCATTTCAAATTTTGAGTAATTTCGACTGGAAGTTCAACATTATAATTATAATAACTAATTTCTTTTAACTCATCCATCTTAGCACAATAATCTAAATCTTCACACCAAGCATAAGCTTTTTTATTAGCTTTATCTAAATAAACTACATCAAAAACATCTTCGGGAAAATAATTTTGTTCATAAGGAATCTCAATTCTAACCGCATTTCCATAAACATAAAAATGACTCATCTTAGATTTAGTATCAACATCATTCCCTAATGTTTCTCCAGTGTAATAAAAATAATAAGACTTGACTTTACTGGTTGCTTCTTGAAGCGATTGAATCTTTTTATCCAAATAAACTTTTTTATCTAGCTTCGACGATGAATCTACAGAGTTAGAATTTTCTTTTGAATTATCTGAAATCACTCCATCAACGAGTTTTGTTTTTTCTTTACTATCTAAATCATCTGATTGAGGTAGCGGAGATTCGAGATCTACAAGATCCATTGCACCAATTAAAGGATCTTGATTAACTGCAGGATTAATCTTAGAAGTTGTACAGCCCACAACTAATAACATACACATTGTTAACAACAAAATAAAAACTGATAATAAAATGTTTTTCAAAACTTTTTTCATTTCCCATCCTCCATTTAATCTTCTATTGAGTTTAATTTACCTGATTCAACTGTTTATTTGATTTAATTTTTCATTCAGTTTAATCAATTATTAATTTTAATTTTTAACTGTTTAACTTTTTAATAATCTCTAAATTTAAAATCATATTTCTCAGATACTTTAATCAAATTATCAACAATACGATCATTAATTGATTGATTCTCTTTTGTATTTGCAAGAGCTCTCAATTCAACAAAATGTTTTCCAGTCATAAGTTCATATGCAGATGCGTAAAGAACTGCTGCATCAATAACAAGCTCATCAGGAAATTTAACAGGTTTTCCTGCCCTGCCTATTTTTTCAACATAATCTCGAATAAATTGTTTATCAAAAGCACTAGGAATATTATCTACTCTACCCCCCCTATATTCTTCATAATCGTCTGCTTTCCAAATTCTACTTGAATCTGCAGTAATCATTTCATCAACAACACGCACAAGCTTATTTTCAATTGTGTAAAACTTTTTTGAATCGTCTGTAGCACTAAAATTATTAATTGATGAATCCATATTTTTAAAATCATATCTGTCAACACCTAATTCGAATTTTGTATCAACTAAAAGCAAACCACGCTCTGCTAAAAAATCCTCAGACTTTCTAAATAAACCAAAACAAATATTTACAAGGTTATCCAGGATAGATTCTCCACCAACTAATTCTGCTGCAACATCATAAGGTATAGGAAGATCATGACCCGATTCTGCTTTTGTCGTCGGAGTAAATAATAAACTAGTTAATCGTCCCCCCGTTTGTATTAATTCATCTTCGAACATATCAGGAGTTATGTTAATTCCATATCCTTTTGTAAAACAATTGAGTTCAGATGACCATTCTTGAGCACCATCAACTTTTGATTTAAAATCTTTCCAACCACTACCTGTTAAATGACGTCGGATTACAAACTCGACAGGAAAAACCTTGCAATTAACTGCATAAGTAAAATTAGGATCAATACTTGAATCAATAGTTTGAGATGCGACAACATCTTTGCAAAGATCCATAAAAAAATTATTAAGAGCAGTTGTTACAAGACCTTTATTTGGAATTAAACTGTGATGAACACAATCATGAGTAGAAATTCTATCAGTTCTCGCCATTAATCTGTACAAATCAAAAATATTACTATCTGCAACCTTTCCAGAATGAGGAACAATATCTGATCTGAATGCATATTGAGGAATATCAAATTCTCTAAATAAAAAATTGTTATTCAAATCATTTCTTATAATTTTTGTCAATTCAGATAATTTAGTTATTGTTTCTACCATTTAATATCACCTTTATTTTATAATAATTACCTGCTAAAAAAAGCATCATTTATTTTAGGATTATCTCCATACTTAATTTTTGCATCGCGTTTATATTCGACCAAGTTCTTCCTTAAACCCTTTCTGCTAGCAGATAAAATCTGTGCTGCAAAAATAGCTGCGTTTTCAGGACGAGTAAAATACAATGAATTATTACACTTGCTGATTGAATTCAATATTCCATCCAAAGTGATATCTGCATATTTTGATGTTGGATTTGCACAAGATAAACAAACACCATCAAAAAAATCAAATTTAGTTGCGTCAATAAAATTATCAAAAATATTAATACAAAGTTCAGCTTTATCTTCTTCTGGTTCTTTTATTTTATATGGAACCTCTAAAGAATCTAACAAACTCTTTGCCTTATCAAAATAATCACAAGAATAATCTTTAGGAATTAAAACAACATAATCAAAATAATTATTCACAATCTTTTCAGAAATTAAAAAAGCATCTGGTAAAGAATTCTTTTTATCTGAATGTGGGGCCACAACACCAACAGGAATTCCTGGCGGAAGATTTGAATTTGAAATAAATGCATCTAAACCGCCTCCAATAACATTAGCGCTTAATGGAACTGCAATCATAGGTGTGTGAGGAAGATAAGCTGCAACAACTGCAGGAAGTTGAAAACTCATACCACCAACCCAAACACAACAAAAACCCGCATTATTGTCAGAATAATATACATTATCAATAAAAGCAGAAAGCTGATCTGCAATATCAAGAGTTCTTTGGGGCGTTCTATGAATTGAAGTTAACAAAGGTTTGCCTAAAGAAATATCTTTTTGTCTAAAATAATCTTGAAAATTCTGACCTCCTAGTTTAGCATATTTTCTAAATAAAACCTCGTCGTCACTTGTTGATCCTCGACCAACAAATAAATATTTTCCAAAATTTTTTGTAATTCAAATCACCTCAATTTAAACATTAATTTCTGAATCAGACTTTCCAATAAGTCCGGCATATTTTTTTAAAACAGGATCGACAACGCGAGTTATAAAATCCTCTGTCTGCTCAGGAGCACAACCTGCAAACTTCCAAGGACTTGAAATCATTTCATTCAATTCATCTAACTCTAAAGGAATAGATTCATCATCAGCAATTCTGAATAATAAATCATTATCTCCTCCTGAATTTTTAACAACCTTGCCTGCAGCAACAGCATGCGTTTTAACAAGTTCATGAATATTTTGTCTGCTTTCTCCTCTATCAACACACTCCATAATAATATCTTCTGAAGCCATAAAAGGAAGTTCTGCATTTAGATAACGTGCAATTGAATTTTTATAAACAACCATATCTGAAGTGATGTTTTCATAAAGTTTCAAAACAGAGTCACAACAAAGAAATGATTGAGGAATATCAATTCTACGAATAGCAGAATCATCAAGTGTTCTTTCAAACCACTGGTTTGCTGCAGTTTGATAAAAATTAAGTGGCTTTGTGAGTAAGAATCTTGCAAGAGAAGTCATACGCTCACTACGCATAGGATTTCGTTTGTAAGGCATTGCACTACTTCCGGTTTGATTTTGAGCAAAAGGTTCTTCTTGAATTTTAAGATTAGACATGAGTCTCATATCCACTGCAAACTTATGTGCAGAAATAGCAATACCTGTTAATGTTTCTGCAAGTTTTGTATCTAATTTTCTAGGATATGTTTGTCCAGTAACTGGAAAAGACGAATTAAAACCTAACTTTTTTGAAACAATATCGTCGAGCTGTTGAACTTTATCATAATTATTTTTGAATAATTTTAGATAGGATGCCTGAGTTCCAGTAGTTCCTTTAACACCTCTTGCGTCGAGTACATTATTTTCAAAAAAATCAAGATACTCCAAGTCTGTTAATAAATCCTGAATATATAATGTGTGTCTTTTTCCAACTGTTGTTGGTTGCGCAGGTTGGTAATGAGTATAACCTAAAGTTACTAAATCTTTATGCTCGAATGCAAAATTTCTTAAATTAGAAATTACAGAAACAAGACCTTCTCGAATATAATTTACTCCTTTTTTTATTTGAAGAAGTTCAGAATTACAAGTAACAAAACAACTAGTAGCACCAAGATGAATAATTGGTTCTGCATTAGGACATTGTTGTCCAAAAGCATAAACATGCGCCATAACATCATGCCTTATTTCATTTTCTTTTTGCTTTGCAACATCAAAATTAATATTATCTACAAATTGACTAAGATCATAAACTTGACTTTCAGTTACAATAAGATTATCTTCACTATCTTTAAGACCCATTTCATTTTGAGCCTGTGCTAAAGCAACCCAACATTCTCTCCATAAAGAAAACTTTGTCTGATTAGAGAAAAGTTCTTGCATTCTTTTGCTAGTATATCTTCCGACCAATGGTTCGACATAAATATCGTTTATGTTTTGCATTTTGGATACCTCAGTTTATTTATCTTAATGTTTGAATAATCTTTGACCTGTAAATAACATCGGAACATGCACTTTATTGCAAGCCTCAATTACTTGATAATCATTAATACTTCCGCCAGGTTGAACAACTCCTGCTATTCCCTGTGCAAGTCCTACCTCTACACCGTCGGGAAATGGAAAAAAACCATCTGAAATCATAATACTACAATCAAGACCTGCACAATTTTTTGAAACTTCTGAATTAATTAATTCTGCTTGACTTGTTGTGATATCTGCGTAGGGTATTTTATATTTTAACCAAGCAGCACGATCTTTTGCTTTATCATATGCTTTTGCAACTGCAATCTTTGCAACACCAACACGATCCTGCTCGCCCGTACCAATAGCCACAGTAGTTTCGTCTTTTACAAAAATAATTGAATTTGACGTAACTCCATACTCTACTGCTAAACCAAACTCAACATCAGGTTTTAGATCTGTAGAAAAATTAGATGCTGATTTGTATTTTTGTTTTCTATACGTATGATGTGCAGGAACTAAATTTTCAAAAGAATTATTTAACTTCTGATTAAGCTGTAGAACCATACCCCCATCAGATAATGATTTAAATTCTAAATAATTAGAATTAACAAAATCCTGAAGACGATTTATGTTCTTTATTTTAATAATTCTCAAATTTTTCTTTTTTTCAAACAAGTCCAAAACGCCATCTTCAAACTCAGGAGCTGCAATAACCTCTGCATAATTATCACAAATAGACTCTGCAGTAATTTTATCAATAGATTGATTAAAAACAACTGCGCCACCAAAAGCAGCAACACGATCTGCAAGGTTTGCAGTCTGATATGCTTTGACGAGAGAATCTTTTCTTGACACACCACAAGGATTATTATGCTTAACAATAACACAACTTGGTCTGGCTCCTAAATATTTTAAAATGTTTAAAGCAGAATCAACATCAGTCAAATTAATTTTGCCAGGATGTTTGCCTGATTGAACTAATTCAGGAAATGAAACCAAATAATTATCAGGAGAAATAATCTCTATATCACCAATAAGAAGATTTCCATTAATTAATCTATACAGTGCTGCGGGCTGATCTGGATTTTCACCATAACGCAAACCTTTTTTTTCATATAATCCTGAATCTTTATTTAAGATGCCCCACTCGGTTTTTGCATATAACAAAGATTGACCATCAATAATATTTCCAGTGGACTCGTCTATTGCATCAAAAAAAGTTTGACGAATAAATCTAGGAAAAGGATCGTCATTTATTGTCTTGTATATTGTTTGGAGTTTAGATTTTGAACTATTTTTCAAATTTTGTTTATCATTTTTCAATTTATTCACCCAGTTTATTAAGTATTGTTGGATATGCAAAACTAATATCTTTCACTGTTCTCGTAATAAAATAATTTGCAATCAAAGAATCATATTGCGCAGTATGAATAAATGCTTGCTGTGCACAATATAATCTAAATTTAAGATTTGTATGTCCTTTAGTTTGTTTTAATTTATCTATTAAAAAAGGATAATCTGCAGGATTAACAACAACTCCAACTCTTAAAAAGTTTTTTGCAGCAGCTCTAACCATGCTCGGACCACCAATATCAATATTACCTCGCGCATCTTCAAAATGAACAGGATCTTTACCAGATTTATTTGAAATAACCTGAGAAAAAGGATAAAGATTGCACACAACAAGATCAATAGGTTCTGCATTTTCTCGTCTAAGATCATCTTGGTGTGCTTGCGAATAAGTTTCAGTTAAGTAACCTAAAAAAAGTTTATGGTGCAAGGTTTTAACAAGACCCCCTTCTGTTGGAGGCATATCAGTATATGATTTTACATCGCTCAAATTTTTAAATGAATTTTCTCCTAAAATCTCAGTTATCTTTTTGTAAGTTCCGCCAGTAGAATAAATATTCACACCAGGAATAATTTTAATTAAATCATGGATGAGCTGGTCTAAACCTGATTTATCAGACACACTAATCACTACATTTTTTATTTTTACCAAATCATCAATTTGTTCTACACGACGAATAGACATTGTTTATACGCCCTCTTCATTAAAATTTTTTTTCATATAAACCGGATGGATGTTTAGTCCATGAAAATTAAAATTAATATCAAAACCTCGATTTCTTAGTTTTGAAATTCCTCTATACAAGTAAGTAAATTCTAAACTGTTTGGCGTGTTTTTTGGGATGTAATAACCGCACAAGTTAGGATTTATTATGTTACCCTCTTTTTTTATTTTGATCTCATCATAAAATTCATCAAATGAAAGAATAAACTCATACTTCTTTGATTTATCTTCTCCTTCAAATACATTTAACATATAATCGATTTTGTTTCTTTGCATTTTTTCTAAATTAATTTCAACTTCAGAATCATTATTAAAAATCACTTTACCTTCTGCGAACCATTGAAGACAGGTTGAAATTTGATCATATTCTAAGTTCTTGCCTCTATCACTTAATGAATCTGAGTCGTCATCAAGAGTTATTTTCATTGGAGTTTGACAAATCACAGGACCGTGATCTACTTTATCGTTGACAAAATGAAATGTTACACAAGTCCAGTCATTTCTTCTCACTGCATCTTTGTGATAACCTAATGCCCAATCATAACCTCCAATCCCTTGAAATTCTAAGGGTGCAGGGTGAGTATTTAGAACACGATTTGGAAATTTAGACAGGAAATGGCCTGTGATGATTCTTTCATATCCTAATAAAACAACATAATCAGGATTGTATTCTAAAAGTCCTTTCTGATTATTGTAACCTTTAAGCAGTCTCTCTTCCTGAAGAATTCTTTCGAGTAGTTTACGTTCTTTTCTTTTTGTGCTTTCTAAATTTGAACTTGTAATTTTTTGAACTGGAACTGAAAGTGTTGGAATGTTATGATTTTTTGCACGCCCTAATGCAAAACATTCTGGCTCGTCGCTAAAAACACAAACCACTTCAAAATCAAAATCAGGTTTGAAACTGTTATCGATAACACTTTGCAAACAAGTTCCACTACCTGAAGCTCCAACTGCAAGTTTTAATTTATTGTTAAGTTTATTCATTTTCGAAGTTATTTTTACCTATATCTGTACGATATGCACTATTATCAAACTTTATGATTTTAATAGCACTGTATGCTCTATCAACTGCATCCAAATGATCTGTGCCAAGAGCAGTAATTCCTAACACTCTCCCCCCTGCAGTTCTGACGATTGATTCATCTTTTTTAGTGCCTGCATGAAACGCATAAAATCCATTTAATTCAGAAATCTCAGTTAACTGTTTTAAACCCAAAATCTTACAACCAGACCTGTACTTTCCAGGATATAACTTTGAAACTGCAACAACACAACAAGCATGAGCCTGTTTATTACTCCACTCAAATCCATCTAATTTTTTTTCGATAATTGCTTGGCCAAGTTCATACCAATCATTATTATTTAGTGGAACAATAACTTGCGTCTCTGGATCTCCTAAACGTACATTATATTCGAGAACCTTAGGTCCTTCATCTGTTAACATAAGTGCAATATATAAAAATCCTTTATAATCAAAATTCTCTGCTCGTAAACCTTCCAATGTTGGTTCAATAATAGTATCTTCAATTATTTGATCAAGTTCTTTTGTTATAAGTTTTGTTGGAGCATAAGCACCCATACCCCCTGTGTTGGGACCTTTATCATTATTGAATCTCCTTTTATGATCTCTAGAATAAGATAATTTTTTGTAAGATTTACCGTCGGTAACTAAAGTTAAACTAACTTCAGGTCCAACCAAACACTCTTCTAAAATATAATCATTACCTGCAGAACCAAAATTATTTTTTAAATTTTTAATTGCTTTAATTGCTTCAGATTTAGAATTACAAACATAAACTCCTTTACCCGCACAAAGACCATCTGCTTTAACAACAATAGGCGCTCCAACAATATTGATATATTCTATGCCAAGATCTACAGAACTGTTTTTGAACGGAACAAAATTAGGAATAGGAATATTATATTTTTTCATAAACTCTCTTGCGAAAATTTTACTCCCTTCTAAAACTGCTGAACGTTTATTTGGCGCTATTATGTTAAGATTTGCAATTTCAAAAGCATCAGCAATTCCTTTAACTAAAGAATCTTCAGGACCAACCCAAGTTTGATCAATGTTATTATCTTTTGCAAAATTAACTAATGCAGAAATATCATTTGGAGAAATGTTTATGTTTAATTTAGTACCTCCATTACCCTGTGCGCAAAAAACTTTATCAACATGTTTACTTTGAGAAAGTTTCCAACACAAAACATGTTCTCGTCCTCCACTTCCAACTACTAGAATATTTTTCCCTTTTTTTTCTTCTTGTTTAATTCCCTTCTTCATCAAATCACCTTTTTTTAACTTAACTATGCTATTAACTAAAATAATTAACCGCAATATCAAAAATAATTAAATGCATTAACTAAAATAATTAAATGCAATATCAAAAATAGTTAACTGCATTATCAAAAATAGTTAAACAATCTGTAAACTTAGGCATATCAATATCCATTCTAGATCTATACTCTCTATCAAGTGTAAAAAATTCATTTTGAACAGAATAAATTGCGCGTTCTGGATGAGGCATTAAACCAAAAAATCTTCCAGAAGGATCACAAATACCTGCAATGTCGTCAAGAGAACCATTAGGATTTGCATCACCTATTGCTTTTGAACCATCCTTGTTTATATATTTCAAAACAATTTGATTTGAACTTCTTAATTGCTCCATAATATTTTCGGGAGCATAAAATCTCCCTTCACCATGTGCTATAGGCAGGTGAAGTCTACTAATGTTTTTTGTCCAAACACAACCAGTTCCTAATTCTTCAGACTTAACATATTCTTGATCTTCAGATTCGATATATTCTTGATTATTAGAAAGATAAACCCAAAGATCTCTGTATCTTGCAGATGAATTAAACGTGAGTGCAGTTTTTGAAGTTCCATAATTTTTATCTCCTATAGGAAAAAAACCAAGATGCGACATAATTTGAAATCCATTACAAATACCAATTGCAAGAGTATCTCGCTCTATGAATTTTTCTATTTGTTCGCTAAGATTATCTCTAACAATATTTGCATAAGCAAGACCAGAACCCGTATCATCACCCATACTAAAACCACCAGGAAAAACAAGAATGTTACAATCATCAATTAAAAATTTATTTTCGATAATATCAGTAATATGAACAATTTGAGTTTTTGCACCGACGAGATCGAAAGCATGAGCTGTTTCGCGCTCGCAGTTAATACCATAACCGCTCATGATTAAAGTTTTTGGTTTGAATTCGCTCAAATTAATAACCCCTCAATGTTTTTTTATAAGCCTCAGAGAGATCATTTATTGATGAATCAATAATTTTCTTATCACTTTTTGAAATAGTGAATGAATTATTCTCTGAAACAAAACCAATACATGCATAAGGAATTTTGTTTAACTTATTTTCGAACAAATATTTTTTTTCAGGATCGACAGTCACAACAAATCTGCTTTGAGACTCAGAAAATAAAACATGATCTATGCGCTTAACAAGATATGCTGCAGGAGAACATAATAAACTATCCAATTCTATTTGCATTCCCAATTGCCCTCCAATAGCAATTTTTGCTAACGTAACTCCAATACCCCCTACACCAACAGACGCGCAACTAGCGACCAGGCCAGATTCAATAATATTCTCCACTGTTCTATAAACCTCCAGTGCAAAAGTAGCATTAACTGATGGAACAATTCCTCCAACAAATTCGCGATTTCTATTAGGATCAGATTCTCCAATCATTGCGTGATACTCTGATCCCCCTAATTCTTTTTTTGTACTGTTAATTATATAAACCAAATCACCAGGAACTTTAGCCTCCAATGTTTGACATTTGCGTACATCAGGAATAATACTTTGACCAGAAATAAGAAGAGCAGGGAGTGCATCAATTTTAACAGTATTTCCATTTTCATCGAATCCCTTGAATGTATTAAACATACTATCTTTTCCAGAAACAAAAGGCGTTTGATAAACAGTTGCATAATCAAAACATGCTTTTGCTGCTCTCTTTAATTGACCAAGACGCTCAGGCTCGTCGCTGGAACACCAACAAAAATTATCCAACAAAACCATTCTATCAAGTTTAGCTCCTGCTGCAATCATATTTCTCACCGCAGTATCAATTGCACAACTAGCCATATGATATGTATCAATAAGACTATATCTTGGATAAAGAGATTGCGTAGACACAACTCCTTTCATAGAACTCAAAACTGGTCGAGTGATGGTCGCATCAGAATCAACTTTTCCTTTACCAACCATTGGCTTAATTACAGAACCTCCTTGAACCTCATGATCAAACTGTTCATAAATAAATTCTTTACTACAAATGTTTAATCTTGAAAGCATGGAATTAAGAGTATTTGTAAGATCATTTTGTTCTTTAATAAACGGTTCTTCATGTTTGTAAAGATCAGGTGTCCAAGTTGTTTTTAAATTTCTCTGAGGAAGACCATCATGAAAAAAATCAAGATCTAAGTCGAGAACTAGTTCTCCATTGAATGATGCGACTGCTTTTTTTGAATCATTAAATTCTCCAATAACTGTTGCCTCGACATCATGTTTTTTTGAAATTTTCATAAATTCGACTATTTTGTTTTTTGGAACTGAAAAAGTAAAACGCTCTTGAGATTCAGAAATAAGAATTTGATCAGGACGCATACCAGGATATTTTAAAGGTACTTTGTTTAAATCTATATTTGCTCCACCAGACTCCTTTGCCATTTCATAAACAGAACAAGAAAGACCTCCTGCACCATTATCAGTAATTGACGTGTATAGATTTTTATCTCTTAGTTCTTTAACAATTGCATCGCTTGATTTTTTCTGAGTAATAGGATCTCCAATTTGCACAGCACTTGCAGGTGAACCTGAATCCATAGATTCACTAGAAAAAGTTGCACCATGAATACCATCAAGACCGACTCTACCGCCAAGCATAACCACAAGATCTCCTGATTTTGCTTTTTTCTCCCAAGAATTCCGATTTGCAGATTTGAGTGGAAGAATTCCATCAACACCGACAAAAACTAAAGGCTTGCCACTAAATGAATCATGAAAAAAAGCACTACCTTGAGGCGTTGGAATACCTGATTTATTTCCTCCATCTTTAACACCTTCAATAACACCATCCATAATACTTCTCGGACTAAGAATTTTTTGTTCAAGAAGTCCACTTTCTTGATTTTTATTTTTGAAAAGTTGACGTTTACTTTTTGGATCTGCAAAACAAAAAAAGAATCTATGATTATAAGGCATAGCTCCAAGACCTGCACCTACCGCATCACGATCAACTCCAACAATCCCAGTAATTGCACCACCATAAGGATCTAAAGCTGACGGAGAATTATGAGTTTCAACTTTAACAGTAATTGCGTACTCCTCATTGAATTTAATAATCCCAGAATTATCTTTGAAAACAGAAAGAAGATAATCCTCTTTTTGTCTATTTTTCCAAGATGTTCTTATTTTATTTGTGGCTCCGCGAATAAACGTTTTGTAAATATTATTAACTGTTGCTGATAATTCGTCATCTAAATTTGCTGCAAAAATTGTGTGTTTGCAATGTTCAGACCAAGTTTGTGCTAAACATTCAAGTTCAACATCAGTCGGATCTCTTTTTAGTTTTTCAAAATGTTGTTGAATTATTTTAATAGGAATTCCTTCGTCGACATCTAATGCTAAAGGTCCACGCCTTATTTTTGTGATTGGATCTAAAATTCCTTGTTTTGCTATAAGTTTAAGTTCAGATTCAGAAATGTCCCTTATTGGAACAACCATTGCAGTTGGCTTATTTTCTAAAATAACTTGAGGAACATATGGCAAAAATCCATTATTCAAAAAATCATTTCCTGATTTTACAACAATATTTTCTATAAGAGGATTTGCTAAAATATTGCCAATAGAATTTAGAATATTTTGATTTAATTCTTGTCCATTAATTAATAAATATCTCGTTGAGTGAACAGATTCGTTCGTGTCGAATAGTTCATTTAATTTTGCTTCAATTCCTTTTCTTGCAGTTGTTGCAACATTATCTGTAACACCTGGTTTGAAACCAATCTCCAAAGCAAAATCACAATTTTCTTTGAATGAATCATCTATTTGATAAATTTGAGAAACCGGATTAGTTAAAGACTCTGCAATTAATTTTAGAGTTTCTTTTGGAACATTTTTATTTATAGTGTATGAATCAACAACATCAACAGAATTAATGTTTGCTTGTGGAATTGCACCTTCCTCCATTAAAGAAATTAATTTATTTTTTATAACTTCTCCTCGAGAATCAATCCCTAATTTATATTTTACTTCAATTCGATTTGCCATACGCCCATACCTTGATTGATACCTTACTTAATATCCTTCAAACTCATAGGATTTATTATCTTTTACCAGAATAGTTTTATTAACATTACTTGCCAATCCAACATAACCAATTTTCTTTGCTGCTATGTTATATTTTTTTGCAATTTCAAATGCTGCATCTCCATTATCTCTTAACACAATTGCAAAACCCATGCCCATGTTAAGTTTTGTAAACGCAGTTTTGACATCGTAATTTGCTTCTTCTTTTACAAGATTATGAATAGGTTTTGGTTCGAACGGATCTTCAATTATGAATGAGACATCATTTCCGAATCTATTGAAGTTTCTTAAACCATTACCTGTAATATTTACTCCAAAAACAAAATTTGAATTTGCTGCAATCTCTGCAATCATTCTTGAATAAATTAAAGTTGGTTCTAGCAAAGCTTGACCAATAGTTTGATTTGTATTAGGGACTAAATCACTCAAAGAATATTTTCCTCTGTACTGAGACTTCCATTCGCTTCTCGGATCAACATTTGGCGTAAGTAATGTGTGTCTTGCCGCAGTGTAACCATTAGAATGCAAACCAGAACTTTCAAAACCCACAATTATATCTCCCTTTTTAGGAATCCAAAGAGGCATGTCATCTTTTTTTATGAAACCATTCATGCCACAACCAATATCAAAACCATAATGTGGAACAGGTCCTGTAATCATTTCATCAAGACTTGCAGTTTCGAGTTTACCAAAATTAATAACTTCTGCATCATCAAGAATATCTGAAACATCACATTTTTTTAGAGCACCTACTATTCCCTTCATTATCTCACCCATCTTGTGCTCTTCAATTTTTGACTGGCAGGCAAAATATAAATTAATTGTATCTGGACAAACTTTCCCCATAATCGCATAATCATTAGCATTCATTGCAACCAAATCAAAACCAATAGTTTGATAATTGTTCAACCACTGAGCGAGAAAGAGTTTTGTGCCTGCACCATCTTCAGTAGTTACTTTATAAGAATCAGGATGAAATCTGCTCTCTGTTAAAACGCAAAAAGAACCTTTAAAACTTTTATGTCTAGAAGTAAGATAATTTGGAATTTGTTTTTGACCATCTGAAATAGCAGTATGTTCACGAGATTCATAATCTTCTGCTCTCGGGTTTAAACTACCAACATCACCTTTTGAAGACAGAGTTACCTCCTTTTCCCCACTACCTCTTTTCTCTTTTGCCCCCACTAAATTCACCCCATTTAGCCAACTCTTTTTTGTTTTTTTCTTGTTTATAATAAAATAATAAAATAAAACAATAAAATAAATTAATAAAATAAATTAATAATTAAAACGTCATCTACAGAACTAGAAATACTATAAATAGTTTGTGTAATTAAAATAGCGTGACGAATATTATTAGTTATAAAGATGCTTATGAAATGGATTACTAATTGGTGGTGAGGAAGGAAAAGAATATGCAACACCCTAAATCCAAAATACATCAACAACATTACTGCCTTGGCAAATAAGTTGAACATATAAGTGTTCAATGTTGTTGAGCGTAGCTCAATATTTTCAGTAACGAACAAAGTGAGTTACTGAGTTATTGCAGAAAAACACCTGATTCATGCAAGGTGTTTTTCGATATTTAAAATTCATAGAATTTTATAAACTGCCGCAGTAATGTGAAAAAAAATACTAGTAGAAACAATAAATTAAATAATTTGAAAATGATCTTTGTCAATAATATTTAAATGATTTAAAATCGCCTTGATATTTTTAAAAACCAACTGTTTATCCTTAATCTTAATTTGTAAAATCAAACTGTCTAATCGTTCTACCATTCTAGACATATGTAAAACAAAATTAGGAGGTAAAAAAGTAGAGTTTATCTGAGTGAAACAAACTAACCTATCTTTGTAAGTTCTAAAAATAAACTCATAATCCTCATAATTATCAAATGCTTTTCGCATAGTTCTATTGTCCATAGCTAAATCGTCAAACTTATTTAATAATAAATCAAAAAATCTACGATCAGATTCGACTTCAAAAGACTTTTCTTCAAAATATGATTTTCTGTTTTTAAATTTAACGAATTTCGATATATCAATAAACAAAGAAAAAAAATTTCTATTAAAAGTTGGTTTAAGTTTTTTAAGATATCTTTCTTTAAATGTTATTGCTTCTCGAGTGGTTAAATAATTAACAAATAAAATAGTTAAAAAAACACCTAATAGTGAAGACATTATCGATATTGCAAAATTAATTAGCTCAAAAAAATAGCTGCTTGCCAACGCTGCCAAAACCATAATTATTGCTAAAACAATTATTGCCAGAGAATGATTTTCAATTTCTATGTTTTCCAAAACAAAATTTTTTTTCATGAAATTAAAATAACCATTACTTATATTAATTGATTATCCTAACGCTAAAGATACAATCAAATATACTATATTAAATTACACAAGTTATGAAAAAATAAAAATAAATAACACACCAACTCACTGTTGTTCGTTAGCTTAATCATCAAGTAAAGCTTGACAGAATTGAAATTGAAAAGTTTGAAACTATAAAAATCAATAATTTTTTATTTCTCGAATTAACTTGTTTATTTTATCTATTTTTTTAGTATATAACTCACTTCTTGATTTAATAAATATTTCTAATATTCCCCTCGTGAGGAAAGCTGCGATAATACCTGGCAAAAAAAGCACTAATAACAAAATTATCACAGTCCAAATATTCTGTAATTCTACTGCATGCAATACCCAACTTCTAATCAAATCATTAATTGAATTTGCAACGAAACCAGATGTTACTAAAAATGTTGCAATTCCTGCAATAAATGCAAATAAAAACTTATGAATATCTTTATCTTTTTCTAATTCCATTTCAAATTTTTTTATTTTTAAATCGATAATTTTTTCTGAATAAATTGCTTTTTTATTATCTTTCATCTTATCTTCCTCATTAATACATCAATATTTATAGGCCTATACTTTGTTAACTCGCAACTAACATTAATTAATTTAGATCTTTTGTTAATTAAAGGATATCGTTTATTGTTATTGTGTTTATGTCCATGTATTACCCACCCCTTCCAATATTTTGCTTGTTGTGGCGAATGTACAAGTAAAAAATTAAATCCTTTGTATTTCAGCACTTTTTTCTTATGCATTTTTATTCTTCGAGATCTATCATGATTTCCTTTAATGAATATCTTTCTTCCATTAAGTTTTCTATACCAATAATCCGTACTTCTACTACTTCGACCATAAGCTAAATCTCCTAAAAAATAAACAACATCATTTTTTCTTACTGTTCTATTCCAATTACTAACTAATCTATTATTCATTTGTTGGACAGAACGAAAAGGTCTATGACAATATTTAATTATATTTTTGTGATCTATATGTAAATCTGCTGCTAAAAATATTTTTGGTTTATGTACTTTTATCTGTTTAGATTTAAATTTAGGTGTAGGTCTTGTTTTTATTTGTATTCCTATTACTTGTTTAATCCATTCAATTATTTTCATTCTTCTATTGCAAAAAATTCTTTGTTCTTAAATCCAAACAATAAGGCAATAATATTTGAAGGAAATTGTTGAACTTGCATATTATACCAACTTACTCTCTTATTGTACAATTTTCTTTCACGCAATAACTCTTTTTCTACATATTCTATACTTTTTTGTATTTTAAGAAAACTTCTATCTGCTTTTAATTTAGGATATTGTTCTTGAACTATTAATAACTTAGATAAGGCAGACTCCAGCATATTTGATGTTTTAATTTTTGCATCAAGGTCTTTAGCAGCACCCCACTGAGATCTTAATTTAGTTACTTCTTCAAATGTTCCTTTTTCATGTTTTGAATATCCTTTTACAACTTCTGCAAGTCCAGGAATTAAATCAAATTTCTTTTTTAGATGTGCTTGTATGTGGCTTAATTGTCTCTCAACATCTAATTTTAATTTTATGAATGCGTTGTATGTTTTGTATGTGTAACTAAACAATCCAATAGCTACAACTCCTATTCCTATTAAAATTATATAACTCATCATTTTTTATGCCTCCTAAAATTTAAGAGATTTTTTGTAATACTCTTCATTTTTCTTTAGATTTTTTGGTTTGATTTCTACTTCAAAATATTTAACCATTCGCTTGATTGCTTCTTGTTTGGTTTTTAGATTATTCACAAGTTTATAGACTTCAACAATCTTATCTTCCTCTTTTGATAAATCAATTAGTATTTTTACCATCTTATAACACCTTGTTACATAGTATTACACCAAGTTATATATAAAGTTTTGTATTATATAGACTATTTAATCAAAAAAAATTCAATAGAACCTCTCAGAAATCATTTAAACTTTTCTGACCTTTTCGTTTACGCTCAGGCACTATTATTTTGTCAATGTCTTCTCCAACTTGCTTTTTTATATTAATTGCTACTTTTCTACCAATGAGCTGTGCTAATGTTATTGGTGATGCGCGCTTAATGTCACCAATATCTTTAATTTTATTTGCAAATAAAATTCTTGCTCTAACTCGACCAATGTTTTTGAGTTTTAGAAGTGCAAGAAGTTCTTCTTTCACACCATATTTTAGGCGAAGACGGATTTTAATAATTTCAGTTACAAGGCTATGGAAGCTTAATAATTTTGCAAGCTCTTCTGCACAATACAAAAGCCAATCGGCACGATCAATTTTCATTCTTGTTTCACCAGGTCGAGTGTTGTAATTTTCTAAGATCACTTCTTCATCTATTTCAGAAATCCAATCCTTCAAAAACAAAGCAGTTTTTATGGAATTAAGAAATTCATCAAAATCAGACTCAAAATAACTAGGTTCAATTTCAAGCATTTCAGAATCATGCTTTACCCACTGCTCTTGAATAATATCATATTCTTTAGCTCTAACTCTTAATAAAGGTCTCATTTCAATAGTATGAGAAACCATTTGAAGAAGACCAAAACTCGTTACGAGTTTATAACTTGCACCACGCTTAAGACAAGTAATAATATGATGAGCAGTAATTGGATCAATGTATAACTGAGCAATTCTTCGGCCTAAAAGAGTCGCATTAATCTTTTCATCGCCTAAATCTTCCGCACTAACAAAATCCTGGTTAGTATTGTATTGAATAAATTCATACTCATCAAGAAGATTAAGAATTTTATCCAGTATATTTTCTAATTTAAATAAATCTTGATACTGATGTGCCCAAAAAGTTTTTCCAAAAAATTCCAATAATTGTTTTTTATTACTTACAAACCCTGTAGCAATTAATGAAAGAACATAAGATCTAAGAACTGGTTCAACTGCAAGCTTTGATAAAACTTCTTCAGGTTCTCCCTTAACATAATTTTCAAAAATCTCTTCTTTATTTTCTTCGCTTGATGCTATTGCTATTGCTTCACCAGTTGTTTCGAATTTTGGTCTTCCTGCTCTTCCTGCCATTTGCAAATATTCCAAAACAGGAATCCAAGACATTCCACCCCATCCTTGACCGCTAAAACGTTTGAGATCTTTGATGATGACGCGATATGCAGGAAGGTCAATTCCTAGCGCAAGAGTTGGCGTGCTGCAAATACATTTTATCTTACCTTCTCTAAAATTATCTTCAATAATTTCACGTTGTTTATGCATAAGACCTGCATGATGAAAAGCAAGTCCTTTTTTTAAACAATTTGCCAACCTCTTGCACTGCTTGGTTGGTTTTGGAATTGCAGCTAAGATTTTTTCTGAAAGTTCTTCGAAGAAAAGTGTTTCTTGTTTGTTTAATTTTACTTTTTTAGAAATATCCTCTGCAGTTTTTTCAGCACCACGCTTAGTTCCAACAAAAGCAATAACTTGCTTATTAATTTTAAAAGAATCCAATGCTAGATTGATTGTTGCATATTTTGAAGGTTGCTCTATTTTAATTATACGCTCTTGTTGTTTAACCTCTATTTCTGTTGACATTTTTTGAATAACAATTACAAAAAGTTAAGATATATTTAAATATTAACAAATATTGCTTAAAAGATATGAGACATTCTCTAGAAGTTGGATTTAGTTTTGGATTGACATCTGCAGTTATTACAACACTTGGACTCATGATTGGACTGGGTGCTGGAACAAATTCAAAGCTCGTTGTTATTGGAGGAATTATAACAATAGCAATAGCAGATGCTTGCTCAGATGCACTAGGCATTCATGTTTCAGAAGAATCAGAAAACATTCACTCTCAGTTAGAAATATGGGAAGCTACAATTGCAACATTTTTATCTAAATTTTTATTTGCACTTACATTCTTAGTTCCAGTATTGCTCTTAGATTTATTTGCTGCAACAATAGTAAGTATAATTTATGGACTTATACTTCTTGGAGTATTTAGTTATTTTCTTGCAAAAAAACAAAAACAATCTGTATTGAATGTTGTAGGAGAACACTTAATCACCGCAATACTAGTTATAATCGTAACATACTATGTTGGATTAGGAGTTTCAATTATGTTTGGATAAACTTGAAAATAATAACGTATTAAATTAGATTACTTTCTAAATGAACAAATTTTCACCGAAACGCTTATATAGTTAATTTATTTATATTTATAAATAAATAGTTATGTTAATATATTTTTAATAACACATCGTTAATAAAGAATTGTACTTTTATACTTTTTTAACAATTGAATAATTATTAAATAAAAAAAGAGGTGTATCAATATGCTTGAAGGTAAAGATTTTGCAGCACTGTTTGTTGGGCTCGCACTGTTCGCACTTGGTTTATTGCCAATTCTATACAAATACGCAGGGGTTGGACCTGAATGGTTTTCAATGTCGCTACCTGCAAACATATTAAGTTATATTATTGCATTAGGTGCACTATTTTTAGTTTATGCATCATTTATTGAAATTACAAACAGCAACAGCATGGGATTTATTTCAATCATTGTTGCAATAGTTGTGTTAAGCATTGGACTCCTTCCAATCCTATCAAGTTTTGGAATTGGACCTGCGTTTTTTAGCTTAAGTTTTTTAGGCGGACTTGGCGAACTATTATTCCACATTGTGTTCCTTGTCGAAGGTGCATTTTTAGCAATGTCTGGATTTTTAATGGAAATGTAATGTTTAAAATTAAAACTTAAAATTTTTTAATTTATTTTTCTTTGAGGTGAAAAAAATAAATGATCAGTCTTGATCCATTACGAAAACATAATTGCCGCGTGATTCTTACAGGCGGACTAGCAATAGAAATGCTTAGACTTATTGTTGAATTCTATGAAGCATATTCTGATTTAATGAAAATTTCTAAAAAAACAGAATCTGACAGTAAAGATATTTCTAAGATAATGAAAAATCTTGGAAAAATGAAAATTGAAGAAAAAAGAAAATATTTAATGACAAACCAAAAGAAAAAATTTCTTAGTACTGAAGAAGAATTTATGCATGCATTCGGATATATGAAAAAATCGATAAGAGATTGGAAACAAATCCTACTAGATGATGATACATTAATATTTAGAGAAACAATTGCACTAGCTAATATACAAAGAATAATTAAAAAATTAGTAATTCCTGATGAACAAAAAAATGAATTGATTGAACGCATAGGTGATCTTATTTATGAAATTGCAGAAACACAGCATCATTTTTGGGTTTCATCAAAAGCAGACACTAGAGGATTTGTAAAACTAGACGAACTATCACTTAAAGGTCCACGAGTTCATAGAAGGCATATGAAAAGAAATGCGATAGAAGTAAGAACAATTATTAATCAAATTCTTAGATTACAAGTAGAAGTTAAACAAGTAAAAGATCATATTGAATTAAAAGATAAATGTGCTGAATTATACTTTTTATATCATCACGAATTTCAAGATCTAAAACACATTATGCATTCTGCCCATGTGATTTTACACTCCGCAGAAAAGCTATTCAAAAAGATAATGGCAGAGGCGCAAAGTCTAGGTTTTTTAAATTTGCAAGAACAAGTAAAAGAAATAAAAGAAGAATTTGAAGCAATGTTAAAAGAAATACAAAAAGTTTCTTTACGAGAATATCTGGATTTGAAGAAAATCGCAGATCATGCGAAAATGTATTCAGAACAAGTAATAAGAAAATCTAATAGTTAAAGTTAAATAAATTGTAAATTAATTATACTGTGAAAAAATGAAACAAAACTATGCTAAATTATTCAAACCTGCAATTTATGGAGGATTAGTATTTGCAATACTCTCGTCGATTCCAGGATTAAGTTATGTTAATGGACTTTTATTATTCTGGTTAATTATAGGTTGTTTTTTTTCAGTACATTGCTATCACAAAAAACATGGAGAACATATAACTTATGGAGACTCTATTCATTTAGGAATTTATACAGGAATTTTAGGGGTGCTGTTTACAGTAATAATATGGAGTTTACTTGATTTTATTGGTTGGAACTGGACTCCTGTTATGAGACTTTATGGTATTTCCATTTATTCAAGCACGACTATAATTGGAGGAATGCTAAGCATAGGAGGAATATTTGCAGCAGTTCTTGGAATATTTTATTCTCTTCTTGCAAACTTTTTGCACAGGATTAGTCATGATGTTGATGTGTGGGCTGCATTTATCTCGTCATTAATAGTTTCTGCAGGAATAATTATATTTACATTAATTGCAAGCTTAGTTTTTAGAATTGTAGGAACTACACATACTGAAGAATTATTTCGAACAGCAGTTATAGTCATCTTTTTTGGATTAATGATATTTGGAGGATATATATTTGTTTCATTTTACGATAGATATTCGCAAGCATATTTACAAAACCAAAAGGAAGGAATAATATTTTCTTTACTTATTTCATTTATTGTTGTTTTTGTTTGGTCCTTATTTACAATCACAGGAAAAATAGGCTGGCACCTAGTAGGTGTTGAAGATATTGGCGCTATGCTAGTTTTAATTATTGTAATCTCAATTATTTTTTCAATACCTGTTGTGGGAGGATGTTTATATGGAATCTCCAAATTAAAACCTAAACATCAATCTAAACAACGAGTTCATGTTATGCTTGAAAATAAAGTTATACAAAAGAAAAAACTAATCAAAAAGAAAACAATTAAGAAGAATGCTAAAAAGAAAGTAGTTAAGAAAAAGGCTGTAAAGAAAAAAGTTGTTAAAAAGCACAGTATTAAAAAAAATAAAAAGATAATTAAGAAAAATAAAAAAATTACTAATAAAAAAGTTATTAAAAAGAAGATTACTAAAAAAAAGAGGTGAACAAATGAAACTAGTATTAAAAAAGAAACCAAAAAATTCAACAATAATTGAGGGCTTTCCAGGATTTGGACTTGTTGGAACAATAACTACAGAATATTTAATCAATGTTCTAAAAGCAGAACTTATTGGATATGTACAAGCAGAAGAAGCTCCGCCGTTAGTTGCAATTCATGAAGGAAATTTAGTCCAACCAATAGGAATTTATTATGCTGCAAAACAAAATCTAATAATTATGCACATCATGACCAACATAAAAGGAATTGAATGGGACATGGGACAAAAATTAATAGAAGCATACAAAACACTTGGTGCAAAAGAATTGATTTCAATAGAAGGTGTTGGAACTCCTACAGTATCTGAAGAAATAAATGCATATCACTATGCTAATCAAAAGAAAAATGCAGATAAATTTGCAAAATTAGGATTTACTAAACTGAAGGAAGGAATAATACTAGGAGTTAGTGCAACATTACTTTTACAAACAGAAGCTAAGATTGCACTTAGTTGTATCTTTGTAGAAACCCACTCCAACTTGCCAGATAGTAAAGCTGCTGCAAAATCAATTGAAGTACTAGATAAGTATCTTGGTCTCAAAATTGACTATCAACCACTACTTGAACAAGCAAAGCAATTTGAAGAGAAAATAAAAGGATTGATGGAAAAGAGCGCAGTAGCACAAGACGATAGTGATAAGAAGAATTTAAGTTATCTGGGTTAAATAAAATATTTTATTATTTTTTTTCTTAATTTATTTGTTTTTATTCAGTCTATTTATTTACTATTTTTTAGTTGTGAATTATAGAAACCTTTATATAGAACTATATGCTAACTAACTATCAATATATCGAGGTAACCAAAAATAGAGGTGATACCTTAAATTCAAACCTAACGGGGGTATCCAACAATGTTTTCAAATGAAATTAAAATAAAAAAAGCATTTAAACGTGCAAAGCAAGAAATGCTAGGTCTTAAAGACTCTTTAAATGAATGGGTTTTGTTTCTTAATTCGAATCAAAGAGAAATGAAGCGTAAAATGATTGAAATGGAAAAAAGACTTGCGCGACTAGAATCAGAAAAATTCGAAGAACTAAAAAAGTTTTAAGTTTTGGATTGATCTTTGAAATTTTTAAATTTTTTAAAATTTATTTCTTGAATTTTATTTAATCCAATCTTTATTTGATTTTAAATTTTATTTAACCTTAACTTATATTTTTAATTATTCCCCTATAATCAATATCATCTACCTTTTCGAAAATAGAATCTAGATTTTCACCAGTGTAATCAAACTCAATTTTTTCTCTTAATGATTTTTTTGTATTGAATTCTTTTCTATATTTATCTAATTTAGGTTGTAATTTTTTTGATTTATTCTTACATATTTTAGGATAAAGCATACTTGCACCAAATGCTACACCCACTGCAGGCATAGCTGCAATTAACATACCAAGCATAGAATCCCTAATAGCAGGAGTATCTCCCGGCGCTAAAAACGGAGCTACAATCATTACTCCCCCCACTATTAATGCAGGCAAACCAACACTATAAACATTTACTTCACCAGCAGAGTTATATTTTTCAAATTTATAGTTTAATTTATTCACTTTTTTTTCTAAAGAATTAAGTTCAGAATCAGAAACATTTAATTTTTTATAAACTTGATTTAGAAATGCTTTATTGAATTCAACAGACTTTTTTTCACTAACAGCATATTCAAAAAAAGTAATATACTCATGCATTCTTTGATTTGATGTTTTTGTTTTAACTTGTTTGAGTCGTTTTTTTGCATTCTGCTCTTTGAGTTCTTCCATGTCTTTTTCTGCTTGCGCTCTTAATTGCTTTAATTTTTCTTTATAATTTAAAGTAGAGAATTTAGATTCTGAAGAATCTGTTCTTAGAACGTCACTTAATTCACGAACTTTAATATCCCCTCTTAGTTCTTCTTCCCTTGATTTTGTTTTAGCATCCATTTTATTCATCTTAATTTAATTTTAATCCAATCTTTATTTAATTTGATTTAATTTTTTTAATTCAATTCTTTTAATTTAATTCTTTAATTATTTTAGCATAATCAATATCATCTACTTTTTCGAAAATAGATTCTAGGTCTCCTGATTCATAACTTTTTTGAACAGACTCTCTTAATTTCAACTTATCTTTATGGTTTGTTTTATACCTGCTATATTTAGGAATTAATTTTCTAACTTTATTTTTACAAATTCTTGGATATAAATTACCTGCGGCAATTCCCACACCTGCACCAGGTACAAGCCCTAACAACATACCACCTAGAATTTGTTTTCCTAATTCAGATATTTCTGGAGCTAAAAATGCACTTACAACCATAGCACCCCCCAGAATAATAGATGGCAAACCAATACTAAATAAATTAACTCCATCTACTGCTTCATATTTTTTAATTTTATAATCTAACTTACTAACTTGTTTGTCCAATACTTGCAATTCAGAATCAGAAACATTTAATTTTTCATAAATTTGTTCTATAAATAAATCATTGAATTCAACAGATTTTTTTTCGCCAACAGCATATTCAAAATAAGTCGCATATTCATGCATTCTTTGATTTGTCGATTTTGTTTTAATACTTTCAATTCTCTTTTGTGCATTTTGATCTTTGAGTTCTTGCATATCTCTTTGTGCTTGCTCTCTTAATCGATTTATTCTTTCTTTTGGATCAACAATAGAATCTAACTTAGAACTTTGATCTAAAACGTCACTTAATTCACGAACTTTTGTATCTTCTTGTGATCTGATTTTAGATTTTGATTTATCATCTGATTTTACTAAATTACCCATAATTACTCGCCCCGTATTAGATTAATAATAACGCCCCTTTAATATTTAACATATTATTAATATAGTTTAGATATAGTAATATATAAAGTTTTTTGTTTTTTTAGTACTGAAGAGTGGTTAAAAAACCGAAAGGTTTATAAAGGGATGTTGTAACTAACAATACAATGAGCCTCAATAATTTTTACGCGAACTTTCCAGAAGGATGGTATAGGCAAACAGAACCTATAAATTATGCCAAAGTTATTTCTGGAAAAGCAAAACTTATGTCCGATATTGATTCGCTGATTGAAGAAACTGGTTTTGATGCTGATGGATTCTCAGAATTTGTTAATCAATGGCAAGAAGCACATAGTCAAATGGTTAACGAAATTTTTCATCAAAAAAAATCAGAGGACGAATTAAGCGATGTTGCAAAAAGTGCAGATGTTATGAACGTAAAAAGAGATGAAATGATCAAACCAATATATGATCTGTTGATTAAGAAAGGATATGATCCAGAATATTTAGAGAAATAAACAATAATAATATAATAATTAAATAAAAAAATAAATCTAAACAGGACATTCATAACGCAACATACTTCTCAACAAGTCTAAAACAAGATCCTACTGCCACTGCAATGAATATTGAAATTATTAATCTGTTGAGAAAGAATTCTAAACCAAAGTAACCTGTCTCGAGGAAGAATCGTCCAGGACCAATTAAAGTTTGAGCTGTTATAAACGCGACAATAAGACTAGGAGCAAGACCTTTGTTTTTTAGAACTGTTAAAATGGGAATAAATGCCATTAATGGTCCAGGAGTTGCAATGCCTAAAGCAGATGCTTTGAAAATATTTTTTTCATTCTCTTTGAAATGCCCTTCAATATGATTCTTCTTAGTATAATAATTAAGAACTTGAGATACAAAAACAGCAACTAATAAAATTGGAAGTATTTTAAGAAACGAAATCAATGTTTTAGCCAAGATTTGAATAATAACTTCAGAGGTCACATTAATACCTCCATTAAAAATCCACCAATGATAATAAATATTGTTGTGATAAAAAATCTAGCAGTGAAAAACTTCCACCCCAAATATTTTATTTCCATAAAATCTCTGATGATTGATTCGCCAATAACCTCTCCTGCGATAAGCGCAAAGACAACACCAACACCCGCACCTTTGAGAAATAATGCAAATGCAATAGGATATGTTGCATACCTCGGAATTGGAAGAAGTATTCCTATGATTGCTGCTAAAGGAATCGCAATAAATAAGTTTTTTCCCAGGAGAAACTCGACTGAAGAACTTGGAACATACATTTCAATAAGTACTCCAAGCAAAACTGCAATGAAAAAAATAGGTAGAAGTATTTTAAGACTTTTTAGTGAATTTATTGCTATTGGTTTTAAGTGTTTAAGTTCAAATTGTTTTAGATTTAACATATTATTATCTCAAATGTTTTTTATAAAAAAATAAATTTCTTTGGTATTACTGCGGCAGCTTATGAAATTCTATGAATTTCATATTTCGAAAAACACCTTGCATAAATCAGGTGTTTTTCTGCTATAAATCATTGACTCGCTTTGCTCGTCAATGATATAATCGAGCTACGCTCGAATAAATTGAACACTTATGTGTTCAAATAATGTGCCAAGGCAGTAATGCTTATTGTTTAGATGCATTTATTCTTACCTTTGTTTCCGATTAATTCACCAACTCGGTGAATCTCAATAAGATTTGTTCGTTTTCTTACATTCAATGGATGTGCTGCAGTGATAATTACCCTATCTGATTTTTTTATTAATTTATTTTTATATGCGCAAAGTGTAGACCAGTAAATTAAATCTCTCGTCGTAGTTATTTTATGTTCTCTACCTTTATTTATGTCAACCGGCTGAGCCCCCCAAACAAGAGCAAGCTGTCTTGTTGTTTTTTCATCAGGAGTCATTGCAACAATATCTGCTTCTGGACGAAATTTAGAGATAAGAGATGCACTATAACCACTGTAAGTGCAAACAAGAATTTTATTGATTGGAGTAATTTGAGTAATATCATAAACTGCTTTTGCAATAGCATCATTAGTTGAGGTGAGTTTCTGATTATGATCCAAATCTAAATTAAGTTCAACTTTTTTTGATATTCTAGTCATCATTTTAACTGCAGCAATAGGATACTTACCAATAGCAGTTTCTCCACTAAGCATAATTGCATCAGTACCATCGAGAATTGCGTTTGCAACATCACTTGCTTCTGCCCGCGTTGGACGATTATTCTCAGTCATAGACTCAAGCATTTGAGTTGCTGTGATAACTGGTTTTCCAATCTCATTGCATTTTTCAATAATATGTTTTTGGATAAGAGGGACGTCTTCTGGCGGAAGTTCAACACCCATATCTCCGCGCGCAACCATAATCCCATCAGCAACCTCTAAAATTTTATAAAAATTCTTTACAGCCTCTTCACACTCAATTTTTGCAATAATTTTGATATGAGGTTGTGACTTGATAAGTTGCTTAATCTTAAGAATATCATCTGCAGTTTTTACAAAAGACACTGCAATAAAATCAGCATGATTTCTCATAGCAAATCTCAAATCCATTTTATCTTTATCTGTTAAACTTGGAAGTACAACTTTTTGACCTGGAAGATTAATACCTCTGTTATTTTTTAAAACTCCTCCACTTTTAACTTTACAAATAACATCACGGTTTAACACATGATCAACTTTTAATTCAATTGCACCGTCATTGATCAGAACCACATGTCCTTTTTTTGCCTGCTTTGGAAATCGCTTATAAGAAATATTAACCTGAGTGGAATCGCCAATGATTGGACGAGTAGTTAAAATAAATGATTGACCTGTCTTAAGAATTGTTTTTTCTTTTACTAGCCCTGTACGAATCTCAGGACCTTTAGTATCAAACATTATTCCAATAGTATTAGAAACTTGTTTAATATTTTTTATCATGCGCGCATACTGAATATAATTACCATGAGAGCAATTAATTCTTGCAACAGACAAACCTGCTTCATAAAGTTTTTTTAGTTTAGAATAAGACTCTGTAGCAGGTCCAATAGTACAAACAATTTTAGTTTTAGCTTTAGCAATAGTAATGATCTACACCTCTTTTTGATTATTGATTAATGATCTAATGATAACTTAACGACCATATGACGATAACTTAATGACCATATGACGATAACTTAATGATCCCATGTTGATAACTTAATGACAATCTATCTCTAATATAATGGTTTAAGATTAGTTAATTTAAATAGTTTTTGGAGAAAATGCAAAATAAAGCACGAGAAATTGAATAACTAAATAATCATACATGTGCAAATTAAAAAAAAAGTTAAAAAGAAATTAGAAAAAACATTTAAATTTAAAAAAAATCAAAGTGATTTTTTAAAACGTGTATTCTCTATTTTTTCGAATTCTTCTACCTACGCCCCAGAGTCCAAGACTTGTAAGTCCAATACCCACCAATAAACAAGCAGTAGCATTACCTTCTTTTTGCTGAAGATTTTTTAAATTATCTAATCCTTTTTCAATTTTAGGATCTTCAAGTAATGCGTTTTGTTCTTTTACTGCTTTTTCATACTCAGTTGTTGCTTTATTTCTATCCGCAGGAGTATAACCATAAGATTGTTTACGTTCTAAAGAATCCACCTTTTTTTCCAGTCTTTGAGCTTCCATTACTTCTCGAGGAACATTACTTCTTAATTCCTCATTTTCATTTAACATATTTCCGCCTAAAGCCAAAATGCCAATACCTGCAAGAGTCGCTAATGTTGAAACAGTTGGAAATTTTGTATCAAAATCTCCACCATAATTCCCTCTTTTCCAAGAGCTATCTTTCCATGTTCCTTGAGGTGCTTTTTCAACACGCTGATAATTAGTAGGAGTAGTACTCATTGAAACGCCAGTCATAGGATTTGACGCGACATTAGTTGAGCTTGGACCTGCATAATGTGTAACAGGCTTATAGTCTTTAAACAAATCGGGATTTATTGAAATTTTTTCAAGCATTTCAAAATATAATGCTAAAACTTCTTTTCTATTAGATGTAGTTATTTCATTGTCTAATGTTGCTTTTGCATCTTGTACATCTTTATAACAAAATTTTTGACTGGCTAGTTGTTCTGCCATTTCATTTGCTAAATCTTTAGAAAGTCCCGATTCCCAAGAAGTTCCAGGATAATGCATATATTTCATAGATAAATCTCTACCCGTTATTTCAATTAATTCGATAACATCTTTAGGAACATATTTAGGAGGTTCTTCTTTTTCTACAACAGGTTCTGTTTTGTCTTTTCCTAACTTTTGTTTGTCACCGCCAAATGTAACCTTAACTTTTGATTCTAGAGGTTCTGATGGAGCAGGTTTAACTTCTGTTGCAAGTTTAACTTCAGTTATAGGTTCAACTATTCCTGGCTTTTTAGAATAAACTGGTTTAGCACCTGACTCTTGAGTTTTAGTGGTGACAGGTTCTTGATTTTTAACAACTGGTTTTTCAGGAGTTTTTTCTTTTTCCGATTTATCATCAACTTTTGTTTTTTTTCTTCCAAACATTTTTTATCGCCCTCAACACATATTTTATTATTTAATTTTGATACTATTCAATATTCCAAACTCTATTAAATTATATGAATAATACTACTAGAGATTATTAAACATATACATTTAGATCTACTCAATAATCTAAAAGAACACTCTCTTTTTTAGCTAATTAGCCACGCCTTAGCTACATATTAACCACATATTAGCTATAAACTAATATAATTATAATAGGGAAAACATATAGTATTTATAAAGTTTTCTATTTGTATTTACTTTTTAGTAGTTAATTTGAATTATATCGAATAACTCTCAGGCCGCATTTAGCAGCATTTAAAGTAGTTGGCCTGCAAGTATTACAACTATGCAGTAATAAAAAATCGAAAGATTTATAAATAGTGGTTGAATACCCACTAATACAAATACACAATAGTTACCAATAAATATTAAATTATGATCAAATTTGATCAAAGAGAAACAAAATGGAATTCAAAGGAAAACGACACAGAATTAATGTCCAAACAGAATGGGCAGTAACTGCAGATACTGTTCGTGAAACTGCAAAACTAGTTAAACAATTCTATTCAACAATTTCTGAAGAAGAAACACTAGAAGATACATTAGCTGAAAGAATAAAAGCAGGACATTTAATACCTTCAAATAAAAAATTCCCTGTCGACTTAGTCAGTAAATTCGGTGAACCTCGAGAAGACGAAGATTTTAAAGCATACAAAACAAGAGTGCTAGAAGAATTTACAGAAAACAAACCAATGGCAAAAGGTTTAATTGGGATGCTTTGGAATGGAACAGTTCCAACAACAACAACACTGCTTACAAAAGAAGGAGATATAACGGTGCATGTAAGAGCAAGTCCTGGCAAATGCGAACTAGAAATTCTAGGTAGCGGAGAATATACAAATGCAGGAATAGACATGGCAGAAAAATTAGTACAGTATTTGAAAGATAAAGGTAGTGAACCAAAATATGATGTTCAAGACAGAAATTATAGAGTAAGTTAATAAACAATCAATTTTCACTTTTTTTTCTAAACTTTTCTTTTTCTAACTCACTAATAATAGACGGGATAACTCTCCACATATCATCAAGAATAACATAATCTGCATTTTGCACTAATGGCGCATCAGGATTTTTATTAATTGCCACAATAACTCTACTAGTTTTTATACCGTCAAGATGTTCCCTAGAACCATTCACACCACACCCAATATACAAAAGAGGATTAATTAATTTACCACTCGCGCCAATGTGTTTATTCTCGTCGGCAAGACCCACCTCAACTGCAGTTTTTGTTGCGCCAGTCTCACCACCAATGTGTTCTGCTAACAAATCAATCATTTTAAAATTGCCAGGTTCTTTAACACCATAACCGCCACAAACAACAATTTCTGCATTCTCCAAATTTTTCTTAGTAACAGAAGTTCTTTCTTTGACAACAGTTTTTAAAACAGAACCTAAATTTTCTGAAAATTCAACAGGACAAGTTTTTCTTTTAAAAATTTTAATTTTTTGAGTGTTAGGAGAAATTGTCGCAACACTAATCAAAGAATTAAATTCAATTGTTGCAAGTAAATTACTAACTGTTTTTTTAGCTTGAATCATCCCTTCAATAAAATCCACAGAAACACAATTGAATGCTACTCCTGCACCAACTTTTCCTGCAACTCTTGCTGCCAAATCATTTCCTAACGATGTTGAAGAAAATAAAACAGTAGTTATATGTTCTTTAGAAACAAAATTTGAAATAATATTCGCATATTGTTCAGAATTATTATCTGTCTCACAAATCACGACTTTTTGTGCACCAAGTGCTCCTAAAGACTCAGCATTAGAAATTGTTTCAAAAGATAAAACTATCAATCTACATTTAGTCTCCTCGACAATATTTCTACCTGCAGAGATTGCCTCTAAAGAAACCTTTTTAAGTTTATTATTCTCGGTTTGTGCAACAACTAAAACAGTCATAAAACTTTCTCCTCATCTCTTAATACTTTTAATAAATCAGGGATTTCATCACGTGAAAAAACTTTCTGTTTTCTCGGCGGAAAGTCTTCTAATTTAACAAGCTCGACTTTAGGATCTGACGTCGGCGAAGGATGAACAGAAACACTCTTAAATTGAGCTTTTAATAATTTAAACAAAGATGATTTAGCAACACCACCTTCAAATTGACTGTTTAATTCAAGCAAACAAGGGATAGATGTTGCAACTTTTTCTCTAAAAGAATCTGTTTTTCTATTACACTCCACTTCTTTATCATTAATAATAAAATCATTACAGTCAGTAACACAAGGTAAGTTTAACATTTCAGCAGTAATTTGAGGAAGGCCATTAATTAACCCAGAACCTTGTTTTCCAAAAAGTAAAAGATCAAATTCTTTTTCATGAAGAAAATTACCTAACGCAGTTGCTATAGTATGAGCATCAGCTTTTTCAAAAGCAGCATCATCAACCACAAGATGAACTGCATCATCAACCTCAGAAGAAATTAATTTACGAATTGCAGACTCAACATAATCAGGCCCTACAACTGCAACAGTAACTCTCGCTCCCACATTTTCTTTTAACCTTAATGCTTCATTAATAGCACCAATATCAAAAGAATTAACTTCTACCTCCTGAATTTTATCAGGATCAATCTCTGCTTCATTCAATTTAAGAGTTACAAACACAATAATGTTCATTTAAAAACCTCGTTTTGATTATTATTTAACTATTTAACTAAATATGAATTATTATAAACTATAACATGAAGAAATAAAGCTAATATTTAAAATTAATGAAAGTTGATAGTGAAGAAGTGTAACCCAAAATAAAGGACGTAAACTTATTTTACTATCTCTACTTCAAAGCGATTTGATGATTTTGGCTCTATAATAACTCTCTGACCTTTCTGAAGATCAAAAAATTCAACAAGTTTTTTACCCAATTTTATATCTAGAGAATTTCCCGATGTTCCAATAGTTGTTTGAGATCCTAAACCCCATAGATTTTTCTTTTTTAATTTTTCTTCGATTTTATCTACAGATTCGCTACTAAAGAAAACCTCGCCACATTTAGAACAAACTTCTGCAGGAAATTTACCAATAAGAATATCATATTGGCGATATTCTGCTTGTTTCTTTAATAAATTTCCTTTTCCACATTCATAGCATTTTATCATTTTAATCAACATATACTGTTTTTATTATATAATTTTTTCCAACAATTTTGTAAGCAACTGCAAAATAAGAATATCTTGCTAAAAAACCATCTGTTTGTTTAAATTTACACCCTCTTTTTATAGCAAATTCAACTTGTGTACGCGTTATTCCTCTTTCAGTCATCATCTCGACGGCATGCTTTTTGTAAACTATTTTAATACATTTCATGAGCATAACCTCGAACTTGTACGAATTAGTAAGAATTCCAAATATTTAAATGTTTCTTTTTTTGAAAACATACAATATATTAAAATTTTAGTGTTTATAAACTTTCAGTGGAAATTATAGAATTATTTTTAGAAACATTGGAGGGATTTTCGGTTTTGCTGGAGAAATTTTTGGTTAATTGATAAATAAATTGAATTAAATTCAATTTTTTTAAAAGATTTTCAACAGAAAACTATTACTCTTTAATCTTACTCTTTTATCAAATTAAACACAGTTATTTCATTCTTTGATCCTAATCTCATATATGGACCCCAAGTTCCAGTTCCAGGAGATACATAAAGTATAGTATCTTTATATCTGTATAATCCATTTACTGTAGGAAAGAATAGTTTAACAATAAGATTAAATGGAAAAATTTGACCATTATGAGTATGACCTGAAAGAACTAAATCAAAACCATATTGATTTGCTAAACTAGGATTCATAGGTGCGTGATTTAGAAGAATCGAAAAATCTTCTTTAATCTGTTTGAACCGAGATAACTTATTGATAAATTTTGTTTTATCCTGCTCATAAGAAAAACCAATTAGATTAACTCCTTTAATTGTTTTTTGTTCATCATTCAAAGAAATTATTTTTGTCTGATTAATAATTGTAGAAATTTTATCTGAATCTTCATAGGTTTCGTGATTACCTGTGACAAAATAAACAGGCGCGTTTAATTCATCTACTTTTTTTAACATATTATTTGAAAGATGCGCAGTTCCATCAATTAAATCACCTGTAATTACAACAAAATCAGGATTTATTTTATTTGTTTTGTCTACTAAAATAGTTAAAAAATCAGAATTTCTAACAGAACCAAGATGAACATCAGACCATTGAACAAAAGTTATGTTCTCAGAAATATTATTAGATGTATTATCAGATATTAAATTAACCTCTTGAACTGAAACAGATAATGCATTAATTATTGAGAAAATAGTTAGAATTGCGACTATAACAATTATTGAAATTGCAGAATAAAAAGGATTTAGCTTAGCGAATAATCCTATTAATTCGTGGATGATCAGTATACACAAAAATAAAAATGCGATTCCCATCCATAAGGACGCTATGAAATATAATCCTTTAGTTGCAAAATTAAGAAAACGTTTTTCAAGAAAACTAAAAAAAGGATATGCTAAGGATACTATCAAGACTGTCAGGTAAAATAAGATATTTTTTTTGAAACCAAGCAAAGTAGTTAATCTAGAAAGAACATAATAATTCATTCCGCCATAAATTAGTATAAATATTGAAATAAAAATTAAAAATTGCAATATTCTTATCATCATTTAAGGGATAAAGTTCTTATTAATAAATTTGATGGTCATCAAAAATAAAGATTGAAAATTAATATAATAATGAAAGAATTAAATTAAAGAACTCGAGGATCTTTTAAACCATGACCTGAGAGAATGCAAACAACTTGTTGACCTCGTTTTCCTAATTCTAATTTTTTTGCGCCTGCATAAGACACTGCACCACTAGGCTCGACAAAAATACCTTGTTTACCCAGTTCTTTTCTTGCTTGAATTATTTCTCGCTCTGTAACTTGCTCAGTGATTCCTCTCATTTTTCTTAATCTGCTTAAAGCCTGAGTTGCATCAACAGGATGACCACAAGCAATAGCAGTTGCAATAGTTTTAGGAGATTTACACGTTGTGATGTGATCACATTTATTTTTATACGCTTTATATAATGGATTACAACCTTTTGCTTGGATTGCAGCCACTCTTGGAATTTTTTTAATTAATCCCACTTCTTTTAATTCAAACAAAGCTTTGCATGTTGATGCTAATAATGTTGCATTTCCAACAGGAAGTGCAATAATATCAGGAGGATTCCAATTTAACTGATCAATAATCTCAAATGCAACACTTTTTTCACCCTCTCCACGATATGCATAATCACCTGTTAAGTAAACATGTTTTTTTGCTCTTTGAGTTTTTGTTAGCTTAACTGCATCTTCATAAGTTCCTTTAACATTAACAATATTCGCACCCATGTTTTTAATTTGATTTGCTTTATTGGGCGGTGCAAAAGTAGGAAGATAAATTGTGCAGTTAATATTTGCACGTGCACTGTACGACGCAACACTTGCACCCATGTTACCAGTTGATGCACAAACAACTTTTTTAACACCCAACTCTCTTGCTTTAGTTATTTCAACAGTTGATCCGCGATCTTTAAAACTACCTGTAGGATTTGCAGCTTCGTATTTGAATAAGAAATTTTTATTATGATTAGATTCTAACATAGGTGTTGCTCCTTCATTAAAAGAAACTATTTGATCATAATCATTAATCGGATAAAACGGCCAATACTTCCAATGAGAAGGAGGTTCTCTAAGAAATTGACTTTTTATAATTTGTTTTTTTATTGAATGATAATCATAAACTAAATCTAAACTTCCACCACACGCATCACATTCAAAAATAATTTCGTCAGGATCGTGAGCGCGTTTGCATTCAACACATTGGATTGAGGTTGCGTGGGTTATTTTTGGTTCACCTTTTTTTGATTGAATTAATTAATTGATTATTTTTTTGTATTATTCTTCAACAACTGTAATACAACTTACGGGACAATTATCTGCTGCTTCTTGATTGCAACCAACTTCATCAAGTTCTGTTTTTTTTGGATGAGCTTTTCCATCATCTCCCATTTCCCAATTATCACAAGCAGCTGCGCATGCACCACAACCAATACACATATCTTTGTTATGTTCAATTTTAACTTTTGCCATTGTCAACTCCCTCTTTTAATTTTTACTGTTTACGCTTTACTTTTTACTTTTTATGCTTTACTTTTTACTTTTTGTGTTTTATTTAAATTCCTAATTTTTCACTGATTTTTTCTTTATCAAAACCAACAATAATCTCTCCATCAATTTCTATTTGCGGAAGGGAAGTTGCACCACTTTTTTGAACCAACTCTTGTGCTTTTAATCTGTCAGCCATAACATCTACTTCTTCAAAATCAATATGTTTTTCTGTTAAGAATTCTTTAAGAATCTTACAACTAGAACACATTGGAGAAGAATAAACAATAACTTTGTGATCAGACATTTTAAGACCTCCTTTTTGACATTTTATTTTTTCGATTAATTATGAACATACATAAATTGAATTTGTACAGAGTATATTTTGATATTATTTAGAATAGAATAATAATTGAGATTTATAAAGGTTTGGTTATAAATATTTAAAAAACAAAATGGGGAAATATTTAAATATAAGTGCGATTTTTAATATCAATACAATGGACTACCCAAACAAATATGATTTTCACCAGTTGAAACACAAAAAAGCAGCATGTGAAGAATGTGCTATGTTTGAAAAGTTTGGACAGTCATGTTGGTTCTTTTGGGAACATAAAAAAGAATGTAGTCAAAAAGAACTTTAAGTTGTTTTAATTAATTATTAATTTATTTTCTAATTTTTATAAGAATTAAAGTTAAAAAATGAAAAAAATTATTATTTCGTTTAGTAAATGATTAAACACCAGATCTCACCTAATAATTTAGTAAGGAATCAAATGCAGCAGATTTAATTCCGTTTCCAGTATTGATTGTTGCAATTAAATCATATCTATCCAAAACAGAATCGTCTAAGTTTCTTATGTGTGCCAAACTTGCAGCACCACTAGGTTCAGATTCTCTTCCCAGTTGTCTAAATTGACCAAGTGCAAACAATATGTCTTGTTCTGTTACTTGATAAATCTTATCACCACTTTTTTTTGCAAATGTGAAACCTTTATTTTTTAGATCCTCCAGACTTCGCTGCCAGGATTCTGAAGAATCACAAATTTTATCTGCAACAGTGTCTTTATTTCCAGTACTTACAGCACATAAATCAATATCCAGACTACTTTGATCAATATCAAGACTACTTTGTTTTACGACAAGTTCGGAATCATCATAAAGCATTCCTGCTCCGAATTGAATTATTGCGAGAGTTTTTGGGAAGGTTGTTGGAAAGTTTTTGTATTTTTTATATTCTGATTTTATTTGCTCTATGAAATCAAACATTACCCTAGTGTAAGTTGGATTAAATCCTTCAGTAATGTCTAATGAATTATCTTTATTTGCACAAATTCCTAACTCATTCATCTTATCAATACAAGGTTTTCCAAGCCAATATGTTTTTGTAAAATCTACTCTGATTAATTTTCCACTTCGATATTTTTCCATTGCTAAACGAATTCTTTTTCCGTCAGTAAATCTGCCAAAACTATCAGGTCCAAGAATTTTTGAATCATAATGCTCAGGATAAAAATTTACAATCGTTACTTTTTGTTCTCCTAATAAATCATTGAGTTTATCTGCAAAAGCAAAATCTGCCATGCCCGCATTTCCAGTCGAACCAAGATAATAAATAAACGGATTAGGAAACTGATTCTGCAAATAATGTAAACCCATCATCCAACCATGATGTGCTTTGTATGTTCCAGTTTCATTTATACTTTCATCCTTAATTGCAACTGTTTTATTATTGATTGTTGTAAAAATAACAGGAGTGGTTTTTGGTTTTAATTCAATCCATTTTTCAATGAGTTCTTTTCTTATTCGATCCATATTTTGTTCTAACACTTTAACACCTCTTTTTAGTTAGTACTTCTAAGTAGTTTATGTCGAGCATATTATAATTACTTACCCCCTTTGGAGGTACACATTAGAAAAATTTATATAAACTAACTGCGTTTTTTTAGATATGGATACGGAAATATTAACAGAACTAGGATTTACACAAAGAGAAATTAAAGTTTATTTAGCACTCATAGAACTAGGAACTACAACAGTCGGCCCAATAACTGCAAAATCAAAACTACAATCTGCAAAAGTATATGAGACACTTGAAAAACTAAAAGACAAAGGATTAGTAAGCCACATAATTGTTTCAAAAACAAAACACTTTCAAGCAGCAGATCCAAAAGAAATTCTCAATATAATAGATGAACGAAAAAAAAGATTTAATGAACTTCTTCTTGAGCTTGAACTCAAACAAAAATATGCACAATCAAAACAAATCGCAATAGTTCATGAAGGATATAAATCATTCAAAGCATTATTTAATAAAATCATCTCTGAGCTCGGAGAAAAAGATTCCTATTGGGCATTTGCATTCAAAAATGAATATCAAACAACAGCAGCATCACTATTTTTAAGAAAATTCCACTCACAACTTGGTGAAAAGAAAATAGATGATAGATTGCTTGGACATATCAGTGTAAGAAAAGATATTAAAAAATCATTTAAAGGAAATAAAAATATCAAAATAAGATTTACAAAAAATGAAACTCCTCTTGGAGTAATCATAATAAAGAATAAAGTAATCAATTTGGTTTGGAGCGAAAGACCAACAGCGATCGAAATTACCTCTGAGCAAATATATGAACAATACAAAAATTTCTTTTTAGAACTGTGGGAGAATGCGAAGAAATGAATTTGTTAAATCAGAAAAAAATAAAATATTAAAAAACATTAAAAAAATATTATCCTAATATGATAATATGATTTAGTTTTGCATCATTGCAGTTTGCACATTGATTCTGCTCTTTTTAATTTGTAGTAATGAGCCATGTTTAATAGCGCAAAAATAAAATTAACCACAATTACAATATCTAAGATAAGACACCAAATGCAAAGTGACTTGATTACTGTTAATGAAATGTAAAACAAATAAACCGCACAAACCAATGCAAACAGAGTCATTAACAAATTAAGCCAATGGAAATGAATTCTATTTAAGCAACCGCAAATTTTTCCAAGAGGATAATGGTTCCACAATATTTTTGAAGTAATTGCCAACAATAAAAAAAATATTGCTGCAAACATTGCTATAGGTACTCCTAAAATTAATGCATAACTACTCTGATTTACTGAATTGCAATCAAATAACGGCGTTAAAGAACCAATACAAAATCCTGAATAATATGAATAAGACAAATAAATTGAAATAATAAATCCAACCAAACTCAAATAAATTGTGAGCAATAAGTTACTTTTTAACTCTCTTCTTGCCTCGCGCTCATAAGGACTTTTTTTTATTGATTCATGAAAATTAATTGCAGGAGGATGTTTAAGATTCACAATCTTCTCTTTTTTTACTGATGAATCTACAATCTTAGGTTTAGAAACAGATCGAACAAGCTTCTTTTTTACAGGCTTTTTCTTTGCTGTTTTTTTTAGTTGCTTTTTCTTTACAGCATTTTTCTTAACTGGTTTCTTTTTAACTGCCTTCTTTTTAACTGCAGTTTTCTTAACTACTTTCTTTTTAACTGCCTTTTTTATAACTGATTTTTTCTTTACAGCCTTCTTTTTAACTGCAGTTTTCTTTACAGCATTTTTCTTAACTGGTTTCTTTTTAACCGGCTTCTTAGCAGAACTCTTTTGTACCTTCTTTTTTTGAGATTTTTTTTTAGATGCCATTTTAGTGTAGTTAATATTTAGAATATATTTAAGTTTTTCTATAGATGAGAATAGAAGCCAGAAATGATAACATAATAATAATAACAATAATAAGTAATCAACAATTAAAATACTCATAACAAGCAATCAACAATTATCAATCAATCAACAAATAAAATACTCATAACAAGCAATCAACAATTATCAATCAATCAACAACAATCAATCAACAATTAACAAGCCAACCATATCCTGACAACCTGTTGCACAAAAAACAGGATTATCAAATTCAAAAGAACCGCTTTTATCAACTACAAACTCAAAACGAACAAAACCATCCTTGCTTACAAATTCATCAATGTCAAATGCTTCTAATGCAAAACCATAACTTCGATCTAAAGCAGAAACAGTCATAACAACATAATCTCCTTTGTCAACGCTGATCATGTCAGGAATAAAAGTGTAATTAAATATATTAATTGAAATTGCCTTCTTATTTTTTTGAGATACAGGCTTTGCTGGTTGATAAGATTTTTTTACATTACTTGAATCCACTTCAAGAATCTTTTCACCCTTTTCACTTAACGATTCGACCAATATATCCACGCTATCTGCTGATTTCTTTGAAGGTAATTCAAAAGACTCAGGATCAAATTTTCCTTGATCTAAATTGTTAAAATCTAGATTATCAGAACCTTGATCAGCACAAGAAGATAACAATAAACAACAAATCAACAAAATAGAAATTAGCAAAAAAGAAAAATTAAAAGTTGAAAAAAACAATTTATTAAAATTCATTTTAATATAAACTCAGTTTAAATTAATTTTAAATTGATTTTAAATTTTGATTAATTCAGATTAATTCAGATTAATTCAGATTAATTCGAATTAATTTTAAAATTTTATTGACCCACAAGCTCTCCTGTTTCTAAATCCTTAAAGACAATTCCACCCATATTTGCAACATTTCTAAAAACATAAGAATCGTCTTCTTCAACAGATCCAACAGACGCCCAAATCTGTGCTAATTGAGAATATACAGAAACGCCTTCACTAAGAACAATAGTAGGAACTTGAGTGATTTCATACTTTTCTAAAATTTCCTTTCCTTCAGATGATGCAATGTCAACTGTTTTTTCTGAATTAATCTTAACACCATACTTCCCCAAAATAGACTTATGAACTGCAACATCATAACATTCTTCACAAGACTCGTCAACAAGATATGTAACTTCCACTAATCCTTTTATGTTACCTGAATCAAAGTCATAATATGGTGCTCCAACTTCTCTTAAAACATACATACCGTCAGGTTCTACTGATCCCCTCTCTGCCCAAGTACCCGCGATATCAGGATACTCTGCTAAATCATTAGAAAACAAAAGCGTAGGTAATTTGTTTATATCATATTTTTGTATCAACTCTTTTCCCTCAGCAGAATCATATTCTACAACCTCAACCCCAGCAACAGTAAGCTGATCTTTAGCTAAATTCGCAATAACTCCATCCCAGCTTACACAATCTTCACAATCAGAATTTTTTAAATGAGTAATTTGAACCGCACCTCTTTGCTCACCATTTTTTACTAAAACAAAAGGTGGTTTAACATTATCAAATAATAATACATCCTTAACTTGTTTGAAACCAGGAAGTTTAACTTTATCAATTTCTCCAATAACTAGTATAGCAGGAATTTTTTCAATAGCATATTTAGCAACTAAAACTTGTGATTCAGGAGAACTAACATCAAAAAAAGCCTCATTTTCAATCTCAATATTTTTTGCTTTAATTTTATTAACATCAGGTGCAATATCAGAACAAAGATTACAAGAAGCATCAGAAATCACTGCAATACTAATTTTTGCAGGTGCCTTAACTTCATTAACATGATAAATAGCCGGACCTAATGCCTTGCCAATATCCATCAAAGAAACTGCATTGTAAACAACCATTATAACTAAAAACGCGATTAAAAAAGGAATAAGTTTTGTTGTTAAAAAACTAGATTTTGATTTACGCTGTTTAGACATCATCACCACCCCTCTTGAACATTAATGAATAATTGATGTGCAAAATCTGCAGTTGGTAAAACCGGATTTTCTATTTCTAATTCAGGTTCAACAACAGGTTTTAGTTCATACAACTCATTGACTTTATCAAGTTGCGACCTCATATTATTTAATTCATATGCTTGAAACACAGTAAGAATAACTATAATAGCCAACAAAATAAAAATAAAATGCCTTAAGTTAATTTTCATATTATCACCTTTAAATGCTATTTATTATGAAATCAGATATGAATGAGTAGTTACTCAAAAAAATGGTAAGTATATAAATTTTTTTAGTCTTAAATATATACTAACAACCCGCATACTCTCAAATATTATAAGAATTAAATTTAATACAAATTAAATGTGATATACATTAAATGCAGTACAAATTAAATCATTGTGCTCAGTTCAAATTCTCTTTTTGTAGCTTCTAATAGAAAACATAAGAATTATAATTCCAACAACTGAATATCCCACTAACTGCAAGAATTGATTAAACGCATATATTAAAGGAGCGAAATGGAATAAAAATATTTTTCTAAAAATACTTTCTCCAATCACAACAGGATTAAACGATGCAATCAAAGATGCAGACTTTGGCATCACTTCAAGAGGCGCAATAGTTGCACTAAATAAAAAGAAACCAAGTGCGAATAAAGTTGTTATTAAAATAGACGTTTGTTGATTCTCAAAAAAGTAAGCAAAGCTCATACCTAAAAAAACAAAAATTAGAATAAGAACAGAACAAACAAGTAACGAATCAAGCAAAAGACCATTAAAAATAGGAATTGCAAAACTAAACTCTGCAACAAAAAACAAAACTAAAACCTGAAACAAAACAATAATCAAATTTGTAATTACCAAACCTAAAGTAAAATCAAACTGTGAAACAGGAGTTATTAGATTTCTAAAAAATGACTTCGAATTAATCTCAGACAAAGTAACAATATTAGAAAACAACAAGGAAATAAAAGTAATAACAATAACCAATAACATAGGAAATAACAATGCAATACTTTTTACATTAAGTAAAGACTCAAAAGAATAAGAAATAGGTTTTACAAAACTTGCTGCTTGATCAGGACTAACACCTGCAAAAG
Source organism: Candidatus Woesearchaeota archaeon (assembly GCA_018668595.1). GTDB lineage: Archaea > Nanobdellota > Nanobdellia > Woesearchaeales > UBA11576 > JABJCP01. The sequence goes on from JABJCP010000013.1 coordinate 114,325, forward strand.
TTTCAAGATCTGCATCTAGTTTTTCAGCAATATCAGTTAGCTTAATAATTGCTTTATCCATTTTTTTAATATAATCATCAGTAGTTTGAATTTCTTGTTCAAGCATATCATTGATAAGTTCTATTTGATCCATTAAAATATTAAACTGAAGAATTAAATCATCAAATTGATCGTCTAAAAAAACAATATTTTCAGAACCAGAATTTAATGAAGTTGATAAATCATCTAATTTATCTTTAAGATTTTTTAATTTGATGCTTGTTTGATCTAAATAATATGTGCTGAAATACTTTTGAGAGTAAAGGGGATTTCCCATACCATCATAACCAGAAATATAATAATAAGTCTGTGATGAAAAATCTGCAGACGTAGTATCTAGATCCAACGCTGCAGCATCTAACCAAAAACCCAAACCATCAACAGTCCATTTTAAAGTATTTATTTCATTGTTTATTTTATTAAAAGGATTGCTCATATGTAATGTGTTAAGTTCATCCTGAATTGTTTTGAGTTTTTCATAAGCTGGCGAGAAGTCATCCTGAACATTTTCTAACTTTTGCTTTCTTAAAATCAAACCATCTCTTATTTCTTCAGACTCTCCAATAGCATCATCAATATCGCTTCTTTTTTCTCCTATGAACACAATCATTTCTTGAACATTAGAAAGCAAAGCCTCTGTACTCTTAATGCTAATTTCTTCTGAAGCAACACCCAAAATATTTTCCAAACCTTCAATAATTAAATCAGTAATTTTTTTCCTAGAATTATCATAATGAAAAGTAATAATCCCTGATGGAACTTTATTTCCATTTTTATACTTGACAAAATCATCGCTGAATTCTAAACAAATATGCACTCTCTCGCGTTTGACATCACGAATACAACTCGAAGTTGAATGATATCTATAAACAGAACCAAATCTATAAAACTTATCTAAAAGCACATCAGAAACATCTACAAAATCATCAGTAATAACCCCGAATCGAACACTATGAATACTGTCTCCACTATATGCCCAACCAATTAAAAGAATCAATAAAAGCGGACCTATGATTAAAAGACCAATAGTAGTCCAACTTCTAAAAATTATCTTAAAGTTCTTACCAATTTCGGAAAATACTCTTTGAAAAAATCCCATTTTTTATTTTTTGTAATTTATTTATTGTTTTTTGTTTATAGTTGTTTATTATTTTTTGCATTACTGCGGCAGTTCATCAAATTCTATGAATTTGATCAATCGAAAAACACCTTGCATGAATCAGGCGTTTTTCTGCATTACTTCAGCTTCTCGTTTCTCTCGTAGCTGAATTCATCAAAGCAAAGCTTTGAACTAATTAAACTTTGTAAGTTCAAATAACTTGCTAAGGCAGTAATGCACATCTTGTCGTTTACTTTGTATAATGCTGAAATACTTCGTCAAATGAATTATTATGAAATTTCTTTTTGAAATCTTTAACACGTACTGCAAACTCAAACCTACCTTTATTCATAATTGCAAAACGATCACAATTCTCCTCTATTTCATTAAACAAATGAGTAATCACAATAACTGTCTTGCCTTTTTTATTAAATTGCTTGACAATATGCCAAAAAACTTTAACCAAAAGAGGATCTAGTCCTGTGGTCGGCTCATCCATTATTAAAATCTCAGGATCATGAATTAATGAAATTGCAAAATCCAATCTTCTTTTCATACCTCCAGAAATTTTTTCTGCAAGTTTATTTTTATGAGACAAAAGACCAACACTTTCAAGAACATCGTGAATATGATGTTTTAATTTTCTATCTTCGGGTTTATAACCATAAAGCTTAGAATAATATTTCATATTCTCATAAATAGTAAGTTTGTCATAGAAACTATTTTCTTGCGTTGTGTAACCCACAATATGCTTAAGCTTATCTAACTTTTTTGTGATATCTTCTCCTCGGTATAAAATATTTCCTGAATTAGCTGCATAAAAACCAATTAAAATTTTTAATAATGTACTTTTGCCACAACCACTTCTTCCAATAAGCCCTATAATTTCTCCTTCAATTATATCAATAGAAAGATTATCCAACACAACAGTTTTGCCAAATTGTTTAGTGACGTTCTGTAAAGAAATTAGTGAAGTAGACTGATCTTCTTTCACCTCTTTTGACTGTTTTTTTTTCATATTAGATACCGGTTTTAGATTCCTTCAAATTCATATAACAATTTATCATTATCAAGTCCTTTTGATAATTTGTGCCAACACATCCCCTTTCTCATTTTCTTTCTCAGGAAACTTATGAATTCATCTCTTTTTTCTTTAGGCCAAAGATCAAATAAAAAAGCAGCCTTGCACAAATGAAGAGTATCGCAATGACCATCCCTTAAATCAGTTCCATTATCTGTTCCACAAATCTCTTGATGAATAGGACAAAAAATCAAATCTTTATCAACATCATAAATTAAATTTCTGCAAACACCTGAATTTCGTAACTCTCTTGCAGGATGACGATCACGAAAATGCTTAAGCTGTTTTTTATTATGTTTATCAGATACTGAATGTTTGAATTCAAGAGTATTTTTTTTTATTCCTTGAGCCACTTCCTCTTTTGAATCTGAAAGCTTACCGCAACAGCCAATGCACAAAACACCCAATGAATTGCACAAACTCGACTTAATATAAGACATATATAAATAGAAAATGTTTTTATTTAAATAATCTTCGAATGTTTTAACGCTCTTGATGTTTTAATACTCTTCTAGAAATAATGTCTGGCTGTCTTGTTAATTCAGGAATTCTATAACCAATACAAAATGGTTCTATAATTTTAACTGCATCCTCAGAAGATAATTCTTTGCATCCTGAAGAAACATAAATTGGTTTCACATCATCTGCTGAACGAAATGCATAACCTGCAAATTTATTGGTTATATTTATTCTTGATTTACTAAATTGTTTTAAATCAGGTTCTTCATAATCTCCAACTAAGTAATTTTTGGCAACACCCATTGTTTTTATTTGAAATGCTTTATTATATTCGCACGCAGCACCGAAAAGATTTGGATGAATTGTTCCATTACCATCGATAACAAGAACATCAATACTTTTGTTTGTTTGTTTTAATTTAGGCAAGAGTAAATCCAGACCTTTTTGTTCTCTGAGATATAGTTTTCCAGGAACATAATTATTTGTTGGAACAAACTCTTGTGTAAATGAATTGACAAAATCTTGATTCTCAAAAATACAAAGACAAGCAACTGCTAAATTAGATTCCTTTGAATAACTTACATCATATCCTGCAAATATCATTTTTCAATTATCTTCAATTATTTCCAATTATTTCCAATTATTTTTCTGAAGCGTCGATGAATAAAAGTTTGCCTGACTTTTTAGAATAAACAAATTCAAAATAACCAAGTCGTGGTTGATAATAAGGAATGTTACCTACTCGCGTTTGTTTAGATAATGATTTTACAACATACCACATTAACTGCTTAATATTTTTGTCAGACTCTTTGACATTTAAATAATCCATCCGTCTAAAATCATGATTGTTGTAATTTTTGAATATCGCACTCCAAGGAGTTATTTGAGCATGACAAAGTTTTTCTAGATTAGGTTCTTTTGCCATCTCAATAGTAAGTTGATTTTTTTCTGAAATGACAACACCGCAATATTCTGCAGGATCATATTCATTTATTAAAATTTTATAATGTTCTTCATCAGATGAATCAATTTTTTTATTTAAATCAGAGATAATCGAATCTAAATTCTGATCGATGTAAGTAAACCTTTGGAATGAACTTGATGTTGGAACTGCTCTCAAAACAACCCTGTCATCATATTTATCAAATATTTTTTGAGCTTGGGATTGATTTTGGTAAAAATTATTTAATGAAAGAATGTGGAACTCATAAGTAGGCAAGTTACTTTTTCTTAGTCTATCTATCATAACAAGTTTATTTTCTTCGATTATGAAATTACCAGTCTGAATACTATGATCTTGTTGTGCTTTAATCCATCCTGAAAGATTTTTTTGGTATGTCATTTAGGTTAACTCAGTATGTCTTAAGCTTAGTTCATTTAAAATATCTTTTGTAGTTAAATTATGTTTTGCCATGTAGATCGATATAAAATAGGTAAGATCTGCAACTTCCCACACTTTTTCTGCTCTTGACTTTGCTTGAGTTACCTCGAATGCTTCTTCAATTATTTTTTTGTGAAGTTTTTCTGAGTTATTAGCAATTTTAGCAGTGTATGAAATTGAATTACTTTTATTTTTTAGATCTATTCTTTTCTTTAGGAATTCTTTTAAGTAATTCAGATTAAATTCCTTATTTTCTTTGTTAAAGCAACTGTAAGTATTTTTATGACAAGCAAAACCTTTTTGTTTCACTCTGAATAATAATGTGTCATTATCACAATCATAAGTTATTTTTGTTAATTTTTGTTTATTTCCTGACGATTCTCCTTTAGTCCAAAGTTTATTTCGAGATCTACTAAAATAAGTTGCATACTGAGTGGTCAGAGATTTGTGTAATGAAAATTTACTACTATATGCAAGCATTAAAACTTGATTATTCTCGTCCTGAACTATTGTTGGAATCAATTTTGATTTGCTTTTTTCAAAATCTATTGAATTAACCAATGCTTTGTTAAGATTAATTTTTCCTGTGTAAATTGACATTCCAAGAACACAGTCAAGATCTTGATGTTCAATTTCTTTAATTTCTTTGTATTCAGATATTCCTCCTGCAATAATAATTCTCTTATTAAACTCTTTTTTGAGTTCAGCTAGTTTTTTGATAAAATTTTTGTTTGCACCTTTGTTTAAACCTTCTACATCAACATTAGTTATCAAAAATCCTGCACAGTAATTTTTTAGTTTTTTTATTTGGTTTTTTATGTTGATTGATTTTGTTTTAGTCCAGCCATGAGTGGCAAGTTTTCCTCCTTTGAGATCAAGTGCTACAATAACTCTGCTTGGTGGAAGCGACTTTAGAAATTCTTTGTTTGCAGATGTTCCAACAATTATATGTTTTGCTCCAGCTCGCAAGTATTCGTATACTAATTCTTTTGAACGAATTCCACCACCCACATTACACCTTAATTTTTTGCAAAGAGATTTTATTAACTCTTTATTAGATTTTTTAATAGACCCATTTGATAATGCAGCGTCGAGATCAATAACATTTGTTTCTGGAAAAAGCCTGAACTCTTTGATAAGCTTTTTTAGATTTGGTTGCTCTAAAACTTTTTCTTTTCCTTGCTTTAATTGAACTGCTGTGTTGTTCATTAGGTCTATTGAAGGTATTATCATTTTTATCTCCTATTTATTTTTAAAAATTATTTGTCCTAATTTGCTCTTCTGTTAAAAACTCAGAGTAGTTTAAATTCATTTTCTTTAATCCTGCTGATAACATCTTTTTTAATTTTAGTACTGTTTCTAATTTTTGTTCTTCAAGTTTTGAATTTGCAATCAATCTTGTTGTTGATTTCATAATTACATCAAGTACTTTCAAGTTATTTTGTTTTAACGATCTTCCTGATTGAGTGTGATCTACAATTACATCAGCAAATTCAGGAACAAAACACTCTGTTGAACCATAAGTTTTTATTATTCTAAACTTTTTGTTTTTAGAGCGAAAATAACCTTTTGTAATTTCAGTATACTCTGATGCTACAGTTAATGTTTTTGGTGCAGTTGAATCTCTGAAATTTTTTGGCGCTGCAACCATTAAAAATACAGGCATGGTTTTAAGGTCTAGAATAAATTCAACACTGGCGTTCTCATCCTCGACCAGGTCAAGTCCAATAATGCCCACATCAACAAGTCCTTCCTCAACCATTTTTGGAATGTTTCTTGGTTTTAAAATTCTAAACTCAAACTCAGAAATATTAGATTCTGGTTTGTAGTTTCTCTCTGAACCGCTAAGAAAAATTTTAGATTTTTCTAAAAGTTCTTTTGTGCTTTCCATAAGTCTTCCTTTAGGCAAAGCAATTTTGATAACATTCCCGTTCATTAGTTGTTGATTTTTTTTGTTTGTGTTTTCATCATTCATTTTTTCTCACCTGCGCAAACTGCATTTAATTAGATAAATCTTCAAAGAGTTCTGACCAAACTCTGACAATTGTATCTTTATCTTTTCCTTGCCTCCACAAATCTTTGTCAAATGATTTTTGTTTCTGTGTTTTATTTTGTTTTTTATTTTGTTTTTGATTTTCGCTTTGTTTTTGTTTAATCCTCATACCATCAGGAGTAATCTCTGAATGAATTCTTGTTCCTGAATAATTCATAAAATAACAAAGATCGACGAGCTCATAACCTTTACTTTGAAGTAAACGATTAAGCATCAATGATGCCATTCTTGCAACTGATCTTGCAGTACTTGTGTTTATGTAGAATTCTGCAAACTCATCAGGAATACATTCGTCTTTATCAGGAAGAGGGTTACGCCAATCAAAACGAATAATATCTTTTGGAAACTTGGACTCATAGTTGATTGGCTTACCTAATGTTATTTTCTTGTTGGTCAATTTTGTCTTGTGTTGGTCAACTGTTTTCAAATTATGTTTCATGGTTCCAACAAGATAATTCTTCCAAATAATTTCTAACGGAGGTATTGAATTTGCTAAGAAAACAATTGCATAAGTTTTGTTTTTATGAATTGTTTGGCCTAAGTAATTTGAAATAAATGGAAAGTTCTTAGGAATTAATTTTTCTGCATCTTTTGTAATCAATTTATCTTGCTTCTTTTTTGTAACATGATTTGAAACATTATTGTTAAGCATTGAAGCAAAAAGTCTCCAGAATTTTAATCTTAAAATATCTGTGTGCTCAACAACACCATAACGATTGTAAGTAAAAGAATACATTGTTGGTTTTAATTCAATTAAAGCAATTTTTGGTTTTAAGTTTGTGCTTTTTATTTCAAAGAATTTTTTACTTTCTCCTTCAATAAATGGTTTTTTGAAATTAACTTTATTTAGGTTTTCTTGTACATAATACTCAACAATATTTCTTATGTTTTCAAATAAAGAATTTTTTGAACAAACTAACCCCTGTTCTTTTGATTTTTCTAAATTTGTTTTAATATTTAAAGTTTTTAACACTTGTTTGATTTGATTTAATTGTTTTTTTTGCATAAATATCACCTAACATATTGTTTATTTGCTCAATTACAGAATAAGTTAGGTGCAAGAGGTAAATAAAATTAGTTGGACGAAATTTTATCAAAATCTAAAATAAATAGAAATAAATTAGAAAAAAATAAAAAATAGGTTTAATCTTCTTTTTTTTGAGTTAATGTTGGTTCAGGCACTATTCCTTTTTCTACTTCAAGATATGCATTCACTAACTTGTTGTCTTTTAGTCTAGCTTCAAGTTCATCAGATTCCTCTTTGGACATACAAGATTTTGCACCAAGATGAGCACTTAGAAAATAATAAACATTAGGAACTTTCAAATCTGCTGCTTTTTCTAACGCTGCAACATCATCAGATTTAGATCCATAAGTTAAAACTCCATGTGCTAATCCAGCTCCTATCGCAGAACAATAATTATTTTTTGACGTCTGTCTAGATTCATCGTCTTCGTTTAAGTTTGTAGCAATGTCTCCCGAGTAAGCTTGCGCATGTGCTTGGATAGATCTCTGCAAATCATCTAGACTTGCAACAACGTCAACAATGCTTAACTCGCAACCAGGTTGTTGGTATGTTTTTTTAATCAAATTTAAAAATCCATACATTCGTTTTAGCATAGGTTCGACTTTTCGATAGTCTTGCTCGCCCAGTTTCAGTGGTTCGTACAATTTATTAAATTCTTCATTAATTTTTTTATCAGTCATTTTAAATCAAATATTTGAATGAATTTATTTAAATATGTTCTGTTCTCCACAGGTGACGAATGAACAATTAATTGGTTTTTATATTATTATTATGAGTATTGATAATATTTATATATCCTTAATTTTTTCTAATATATATGAAGTGGATAAAACGCATATTTTCAAAGATAAAAGACGCTCATGTGCCTGAAATCAGTGATGAAGAAGAATTCGTAGAAGCAGCACAGCTAAGTAACTGGTTTGAAAGAAAAACAGAACACAAATTTGATGATCTCAAAACAGAAGTGGAAACTAGTTTTTCTAAAATAGACGAAACCACAGACTCTATGCGAGATAATCTAGATTTGCTTAACTCAAGCGAACTCCAAAATCCAAACATTCCTGAACGCGCAGTTCAAATAATGGAAGGAAATCGTGATTCTTTTATATCCCAACACAAAATATTTCTTGATGGAATGAGCATACCTCAAAATCCTGATTTTAAATCAACACTAATTTTTTGCGAAAGATACTTTGTTGCACTAGAACGACTTGGAAAAAGCACAGGAAAAAGCACAGCAGTACTAAATGAATTTTTTTCAAATGAAGTTAGCGCAATAAATCAAAATATTTCAAAAATTAATAATATATTAGGATCTCTAAAAAACAAATTGATGAGTGAAGAAAAAGGAATTGAATACGTAGATGAAATCAAACAAGATGTAGAAGAATTCAATGGAAAACTAAAAAGAGAATCTGAACTTTTACAAGATAAAGATTTCCACAAACAAAAATTAGATGCAAGTATTGGCATGAAGAAAAAACTAGAAAAAGATGTTGATAAGCTAAAAGCAAGCGAGGGGTATTCTGCATATTCCAGTTTAGATACTGAACGAGATAGTCTAAAAAAAGAAATTAAACAAGTAGAAAATGATATTTTTCATGTGTTCTTTCAATTAGACAAAGTGTTTAAAAAATATGTAAGGATATCTGTAGACAATGCTCGATTAATACAACAATATCTCGACGATCCAGTAACTGCAGTAGTTGCGGATGAAGAAAATAAAATACTAGATGTATCTGCCAAAATGATTCTTGCAATTGACCAAGGAACAATTGATTTGAAAGACGGATCAAAAGTTATTGAACGAATTAGCCGCATCAATAAAGACTTTCTCGATAGATTTAGATTTAAACATAATGATCTAAAAAATTCTACTAAAAAATTAGATTTTAAAATGAAAAATAGTCGCGTTATGCAAGAAATATCTGATCTGAATTATAAAATGGATCATGTCAACAAACAAATACAAATACTCGAAGAGAAAAATTCAAAATTCGACAAAAGTATTGAACGACTAGATATAGACCAAGCCCGACGAAATTTACAAATAAAACTTCAAAAAGCACTGGGTTTTAGAGTTACTGTTAATAAATGAATTAACAAACATAAACTTTGATTTTACTTTCTTCGTTTTCATCGTTTTTTGATTCGTCTTTTGCTTTAAACAACTTATTCTTAATATAAAAAAAAATCTCACCAAATTTTGATTTGTTCTCAAATCTTGCTGCAAAATAAATAGGTTCTTCAACTGAATGCCAACGAGTTCTATCCATTTCCATTGTTGAATGCGCGCCCTCCAAATTTCGTTTTTCGTCAGGAAGATCAAAAACATTCATCAAATTTTTTATTCTGGTTTTAGGAAATAAGTCAGTACGACTCACTAGATCATAACCAAAACCTTCTGAATACTGTGATTTAAATTTACCCTTCCTAGTAAAATCAATATATTTGTTTATTTCCAAACACACATGAATTGAACCTACATAAAAACTACTTTCGCTTAACGCAGTAGAGAAAGAATATTCTTTGCGAGTGATTAAATTATTTTTTATATAACTAACAATTGAAAATTTTAATTTATCTTCAAGAGCATCTGTTAATTGAGTCAAATAATCACAATTAAATGAATCCAACAAAGATAAGACTCCAATAGAATCTAAATTAGTTAATCTATCTCTGTGCTTATTTTTTTTATCTAAAAACAGATCATAACTACTTTTTACATACTCTTGTTTTGATTTTAGTCCTTCAAGATCACGCTTTAATAAACCAATATCTTGTTTAATATTAGTTGTCTTTTCTGTTCTATCAATAACATCTTGAATAGATTCTTCTTTAACAGGTTGTAAAAGAATATCTTGTTCTTGTTTTTGTTCTTCGATCCTGTATTTAAGATCCATAATTTCTTGTTTGTATCCTCTTAACTCAGCTTCAACAGAACCACCACTTTTATCATAATCCTCTTTTAAGCAATTTAAATCTTGAATTGCTCTATGAATGATATTAAAATTTTTAGTAAAGTCAAATAAATCATACATTACTTGCTCATCTAGAGTTTGATCAGAAAATAAACAAGAAGAATAATTCTCGAATAACTGAGAATGTTCTGATTGAAATGCAGTTGTTAGAATATGTTCTAATTCAACACTATTAGTAGTTAGTAAACTGCGTTTTTCAATTAATATATTTTCTATTCTAGTTTGTTTTGATTTTTCTTTTTTAATAGAATCATTTAATTTTGCCAAAGATTTTTTTGCAATCTTTGAGTACCAAAATGAATCTGACTTTACTTGATACTCTTCTTTTTTAGATTTTAAATTAGATTTATCAGTTTCGAATTCATCTGACAAGGTTTCTATTTCGGTTTCTAAATCAGAACCTGCAGTTTTATAATGAACAAATTGACTCAAGAATCTAATCAAATCTAAGTCTTGAGAATGGATAAGGGGTAAAACTAATTCATGAATAGGATCAAGTTTTGGTTCTTCTGTTTTTTTTGTTGCTTTTTGTGCCATTTTATTATTTTAATTGATTAATATCCATAGTTTCGCTTACGTACATTATTTAATTTAAGTCTTGCAGAGTAGCGCATAGAATCCTCGTCTACTTTAACTTCTTTGCCCTGCAAATGTTTAGATAAAACATATGTGATAAAATTCGAAAACTTAGAAGAGTTTTCACACTTTACTGCAAAAGTATACTTTCGAGAATATCCATCTGACCCATTATTATACGGTTCTGAATATGAATTATCATCCATATCTAAAATCTTACTTAATTCATCGAATTTTTTTGTAGGAACAAACCCTACCCCACTAGTTTTAACTTCTTGTTCAGTAATTTGGCCTTGATCATCTTTCACTTTTTTAAAATAATCTCCAATAGATACGCTTGATTCAATAGTTACAACTGCAAAACCATTTTTGACAAGCTCGTCAGTAAAAGGCCAATCTTCTTTTTTAACAGCATATTTTTTTACATAATCAAACATAACAGAATGAACTTTGGTTAATAATTCTTGTTTGGTTTGATTTAAAGCTTCTAAATTTGATTCTTCTACTAATTCTGAAAATTCAGATTCTGATAATTCATCAAAAAATGAACTGTCTGAATTAAATTGACTAAATAACTCTTGAAACTTTTTGTTTAGTGTTTGAAAAGTTCTTTTTGAAAAACTAAGCTCACCCTCCAATCTAGTAATTTCCGACTTATGATATGCTTTTTCTTTTGCAAGATCCAAAATTTCTTGAGCATTATCACCAGTTGTTTGAGACGCTAATTCATCTACTCTTGCTTTATGTTTTTTCAAAAGTGCTTTTGATTGTTTAATGTCTTGTTTAGATTTAACCATAGAATCATAAACAGAATTATTTGTTAAGACATATTTCTTATCTCTTTTTAACCCATCAAATGAACAAATAGCAACCATACTGCTTTCTAATCGAACTGATAAATCAGATAACTGGCAAATTTCATCAGGCGTTAAAAATCTATCATCTTGAAAATATGATTCAACTTGTTTTGCTAATTGAGTTGGTTCTAAAACAGAATGTTTATCTTCAAAAGCTTTTTTTGTGGTGTCTAAATTAGAAATTGTTGTTTCGTATTTTTCAACTTGTTTTTTTGAACGATTTAATTCGTTTTTAGTATGCAAGTGATCAGTTCTCCATTTACGCATAGAATCTTCGCAAAATTCTCTGTATAAATAAAACCAAGGAGATTCATCTCGTTTTTTAAATTTAGCATCTAGTTTTTCAAAGTCTTCATTCTTTTTTTCAAAATCATCTTTTTGCTGAGTTAAAATATCCGCTAATCTTTTTTTTGTTGATTCATAAAAAACATTAAAACATAAATGATTGATAATGTCTTTAGGTGATTTTTCTTGTGTTGTGTTTTTTGCTGGTTCTTGCATTTTTAGTTCCTCTAGTAAATTTTAAATCAAACTTCATCAGGCAGTTTATTGAGATTTCTTGTATAAATTGAAACTGCATATTCATCACGATCAGTAGTTTCTGCCAGATTCTTATTAATCATACCATCTATAAACTCATTTGCCATTTGAGAGAATACTTTAGAATTATCACACTTGACGGCAAAACAAACAGGTTCATATCTTTTTGAAGAAATGCCTCGTCCATGATTTACCACTCTTTGTTTTCTTGGAATGTCAAATACATTCATCAGTTTTTCTGCCCATGAATCTGGAAACAAATCAGGTCTACTAGAATATTCAAAAGAACCGTCTCCATTATCTAATTTAAAATCAGAATCTCTTTTGTTAATATATTTTTGAATATCACAGATTATTTCTAAACTAACAATAGAAAAACCCCCTTTTTTAATTGAATCTATATACTGCCAATCAGAAGGTTTAATATGATTAAGTGATGCAAATTCACAAAATGTTTTTTGGATTTTACGTTTTATTTCTCGACGGAAACCAACAAGATGATCTCTATTTAATGAATCTAGTAGATCAGAAACTCCTTTTTCTCCTAATAACTTAATTTCTTGATAAAACTTATTTTGGACATCTAAAGTTGATTCTATTTTTGATTGAGTTTGTTGAGCTTCCTGTTTTTTAGATTCTAATATGTTCTTTAATTCCTTTAAGTTTTCTCTTGCAGATTCTGTTAATTTTGCTTTTTGGACTACTTCCGCTATAGAAGTTTCCTTTTGAGAAATTGAATGTTTCTTAACTATTAATTCCTGTGTTTCAATTCTAACACCCAAATCATTTATTTCTTGTTTATATTTTTTCAATTGTTCTCCAAGAGCTCCACCACTCTTAACATTATTTTCTCTTAGTTCAGATAATTTATCAACTGCTTTAATAAGCTCATCTGCTTCTAAATAAAAAGAATATAACTCACAAAGAAAGTCAGGAGTTAATTTTCTCTTATCACCCCTAGTTTCAAATAAATTAATAAAAACTTCAGAATATTTTTCTACTTTTTTATTAAGACCGCTTTGTGCAATCGATTGATTTAATATTTGCCCAAGATCATTAAATTTTGTTAATTCTTCTTTTTCAGATTCAATACCTGCAAGCAACTTAGCACGCTGATTTTCACATTCAGTTACTCTCGATTCTAATTTTTTTAATTCTGGTCCAGAAAATAATTTAACTAAGAAATTATCTTTAAGGTCAGTTATTTTTGAATTGGCGTTAGCAATATCCTGTCTAAGTAATGCTCTTTGATTATGCTGTTTTTGATCAATAGATTCAGTTAATGATCTAATTTGCCCATTATAATAAACTGCAGAACATAACAAAGAAACATATTTACCTTTACCCCCTTCTAAAAAAGGTTGTGTTAAATTTAATATATCTGATTGAATTTGAGTTGATTGTGTACTAGATCTCATAATAATTCTACCTCGCCCATCACCTCTCAGTATGAATTAATAATATAAGGATAATATAAGTATAATATAATAACAATATGATAATAACATAATAACTGTTAACTATACTTCTTTATAGTAGTTACAGATGTCTTATTTATAAAGGTTTCTATTATTTTTAGGCTCAGAATCATTATTTAAGCTATTTTGATAGGGTTTATTACAAATGAAAAAAAAAACAAATGTTTTAGTTTTAAAAGGTAATTTTTATAAAGATTGTACTAGATATTCCTTATTATGAAAAATATAACACCAAAAAAAGGTCGCAAAAACAAACTAGGAATAGGCATGTTCTTAGTTGGCGTTGTACTATTTGTAATAGGAATTGCACTAGTGCAAGATTTAATCCTAAAATTTATTAAATTTGCAATAGGACTACTACTGATTTTTATTTCATTACCATTAATATTCGGATCATATGGATGGATAAAAGTTAGAAAATATTTTAAGTGATTACAGAAATAAATTAGAAAATGGAACAGCGCGAAAAGATAACTCCAAAAATATTAGAACATTATTTTAGTGTGACTGCAAAAGCAATTGCCATGGTTAAAGAAAAAGGATTCGATAGTGAACGTGAGAATGAAGCAAAAGATTTTCTTGACATGGCAGAACGCTACTTTAGTGATGGAAAACATTTTTGGGATAATGGTGATTTAGTAAATGCATTTGGAGCAGTTTACTATGCGCATGCATGGCTTGATGCAGGTGCTAGGATAGGATTGTTTAAAGTTAAAGATAGCACATTATTTACTGTAGATGATGAGTAAAATAAATTTAAAAATATTTAAGCCAACAACAAAATTGGAAAAAAATTAAAAAAGAAAATAATAATTAAGTTTCGATATTTTAAAGTTCTAAAGATCATAATTTGTATCACACGGAAATGCTGAGTTCTCTCTTATTTTCTGCAGTTTTTCATCATAAAGTTTGAAACTGCTCAAAATATCACATTCTGTAAATGGCCTTGGTTTGAATTTAATTGATTTAATTTTATCACCAATACATAATTTATCTACTTCTGAATCACTCATCAGACATTTGGGATGATTATCAACATAAACGCAAGGCGCTTTAACCTCTTCTGTATCACAAGGACCTGCATAATCACAATAAGTAAAAGTATTCTGATAAATTCCAAATTTAACAATTTTAGGATCCTCAATAGTTCTAGGAACTTGAAAATAAATAATAGAACCAATAATTCCTGCTCCGACAAACCAGGACCAATTATTTGAAATAACTGTTGCGAATAAATCTAAAACTGTGAATGCTAAATTTTTATCTTCTTGTTTTTTTTCTTTCATTTTAATAATTAAATATTAACCAAATTATTCTTTTTTCTCATAACGCACCAATGGCTCGCAAGGTCTAAATGGATAGCCCAGTTCCCACTCGACATAATTTAATTTATCTCCTTTTTTTAAATTTTCACCAATAACATAATCTCCTCTAACACACAAATTTGTCTCTTCGAATTTAATGAAAGTATAATATTCCGGCATGTTCATCGAATCTAAAACCATTGATTGATCAACTTCTTTAACAGTTACATTTTCTAAAATTCTTTCTTCAAGAAATACTCTATGACAACACTTACCAACACCACCAACTATTACTGCAGCTGCTGTAATTCCAACCACAATAGTTATTAAATTTTGAATTCCTTTTCCAATAAGATGCCCTGCATATTTTATTCCTGTTTTTGATTTTTGTTCTTTAGAGTCAGGAATTTTTGATTCTTCTTGATCTAAATCTTCATTAAATTTATTATCTATTGTACTCATACTAATCACCATAATTCATTTTATAATCAATCACGTAGTCACACGGACCTATTATTCCTGGACGATAAGTTAATTTTTTAATTTTGTTACCAATATGAATATTATCTCCAAAAGGTTTTGGATCTCTAAAACACTGACCACCCTCAACAGTAATTGTAGTTTGTTCTTCTTCATAACCAGATTCATGATCAACAATAGTATAGCTTCCTTTATCGATTACTTTGACATTCTCGACGGATCTTGGAGCAAAACAAGACTTGTAAGTAAAACCACCCATAGCAATTAAAAAAACAAGACCGACTATTTTATGAGTAAGAGTTGGTTTTGGTTCAACTAGTTCAGAAAGTGTTAGTTTGTTTTCTGACTTTTTATTTTCCAAAGTTTTATTTTCTAAATTTTTATTATCCATTTTATTTAAACTCATACGATTTTAGATAATCACATTCTTCCCACGCACCCCACGCGTAAACAATGTTTTTTATTCTATCTCCTGTTTTAATCTCGCCTGCAAATTCTGCTCTAAGGCATTTGTCATGATTATTAACATAAATTGTTGGTTGAGTAAATGGAATAGGCATTGTGATTGTTCCTTTATTACCTTTGTAAGTTCCAGTATTAGTAACAGTACTGTTTTCTAATTTATGAGGATAAAAAGATGCGTAACAAAAACCAAGAACTGCAAGTGCAGACAAACCAATGTAAATTCCGCGCTTAGATTTTTTTGATAAGTTAAGTTTTTTATTCATTTTTGATCAACTCCAATTTCAAAATATTATCATAATAAGAACTAAAATTAGTTAACCACAAATCACTACCTTGCCAAGTTAATCCTTTATTTGAATCAACAGGGCTATTAAAATAATTTACAACATCTCCTGCCAGATTAAATGCTAAAATTTTATTATCTATACTATCACAAGTCCACAACAGACCATTTTTGTAATCTAACCCTCTTAAGTGTTCATTATTAGACTTGATGGAATATGCAATTTCTCCAATACATTCATTGATTTCAATTTTATTAATTAAATCCTGCGTGCCATTATGACCATTTTCAAGAACCCAAAAATTATTCCCGTCCCAAGTTAAACCCAATAAATGATATGTTTCAGTTAATATTTCGTCGAGCAAAACAACTTTGTTTTGATAATCTGTTTGAAAATCAGTTGAAATCCTATGAAATCCATAAATATGTTCCCAAGGTTCTTTGAAAGTAATCCATAAATTATTTTCAGCCCAAGTAATTCCATCAGTACTATGAGTTTTTACAGAATCTTCAAAATTTCCATCTGTATCAAATTTGTAAATTTCTCCACTCACATTCGAGTTAATACAAAATATTTTTTCTCCAGTCCAAACAATACCCTTTGCTCCCTTCGGACCATAATCCCACGTGTTAGTTATCTTATATGAATAAAATTCTTTTAAACAAAGATGATCTCCTGAATCTCCAATTGTGCAACATTTTCCGTCAATATCAGGATTTACAGATTCAATAATATCATAACCAAAATCTTTGTGAAAATCGCAGTCGATATTACTTATACACTCTCCTTGATCACAATGCTCAATTATATCACATTTTTTAATTTCAGAATAAGGTTCATTACATTCCTGAACTAAAATTTGCTTTGGACCATTACAAAAAGGAATTCCATTTCCCCTGCAATTAATATCTTCAGAGTTAACACTCAAATCGGTTATTTTAATATCCATCATATCAACCAAATTATCTGAAATATCTGAAACTGAATCAAAATCCTCTAGGTCATCTATTTTATCTACTTTATCTATCGAGTCTAAACCCTCCTTAGTAGTTTCGGTTAAATCATATGAGCAAACATTTTCTGCAGGGCAATTTTTTGAAGCGTCGCAACTAGCAATTGAAGCTGCAGCTAAAGAAATCAATGCAATATTTAATAATTTTTTTAGTGAATCCATTTTAGTAAAACTAATCTAAAAAAAGAAAAAAAACTAAATTAAAAATTGTCAAGATTTGGATCTGGCGTTTTGTCCTCATACATACATCTACAACAATCTCTAGAACCATCGTCGAGAGTTACGCATAACTCATCTTTATAGATAGTATTAGTTGTTGTGATGCAGCTATATTCATCAAATCCAGTTCCTCTACTTTCACAATCAAGCTGAGCACAACACTCAGTTGTTTCGTGATCACAACCACCAACATAAGTTCCACCTGCGACTACTGCAATTCCTGTTAAAGCAAGAGTTGCATATTTTTTTGTGTTATTTAATTTAGTTTTAAACTTGTTACCTAATTGTTTAAACAAGTTTTTTTCAATTTTTGTTTCTAAATTTACTTCTCTATTCGCCATCTTATAGCCCTCCTCGTCATTTAATCATCATCAAATGTATCAAACATATCATCCATGCTCAACCCATACTCTTGTGTCATGAATGAAGGATCTGGATCTGGCGGACTATACGGATCACATGCACAAGTATCATCATAATGATCAGTACATCCCCAATTGCATTCTTTCTCTTTGCAACATTCACTTAATTCTCCACAACCACCAACATAGATTCCACCTGCAACTAATGCAATTCCTGTTAAAGCAAGAGTTGCATATTTTTTTCCAACACTCAATGTATTTTTTAATTTATCACCTATTCTTTTTTCCAAATTTAATTTCTTATTTTTCATTTTAGCCCCCTGTATAATAACAACTACATATGCAACATTCTTCTTCACCATTACTATTTATGACACAATGATCTGCGTCCTCTTTTTCTGAAACTCTTTTTTCGCATTCAAAATACATAGCGCTAGAACATTTCATCTCCTGACATGCTTGATTTTTTGATGCTAGATCATCTTGCTGAAATTCATAAAATATCAAATACCCAATACCTGCGGCAACTGCTAACCCGTATGAAATTTTTAATCCTTTAACTGTGCCACTTTTAATTTGTGACCAAGCAGATCTTTTGAGTTTACTCTCTAGATTTTCTTCTTTTAAATTATTCATTTTGAATCACAGTTAGTTTTGAATTATTTATTTGATTTTATTAATTTCCTGCATCGTCGGACGTATCATCAAATACATCATCCATACTTAATCCAAATTCTTGCGTTGCATAACTTGGTCCTGGTTGATCATATTTACATTCGCAAGTATTGTCATAATGATCTACGCAAGTATAACTAGAACCACAATTCAATTCTTTGCAACATTCACTTGGTTCTCCACAACCACCAACATAAAGTCCACCAGTAACTAATGCTACTCCTACTGTCGCAATTGTCGCATATTTTTTTACAATAGATCCTAAATTTTTTAATCCACTCAGGTTTTCCACATTGCTAATTTTATTTTCAATGTTAATATTTTTGTTTTTTTGTTTCATTTTATTTTACCTCACATAATAAATTTTTACAGTTCTCTCGTCTAGATTTGTTCCGTTAGGATATGCAAGCAAAGCAATATTTTTTAGCACATCAGGCATTTCAACAAGTGCTGCATCCAAAACAGTTGCAGCCCTGTCAAAACTTAATTCAAAATTTGTGTAGTCAGGTTTGCCTTTGCGTTTTTCTTTAATTCTTCCACCAAATGTTTCTGCACACTTTTTTGCAGAGGGAACAGAAGCATTACCACATGAAAGAAAAAGACCTCCTGGATTTTCTGTTGCATGTTTAGTTATCGATACCAGGAGGTCTCCCATCCCTTTAGAAGAAGAAACAAAGGGATCATAAACACACTCCTCAAAAGAAACTGCGCCAACATACTGTGCTGCAAGACCATCTACAGACCCACCTGCACAAATTTTTTCTCTGTCGCTAAAAGCAATATTCATCAAGGGTAATTCTTGTTTAACGACTTTTGGTTCGGGGCATTTTGGACAATTTTTTTCAGGACAAGTTAATTCGTCAGAAGGGTCTTTAATTGAATCTGCTAAATCAGTTTTAGATTTTTCTGCTTTTTTAGGATCTTTATTTAGTTGATACTCAATTTTTTTTCTTTTGTAAAAATCTGCAGCAGTAGAAATAGCTTCTGAAGTTCTATTTATGCCACAACTCGGTTCAAGACCAAAATACTTAACAGTAAATGTTGCTAAATTTCCTGTTTGAGGAATTCGCTGTTCGAATATGACATATGTTGAAAAATCTCCACCATCACTAACAACAATGCCTTTAACGTCGTGAATATCTGAAAAAAAGATTTTTTCTTTAAGTGAGTGTGATTCATATAGTAAAATTGCAGGTTGATTAAATCCATCAACATCAGAAAGTACTTTTACTTCTGCAGATCCTTGCGTTAATGTCTGTTGTTGATTGTTACCTGTGCCAATTGTTTTAACATATTTTCCAGTAAGACAATTACCTATATCTTGAGGCGTGATTTTACTAAGGTCTGCAGTGTTTGACGGAGTGTAAACATTTTCGAGTTTTGGTTGTTTTGCATTTGCAACAGAATAACTAATTTTTCCATCGGAATAAATGCTTGGTGCTAATACAATACTTGATGCGACTAATAAACTAGTCAATGTTTTTTTTGATTTGTTTAATATTTTTTCTAACATTTTATACCACCTTGGATTGTTAATTATTATTATAAGCAAGATATTACGTTGTTAGATAGGTAAACCTAGCTAAAATCAACTTGAATAATTCAGGGATGAAAATAATTTAATTTGAAAAAAATTATAAAAAAATATTAAAAAAAATTATTAATCACCCGGCCCTAAAGGACCGTAATCTCCAAGAACTTTAATCCAAAATCCACAATTATCAGTATTCATTTTAGCTCGAGTTCCAAATATATCTGCAGCTTTCTCAGCAGTTTTTTTTTTCAATCTAATGCAATTAACAGATCCATCATTTGCTTCAGTGCATAAATCTTCTCCCACTAGCCAAGCAAGTCCTTTGTTATACATAGTATACGAATGACAAGTTGTATGAACATTTATTCCCCAGCGAGGAAAATACACTCCATTTACTTCTTCGTGACCTCTCACAACCAAATTCCACTCACCACATTCACCTGCAGAATCATCATATTTTGCACATTTTATATGATAAGAAACTTTATCAAATTCATCTTTAAATAACTCTGCCAATTGTTTTCCCAAATTTTCAATGGACCCGTGAATAACTGCAGGCCGATAAACAAAACTAGGACTTCCTTCTTCAACACTCATTTGACTATATTCTACATTCGATCGACTGCACTCTAATTCTCCAGCATTAACGTCGGATGCTCCTAATCCTAATACCAATCCTGCTGCAAGAGTTGCACCTGCCAATATATTTGTTAATTTAGACATTTTATTCCTCCTGATTTATTATTTCATTTGATTTTTTTAGTTTATTTTATTTCATTAAAATATAAAAAAAATTATTCATACTTTGCAATATCATTCTTGAATATATCATCTAAAAAATCTACTGCAACTAAATATTTTCTTTGCTGTTCAAGACTTGGTCTGTTGTTGAAAGCATCAGATTCTTCTGCTAATTGTTTGGCCTGCGTTGGCGCATATAATCCATTACTTGCGTGACCATAATCAACAACAGTTCTACAACCTCCTAAAGTTGCAAATGCTAAAAGTCCTGCTCCGACGATAATTTTTGTTAGTTTTGACATTTTTATACCTCCTAATCACTTAATTTATTTATTCAATTTTATAAAAAAAATTATTTTGCATTTATGTTATTCATAGTTGGATCTAACAAATTTTTTTTATCATTACCACTTTCTTTAATGTAATAACTTAATGTTGACCCTATTTCTGCTGCAACAGTATCTTTTAATTTATAACAAAATGCTTCTCCTTTTGTTGTTGAAACGCAAAGCTTATCCTTCACGTATTTACTAAATGGCCAAAAGTTTCTCTCTTGAATGTAGACACCAGATACAGAACCTAAGTTAAGTACAAACGCTCGACGGTAGGGTTTAGGACCTTGTCTTTTATTTTCTTCAGCACAAACTATGATTTTATCTCCTTTCATTTCTGTAATGTATGTTTTGTCGCACTCTGATTTAAGTAAACTATCTAGTTTAACTGCAACAATGTCCTGAAGATCTGCTTTAGATTCTTTTTTTGATTCTTCTTTTTTCAAATCTGTGCCTGCAGATTTTTCTCCTGCATACGCTACTGCTGGCGAAAAAAATGGTTGTGGTTTAATGTATCTATGACAACCACCCAATCCTCCTAAATTAACTGCAGCAAAAGTTATTGCACACACAATGTTTGTTAGTTTTGACATTTTTTTACCTCCTAAAGTTTAAAATAAAATGTTTAAATGCTATTTTGTTAACTTAATATTTTGTTGAATAACAACTACATGAACAACATTCTTGTTCACCCTCGTCATTGGTTACGCATTTTTGTGCTTGATGAGGAGACTCATATTCACAATAACATTCTGTTGAAGAGTTTGAACTAGTGCAACTTAATGCTGCACAACAAGCAGATTCTTCACCAGAACCACAACCAGAAATGTAAGCAGCCCCTAAAACAAAAGATGTTGCAATGATTAGTTTTGAAGTTTTAGAGCTAAATCTAGTTCTTAATTTATTCAGGAATGATTTTTCTAATTTTTCTTCGAGATTTTTATTCATTGAGCATCACCGCAATAAACATCATCTTCAAACTCTGTTGAATCATCCTCCCATGATTGATATGTAGATTCGTCAATAGTGAGAAAATTAATAGTTCTACAATAACACCCCCCATCATTTTCATTTACACAAATATCTGAACAATTAGCTTCTTGACAACACTCGCTTTCTTCTCCTCCACAACCAACAAAATATCCTGCACTTAATGCTAATGAAGCTGCTGCTAAATATGTTGCAAATTTTCCACTTGCTTTTCTTCTTATTTTTCTTAAAATTCCAATATTACTTACAACTTTTTTCTCTAGATTAATCTCTATATCTTTATTTTTCATTTTATTCCCCCTATAAAAATAAATCACGTATCACACAAGTCATTTTTGCAAATTGCTCGTCACTAAACTCTTTTCTACATCCACTCCCCCAATAAGACATAATATTATTTGCAGTGTGACTATAACAACTATTACAATCAACATAACATGCGGAAGCATCAAATGCACAACTTTGTGCACCCCACATATCTGGCGAATTATCACAAATAAAATCTCCAGATGTTGCACAAGTAGTATTAGGACAATCTGTTCCGCCACAAGTAAATTCAAATGTGTGATACATTCCAAATTGATGACCAAACTCATGCACTGCTGTTGCAGAAATCATCCCTTCAGGATCAGATAAATCCCACGATCCCATCGACGACAAAATAATTCCTGAATTTGATAATGGATATGCTAGTCCTGAATATTTTCCACCTGCTATGTTTTTAACATAAAAGATAGGCCAACCTTTTCCAGATTTTTGCGCCAATAATGAGGTGGCCTCAGCCATATTTAGTGACCAGAATTCGGGTTTTTCTAAATAAGTTATTTTAACATAATCAGGATGATGTACAAAATCTAAATCTATTTTAGCAAATTCTTGATTCAATCTATTTATATCACTATTAATTCGTTCTTCAGGCACTGCAGGTATTCCATTTTTTGTGATGACATAAATTCTAGCATTAACATGAGCAGTTACAAGTTCTAAATTCAGTCCTTGTTGTGTTAAACAAGAATGCCACGGACAACTTTGTGAAAAATTCATTCCTCTTGCGTCTGTTTGTGCTAACATTGCAAGTGTTGGATCTAGTTCAGATACTTGAGGATTTGCTACGCATGATCCTGCTTCACAAATTCCACTTACACAAAATTCAGAATCAAGAACATTTCCACAAGAATCTTTTTTTACTAAAGTTTGATCATCACATATTTCTTCAATTGTGGGTTTACAATATCCTGAATCGCCACAAGTTTGATCAGTTGGACAATCCCAATCAGCAAAACAAGAATCTGCACACCAATTAACATGTTGATATTCTTTCCATTGAATACAAGTTTGGCCAGTATCACAATCAAAACTATCTTGACATGAATTACACCCATTATTCAAATCAGAATTATTGTCTTTGTTATTATTTTGATATATATCTGTTTGTTGAGGAGTGTTTGATGAACTAGTATCATCTCCAGAATCGCACCCAATTATTCCACCCATACCCAAAGTTAATGCTCCTGCTAATGTATATAGTGCAATTTTTGATTTTGTGAATTCCCTAATTTTACCGAATAGTGATTTTGAGTTCACACTAAGTTTGTTTGTTTTTTGCATAATACCCCTCCTAGCTTTACAGAGCATGACAATGCATAATATCCATCTCTGAAGTCTAAGGTTTATTTAACCCCCTACAATAATAAAACTTCTGGCACATTTTTTTACGAAAATTCATAAAATTTATAAAGAACCTTAACTTTAGTAGAAAATATGAGAATAGATAATTTCATAGGGCAAGTACACCTAAAAGCTATGCCGCAGAAAATAGACCTTATTGATAGAAAAATTGCTTTCTTATTATGCAAAAACGCGCGATTATCCAATACTGCAATTGCAAAAGCATTGAAATTAAAGCGAGAAGTTGTTTCATATAGAATTAAAAAAATGATTGAAACAAAATTCATAACAGGATTTGCCACAAGAATTAATCCGCGCAAAATAGGATTTATTGTTCACTTTTTTTTTATCAAACTCAAAACACCAACAAATGAAAAAGAAATGGTAGAAGAACTAATTAAACTAAATGAAATTACTAATCTAAAAAATATTGGCGGTAAGTTTGATTTCTATATTGAGATCACAACTAAACACATTGAAGACTTTAATAATATTTTAAAAAAAATACTAGACACATATGGACACACAATACAAGACTATGCAATTCTTAATTCTATTGGAGAAGAACACATGGATGTTGACTTGATTTTGAAGGGAAATGAAAAAGAACGCGATCGTCTTAAGGGTTTGAGGGAAACAAAAGGTTCGTCATTTCATACAGAACTTGAAAAAAGAAAAACCTGCAACACTCCTGTTAAAATTGATGAACTTGATGAAAAAATACTACGCGCGCTAGTACCTAATGCTCGCATTGGACTTAAAGATATTGCAAAAGAAGTTAACAGTAATTTTCCACTAGTTACAAAACGTATTAAAAGATTAGTTGAGGAAGGAGTTATTACAACATTTACTGCATTTGTTTCGCTCGCAAATTTAGAAATGCAAATGTATCCCGTACTATTTCACTTAAGAAATATTGATGAAAATAATTTTATTACTTTTTTGCACTCTCACCAACACATACTTTGGTGTCATAAACTCATCGGCAATTGGAATTATCAAGTAAATATTTTTGCAAAAAATAATGCACAATTTCACGACATACTAAATGATATACGTGAAGAATTCTCAGATAAAATAATATCCTTTGATACAATGATGGTATTTAATTCATTTAAGGCAATACAGAGATTGCATTGAAATAATTAACAAGTAACAAAATAATACCTATTGAATCAGTCAGGATAACCAACACTAGTGCACTTTAATTTTTGTTTTTTTATGTCGGGAGAACATTCTAAACTTTCACAACCATAATTTTCGCAAGCACCAAAATGAATTTCACAACCAAACTCATAGCAAGAATCAAAAAAAATCGGATCAGATGACAAAGTTGAGGGGTTAGAAAAACAAATACAATTGTCAACTCCTAACCCATAACTATCTAAGTTGCACAAACCTTTAATTACAGGAATATCCTTCCACTTTATTTGACCGCAGACTGCCGCCCTAGAATACAAATAATCAACAATAGGATCATCTAAGTCGAGTTCAAATTCTCTATGATGAGGATAACTAGGAAAAATTAATGCTTTTGAACCTTTTTCGCTTAAAACATGCCTGATTAACTTGACCAACGTCCCATAATATTCAGGAGAGGAATATTTAGCAATAATACTTGGCGATTCACTAACAACTGCCGCACCAACAGCAAGTTTGTTCTCACTAAGTTCATTTAACTTTACAAACTGATTAAAAATCGAATTAAAGATATTAACTTTCTCAGGACTAATCCCTAATAAAATAACTCTTTGATAAATATGAGGACTTAAACCCGCAGGGACTTTTTCATTTGAAGGAATAAACTGCTTTAACCAAACTGGCTCCATGCCTTTTTGCGAAAACACAAGTGCAGAATAATCCCAGTCACGAGAATAACCCTGATCAGATAGTTTATTACCTAACTCAGAAATAAATCTAGTATCAATATAAAACTGAATATCATTAAGCTCTTTATAATTGCACAACCCTTTTTTGCACTCAGCAATACATTCTAAAATGAAATGATTCTGATCTTGAAAAGTATAAGGCGTCAATATTTTTTTTGCGACAACATCAGGAGGCATGCCTTTAATTTTGAAAATAGAATTTACACATAACTCATCAAGCAATTGATTTAGTTGAAAATTTTTTAAATTTTGCTTTATGCCAACAAGTGAAATAGCTCGCACATAATCAGGAAGTATAACTCTCGCAAGTTTATGCTTCAGAGAATTTTCATCTATTAATTTATCTAAACTAAAATCGTCTTCAATAATAGATACAAACTCTGACACTGTTTCAGCTTCACAAAGTGCAGAACCTTTAACTAAATCAACATCGCATCTTAATTTACATCCTTTGCTATTTTCAATATTTAATGAATAAATTCTTTTAAAATCATTATTTAGTTCAGTATTAAGAGTTGCTTTTGCGATTGCATAGGGTTCAAGTTTTGGCACAATAAGCCTGCGATCATCAACTGTTCTAATGCACGGAAATGATTTATTTGATTCTAATAAGTCAACTAAAACATTTGCCCAATAAGGATCTTGTGCTTTAATTTTAAGAAATTGAAGATCATCCTTACTTACAACAGTTAGATTTTCTAATAAACTATCATTTTCTTTCATTAACCACTCGAATTTATTTATTATATAATCAACATCAATTATTTCATAATAAACTTGATTTTTTACAGTAGAATATATTTTTTTTGCTTCAGACTTAGAAAAAGGACCTAATTCAGACATCAATACATCCCACTCTAATTCATCAGGACCCATTCTTATTAAAATTTCAAAAAAATGTTTTGATTTGTTTTTATCTGTTTTATTTAAAAAATCAAAAAAATCGTCCAATCTTTTTTTTACTAAATCATCAGATTTTTTTATCTCTTGCATACTTAAGTTTGTCGTATAGGGTTGCCAAGCCAGATAATCAACTAAAGAGCAAATTGTTAAATGATTGAAATTTCCAATATTTGCAAAAGATGCACACGAATCTAAATCTAAATTTTCAAATAACTTATCACCATACCTATAGACATTATCGTGAATAAATATATCATCTTGATTAAATGCGCCACTAATCTTCGAAGTGCATTCGCTTATTTGCGCAAGTCTGTACGCATCTAAATTTTTAATTAAATCATCTGCTTGTCCTTTTTCGTCAAAACTAAAAATTAAATGTTCAGAAACTCTATGTTTTAATTGCAGAACCCAGTTATTATAATCCGCATCATATTGAACTGATGTACCTTCAGGATCAAGAGAACCAAGATTAAAACAATAGTTCCTACTAATTTTCTCGCCCAAAAAATCTTCTCTAGTGCCTTTACAAGTAACTTCACCTAATGAATAATTAAACTCACTACAATCTTCTGACTTTGAAAATGAATTATTTAATGCAAAGATCAAATCACCTAATTTGTATTTCACATCTTCTTTTTTAGATAATAATTTTGCAAGATCAAGAGAGTCGTACTCAAATTCAGCATAGAATCTTTGTTTTGTTTTATCTTTAAATAAAACCTCGACAAGAGTTTTATTGCAATCAACTAAATAAACATTTTCGATTTTGTCTAAATCAAATTTGAATTTTGTTTCCCAAGGAGTGTAATTTTTAATATTTCCCGCGATAACATCACCATAAGTAATGCAACTCAATTCGCTTTTGTTACACTCTTCGCTAAATTTAACTTGTTTAGGAAAAATACATGAAAACTCATTATTTATTATTTCATATTTATGGCAACTTTTTTCTTTTAATACTTTGAACGGTTCACTTATTGATTGAGAAACATCACCCATTAATTTTTCTAACTGCACATTAACTTCATCAAATTCATCATCGAATTGATGCTCTTCTTGATTATCAAGCATAATAAATTTTTGAGATCCTCCCACAGTCAAGATCAATCTATTATCTGCAATAGTAGGACCTTGTACACCCCCCTGAATTCTTTTTGTAGAAACTTCGTAAATGCTGTTTTTATTTTCACCATAACAAATAAATTTGTCGTCTTTGACTTCAGCAGAAGTGCAAATATATTCAGCTGACGATTCTGGTTTTGAAATATTAATTTGAACATTTGATGAATCTGCTTTGAAAAAATGCATATTAAACAAATTATTATTCCCATTTTGTTCAACAAGCGCACCAGGCAAATAGGATGCGATACCCCAAAATAACAAAGCCATAATTGATGAAACTCCCAGAGCTGCCAATCCTGTTTTTGCTACTTCTTTTTTCTTAACTAATTGTTTATGTTTTTCTCCATAAGGGACCACGCAAACAACGTCATGTTTACCTTGACTCCAAAGACCGCCAACTTTACTTAAATATTCTTGGGGTTTAGAAACACTATCCCAATCATCAAATGCTTGAAGAAAATTAGTTTTATCCCAAGGAGCGTTTGCAGTTTTTAACAATTCTTCTAAATCATTAGATTGCCATTCAAGGAAAATTGAATCGTGAGAATTTAAAATCTTAGGATCAGAACCTAGCCATTCATTATTTTCTTTACAAATACCCGAACCATACCAAAAACTATGAATCTTTGATGCGATGTTTAAATATTGAATAGGACCAACTTCGTTGAGACTTTGAACTTGATAAGTGCTAAGTGCTTGAGTAAATTGTTTTTGTTTGTTTTCGATTCTTGTTTCATTTAATGAATTAATGAAATTAGTTATTTGTTGATCAACAAAGTAATAAGGTGAACTTTTTAATTTTTCTTTTGAGTGATTTTCTAAAATTAAATTATTGAATTTTTTATTTGCTAAAACTCCCTCGACAACCAGGTAATCATTGCCTGATTTATCTTTAGCTTCAAAAAGTATTGCCAACGCATTAGGAGAATCAGGATCCATTGTGTTTTGTGTTTTGTTATATTTTGGACTAAAAACTAATAATTGCATTCTTGGATCTAAACAGTACAGTAATGATGATAATGAATTAAGTTCTCCTTTGAAAATACATGCAGGAATATTCAAATTATTTATTTGATCGTAATTATTAGAAATTTCTACAGTTAGTTTACTATTGTGAATTTTATTTTCTAAAGGTTGGAAAAAATCTCTTAGATGTTTATGTAGATCTGGTTGAGAATGTTCTGTTGATTTTGAAAGCTTAACTATAGATCTTAAAAGATCTTTTGACTTATCTAAAAATTGATCATATGTTTTTTGATTTTTTAAAGCAGATAATCTTTCATTTAATCGTTTATTTTTTTTAAAAAAAGATTTTGAGAACTGATGAAATTGATCAAAAATAAAATACCTATTGTCTACTTCAAAAACGTTTTGAACTTCTCGTTTTCCATTAATATAATCAAAATCATTAAAATTAATAAAATCCATCAATATATTTTTTATTAAATCATTCTGTGAGAAAATATTATTTTTGATATCAGGAACTTTTTTTTCAATATCAAGTAAAATATTGTTAGTTTTTTGTTTACCTTCAAATTTGTAAATAGAATCTAAACAATTTGCATAAATGCTTGAAGAAAAATAATCTGCACCCTGCAAAGTAAGAGATGGTCTGAGTTCGCCTAGTTTACTTCTTACAATTCCAAGTTTTGTATGATAAATAGAACATAAATTATGTAGCACAGTTATAATATCTAACATAGATTCTGCATCTCTAAATGCAGTAGAATCAAATTTGAAATCTGCGGGAAGATCTAAATATGTTTTAGGATCTTGTATTTTTAGTTCCCCTGATCCAAGCTTATCTAATAGAATGCTTTCTAGTTCTGATCTTTGCTCCCCCTGGCCTGACATGGGTTTGGTAATGGTATGTGCATATATAAAGGTTTCTTTTAATTACCACTATCCCGTAGAGTTTAAATTGTATTAGAAGCAGTTATGTAAATTATGTGAACTTTAATAACAAAAATCGAGTTAATTTTATTTTTCAGAATCATCAAGCAAATAATTCTGCTGACGATTAATTAATACCTTATCTAAAGCCTCCTCAAATTCAGATTTCTCATCAAGATAACCTTTAATAATTTTATCTAGTCTTAATGACCTCGTACCACCATCATCAGAATTAAATAAATAACCATGACCAGGTTCGAATGACTGTAATGACTTGAGTTTTTTGACATCAAAAACCTTAAATGATTTACTAGATAACTCTATCATTAAGTCCTGTTGCTGTTTATAATCAATCCTTATTTTTTCTAAATCATAACACTTATTAGAATCATAGTCCCTAACTAAAAAAAACTTATCAGAAAGAGAAGGCTCATTAAAAAAACAAGATTTTCGTTCATCTATATACGTTCTTAAATCATCTGCAAAATCACGCATGAACTTTATGTTTTCAGCTAAACTATAATTTAAATTTGATCTTAATATGTATTCGCGAATCTTATTTTCAGATTTAACATCAACAACAACAACATTGTTCTCGTCAAATTTATTTTGAGAATGCGCATTGCAATTTTCTCCTGAAGTTCTAACAGAAATAATTACTTGTGAATTTCTACGACCATCAAATTCAACACGAACATTTTCAATGTGACTCAGAATTAATTTATCAAATAAAACCACTTGATTTTTCCATTTAATACATTTTTTTTCTAAATTATCCCCCTGAGATATAAACTCATAAATAGAACATTCTTTTACTTCACAAAATGAATCAATTAAAGATATTGAAGAAGCAGAACAAAAAATACCAAAATCATGTTCGATATAGTTTAATAGTTTCTCTCTAAACTTAGCCCCAGTCCCCCCCTCATTAATGCACGCAGTATAGTTAATACGTTCATGAACTGGCGCATCTGCTAAGCCCCTTGCAGGAATAACCACAGAACAATTACTCATAGAATCTTTGTTGACTTCTGCTCTAATCTTATCAGAAATATTTTTTCCTTCATAAATAGAATCTACTGCAAACAAACTATCTGTAACCAAAACAGGCTCGCTTTGAAAAAAAACTTTTTCTTTATGAGACTTTATTTTTTTATCATCTGGCGAATCAATGGTAAAAAACAAACCCAAACCACACATTGATGAAACTAATAAAGGCCATACAAACTTTCTAAAATTTATTTTAGGCATGAACTTAGGCGGCGCTTCTAAAGTTTCAAAACAATAAACATCACCTTTAGGAACAACCCAGCAACCTTCTTCTGCATAAGGACCAGCCATAACCCCCTCTGAAATATTTGTAAACCCTGCAAAAGATTGAAAAAATTCAGGGAAAAAATTAGGACCTACTTTTTTTAATTTTTTTCTTAACTCAACACTAGACTTAGTCAAATATTTAACACTAGACAAATGTTCTTGAAGAATAATTTTCTTATCAGAAGATATCCACCTATCTTGCTCCACTGCAATAGAAGATATACCTTTAGGTTTTCTACGATCATAACTAAAACTAAAACCATACCTGTGTTTGATAGAATCTAAAAATTCTAATGGCCCGTGCTCAAATTCACTTTGAACCTGATAAAGACTTAACAAAAATCCTTTATTTAATGATTCTGCATATTTCTTAATTTGATCATCTACGAAAAAATATATTGACTCTCCTGAAAAATTATTTAAACTGTTAAATTCTTTGTTAGCCAACAACCCCTCTAAAATTAAATACTCTTTACCTTCTGATTCTACATCAACTAAAATTGCCAATGCTTCAGGATAATTGCTTTGTTTTGATTTTGATTTATTAACTAAACTATTAAAAAATAATAGATGAACAGACGGATCAATAGAATACAATAAAGACGCTAAAGAATTTGTCGAATCCTTAAAAATACAAGAAAATATATTAGGATCATAATTTTCTTCAAGAGTATTTTTAAAACTTGGTCGAATCTGTAAAGATATGTCCTGCTCCAATCCATCAACAACATCCAATAAACTAGAATTTAATAAATTAAAATGATTTTCACGTAAATTCTTAATTTTTTTAAATTTATAATCCATACATTCTTTACTAGTATTAAAAAAACGCCTAGTTTCTCTTAAAAATGAATTTATTTCAAAAACAGAATTTGAAATCTCTTTCTGATCTAATACATCAAATTTATTTTTAATGTTTAAAAATTGATTTCTATTGTGATAAAATTTATCAAGTGAAGAAAAAAAACATTGCTGTTCTTTATTTAATGAAACCTTATCAAATCTTAAAAGATCATCATAAAATGCAGTGAAATTTGCAAGATCTGTTAGGAGTTGAACATTGTTTTCAAAAAAAGATATTTGATCAAAACCAGGTTTATAAAAAAAAGAATTATTAATTATTTCTTTATTTTTGATATTAGAAAATGGTTGAATGTTTTTCAAAATATTATCTTCCCAATCTAATGAAACAGATTTTCTTAATTTAATATAATTCTGAAAATTAAGTTCTGCTTTTTTATTCCCGTCCTCTGCTAAGTTATCTAAAAAACAATTTTGTGAAACCAATAAAGATTGATACTTATTTGAATAAAAAAAACAAATAAGATCCAAAAAATTAAAAATTTTTGAAAATAAAATTTGATCAGTATTTAGGGCAGTAACAACATCAAAGCAAACATTTCGATCAGATCTATCTACTAAACTTAACTTTTTTTGCTTAATCGCACTTAAAATAAAAGTTTCTAAATTATCTCTATTAAACTCAGCATCAGCATGTTTAGATTTAAACAACAAATTTCCCCCCAAATAAACATTAAAATTAAAATGATCCATATAGAATATAAGCACTTGCATATTTAAAACTTTCTTTTGAGTACTACTGCAATGTGAATTATTTAAAGATATTAGAGAAAAATTTATAAATCTCTATGACTATATTAACTTAATACGGGGGCGTTTTATAATAGATTACCAAAAATCTAAATTAACTAAATTAAATAAACTAAATAGAACAGGAATTTCTACCCTAATTGCAATCGCATTA
Organism: Candidatus Woesearchaeota archaeon; assembly: GCA_018668595.1. Taxonomy (GTDB): domain Archaea; phylum Nanobdellota; class Nanobdellia; order Woesearchaeales; family UBA11576; genus JABJCP01. The sequence goes on from JABJCP010000013.1 coordinate 146,851, forward strand.
GTTAGTGGCTGCCCTAGTGCTGCTTATGATCAAGTAAGAGCAGAAGTGCGACTTGAAAACAGAATTGTGAAATTAAAAGGAATTGATGCAATTACTGGAAGTGTAAAACTAAATAACCAAATAATTATGGATTCAAGAATACCTCTTGAACTAAAACTAGGACTTTTGAATCAAAATAATGCAACGAATTTATCTGACATGTATCCTGAATTAAATATTGGCGAATTGACAAAACTAGCACCTCTTAATTTAGATGAATTAACAAAAAGTGGAGCCCAGATAATGGTTGAATCTATTGCAGATCTACAATTAGAATTACCACGCGTACCTCATTATAAAATTAACTTACTAAATCTTATGTATACTGCGAGCGGATTAAAAGAAATAAAAGATAAGATAGAAAATATAACAAGCATAATTAAAACAAAACCCGAAATATTCAAAGCAATATTAAAATCAAAAGAAAAAACTGACGATCTAAATGAAAAAAGTTATGCGCACCCAGAGATTTACGATTGGAACTGGCTCGAATGCAACCCTGATAATTCAACACAATATATTTTTTAGTCAGAAAATATTATTTTTAGGAGGCACTAAAAATGAAATACCCAAAAAAAAAATTAGAAAATAGACTATCTAAAAAAACATGCAAAACTAACATTCGACGAGGAATTACTGCAATAATTGGTGCTGGAGTGTTGATGTTTGGCGCGGCAAATGCAGATGCACAAGTAGTCGGAGCATATCAGTTCGGAATATACACCATGAGTGTTCAAGGAAGTCAAGCAATTATTTCTCTTGCAGCCAATAATAAACCAATATATTCAGTCAACATAAATAATCCTTATGATGTTGATTCTCGAAAGGTTTTGGGTTATGTAGATCCAGCAACACAAAATAAATTTAATAACCTGGCAGGTTATATGCACTTAGTTAGACAAGCAGAATCTTCTTATGTTGAACAAAATAATTTAATTGCTCAACACTGGACAGAATTAGCTTCGATTACTCAAATAAAGGAAAAAAACGAAAAAGATGAAGAAAAAGAAAATCTAATTGGTAAGATAACCTTACAGCGCATTATGCGCGAAGCTAACACCCCCCCTCATGTAAGACTAGTTAATCAAATGAATGATCTTGCTAGAGGGATAAAAGAATCACAAAATGCAATAACTTATTCTCCGATCATGGAAGACCTATGCGATATTCCTCAGTTTGCAGCATATCCTGCTTGTAAAGAATATTTGCGAAAACGAAAATCACAGAATTTGCTATATGATTTAAATCTATTCGATCCTCGTATTTTAGATGACTAGAATAAATAATTCGCCAGAAGATAATTTTGCTGAATAAAAATAAATAAAGTTAATTTTTTAATTTCTTTTTGTATTTATCACAAAACCATAACATTTAGCAACACATTTATTTACCAGAGTTGATAGATCAGACATATCTGCATAAGAATGGTTAAATAGTAAAAAACGATTTTTGTCGTCGAAGAATTGACTTTGCATCTCTTGATTTAAATTTTGTTTTATTATATTTGCTAATTTAGAATTATTTTTTCTTAAATACAGTTTTTTAATTGGTAAAACTGATTTTATTAATTTTGATTTATTATTTTTTCCTTGAGCAAAAGGATTCGGCATTAACTCAACACCATATTGAAGTTCAGGAAATAATTTTGTTAAATAAAAACCAAATTCATGAGGCCCATATTCAGATGAACTAATTAATTCATTAAGGTTTATGAACAAATCTTTATTTTGTTCTCTTGCAAAAGCCGCAGCATAATGAACCAAAATATCTAAATGTCTTTTACGATCAGGAAGAGTTGAGTTAAACTCTGTAAATATATTTCTATCAAAAGGTTCTATACGTTCAAACTCCTCATTCATTAAAACACCCTCGAGAACAACATATTGTTTACCTATTGAATCCTCTGCATTAAAAAAAATAAGAGCTGCTTGAGCAGGAATTTTATTTTCAATCTTGGATTTATTTATGTTAAAAAAAAGTAAATTTGTATCGGGATCTAAAGCGTAAAGTAGAGAAACAGAAGATCTTTTTTTATTTTTAAAAATACAAACATCAATATTATTTTCATAATTTTTTTTCCAATTATTATTAAATTCTGCAGTGAGAATTGTTGGACTAATTTCTTGTTTAAGAGAATCTAAATGATCACTTATTTCTTGAATAATTTTGTCAGATTGCCAATTAGAAATATATTTTTTACCTTCATTAAAAATATGACTTATTGCAAATATTACTTCTCTTGGCAAAGTTAAATAATTCTCTGAGTTATTTTCAATCTCATCAGATGGTTCTTTATCAGATTGTTCTTTATCAGAATTTCCTGCTTTTTCACTTCTTAAGTATTCTAATTTAATGTGTTCTCGAACTTTTCGTTCTTCTGGCGAATCATTTTTGTTTTTTCCATTTCCAAGTACATCATTCAAATTAAGATTATTCATTTTATTATATTCTAGTGAAAGTTTATCTATAATCAATTCATAAAAATAACATTCTTGAAGTTTGACTTGTTTTCCCCCTGCTTTTTCTTGAGCTCTACTTAACTTACGCTGATAATGATCATCAAAATGTTTTGAAGCAAGAATTAATTTTTCGTAAAATTCATTTTTATTTTGTTTTGATTCAATAAAATCTATGCTGATTAAAGATCGCAATAAACACTCATAATCTAAACTATTTTTTAATTGCTGATCAAATTCTGGAATAATATTTTTTCTCATGTCCCTATATGACTCCGCATTAACATTAATTGTTTGACTAATCATTCCAGGCGCAGGACCTAACAATATAGCATGTTGACCATAACAATTAAGAGTTCGAGTTCTATATAAAAAATTGAAAAAAAATCCCCATTGTTTAATTTCTTCTTTGGCTAAAGTAATATTATCTATAGATTCTTCGTTTGAATACAAAACTTCCACATTATCTGGAAAAAAATCAGAATCTGGAATTTGATATTGATTTTCTTTGTTTAGAATTTTAATTAGAGCTTTATCTAGACTTAAATCTTGCTTAGTTGAATCTTCTGAATTAGCCCCCATAGATTTAGTTATAGGTATCAAATATATAAATATTTATCCTGTTTACTACTTTTTAGTAGATAAAAACCGAAAGTTTTTTAAAGAGTAAACGCATAATTAATTCTATAATAAAGGCAAAATAAATATGAACTGAATATGAATTGAATAAAAACTGAAAAAAATATTAAGGGAGATAATAAAAGATGTCAGCAGCACTAACACTTGATAAAAAAACAATAGCACTAGTACTTGATTTTGATCATACACTAACAGAAGAAACACAACAAGCACCAGTATTTAGAAAATATTGGGACAACATTGTTAAATTCTATTCAAAGCCAAAAAACATGGCAAAAATAAAAGCAAAATTTCCAGACTTTAGCGGATTTCATGGACCAGAAGATTACTTTGCAATGAAAGATACAGAAGACTACGGCGAAGGAGTTGGATGGTTACAAAGATTTGTATGGGACTGGAACAATGGACTTTTTCCAGGACTAACACCTGAAAAACTTATTGAGACTGGGAAAAATATACAATTATCACCAGGACTACCTGAATTTTTTCCAGCATTTAAAGAAAAATGGGCAAAAGAAGATATCGATGTAAAATTCTATGTTGTAAGTGTAGGGCTAAAAGAACTAATACAAGGCAGTCCTATTGCACCATACCTTGACGACATATTTGCATCAAGAATAATTGCAGATGGATTTCCACACAATGGAGACGAGCCAGTATATGGAATTGGAGATGTGATGACGCCATACGGAAAAACTGAAACGAGCTACATAATTAGAAAAGGAAGTCAGGAATTAAGAGATAGACAAATGAATCCTGAAGAATATGCGATTTATTCATACAAACACATAATTGGATTTGGTGACGGTATGAGTGATAGACCATTCTTTTCACACCACTTCAAACGAGGATCGCAAATGGTTGCAGTATACCCCGAAGGAGATTGGAATGCATTCAAAAAAACAGTTGCGAATGTTGGAACAAGAGTAAATTACGTACTTCCAAGAAACTATTCTCCCGACGGAGATTTATTCAAATCAATTGATGATATTGTTAAACTAATGCTAAATGATAAATGCTTGATGTCACCATATGATTTACACCAATACAAAAGCGGAGAAATAACAGATCCAGAAAAAATAGAATATGTAGAAAAACACCTGGACAAATGCGATCGTTGTAGCATGTATACAACACTACACCAAATACCTCCCAAGAGGATTATATCATAATCTGAAAAAAGACTTGTTAATTTGCATAAAAACGAAAAACTCAATAATAAACTTTTAAAACTAGGTCAGCTTAAAACAATTGTTTGTAAAAAACTAAAAAAAAACAAATCATTAAAAACATCAATTAAAAATAAGTACCAAAAAGCAAAAACAAACAAAATAAAAAAGCAATATGTGTTGAGATCACATGAGCCAAAAAACAAAGATAGGACTTTTTGCTGATAACCATGAAGGTGGTTATGAAAAATGTATTGCGCGCGCAATGCAAGATCATTCTGTAGATTTAATAGTTGGCCTAGGAGATATTATTGATGTAGATAATGGCCCAGGAGATATGATAAGAAATCTATCTCCATTTTGCAGAACCAAAATACCAACTTATGTTATTCCCGGAAATCACGAATCATATCACACTTGGCATGAAGCGTGCAAATTTTTAGGATTAAAATATCCTAACTTCCATGATGCAACAAGAAATAAAATACATGCATTTAATAATTTGAATATGCTTTTTATTCCTGGAACTGAAAGATGCATAGAAGGAGAATTTAGAATATCTAATGCTTGCAAATCAGGACTCCATAAAAATGGCATGAATCACTATGTGACAAATCTAAAACAATTAAAAAAAGAAATTTTGAAACACAAATTAAATTTAGAAAGAACTATTCTATTTTGTCATGACCCACCAGAACAAACCTACAAAAATGGAACTGATTCGTTAATAAATATCGAAGATATATCAACATATCACTATTCTGACTTAATAAAAATTAAAGATGACGAAAAAGAATTATATGAACAAGAAATACTAATGGGGCAAGGAAGCACGCTAGTCAGACATTTCGCATTTTCACTAAACTTACAAGTCATATTATCAGGACACATACATCGCACCAGCGCGATAACTCTCGACGGTATAGATATTTTAGAAAATCAAAAATCAAAATCATTATTACTAAACCCAGGCCCTGCAAATGAAGGAAATTATGCAATAGTACATGTAGAATCTAATGGAACAATACAATTAGTAAACTATTTTAGAGGAAAAGTTAATTAAAAAAAAAAGATATTATAACAAAATATTAAAAGAAAATATCAAAATAACACATTAAAATAAAGTAGTAAAAAAAAACATTAGAAAAATTAAAAAGAAAAAATATTAAAAAAATGAAAAAATTATTTCAAATTATTTCTTAAAGCTATCTGCTTATTTCTTGGCCTTTTTTTTGTCTGTTTTTACTTCTGCAATCTTAATGTTCTCTGCTTTTTTACCAGGAATAAAAATAAACAAAAGCACTGCTATGATTACAATCGCTGCACCTACGTACAACCAATAAAGAGGCTGCCAGAAATTAAATACATCTAACCAAGATTCTTTAACAGGTTCTGGTGCATCCACAACAGGTTCTGGTTCTGCAACTACAGGCTCAGCCACAGGAGCAGGCTGCTCTTCTACAATAGGCACTTCCTCCTCGACAACTTCTTCGACCACATCTTTTTTCGCAAACAAAGGCAACAAATCAGGTTTCTTAGGAGGTGCAATTAAATATGTAGTAATAGTAGCTGAATCAGCACTAACTGCAGTAAGTAAAAACTTAACATCCAAGTTACCGTCGTCATTGAAGTCATAAATTTGACCCACATCTTTTTTCAAAACAACTGAATCTGCAATTACACCCTGCGAAACAATAGTTATGTAATCAACACCTATGGATGTAACTTTGTAAACATACTCACCAGCAGCAGTTAAAAAAGTAATATCTTGATTCTTTTCTACAACCGCAGGCATTCCAGATTCTGTAGGAATAACAACTGTTGCTACAGTCGTGGTTGATGATGAACCACCGCCACCACCGCCACCGCCAGTAGTTCCAGTACTACCCGAACTAGGAGTATTACCAAAGTATACTGAAAATCCAAGATCTGCTGGAACTGTAAACTCTGTGCAACCAAGTGCTGAATTATATGTTGGTCCTGCAACTGCCTGACTTGTTACATCTGTACACGCAGTTGTACTTATTGCACTTACATTCCCGCAGTGATATAACTTAGTGTGCTGACCAGGAACACAAATATCAATTGTATCTGGATTAAGCTCACCTGCTAAATCTTCCCAAGCACTGTGATCCAAACCAACATAACTATTTCCTCCTGATGTTCCTGTTAAAAGTTCATCTTCGTCAATAGTTGTTTTGTTTGTATCAACAGCTCCTTTAACATTCATACCATGGAATTCTAGTGCCCAAGTTGTTGATGCAGTTGAAGCACTTAATCCACTCCCACCAACACTTGCAGCATTAGTAATTCTCGCACTTAAATCATTAGTCTGAGTATAATTTTTTCTAATTACCCCTAGACCGCCGCAGCCTTTGTCTTCATAACCTTCACCATCATCCCACTGGATTGTCGGATCGTCACTTGCAGTGGAAGATTCTATGTCAGAATCATCTGCATTGAAAATAATATCATATACAGGTTGACAACTAATTCCGCAAGAACGCATATTTTGTTCAGTTGTGAAATTTAAACACGCACTAGTACTGCAAGGATTACCTGCAAGATCACAAACCTTTAACTTATAAAAATAAGTTGAACCATTAATCAAAGCATATCCTAAATTAGTCGAGTCTAAATATGTTTCGTGTCCAATTCTATATTTAGGTATATTTGAATTAGTTAAACCAATATCATAAACTGATTTATTCAATACATTACAACGACTACTATTATAATAAAATAACACCGTGCCATTAGCAGGTTCTGATGAATCATACTTAACAAATGCAGAATCTAAAAACTCTTCTACAGTATAAGTAGTAATTGTTGCAGAAGTGTTATCATTAGCATCACCTGTCTCTGAAAAAAAACTACCTCCACAATGAGGAGTTGTAGAACATTCATCATCATCACAATCAACAAGTTCATTATTATTATCGTCGATACCATTAAGACAATCTTCAAATTTATTTCCACCATACCTAAAGAAATCCTCGCAATCAGGATCATCTCTTGGTGCAAGACCATCTCCATCTGTGTCAGCAGTTCCAGCACAATCTTCTTGCATGAAATCTGCGACTCCCTGACGATAAGTTCCAGATACAACATCAATAATCACACCACTACTAACATTCATAGATTCAACACGAACATTAAAATCGTATCGCATATTGAACTTAGTAATTCCATCAATATTAAACTCACGCGCAGAATTCTTATCCAACATAACAACAGGTCCACCTGCTTCACCACAAATTTTATTTGCCATAGTACATGCTTTTACAGAGCTAGATTCCCACTCACCATTTTTACATATATACTTACTAAGACCTTCAGGTTCAGACCTTGTTGACTCAAGTACAAACTTCCACTCAAAACCTTGCGCAGCATTTGACGATGAATTACAACCAACATCTGTTCGTCCATCACTGTCAAGATAAAATGCAAATTTTGTAGGCTCTTCGCCAGATCCTTCCTCTGAAGTTGGAGGGAAAACACTCACATCCATAATATCTTTACCATTACAAACTGCAGCATCAGTCAGACTAGTTACTCTAACGCCAATACCAAATGAGTCAGGATCATCTTTTATTCCTGCACCACACAAATCCATATAATCAGGTTTGCCAGATTCAGGACAATCATCCTCTGCAATCATTTCAGGGGGTCTGTCCATATTGTTAAACATGTTAGCACAACCACGAGGATCACACCAACCAGTCATCTCAGTACAACCAGCAAGATCGCCACAATTTTGGCCACCAGCAGATGAATTATAGTTACAAGTATGAACACACAGTTCATATCCTCCAAATATAGATACCCATTCACAACCAAAACTTGTTGCAGCATCACATTGCGCTTCTATCATACCATAACACTCTTCTGCTTTATTATTACAATAACCAGGATTCTCACCAAAGAAATCATTATCCACATTAAAACGATCGATTACCCAAGTACAATTTGAATCTGCATTACAATTAGTCTCGTCATAATATGAAGTTTCGCAATCAACTTTGATATATGTTGTATCAGTAAAATCAATATCGCAATCATCACCCAATTCTTCACCTGCCGGATCCCACACACAAGCAGGTGCACTTTCACACGATGCTTGATTGTTATCAAAACCGACACAGTCTCCACTCATAGTCATATTCGGTTCGCACCAACCCGACATCCATTCACATTTAGAACTTGATCCACAAGAATTCTCGTCGAGCGAAAAACATTTAGGATTACACCAACCACCATTAGGAGAATCTGAACTAAACTCCCATGCACAATATTGACTATTTGTTCCTGAAGTACATACAGACTGACTAGTCATGTTAGACTGATGACATAATGCAAACATCTTAAAATCACAAAAACCTCCTCGAGGATTGTTCTCATCTGTGATCCACTTACAATCTGTTGAACAAGAAGACTCAAGTTTACCAAAACAAGACTCTGCAACTGTTTTATTAAAATCACAAAAACCTGCACCAGCATTATACCGACAAGCTCCATTCTGAGAATTACAAGTTGCCGCATTATCATCGTACTGCCAACAAGTTTCTGATGGGTGACCACACCAAGAACCTCCCCACGGATCTGAATTCCAAGTGCAATTAATTCCTGAAGAATCTAAACTATTAGTACAAATTGTTTCTCCTAATGCATCAAACTTATAACAATCATGCATCAGGTCACCTTCTCCACACTCAAAGGAACACCCAGCATCATCACAATCAGTTTCACCATCACCATCATCATCCTTACCATTTGCACAAAGTTCAGCATTAAAATTTAGAGGTAAACAAAGTTCTTCATCAGAATCCCACTCACAACTACCTGCAACGCCTAAACCATAGGAAGAACATTCAGTTCGCGTACATGCCGAACATTTATCTTCACAAATCAATGCACTTTCCTTTTTGCAAGTTCCTATACTTTTATTAGCAAGATTTTTAACCCACTTACAATCAGATTCACTCTCAAGACAAGCAATTTTTGTCTCAGGAGTTGAAGTAGTAGAATCATCCTCTACGTCATTACATGAAGCACAACGACTATCACAACTACCCGAAGTAGTAATTGCAGTACTTTTACCACAATAACCAAAACTATTTGGTGCATTTATGTCTTCAGTAAATTCACAAGATGCTCCAGATCCAGTACATGCTTGCTGTGCAAGAGTTGACGAATCCCAAACAGTCCCATTATTTTGATACTCGCAATCATAACAATATCTACCACAATTCCTTACAGTTGTAGACGTGCCTGAACCTGCATCACACCACTCTTCTAATTTTAGCATATCATCTGTTGTTACAGCAGTTCCATTATCATCACAATAAGTTTCCGTGTTCCAAACATTACCAAAATTTTCACACCTTTCTTGTGTACGTATATCTTTTGTTTCACCAACACCGTCCATATTAAAATCACAATAATCATTATTCCACACACAAGGCATGTACCAAGGAGAACCTGCAATTTGCTCACATAAATCTTGATTTGAATATGCATTGTAATCATCACATTGCTTCGCACCTGTTGGAGGTTCTTGTAGATTAGCCCAACAAGAATCACCTAAATTATCAGTAGTGCAATTACCACTTCTCCACTGACAACAAGTACTCAATGCAGGAAGAGAAGTACATAAATCTCTATTAGTAATATTCTCACACTGAATAGTTGAAGATTCCTGACCTGCTAAGTTATCACAAGAACTAGCTGTATAATTACAAATAGTTACATTATTACACGCAGCAGAATCAGCATCGAATAACCAACATTGAGGATTATATAAAATCATATCGTCTTCAAACTCAGTTGCTCCAGCACTATCTGGTTCGTTACATTCATCATCAGTATAATCATACTCGCAATATTTAGTATCCATACAATCAGATTGTCTTCCATTATACTGAGCACAATATCCAAGCGCAGGTTCACACCATTGACCAGAGTAAGTACAATTTAAACTTAATGCTCCAGTTATACTATAATCAGTACAACCTGTTTCATTACCATCCCAATTCCAACAACCAACATCTTCACAGTATCCGCCCCACTGATCATCTTGCCAAGTACACGCAATAGAGTCAGATTCATTATTACAAGCATCTGATGAACTCAAAGACCAACAGCTAAATTCTTCACACCAGCCCCAACTATCAGTATGCCAATTACAACCTGCAGTAGAACAATCACTAGTATTTGACTGAGACCAACAACCTTCTTCATAACAATAGTCATAAGTTGACTCCCAAAGACAACCTGATGCACCTTCACAATTTGATTGAGTATAATAATCCCAACAACCTTCTTCAGAGCACCAACCCCAGCCATCCGAATTCCAATAACAGCTTGCAGAATCACACTCAGTCTGGTTTGAATTAGACCAACAACCTTCTTCATAACAATAACCCCATGTTGAATCCCAAGCACAACCACCATATTCACTAGCATCTGCAGTACATAGATCGTTATTTGAATAATCTCCACAACCACCTTGAGTACAATAACTATTAGCACCCCAGAAGCAATTATCATCACCTGCACAAGTAGCATTTGAATTATAATCCCAACAACCTTGCTCGTAACAATAATCGCTAGCATTATTCCAAGAACATTTAGTTAATGCAGTACAATTAGTACTATCTGAAAAATCCCAGCAACCTTTTTCATAACAATATTCATAATCATCATTCCAATCACAATCCGAATTTGCAGAACAATCCTCGTCAGTGTTGTAATTCCAACATCCTAAATTATAACACCATCCAGAACTTTGCCACTCGCAATCAGATCTAACATCACAAGTTGTTTGATCTTCTAAATACCAACAACCTTGTTCCTGACAAGAGTTCCATTCCGAATTCCAATTGCAATTACCATATCCACTATCATCAGTATCACAACTAGATTCAGTATTATAGTTCCAACAACCACCTTGATAACAGTAATTAGATACATCATTCCAAACGCAATTACGAAAACTTTGTTCACTACAATTAGCATTAGAATTATATGCATAACAACCTACTTCATAACAATAATTATAATTATCATTCCAATTACAAATACTATCTGCATCACAAGTAGATTCAGTAACATAATCCCAACATCCTACATCTCCACACCAACTATTATCTTCCCAACCACAATCATTATTTTCTGTACAGTCAGAAGATCCACAACAAGCAGATTGAGTATCGTAACTCCAACAACCTTTCTCGTTACAATTTCCATCAAATTTACAACCTGCTGCAACACAACCAGTTTCATTACTATTATAATTCCAACAGCTTAAAGTAGAATCTCCAGAACACCAAGTATTCCAATTACATGATGAATCTGCAGAGCAAGTAGCATTTGTGTCATAATTCCAACAAGCTTGTTCTTTACAATTATAATAAGTATTCCATGAACAACCTGCACCATCTCCGCAAGAAGAAGAATTCCAATAATTCCAACAAGCAGTCGAATCATAACAATTCCAACCATTCCATGCACAATCTAACGATGAATTATATGCTTCACAATTAGTTTCGGTTGAAAAATCCCAACAATTAAGTTCTCTACAAGAATTCCATTCAGTATCCCAATCACATTCAGACCGTTCATCACAATTAGTTTTAGTCTTATAATTCCAACAACCAGGATTTTCACACCAACCATTTCCTTCCCAACTACAACTAGAAGCACCATCACAAGTAGATTGATTAGAATAATCCCAACAACCTTCTTCAAAACACCAACCATCATTATTCCATTCGCAATTAGTTTGAGCATCACATGAAGTTTCATTATTTTGATGATTCCAACAACCAGGACTATTACAATAAGAACCATCCCATACACAATCTCCTGAATTTTCAGAATGACTTAAACATTCAGATTGATTATTCCAATTCCAACAACCTTGTTCATAACAATAAGAACCATCTGAGTTCCAAATACAATCTATACTAGATGCTTCACAACCAGTTTCAGAATCATAATTCCAACAATTTTCATCTCCACACCAACCAGCATCTTCATTCCACTCACAATTAGACCAAGTATTTAATTCTGAATGAGTTGAACAATCAGTTGAATTAAATGCATTCCAACAACCATAATCTTCACACCAACCACTACCTGAAGATTCAGAACGCCAAAAACAACTATTAGCTTCACAATTAGCTTCTGTTGAATATCCCCAGCAACCCCTGTTCTGACAAGCACCCCAAGCACAATCAGAATCAGCTTCACAAGTTTCAGAGGTAGAATAATCCCAACAATTACTAGATCCTCCCATCATAGGCCCATCAGGACGACATTCTGCACGCCATTCACAAGTTAAACCTTCAGAATTAGATTCACACGTCGAGGAATCAGTACCATCAAATATAAAACAATCTTTCATATTACATTCTCCAACAGAACAACCTTCAGCAGCAGCACATGCCTCAAGATCATCATCATAATTCCAACACTCAGTATTACTACCACTACCCCAACAAAGAGAAGTATCCCAATAACAACCTTCTTCTTCACAAACAGATTCAGATGCGTAATCCCAGCATCCGCCAAAATTCATACATTGATATCTCCCCATCCATTCATCATATTCCCACTCGCAACCTTCCATCTCATTACAAGCAGATTCAGTGTTTTGATTCCAACAATCGAGTTGTTCACACATACCTTCACCGTTTGACTCCCACATACAACCAGACACATCAGAACATTCAGCATTAGAATTTTTATTCCAACAATCATCATCGCCAGCCTCTTCCATACAAGACCAACCATCCCAATAACAATCAATATCTTCATGAGCTTCGCAATCATCGCGATTATTTTGATTCCAACAAGTTATTTCTTCGCAATAAGCATTACCTTCAAATTTACAACCTGAAGCAGCAGAACAAGTTGAATTAGACTCATAGTTCCAACAACCAGCACCATCTTCACACCAGCCAGTCTCGCCGCTAGATGTCCATGAACAAGAAAGACCTAAATCTCCTGCAGATGTACAATCATCTTGCTCCCACAAACTCCTACAATCAAGCCGATAACAAGAGTCCATCCAAGAATCCCAACGACAATCCGACGCATTTATGCAAGTGGTTCTAGTATCTAGATCCCAACAGTCAGTTGCAGAAACAAACGATGTAAGCACAAAAACAAAAACACACAATATAGAATAATATAAATATTTAGATACATCTCTTTTATTCATGAAGTCCCACCTTCTTTTAGTTTTTTAAATGATTGATATTATAAAATTTAAAACCCACAAAATCCCGAAAAAATAATAATTAATAATGATCTATTAATTATTCTATTTAAATTTTTTGTTTAAAACTCGCTAATTCAATGGTTTAACGGCAATATTACGCTAAGTTAGGTGTTTAGTGGAAATGTTTTTATAATAATAAAATAATAACTATTTATCATGGTTGAAACCAGAAAACAAAGTAGAAATGCTAAACCGCGAAAAAGAAAATATAGTAAAAAATCTGATGATCACATTAAGATTGCAAAAGAAAGAATTAACAAATTATTCGGTGAAGCTGAATTAATTTTCAATTCTGATTCTAGTCTATCAAATAGATATGTTGAGCTTGCACGAAAGATTGCAATGAAATTTAAAGTTCGCATAGATAGTAGTTTTAGACGACGATTTTGTAAACATTGTTATAAATATTTAATCCCTGGGAAAAATTTACGGGTTCGTGTTGATTCTGGAAAAGTAATTTATTATTGTTTGGAATGTAAAAAGTTTTGGAGAATGCCTGTTGGGAATAAATTTAAAAATAAAAAATAAAACAAATCTTGATTAAGCATTAAAACTTATTGTCTTTTTTTTGGGACAATGGAAATTTATGTTTTGTTTTTAAAACCTAGTTTGTCATTAATTCAGTACGACGCGAACATGAGTTTTTACTACGGAAAAGTTTATATATGAATTTATTTTCTAAATTTTAACATGGTGGGTGGTAAAAAGCAGGCGAGTAAAGACGCTAGTAAAAAGCGTACTGATTCTTATACTAGCGTTGTTAAGGTTCGAACGTTTAGAGAGCTCGACGATGTTTTAAGGAATTCTTTTGGTAATATTAAAAAAGATATGCTTAATCTTCATGAAACACAATCCCAGCAGCTAACATCTACGCGTGAAATCAAATCAATGATTGAAAGTATGAAATCAAATTTTGTTTCTATTGATAAATTTAATCTTCTAAAAATAAAAATTGCAGAGCTTAATGAAAACTTGAAAAAATTATGGGATCTGGACAAAAAAGTAGTTGAGTTAGATGCAAAAACAGTTGCAGAAGCAGACTTTGATCAACAAGCAAGTGAATGGGAAAATGAATTTGAAAAGATTAGACAAGACATTTCCTCTGTGAAGGAAAAAAGTTCAACAGAAACCCAACTCAAAAAACTAGTTCAAGATATTAATGACGAATTTGATAAAGTAAAAGAAAACATAGATCAAGTTAGAAATATAAAAAATACAATCACAAAAGGCGAGCTTGACAAGCGAACTGACATTCTTAATTCTCAAGCAGACGATGTTCGAAAAGGACTAAAAAAAGCAGAAAAAGAAATAAAAAATAAAGTAGGCGTAAAACAAGTTGAAGAACTTATTACAGATATCAACTCTGAATTTGATGAAGTTAAAGAACTAATAGCAGGCGTTAAGCAAGAACAAGAAAAATTTGTTAAAAAAACAGATTCTAATAAAAGATTTAAAAAAGTAGAAGATAGAATAAAAGAACTGCGTGCAGAAGTTAGCATCATGAGTTCAGAAAATGAGAATTTTCTAACAAAAACACAAGCAGAAAATTTAATTGATGATGTTAACAAAGAATTTGACTCAGTAAAAATTGAAATTGATAAATCATTCTCACAAATTAAACAAGTTAAAGACAGCTTTTTAAGAAAAAAAGAATTTATTGAAGCAGACAAAGATCTACGCGTAGAAATCGAAGTTCTTGAAAAAGGTCTAAAAGATAATGCTAATGATCTAGTTGAATTACGCAATGAAATGAGTCGCGAAGTAGAGAAAAAAATAAGCTATGAAGACATGAGTGAAGAAGTTAAAGATTTGAAAAATGAAATTGATCGAGTTCGAGGAAAACTAGATTCTGTAAAGAATGAAGTTGTTTCTGGAAAAGATCTAAAAAAGATGAATAAAAAATTAAAATATCATTTAGTTAAGATCCAAGATACATTCATTGATGAAGATAAATTTGAAGCACTAGTAGATGAAGTTGCTGAGTTGAAAGCAAAATTAAGTGGTGTGAAAATTAAAAAAGTAAAAGCTAAGAAAATTTCAGCTAGGAAACTTGCAAAGATGCGGCGAAAAGAAGAATTAGATTATTTAATGGATGAAGAAGTTGATTACAAACCTGTAAAAAAATCAAAAATGGGTACTCGCGAGTATAACGGGTTGTTTATCTTTGGAAATTTTTTAATGATTGTTGCATTCGCACTATTATTATTAGCAATAGGTTTCTTTTTTTGGAATAAAATGTTTTTTACAGACAGCTTTGCAATAGCAGCAGTTGTATGTTTTATAGTAGGGATATTGATTAGAATTCTTGTTTTAATTAAAAGAGAAAATTAATTTTGTTAAGTAGTTCTTGGTTATTTATCGTTATTATCGTTATATAATAATAGTGTGTGCTGAATAAAGTTATTTCTATTGATTATTCTGCAAATATTCTATGAAAATAGCAATTGTTTAACAGGTTTGTCGGTAAATTAATTCTTAAATTTAATTTCTAACTGATCGCAATACATTGAATTAATTAGAACTAAAATATTATGCGCTATAACTAAACATAAAGCCTCGTTAATTTGCGCAACACTATTTTTAGAACTTACAGAATTACTTATCCTTCTTTTGATCATAGCAAACGATGTTTCAACATTACTTCTCTTATGATAAAATTGTCTAAAATAACTTTCTTGTTTTCTGAACATTCTTATCATTTTGTTCCATGCAGGAAAACCTTTTGATCTTGTTTTAAAATTCTTCTTTGGCATTAGAAAAGGTACTGCTCCGGCTTCTGTTACTGCTTGAGTATTTGCTCTTGAACTATATGCTTTGTCTGCACAAAACCATTTGATATTAAATTTTTCTTTAGCAATATCAAGCAATGGTGTGAGCATTGGAGAGTCTGCTTGTGTTCCATGAGTTACTCTTGCAGCCACAATAATATTTGTTCTGTTTCCACTTATCGCATGTAACTTTTTGTAATCTCTATGTTTTTTGTAGTCTAATCTTATTTTTATCCATTGGCTTTTGTCAAATGTGCTTATTCCTGTGCTGTCTATACTGAAGCTTTTTTCAAAATGTGCTACTGGAAGAGCAGACATTGTAACGAGTCTTTCTAGTATTGGTGTTAGTTGTATTTCATTCATGAAGTCTGCTACTGAGTGAGGTCTTGGAATTGTTGTTGTATAGTTTTTGTAGTATGCGAGTTCTATTAGTTGAGCGTGTGAGTCGTAGGTTACGCCTCTTAATACTTTTTGTATGCATAAGAATATTTTGTCTTTTATTGGTATTGGTGGTCTTCCTCGTCTTGAACCGTATGTTTTTATGTTGAGCATTTTTATTAGTTCATGTATTAGTTTTATGGAGTCGTTCCAGTGGTTTTGTCTTGCTTCGAAATATTTTTTCCGGTTTCTTGGATATTTTATTTTTTGTTTTTTGGGTTTGTATTTTGTTTTGTTTAGGTCGTTGATTGTTGTTTGTGGTTTGTATTCTATGAGTATTGTTCCGTTTGGTTTTTTCCATTCTAGTTTGTGATATATTTTTCTTGTTCTTTGTTTTTTGGGTTTGATGGGTTTTTGGATTAGTTTGTCTATGTGGTATTTTCCTTTTTCTATTGAGTTTTTAAACTTAGCCATTTGTTTTAACCTTTTCGTCCTTTTTTGTTAAACTTACTTATATTTAATACTTTCGTCCATTTTCAGTGAAAAAAGACGAAAAAATAGAAAAATTTAAATAAAATCGTCCACTAATCATTAAAAAAGAGGTTAAAAATGAAATCAGACATCCTAAAAGAACTCAAACAAAAAATAGGGTACGAAGAAACACCGGAACACAAAATAAAAGCAGTCAAAATAATAAAAGACCAAAGACAATTCAGCATAAGAATTCCAAAAAAAATATCAGAACTAATGCAAATAAATGAAAAGAAAGATAATTTTGAATTTCATTTAATACCTCAAGAAAACGGATCATTAAAATTAGAAGGAGTATTGATTAAAGGATGAAAAAAGAAAAAGAACACTTTAACAAAATTGAAAGTAAGATACTTAGAGTTTTATTTCAACAAAAAATTCCTTTAACAATTTATGAAGTTGCAAAAGAATGTGGCATAAGTTACCCGACGGCAAGAAAGTATTTACGTAAAATTCCTAAAGAAATTCTAAATAAAAAAAAGGAATTAACTTCAACAACTTATATGTTTAGAATGGATCTATTCGAAAAAGAAACTAAAAAAAGAAACAAAAATTAAATCACAGCAAGTTTATAAGAATAAATAACTTCTTCTGATTTATCATAGCAATTACAAATATACTTTTCTCCCGTCCAAGTTAAGTCGCTACTTTCTGCCGAATATGTATTACATGCTCTAGTGCAGGATTCTTTAGCCGATTCATAGGTAACAAAAGACTGAGACGTATCTTCTTCGAATAATCCTATAAATGGAATCATAAGTATTCCTGCGATAAAAAGAAGTAACGTTGCTCCTGATTGAAGCATAGCAAAGTATATTAGTGCTTTTTTCCACCAAGTATCTATTTTAAATTCTTTAGACATACTACATTATTGTAGCATACCTCTATATAAATATTACTACAATTTTGTAGCATGAAACGTAAAACTCTAGACGTACAAAACGAAATTCTAAAAGTAATAAAAGCCAATCCAGATATTACTTTAAGTGCTCTAGAGCGCAAAATAGGCACAAACCCTACTTCTTTGAAAGAACACTGCGAACAACTAGAATTCTTAGGAATAATCAAAATCGAAAGAACAAACAAGACAACAAAATTAAAAATCAAATAAATTATAACTAAAATTTTCAGTTTTCTATTTAAAAAAATAGAAAATTTTATATAACATCACACCATAATCTTATTATAGTAGTATTAATTATTTAGCTTGCTAAAGGTAATAAAAAGAGGTAGATAGATAGTTTTATTAATCTTTTCAAAGCAGTTTCTAAACATGAACTTGTTTTCAGAAGATTAAAAAAACCTCCATTAAATAAATAAAGGGAGGATTAAAAAAATGACTTTAAGAAATTCAAATTTAGTTCGGGCAAAAGATCTAACTCAAGAACAAAAAAAAGAATTAAATATTGAAGCAACAGAAGGTTTAGTTGCAATAGAAACCCATAATTCAGAATATGAACGAAAAGCAGTAGTTCTAAAACATGGATTAGTAAGGTATGTTCTTGAAGGCGAGTAATTAATAGAGGTGAATTTAAACAATGACAGTATCTTTTCTCATTTCACATAAAGTTCTTAATGATGCTTTTAATAAAGAAATAAAATCTGATTTTGCAATCGTATGTGAAAATGTACTTGATAAACTTGGAAATCTTTTTAATTTTGAGAAAATAGAGTTATGGATTTCAAGTCAAGTATATAATAAACTTGAAAGCAGTAAATGTTTGGATTATGATCAAATAATAAGACTACGAGCATTTTTCAAAGAAGAAAAAACTACTCAAGGTACGTCATCTTTTGATATTAATTCTTCACTTAATGAATCTGCAAAGAACCTTTCTTATACTGGAACTACAATTGTTATAGTTGAAGATAGTTTAAAAAAAATTATAGAATCTAATCCTAGAATTTCTGTTTTAACTCCTGCTGAATTTACAAAAACAATTGAAACTGCTGAACAATTCAAGGAAAAATTGCCTTTTAAGGAAAATCTTATGGATTTATTTCAGTTCTGTGTTTTTAAACCTGAATTAAAAAAAACAATACTCGACGGCATCGAAAGTACTACAGATTCTTGTGAAGAAATTAAATCAGAAATTAAAAAATTTGATTAAACCTACAACTTCCCCCCTATTTCTATCGGAAAAATAAACGCTAAATCCTCCTCTAGACTTTCTACTGCGTGAATACCTTAAAACATCTAATTTTAATTATTCCGACAAAGCCTTGTTTAACGAAAGGTTTATATATGATGAAAAAACTCATATTTACTATTGATTAATGACAACACTAACTCGTTAAGATTGTAAACGATCAAATAATACTTATTTAACCAAAAGAGGTGTTTATAACATATGAAATCCACAAAAAAAGATTCGGACGGTCCAATATTCAATTTTCTAGATAAAATAATTGCTTTTTCACTAGCACCAGTAGGAAGAATGCTTGAAAAAGCAGATAACTCAAGCTATGATCGTTTAGTCTCTGATAAAATAGAAGCAGATCATATAGATAGCTTAAAAAGAGAAGGATTCTTAACAAATCATGAAAATGATATAAGAATACAAGCATCAACAGACGCATATAAAATTCTAAACTTCTTTGATGATCATGCAGATGTAGATGCAGAACAAATACAAGATTTAGTTGATAGAGATGTTAAAGTAGATTTGAATATGTTAGCAAGATATGCAATAGGACTAGGCGATAAACATTTATTACAAGGTGCTACGCGACACGGATATAAATTTACTGAATCTCAAAAATTAGATGCACTAAAAAATGCAGTTAAATATTCACAAGAACAAGAAGAAACAAATTTAATGGAAAATGTTGATGACTCAAATGCAGCACCAGTACATCAATGGTTATTTGGAAAAAATGCTATGTGGAAAGAGTTTAGCAGAATGAATAGAAAAATTGAAAATCATGAAAGAATGCTAGGAGAAAAAACCGCAGAACGAAAACTACTAAATGAACTAATATACTCACAACACACACAACAAATCACTACCCGCAAAGAAGGTGCAGGAAAACAAGAAGATTATTCTGAAAATGGAACTTTTGAAAAACCTTTAGACGCAGTATCATCAAAATCAGATATTAGAGAATTCTTATTATTAAAAAGTGCAGATTATAGAGAAAATATTTCTGCAAGATATGCATTAAAAATGGGCTGCGAAATTACAACATTTATTGATTCTAAGAAAAAGTCACTTGAAGCAGAAGTTGCTGCGAGTGTTGCTGAAGCAAAAGCTAAAGGAGAAGTTAAAAAAACAGTTACGTTTGGAGCTGAACAATTTCAAGAAGCATTAAAACAATATGTTGACGCAAGAAAAAATGAATCATTTATTCAAAGTAGAATTCAAACTCGAAATCAAAATAGATTGTCGACATTAAGAGATGCAGCTAATTATGATTTAGCAGAATTTATTTTAAATGCAGAAAGTCTCGAGGAGATTTCAGAATTTGAGGAGAGATACGCAAATGCAGTAAGATCGGGTTCAAATAAAATGATAACATTAAAGCCAACTCAAAAAATAATTATGAATAATGGAAAACTTGAAATGATACAAACTCCCTTACAAATAACTCTTGGAGCAGATCCTCAATCATATGTTGATATTGAAGGAAAAAGTCCAGAAGAACGGGGACAAGAACTTGAAAAATTAATGAACTTAGATCCTGAAGAAAGAGATGAACAATCTGACGATTGCGTAACTGAACAATACAATACACAAATCGCACAAATTGCAAAAGCAATAGTTAAAAACTCAGTTGAAGATAATCTCGATTTATTCTATAAACCCGAAGTAAAAACTGACAATGGAACAAATACAAAAGAATACACAAGATTAGGAGAAGTTATTGCAAGAAATATGGAACAGGAAGTTAGTGAAAAACTAAAAGATGCACTGGAACATTCAGACTCCTTACTTCTTGGCGGAAAACAAAACTACATAGTGACTGTAGAAAAGAATAATAATATGCAGATCATGGTTCTTCCGACGCAAACATCAATTCCCCTAGTGCAAGGAGAAATAGAATTTGAATATCACAATAATATGAGCGGAGCTAAAGAAAAAATAAAAGAATGTCATTCTGACGCGATTAAATTTGTTATCGACCAGATAACTAAACAACAAGAAAAAAAATTGAGCGACAAAGAAGTGAATCAAGTTATAGAACAAAATACAGATGCGATTAATAAAATTGCACAAGATATGTTTAAAAATTACTGCATTGAAACTGCAACTTCCAAAGTAGAACAAGAATTGTTAGAACAAATAATAAAACCAAGTATTGAACATCTTCCAGAAAAAGCAAAAGAACATGTGCTAACAGAAGATGGAAAACTAACATTTAATGGAGATTTAATGTACGGAAAATTTCTAAGAAAATCTATTGAACGGATTTTAAGTGGAATGAATATTGGACCAAGCAAATTTGCTACAAAATATAAAGTTGAATGTGGAAATAATGGCAAAATCAGTTTAGAAGGAAAAGTAGTACAGCCATACCCTTATGAAATTAGAGCAACTACAATAGAATTTCCAATCAATGTAAACAATGATGAATTAAGCACTGAAGAAATTGAAGCAAAGTATCAAGGAGCAGCAAATATGCTAGCTGCAGATGCATTACTAAAACCTCATATTCCCGAAGAATTTAGAAAACTATATTTATCAGGAAACAATGGACGAGCAACAGGACTAACACCCGAAGGACAAAAACAATACGGCGAATTAGTTCAACAATATAAACAACACGTATATAAATTTTTATGCAAAAACATGCAAGAAACAGGAAAGTATGCTGTAAAAGTTTTAATTGACTCAGATGGAGACATGGTAAGAATAATGAGCAAACCAATACAACCTGAGCAAATTGCACAACCGAATTAATAAATGATAATTTGAATCATAAAAAAATGGCAAAAAAAAGAAAACCCTACACATCAAAAATAAGACAACCTTATGTATCTCGTGCTACAGATAAAGATGAAATAATTGATGTAACCTGCGAACACAAAGTGTTGAGTGTTGATGTAGTGGCAGAACAATACAGAAAACCAATTGAACAAATAGCAGAAAAAGAAAGTGGTGTTGCAATAGAACCTGTAGAAAGTTCTTTAGATTATAAAGTCAGCGACCATGAAACAAAATATAATGCAGACGGATGGTTTTTGGAAGGCGATGATGACGACAGAAAACACGCTGCAATGAAACGTGAAGATACAGATGATTTTTTAGATTTAGATTTTACAGAAGAACCAGAACCCACCCATAAGTTAAGCTTGAAAAAAAGCATAATAAATGCGTGGTACAGATTAAGAAAACAATATGATAAATTAGAAGATTAAAATCAAAAAGCATTACTGCCTTGGCAAACCATTTGAACTTGTTCAAGGATTTCAAAGCAAAGCTTTGATGAACTCAGCGACGAGTGAAATGAGGAGCTGATTAAATGCAGAAAAACACCTGATTTATGCAAGGTGTTTTTCGAGATGTGAAATTCATAGAATTTTACAAACTGCCGCAGTAATGCGAATCAAAATTAAAACAAAATCAGAAGAATGTGAAAAATGACAGATGATGAATTAACTCGAGAAGAAGAAGAACTTTCAAGAAAATTAGAATTAGTAAGAGATTATTTATTTGCGAATCTAGATGAATTTAGTAGAAGACGTTTCAAAAAGGAGATGGTTGAGTGGAATTCTCTATCTTCAAAACTTAGTGACGAAGAAGCAAGCCAAGCTTTTATGACAATATTTGGAAGATATTCCCTACAACAAATAGAACAAAAAGAAAACTCTCCTGCTGAAGTATATAATATGGTGATTTCAAAATATAGAGATCTTGGAAAACCTTTTGAAAACTTTCCGACACTAGTTGAAAAGTGTGAACAATACCATCCAGACAATGCAAAATTATATTTGAACATAGGAAAAATTTATGCTCAAGAAGCAATGGAGAAAAAAGAAAATCAAGAATATTCAGAAGCTACCAATCTAGCTGACAAAGCATTAGATTATCTTCAAAAAACATTTGCTTTAGAACCAAACTGTGAAGGGCAAAAACTCAGTGATTTTGAAAATCTTATTGGAAGATTACACAGAAGATAATAAAAAAATAACAATTAAACAAACTTTAAAAAAAAACAGGAGAAGGGAAAATATGAAAAAAACAAAAACTCAAGAACTGCAAAAACATATTGCAAACAAAAAATTAGAAGAACTAACTCAAAGAAATTTTTCAATAGATGAAAAAGCAAGTGCAGCATTAGAAGAATGTAATTATAAAAAACTTACAACAAATACAGGCATTCCAATTTATGCACGAGCAAATCAAGATCAAACAGTAGACATAGTAACATTTGCAAATCTAGAAGAACTAAAAGTAAATGAACAAAAACCAGGATTTACACACATAAAATTAGATGGACTAGATGATGTATCAGAATACAAAAAAGCATTATTAAACTTTGTTCGCATGGGTGAAAATAAAACTAAAGAAGGATATAATTTCAATAAAAAACTTGCGTATTTAATTACGTTAGGTATTGGCGCTGCTCTCGGAGCTACTATCGCAAAGTTAACAGGAATTGATTTTACTGCTTTGAATGCAACTATGTCCTGCGTAGGAGGATCTACAGCATTATTGCCCGCAGGATATTTCTTTGGAAAATACATTCAACGAGAATACAAACTAGACTGCATAGAAGCCGTAACAGAATTAACTAAATTCAAAACAGCATATAATACAAGCCACGGTACTAAACCAAGCTATGGTGCTAAAGCTTTAGAAAATGCACTACAAACAGACTAAAAAAAAACAAAATTGAAAAACAGAATCAGAAGAAAAAACAAAATCAAATAAAAACAAACGGCGAGAAAAAAAATGAACAAACAAAAAAAATTAGAATTACTAAAAGAAAGATTAGAAGCACAAGCAGAAAAAGCAGAACTAGTTTATACGCCGAGACAATTGATTAGAAATTATAAAAAACACATGAGACTAACAAATACTGTTCTAAAAGAAATTAAAAAAACCAATCAAGAATTAACTCAACTAATACCCATAAACTGTTTAGATGATTTATTAATTCAACCAAGAGAATATTTAGCATTACAAGCAATTAGTTTATCTGTGTATAGAAGCATAGTACAATTAAGAAGCACAGCAGATTTAGCAACTATGACTCCTGACGATCCAGGTTACCAAAAAACAAAATTTTGTTCAAAAGGATTCGACCCAGAATTAGGAATTTTACTAGAAGATCCAACAAAAAAAATAACAGAAAAACAAAAAGTAAAACTAGCAAGTGTTGTTGAAAAATGTGAAAAAGGAATTAATCAAATAGAACAAAATAAAGAAAGAATAGAAGAATTAACAAATTATGCGAATTCTCTTTTTGAAATTGCAAGTACTTCGTTAAAAGGAATTCAAACATATCAAGAAACTGCCAGACCATTAATAGAACAAGTGAAACCAAAATCAAATCAAAGAATACAACTAGCAGAAATAAGTTCTGGCTGGGGAAACAGCATGAACAAATATAATTTAAGCTGGGGAAGTGTAGGAAACATAGGTGAAACAGAAATTCCCAATGTTATTAGATTCACAATGGAAAGATTCAAACAAGCAATTGCAAACTATGAAGCAACACACTCAGACGGATTAGTAACAGCATAAAAATTAAATTAATAATTAAATTTTAAAAACAAATCAGAAGAAGAAAAGAAGATGAAAACAAAAATGAGCGATACAAAATACAAGCCCGGACAAAAAATAACTGCAGAACAATTCGCAGATCCAGAATTTGGAAAAGCAGTTACTGAATACTTAAAACAACCAGGAGCAGTTATAATTATTGACATGTCAAACCTAGCAACTCAAACAGAACCAAGCGAAGGTCTTCAAAAAATTGCAGAACAACTTGCTAAAAAGTTAGGACTTGACGACCAAAGAACACCTGCACATATTTTTTTTAGTACAAATAAACCAGAGGATTTAGATCCTGCACTAAAAGCAAGATTGACTGGTTGTTCAAAAGTTACTGGAGCTTATGGACATAGACGAGGAAATACTAATTATAAAAATTAAAATAATAAATTAATTTTAAAAACAAAATCAGACGAAAAAATAAAATAAAAACAAACGGCGAGGAAGATAAACATGGCAGACTCAGAAGATTGGGACTATTGCGATGATGCAGTTGAGAGAATTAAGATGCATAGCAAAACTTTTAAAGAATTTTTAAATAAAAGAGATCTTAATAAATTAGAAATGGATGAAGTTTTTTTAACCTCAGAAGATGACTTTCCTGAATTTTCCGACGAAGAATGGGAATGTGAAGAGGATGATGACTAAATATGTCTGAAGAACTAGTTAATTTTTTGGCATACCGAAAAAACAGAATAGAAGATGTTGGAATTGAAAAATTTCAAAATCCGAAACTTAGTGTGAATGGAGGAGTTAAAACCATTATTGAGTATGCTGATGAAAAAGAAGCAGAAGAACAAAAGTTTAAAGAAGAATTAATTCTAGACAGAAAAGAACGACTTGAAGAAATTATTCGCGTATGTTTTAAAGCAGGAGATTTAGAAAGTGTTGCTAGCTATTCAACAGACTTAGAAGATTGTGGCGAAGCAGGAAGTGCACTACACGACTTAACAAGAAGTGTAAAAGAATATATCTTAGGAGAATATGAAACCGCATTATGGTTTATTGAATCTGCAGTAGCAGAATATCCTAATTCTAAAGAATGTACATTATGGCAATTAAATCTTTACGACAAATACTCAATGTGGGGAACTGTCAAACTAGACGATGCAGAATCTGCTGTTGAATGTGCACTAAAAAATTTTGGAAAAGATGTTGATGTTTTAGAAGCAATAACCGATCTTTACATAGAAACATTTAATGATTATGAAAAAGCAAAAGAAGTAGTGCAAATAGGTACAAATGTAAACTTAGCAAAATTTGCAAAATATCAAGACAAATTAAAATCAATAAGACCAAATCATTTAGTCTTAATCAAAGGATAATTGACTTATTAAATTCTGATTTATTATAAATTTAAATTAACAATAGAGACTTTTATTATTATCGAATTAATACAATATTCTAGAAAAGTATATAAATAAAAAGTATTAATAGGTGTAAATGAAGTATGAATTAGAGTTAACACACGCTGTTGATGAAATTAATAAAAACAATGCAAAACTTGTTTGTGTGCAACTACCCGATGGACTCAAACCAAAAGCAAAAGAAATAGTTGACTATTTAACTGACCAAACAAAAGCAGAAATTGTTATTTGGGCAGGATCATGTTTTGGTGCATGCGATGTTCCCTTAGAAATTGAAAAACTAGGAGTTGATCTGATTTTACAATGGGGACATAATGCTTGGAAAAGAGCAGAATAAATTTTTAGATTAAAAAAAAAAAAAAATCATACTAATTAATTAAAAAAAAAGAGGTGTAGAAATGTTAGGACTTTGGACATTTTATGCAGTAATGCTTATTTCATTCTGTGGATTATATGCAGGTTTAGCTATTGGCTATATTGCAAAAGAAGAATTAAAACCTGGAAAGAAATATTTACAATACTTGCACGACGTGGTTCTGACATTTTTTATAGGCGTAATGCTCTATTATTTTGACATACCTATGTTGATTACAGTTTTATTGGCAGTTCCAATATTTGTACTGCTTCAACTAGTAAAAGATAATAATACAATAAAACCATTTGTATATATAGTGATGGGAGTTATGCTTTTTCTAAGCGAAACAGTAGCATTCAGATTTTTTTTGATGACAGGAATAACAATATTTTTGTATGGATTACCTGTCGGAAGCTTATATCTTGAGAGAAACATAGAGAAAAAACCAAGTCTAAATATTACAGATGTTGCATTATTACACAGCATATTTTTAGTAGTTACAGTAATGGTAAAATTCTGGGGAGTTGTTTTGACGTTTACGTAAATTGTCTCTGGAATTAAATTACACAAATTATTTAAATTCTGAACTATTATCTAAAGCTATGATAGAAGAACTTGACGTCTTTAAACTAAACTATGCAGAACGCGATAACTTAAACAGATATACGGCTGAAGGATATGATACTTTTGAAAAATTAACGCTAAGAGATATGATAGGAAGATCACCCCGAAATCCAAGATCAGTTCTTGTAATACGAATAATGCAAGCCACACTAGGCGGCGCATCACACGTAGAAGACTTTGCAAAGTACGGAATATCAGAACCGATTTTGTATAAAGATTTTTATGTCGAGTGAAATAACTATCTTTTCTTATAACCAAATTTTTTATTATAAATATTGTGATCAATAATATCTAAAACAAATGCAATTATTTCTATTTCAGTTTCGCCATCAACAACAGTATACAACATTCTCCAATAAGAAGGTAACTCTACGCGAAACAAATTTTTTATATAGTATTTTATCTTATACTCTGAAGGAATTAAATGCTTTGCGACAGGATTTCCAAAATGAGGATTACATTTTATCAAACTAATCTTTTGATTAATAGCTCTTAACATATTTTTATCTAATTTTGAAACAGCTTGTTTACTATTCAGATACCTATACACTTCTTCTGCTTCAGGACTCAGTTTTATTCTTATTATTTTATCCATTTTAAACAAAACATTTAAATATTAGTATGTATTAATTAGTTATTAACTTGTAACTTTTATTTATTAATATGGCAATTCAAAAACAAATACAAACAATGCATTCTCCAACACTAAATACAGTCATCATGGTAGAGAAAACACTACAAAATATGGATGACAGTGTTATTAATTTAGCTGAACTTAAACGAAAGCTACCTAAACAAGTTAATCATAATACTTTGAAAATAATTTTGGAATATCTTGAGCGCAGCAACAAAATATTTGTGACGATGAAAGGTATAACCTGGATTCATAACCCTAATGAAAAATTAATGAAAGCAGTTGAAACAGGTCTTGAGTTATAATTCGAAAAAAGACTCAGTAATTTAAAACAGTTTTCTTTTTGTGATTAAAAGTTTTCGTCGAGAAATTAGAAAATTGAAAAATTTTTATAAAGTTAAAAAAATTATGGTTTGATTAAAGTTGCCCCTAAACAAGAAAAATGATTAAACTCCAATTATAATCTAATGCGAATAATTATAACTGTAAATTGTAGACCCTATTACTTTTGCGCATCAGATTTATCTCCTCGATAATATATATTCTTCAATCAACTGTCTGAATTCTATCGCTTTACCCACGCTTTTTTTAGCTTCAGAAATCTCTGCAGTTCTATTCATTCGATAAGTAAACGCATGTCTCTGCTCTTTTTGTGTTTTCAAATCCCTAACACTTTTTTGCACTCTTTGTAATTCTAAAGTCTCGTCCTGTAATTCTTTAAACAAAGTAAGCGCCTTGGACATCCTACTAGTCGTTATTATGGATGGCTTCTTTTTCTCTAGTTCTGACCCCTTGACAACATAGTAATAAATAAAAGCCAAACAAATCGTTTTATGAGTATCTTCTGTTCCTCCCTGAAGTTTCCTCCCCTCAAGCCCCAACAAATATTCAACTTCAAAAAACATAGAATAATAACTTTGAGTGATGATCCACATGGTTACGGCACAATTAGTTTCCAATTCTTTAGACTTTTCTAGTTTGTCCAAAAGATAAATTGCTAAATTCAGAGAATCCTTTGCTTTCTTTTTAGAATGTTCAATAAACTCAGATGTTGGACTATGCCACATACGCTTTAAATCCCACTCTTTAAATAGTTTTTTCGCCTGTTCAATATCCTTTTGTTCTAACATAATTTTTCACCATTGCATAATAAGATTCTACTCCAAAAAGTACAATTCCATGCTGGAAAACGCTTCTGCCAACAGTATATTTCTGGTTTAGCATGTCCACAAAATCTTTAGTTGAAATAATCTGAAAATCTTTTTTTGGGAAGGGATACAATCTTAAGACCTCTTTAATTTTTTCATAATATTTTTCGATATCTCTCCTCTCTGGAACAATAAATAATAAATCAATATCTGAATTTTTTTTAACATCCCCCTTGGCATAGCTTCCAAAAATGACCATGGAATAAAAACTGTTTGACAACGATTCTTCAATATCTCTAGTTAACAGAATGAGCTCAGGATGTTTTTTTAACAAATTAGTTCTTTCAAATAACATTGCCGAACTTAAATTACTCAAATCCGCCTGCTCAAAATCTAGCAAAATCAGATTAGCGCGCCCCTTTATTTCTAACTTAACCAAATTTCTCTTCACCAATAAAGGAATTATTTTGTGGACAGTAACATAAGATAATCCTGTTTCTAAAGCTATCCGACGCTGGCTTTTGCTTTCCATCGGATTTCTCAACAAATTGCCGAGAATCCTATTTTCAGTATCCTGATAAATTCGCCCATTATTCATTCAGTGTACAATATTATACACTTAGTATATAAAGCTTTTGGTTAAGATTAGGTTTACTAAACTCAAACCATAAACTAAGCACAGATTAATTACACAAAGTCTTCTATTTTGAAAAAAGAGCTAGTGGTTTAAAACAGTTTTCTTTTTGCGATCAAAAGTTTTCGTCGAGAAATTAGAAAATTGAAAATTTATAAGAATTTTGAAATCAATCAAATTTGGCAAAATTCTCAAAAATAACTTTAAAATTAAAGTTATCTTTCCCGTCGAGCCGAAATATTTTCAACCAAACTAACAAAGTTTAAATAATACTTCTTATTTTATTTTTTCATGAAAACAAGACAACTAGTTATAGCAAAAGATAAAAATGGATTAGATGTTAATATAGATTCTATTTCCAATTCTAAAGAAGATAAATACTATTGTCCATATTGTAAACAAGAAGTGATTCCTAGACGAGGTGCGAAAGTTGTTTGGCACTTTGCGCACAAAGATTGCGTGTGTAAGTATTTGAATCTTAAGACAGGCGATGATCTTTCTGATTCGACAATTGAAATAGATGACATAAAAACAGTTTCTGTTTCAGAAGTTGAGTTTGAAAATAAATCAAGATATTTTATGTGTGTTCGATGTAAAAAAAAATTTAATAAAGAACACGGCACAAAATGGGATGCTAAAGAATATATTTGTAGAGAATGTTTTTTGAGCGAATGAAAATGAAAAAAAAAGGATTTAATATCCTATTTAATAATAAAAATCATTCTTTAAAGAAATCTTTTTATACTAGTAAGAACTCTTATATCTAAAACAAAATATATATACCTACATATAAGACGAAAAAAGGTAATTAAATGAACAATCCAAGATACAATCCCTCAATGCATGAATCTATTCACAGTTTAGATAATAATTTAACCCAAACTCAAGAAATTATGCTCCCTAATCTTACACAAGGCTATGCCATAGATACTATAAGCGCAGGAGGATACATTCGCGCAGTAAAAAAAGAATTATCCAATAGCGGCGAAGTATATACTCATTCTGAACTAGGCACTATTCGAGATTGGCTCAAAAAAGCATATTCTGAATTCA
This sequence comes from Candidatus Woesearchaeota archaeon, assembly GCA_018668595.1. Classification (GTDB taxonomy): domain Archaea; phylum Nanobdellota; class Nanobdellia; order Woesearchaeales; family UBA11576; genus JABJCP01. The sequence continues at coordinate 177,653 of JABJCP010000013.1, forward strand.
AAGGACAAAAAAATAAAGAATTATTATCAGAGTATAGATCATCACTTGCAAGAATTTCCCGCCTACAGTTTCAAGCAAAAATGACAGAAGGAAAAACACTAGATGAAGTAGTAAATGATAATTCAACAAATGAATACCAAAAATTTATTTTAACAAAAAGTTGGTTAGTAAAACAAAAATATACTCAACTATATTCTGAAAATGGAATTAAATCAATAGAACGTACTCAAAGAAAATTAAATTGTCTAATTGAAGACAAAATACAAACAGAAAGAGGAATTACTCCAGGAGAATACAAAGCATTTGATAATGCAATGGATGAAATGCAAAACATCAGATCAACATACTTAGAACAAAATACAGAACTATTATTACCTATTAAACCATTCGAGGAAAAAAATAAAAATATAATTCGAAAACCTGAACAAACTATTTTTCAAAAATGTAGCTCATATATAGGACAAAGAGCAATCGGAATTGCATTTGTAGTTGGAATAGGTATTGCTGCAATGACAATACCTTCTCGATTTAATCCTTCTAACTCTGTGAGTGCATCTCCTACAACTCAATTAAATTTACAAAAAGAATATTCTGCCCAACCAGAATTTAAACAAGTTAAAAATAAAATTCCTAAAATACACAAAATAAAAAAGATTCGAAAACCCTTCAAACCTAAAACAAATACTCTAAAGTTAGCAGAAAAAAATAAAGTAAAAATAAGAAAACCCTACAAACCAAAAACATTACAACCAGGAATGTATGAAATAAAAGGAGATGATAATTTATTTTGCTTAGCTAGAGAATTTAAAGGAGATGGGAACAAATGGAGAGAAATAGCAGAAGAAAATAATATAAAAGATATTTATTCTCTCAAACCAGGAACTATAATAAAACTTGAAAAAGAAACAAATAAAAAAAATGAACTTAATCAAAGACTTGCTATGAATAAAACTGTAATAATGGATGTTAAAAACTAATTCTGAAAAATATTTAAAAAAAAAATTAAAAGTACTACATTAATTAATAATCCTCAAACAAAACTTCTCCGTTTGTAAATGCAACCACCCACAATTACTAAGATTAACATCAGGGCATAATCTGAAAATTCTGGAACTCCTTGCGCAGACGCAAGAATATTTATCCTAATACCTGTATCGTCAGAGTTTGAAGACGCATCAATCACATAACCTGAATAATTATAAGTATTACCTATAGTCAAATCAGTTTCATTAATATAAAATTCCCACTCACCAGAATCATATTTGCGTAAGTTTGATAAATAAACTTGTTGAAGTTCCTCTTCAGATAAACTTCTATTCCACACTCTAACCTCATCAATTAAACCATTAAATTGTCTAGCATCATCAAAAGGTGACCTGCCAAGTTCCAAAGGATATGTTGATGTTTCAATTAATGTGTAAGGTATGATTGTTGTTTTTTCAATATCTCCATCAACATATGCAATTAAATGAGTTCCATTAAATGTTCCTGCGACATGATGCCAAGTATCTGCAGACATGACCGAAGTTGTTAATGCTTCGGGCCATTGATTACTATTATCTTTTGCAATTACAAAAGAAAGCTTTCCATTTGAACCAGTTCTTAAAACATATCCATGAGCGTCTGAATCATGCCAATCATCCTTCCCAATTATTGTACCTTCATGAGAATTAGTCTCCCACTCATTTGCATTAATCCATGCAGAAACAGTAATTTCATTTTCAATATTCAAAGAAGCACTATTAGATATGTTAACAAAAGTTGTACTTCCATCAAAATCTAAAGAAGAACCATATTTTCCTGACGAATTATAACTTGAATTAATTATTTGTCCAGAATTATCATATTGTGAAAAATCTTTCACAGTCGCATCATCTTCACCTAATGCTGAAACATTATCCAAGTTTAATATCAAAACTAATGAATCGTCATAATAAGTAAAATTATTCCCATTCCAATTAAAAACAAAATTATCCAAATTATCAGCATCAGTAATGTTAATAAAAACACCCAAATAATCAGTGTAAACATTAGTGTTGTTTAATGACGTTGGAGAAACAAAAGAAACATTAATATTTGCACCCATTGCAGAAACAGAAAGACCAACAGGTTCAAGAAATGGAGAAATTAATTGAGTTGAGAAAACTAAAAAACCAAAAGTAAGAAAACCAACTGCTAAAATAATCCAAGACTTAACGAAAAAATCATCCGAACTATTATTTGAATTTTCTCGTTTTTTATTTTGAATTTTTTTATTAACCATTTTCAAACAAAACTTCTCCGTTTGTAAATGCAACCACCCACAATTACTAAAATTAACATCAGCGCATAATCTGAAAATTCTGGAACTCCTTGCGCAGACGCAAGAATATTTATCCTAATACCTGTATCGTCAGAGTTTGAAGAAGCATCAATCACATAACCTGAATAATTATAAGTATTACCTATGGTCAAATCAGTTTCATTAATATAAAAACTCCAAGAGTCAGAAGAAAATTTATTAAGATTTGATAAGTATACTTGCTCAATTTCAGATGATGATAAAGACCTATTCCATATTCTTAATTCATCAATAATTCCATCTCCATATTCAGTAGGTGTTGATCCGTCTAAAAAGAAAGTACATACAGTAACGCTAGCATTATTGGTTTGAATATTTTTATCAGATTTAACTGTCGAATTAATTAAAACTCCATCTACATATAAAGACATATTCACATCTGAACCCTCATTAAACATCACACCAGAAACATAGTACCACTTTGATTCTGAAAAATATGTATTAGGAGGAATAGAAATAATCTGAAAATCTTCATCATAAAAGTATAACTGAAATGCATTAGTGCCGTAATTATAATTAATACCAAATTGACTCACCATTGGCAAATTGTCTTGTCTTTTAGCAACAATACTTCTCCAAATAGAAGAAGATCTATCATCAGGTTTCCACCAAAATGAAATAGAGATCGTATTTGAAATGTTTAAACTAGGAGTGTCATCAAAAGTGATATAATTGCCTTGATCTGCTTCACAATCAAATCCACTGTTACCATACTTTCCAGATGTTACCCAATTAGTAGAACTAGTGGAACCATTATTAGAATAAGATGAAACATCAACAAAGTGAGATGAGTTTTCTCCCAACGCAGAAACATTATCAAAGTTTAACATTAAAACTAATGAATCATCGTAATAAGTAAAATTATCTCCATTCCAATTAAAAATAAACTCATCTAAATTACTTGAATCAGTTATGTTGATAAAAATAGGCAAATAATTATTGTATGTTTGAGTATTGTTTGATAAAGTAGGAGAAACAAAAGAAACATTAATATTTGCCCCCATTGCAGAAACAGAAAAACCAACAGGTTCAATGAATGGAGAAATTAATTGAGTTGAGAAAACTAAAAAACCAAAAGTAATAAAACCAACTGCTAAAATAATCCAAGACTTAACAAAAAAATCATCCGAACTATTATTTGAATTTTCTCGTTTTTTATTTTTAATTTTTTTATTAACCATTTTAAATTATTTTAAAATTTTATTAGGATAAAAAGTATACTTAAGCATATCTATTATCCTTATTAAATCATAATCTCTAATTATTATTGAAAACTGGTTTGTTAAATCCATTGTGAATTTTTTTAATTGATTAACATTTTCGACTTCTAAATCAATTTCATAATCCCAATCAGCAAGAGTTTTAACAATTGCAATAACTCTATTGTTCATTCTCACAAATGAGATTAATTTTTCTTCTTTTTCTTTAGAAATATTAGTTAAATAAATTAAAATTTTATAATGCGATTGACCTATTTTTTCCTGATTTAAAATCAAATTATGACCTAAAATAATATTCTCTTTCTTCAATTTCTTTAATCTTTGTAATACTGAATCAGATGATATGTTTAATTTGTTTGCGATTTCAATTGAGGATATTCTTGCGTTTTCAGAAAGCAGTTTACATATATATTTATCGATCTTATCAAGAACAATTGGTTTTTCAAAAGGAACATAACCTGTTTTTTTAATTTGCACCCTTTCTTTGTTAACTAAATAATCTCTAGGAAAAAACTCACCACTCAAATTTATTGAAATGGATTTTTTCATAATAAATTTACTAAACTGTTCATACAAATCCTTAATTATACGTTGAAGCATAACTTGATTATTAACATAAAGAATAAACGCAATATCATAATTACCTTCAAGATTACCAATCCAAGCCACATTCTCATTTTTTTCTAAAAAATTGAGTATTTGTTTTCTTCTTTGTTCATTAACATTTTGCAATTTTAACATTATTTGATAATATGAATTTCCCAGTTTAGTTGTGTTAAGAATTGTAAGGAATTTTTGAATAACGCCTGACTGCTTTAATGCATTAACTCTATATCTCACAGTTTCCTGCGATATTCTTGTAGCTTTAGCTATCTGAGAAAAAGAAGCACGGGAATTTTTATCAAGCACGTACAATATTTTTTTATCCTTAATATCCACATTTACTAATAATCTATTTAAATATATAAATATGTCGGAAATTAGTTAAAAAATGAAAGAAATATTAATATATATCTTGAAACTTGTGAATTATAAGAATTGCGAGGTGAAAAACATGAAACAAGACTGGAGAGATCTAACAATAACAAAAGTAAGTGCATATTTACTAATTGGAACAATTTTTACAGGTTCAATTTTAGGAGTACAAAAAATTGAAAAAAACCAATTAAAAAAAACCTGCACAGAATTTGGATATTTAACAGAAAAAAGTCAGCAAGAAAAACAAGAATTTGCAAGAAAAAAAATCAACAAAGACTATCCTTGGTTAAGTAGTTATGTTCAAGAAGAGTGTACAAGAGACTTGGTGGAAACATTAAACGAATGCGCAAAATAAAGAATAATAAATTAAATTAAGCAGCATTCAATATAAAAAATGATTAAAAACCTCTTGTGGCAAGACATTCTTACCACATACAGAGGAAGCAGCACATGGCTTGCAAAATTTGTTAGGTTTACATCCGAAGCACATAGCTTGTTTTATTTATTCTCGGATTATGATTATGAGTTAAATCAAATCACTACTAAAATTTTTAGATATTGATCAATAAATTCTTTGACCAATTTTAAATCGATATTTTCATACCCTCTAGAAATACGTTTTAACAACTCAGAGTTAACTTTGTTTGTTAATTTAATTCTTATATATTCAACATCCTTATCAGGAAAAGGTACATAAAGAGGATTTATTTTATCTCTGTATTTTTTTGCGATTTCAAAACTATTTTTTAATTCTTTTTCATATTTATTTGAAATTTCTGTATTGTCAATAGCAGTTTCTAAAATTTTATGAATTACTGAATTTGCTAAATTTCCAATAAACAATTCAATTAATTTATTTCTATTTTGAGTCACTTTGAATAGAATCCATTATTTTATCAAATGTTTTTTTGTATATTTTTTTATATTTGTTCAGGAAACTTTTTTTATTCAACATATTCTGTTTAATAAGTTTAACAGAAATTTCAAAAATTTTTTTAATCTCTTTATCTACAATTTCTTTTGATAACTTTTTATTTAGAATATATAAATATAATGCAATTATATTTCGAGTAAGATAATATTTTTCAACCCCATTTAAAATGTCAAAATTATTAATCAAAATCTTGCTTTTTAGGAGTTGTAAATCCAAAATTTTATACAATACTTTTCGTTTCACATTAAAAATAAATCTTTTTTTTGAAATACATTTACTTAGCATCATTTGATATAATGGGTCTGTTGCTAAACCTTCCAATAAACTTTTAATATCTATTAAAATAATATGTGCTTTAATTCCTATATTTTTTTCAATTATGTTTTTGATATATTTTACATCTTGTTTAGTATTACTAACTAAAAGCAAATCTACATCATTAAAATTAAAACCTCTCTCTAAAAAAGACCCTGCAAATATTATATTTTCGTAATTTTGATAGTTTTTATCTATAATTTTAATTATCTCAGTTATGATGTGTAGTTTGACAGGCTCAATGCAGCCAATATTGTAAAAATAAGGTTTTTCGACAGCTGATTCTTTTTCTAAAGGTTTTAAAACAACATAACTCCCAATACTAAAACCAGACCTATGTTTAGGTATATAGACTTGATCCATTTTACTTCCTTTACTAACTCTACTTATTATTTCCATATTACGTAATATCACGTAATACTATTTAAATGTTTTGATAAATTTTATGTGCTTGCCTGAGAAGTTTTACTTATTTCCTCGAGGGATTTCAAAGCAGATTCGATCGCAATTATTTTTTTATCAAATATTTCTTCCTTATCCGCCATTCTTTCAGAAAAATTTGAATGAATCTGAATAGCCTGTTCAACTAGTCTTTCTTTTTGTCTGCGTTCTCGACTAATATCTTCAGAAATATCCTTATCCCAATTTTCTAAATCTTGTCTTAATTCGCTAATTTTCTGTTCTTTATGAATAAGTTCTTCTTTTAGTTTGAACTTTGCAGTCATAATATCGAGCTTTCTTTGCGTTAATCTCTCAACGATACTATACCTAGATTGACTTTCAGACATCTTATCACCTCGTTAACTAAAAAGAAAATAGGATTTAAATTAGTTTTGATTTTACGCTTAAATCTTTTCGTCGAGAAATGAAAAAATTGAAAAATTTTCAGGAAAATTGAAAAAAATTTGAAATTGGATCAGATAAATAAAAAAAAATCTTCACAAAAATATAAGAACATAAAAACTGAAATTTGATCATAACTTAAACTATTACTCGTTCCAGTTCTCTAAAGAAATTCTTAGCGCGATTTAATGATGTTTCAGCTTTAGTGCGTTCTGCAGATTTTCCCAGCTCATAAGTGAATATTTTTCTTTTTTCTATTTCGAAATTAAATTCATTTACTAATTGCATAATTTTTGTTTCACCTAATTGTAAAATGTCTTCTGCGTCATCTACAGCGTCTTTATATTGATCAATAATTTCTGTCTTGAGTTTGTGATCTTCTTTTATAAAATAATGCACCAATGCATGATATGTCATTCTATGAATACCTGCGTCTGCTTCGATTTTATGATTAAACTTAGCTAAAAGTGCTGTTGCTGTGAAAAACATCGAATAATAGGATATATTTATCACCCACCTGTTTGTGTTAATGTTTTCTTCTTTGTACAAGTCGAAAATCCTTTGAGCTACTTGTACTGACTCGCGTCCTTTGTTAAGAAAAAAATCAGCTGCCAAGGGTTTTGGTTTTACAATTTTCCCATCTTGAATAAGCTGTTTAATAATTTTTGTGCTTTTTTCTATCCCTTTTTCATCCAACATCACGATACCTCAATAAATTCAGAAAATGTTCACCACCATATAAAACTAGGTGTTTTTTTAGAAGTTCCGTTCCTACTGTTAATTTTTTTGGGTGCTGCCACATTTCTATTAAACCTGTTTCAGTAGTTATGTTTATGTCGCAGTTGTAAGGAGATAATTTGATTTTTACTAATTTTTCAAAACTTGCCAGTTCATATTGATCAGGAATAACAAATAGCAAGTCAATATCTGAAGACTTTTTTTGTTTGTTTACCGCGTAACTTCCAAATAGAATGCAAATAAAGTTTTTATTTAGTTGCTCTATCTGATTTTTGATTATACTTATTGTTTTGTTTTTGCATTTATCTTTTGTTCTTGAAAGCTCTGCTACTAAATATTCTGGATTTGATTTGGATAAATTTAGTTTGACAATTTTGCTGTTTCCGATAGATTGTATTTCAATTAATTTTATTTTTTGAAGACTACTAATTGTTCTATAAGTCTGAAAATATTTTTGCTTTAAAATTCTTGAAATGTCAGATATAGTTAAAGACCTAGTTAAATCGTCGAATAATAGTTTCAAAACCTTTAATTCATCTTTCTTTAACATTTTTGTTATAAGTCTATAACTATTTTGTTATAATATATAAAAGTTTTGGATTTAAACGATTTGGAACTGAGAAAATGAACGCCCTCGGCCAGCAATGACGCACCAGTTAAGTGCTATGCCTGACAAATAGGGAATCTTATAATAAAAATATAAAAGAAGTTAATATATATAAAACTTTTTAATTACCCTAATTTTCTCGACGAAACGAGTATATAAAATAGGATGTTAAACTAATGGTACAAAAAAATGTTAAAAATTATTTATCATATTTATCAATCAAATAATTCGCAAGCAAGTCTAATTGTTTCTCAATTATCTTCAGACCAAATTCTCTTGTAGATCTTCCTCGAAAATCATCAAAGGAATATATTGACCCTTCACTTTTTTTAATTGAGAACAATGCATCATCAATTGTACGTCCTAACTCATGAATCATTTTACCAGACTGATCTAATTCATCAAACATTTCCTGAAAATGACGATTATCAAGATGAACTTCTGAACCAAAGACATAATTAGTAATATATGTTTTGTTCTCAAGATCTCTTTGATATGAACCACCCATATTAATTAAATCAGATATGGTTTTAATAATTCCAGATTCATTTCTTATTAGATCTATTTTTTTCTCTTTGCTAATACCCTCAAAAAAATCCTTACATCCCATTCTTTCTCGACTTAAACCAAAAGCAGACTTATTCAATTCAGCAAACACAGAATCATAATCCTTAATGCCTAAAAATCTAAGCAAATCTTGTGCCACATAACTTCCATGAGCACCCGGATGATAAGCACTATACAAATAAACATCCTCAGATTTTTCATTATCAATGTGCCCTTTAACTGAAACACTTTCAAAAATATTATCAGTTACTTCTCTGCACAGATCTGCACAAAACTGTTCTACATTACGATAATCTGCTGATTTAATCTGTTTAATCTTTTTATTTAATTTTGATTTATCCATTTTCAATCTCCACACCACTTTAGAATTAAGTGCTGATTTTTGTTATGGACTTGTGATAACTCAAGAATAATTAAAACTTCCCACATTTATTTTTCATAATATTATCAAAAAACTTATAAATAAGCAATAATATTAAATAAATTGTTTTAAATGTTACATAAATTAGACCTAAAAGATAAGAAAATACTATTTGAACTAGATAAGAACGCCAGAATAAGCTATGCTCAAATAGGCAAAAAAATTGGACTAAGCACAGAACTAGTCCACTATAGAGTAAAACGATTAGAAAAAACAAAAATTCTAACAAAATATCAAACCGCTGTTAATTATTCAAAACTAGGATTAATTCATTTCAAAATCTGTTTGAAATATTCAGGAATTTCTCTTAAGATTGAAGAAGAGCTTTATTTTAGATTAAAAAATATTCCTCAAATTGTTTGGATTGCAAAATGTCAAGGCGAGTGGGACTGCATACTATCCTGTACTGCCAATAATTTAATAGAACTAGATTTAATAAAAGACAAAATAATCACACTAGCAAATAATTACATCAGTCAAAAGTCAATTTCAATCTCATCAAAAATCTGGTCATTCCCTAGAAACTACCTAATCAACAAAAACAAAGAAACCATTTTCAAAATGAGCGGAGAACAACCAAAACTCGACGAAATAGATTTAAAATTATTAAAAATTTTATCTGAAAACTCAAGAAAACCAGTAATCAAAATTGTAAAAGAAATGAACTCAACCGTGAAGATTATTACAACAAGAATTAAAAAGCTACTAAAAACAGGAGTGATAAATAATTTTAGATTAGTTATTGATTATGATAAATTAGGAATTAATTTTTACAAAACATTCTTTTATTTAAAAAATCCCGACGAGAAAAAAGTACAGCAACTACTAAGAAAATTAAACATTCATCCAAATGTAATTCATAATTTAAAAGTAATTGGAGACTGGGATCTCGAACCAGAATTTGAATTTGAAAATAAAGAAGAATTCCAAAAAACAATACAAGAACTAATGAACGAATTCTCAGACACAATACAAAGAATAAGTGTAATAAATATATTAAAAGAATATAAATATACTTTTTTTCATAAATAACTACACCTCACAAAAATATAACAACATAGGAACTAAATTTTTATTATTTAATTTATTAATATTATTAATTACTTCTTCAGCAGTTTTGTTGACAAATCAACTTATTTTTCAAGCAGAATGACATTCTAAACTTATCATATTAGAAAACAATGCAAATCTTATAGACTCTGCTTCTTCAGGATTATTACTGTCACTTAAATTAAGAATGGCTTCACGATATTTTTCTTTAGCTTTTAAAACTGCTTCTGCTCCGGCTTTTCCCTTAATAAGAAATTTTGGTGCTTCTAACGCAGGTTCTTTGAATATATTTGCAAATTTATCAAATCCTGGTCGACACTCATTATATTTATCAGTTATAAACATAAATGGTCTCGAATATCCGAGATACTCTTTCGCTCCTTTTTGAACGGCTTGTTTACCAAGCACTTTCGCCGAACTACAAGCCAAAGCATGGACTAATTTATTTTTTGTAAGAGAAATATTTGTTTCATCCAATAAATCCTTATTCTCATGTCCACACACTTTAAATTCGTTTCCATGACCATTAAGTAAAATTAAAGAAGGATTTTGTTTTTTAACAAACTTTTCAAAGTTAATCATATTTGCCAGATTTCCTCTGAGATCCTTAATAGAAATGTTTTGTTTCTCTGCTAAACTGATTATATCTTTACTCCACACAGAAAGATATTGGGTTTCTAAATCGTGTTCAGGACGAGTAATAAGAAGTTTCATGTAAACCCTCGCATTGATGACTTAATATATTCTTTTTGTAATTCCAAAAATAAAAGTCCAAGTTTATCCCTTTTCTTAACATGTTCAATTAATTTTTGTTTATCCAAAGGTTCTTTTTCATTTCCAACATGTATCTGTAGATTATCAGGCATCACATCTAAACGAGCAAGCACCAATTCTACGAACTCATCTTCTTTACTCATCCAACAACCCCATCGATTCCATTTTTTGAATTATTTTCTTACCCAACTCTGTTTCTTTATGAACTTCTAAATATGCAGAATTCCAACTGTAAGGTTTCTCATCTATCACAACAATAATCTCTTTTCTAACACTATCAGGTAAATCAGAATATATTTTAATAAATTTGGATTTACTCATTTTATAATCTATTAAACGCAGTAATATTTATAATTTTTCTTTTTAAACTAAACAAATAATACTAAACATAGTCCTTGACAAGCGTTGGACTGAAAGATGAACGCCCTCGGCCAGGTTTGAACTGGCGACCTTGCGGTTTCTTCAACAACTAATGTTAAACTGTTGATTGTGTTGGTTTATACAAAGCTGAATTAACAGCCGCACGCTCCACCACTAAGCTACGAGGGCAAATGATTTGTGTTGTGAATATTTGATTTTTATTTGTCGTACGATTGAGCGAATGCGAAATCGTACTTGCTCTTGCGTATCAAATGAGCGTAACCATTTGCGCGTCATCGATAAGCTACGAGGGCAAATATATCTAATATAGATTTTTGAGGGTATTTATAAAGATTTCGGAATTTATTTGGAACTAAAAACCCTCTAAAACGATAAATTTTATAAAAACAGACCCTATAGCTAACAATATGTTGGGATTGAATGATTATTCAAATATAGATGCTGCAATACAAGATGTTAAACAAAAATATGTTAATTGTTTAGATTGCAAATCTTCTAGAAATTGCTGCTCTAATTTTACTCCCGAATTTAGTTTGAAATTTGATCAAAAACAAGCAGAAACCTTATTCTCTCAAAGCATAATAGATAATCTTGCAGAAGAAGGTAACCTAATTTTTACAGGACAAGGATATGAACTTATTTCTGGAAAATGTCCTATGCTCGACGATAAACAGCTATGTGGCGCTCACCAAAGAAAAAAAGAATTAAATCTGAACATATGTGAAGGATTTCCAATTTATACAATAGTTAACATGCAAAGATTAAATAAACAACCAATAAAAGAAAAAATAATTGTTGCAGACTACAGATGTTTTGGAGTTGAACATGATTGGAAACAAATACAACCTAATTTAGCAAAAATATCTGCAGATACTAGCATTAATGCATATGTCAAATTTAAACACAAAAATAAAACAAGATTATTGCCCCTAACAGAATTTGAAATATCCCTAAATAATGGAATTATAGAGTCTCAGACGTTATAATGAGATTATAAATATTCTTATTAAAATGCGTAAACTTTATAAAGCAGGTCTTAATTTTCAAAGAGGTAAATGAGCCCGTGGCTCAGTCTGGAAGTTAATCTTTACAAACTGGACAATAGAGTGCTCGACTGATAATAAAACAGCTTTTTGGTGTTTTGAAAGAAATCGAGTGGTCCGGGGTTCAAAACAATATGCGAAACAAGTATTAAAATTTGTTTTACGTTTTGTGACATTCCCCGCGGGCTCATTTTATTTTTTATTATCTATCTTGTTTATTAAACTTGATTTGTCGTTTAGATTTTTTCAAATAATTGTTATTTGAAACTATTAAATTCCCTGTTTTTTTCTCTAGCTCGTTTCTAGTATTTTTAGCCACCTCACCTCCTTCTTGTGCAGAATCTTTGCATTCATTAAAACCTTGAGAATTTTTTGCCACAGAAATGTCTGTTGTTGCCTTTTCGCTTAACATATTTAATATTAATTCCCAATCAGTCATGTGATCTCTAAGATTTTGTTTTTTTAATCCTTTAAATTGTTTATATTCATTAACTGTTTTTCCAAATGCCGCCTTACTAATTTCATTTGTAAGTATTGCAAATTCAGTTCCTTCGTTTACACCTCTAATTTTCCATTCACTGGTTAATTCATCTCTTATTGCAATACCCCTGACTCTTTTTTCAATCCAGTTATTAGGATACCCTTTTGCCAAATATAGATCCCTCATTCTTTTTTGAGCTAACGCAGGATTTTTAATTTCTTCAACTCGTTCATAACCAACTCTTGCAAGCCACAACTTTAATGGTTCTGCTTTGGCCGAGGGAATAGATTGGATAATTCTGAATGCTCCTTCTGTATTAACACAATTAGACTTCCTTTTTTTACCATCTGGCGCAATTAATTCAAGGAGGGTACAAATTGTACCCCAGTTCGTACTAAGAATTGAATCTCTACTTCGCATTTTCTTTATGTACTGTTTGGGATCTGCACTATCTGTAAGAACTTTAACTACATCCACTATAGAAAACCACCACTCATTACTATGCCAAGTTCTTCTAATATTATTTCCTTTAAAAACCATTAAACCATTGATTTTAGTCATTTTATCACCTCATAATTGAATTAGAATAAGATTTATTTACTTTATAAGTTTCACGCGTGAATGTCCAGTGTCCAGTGGGTTTCGACGAGAAATCTTTCAAAATTGTTGAAATATTTTTAAAAAAGAGGTATGGATTTACGGAAAAGTTGAAAAATTTTTAGAATGTATAATTTTAAATTAATAAAAATAATAATTTGAAAGAATAAGTAAAAAAAAAATATTAAAATAAAAAATTAAGCGGCTTTTCTAACTGCTGCCTGTGCTTGCTTGAAGTAACCTTCTTCCTGAGCAATAATAATTCTTATATTATGCAAATAAGTTTCTTCAATACGATCAATTATTAATGCCTTAAGTTCTTTAGACTGTTTTTCAGTCAGAGCAGGAAGTTCATGTGCTCCAGCAGCTTTACTTACTTCAATTATTAACTTGCTAAGCTCCTCATTCAAGTGATCCCATGTTGCAAAAACCATACGATCAAACTGAGTAAACTCATTAGTAATTTGTCCCTCTAAATCAACCAAAGATTTAATAAAATCATCCAATCCTTTTTTATTTTTGAAACTCTTACCTTTTCCAACATACTGTTCTAGTCTTTCAACACCTTTCTCATCTTTAACAGCATGCCGAATAAGACCTCTTTCTTTTCGATATTTAAAGTATCCTTCTTTAACAAAAGCATCTCCTAAAACATTTGAAAAACCAGCTCTTCCAACTCGACGAGCATAAGTTGCATTAAGATTTTCTCTATGTTTTTCTAGTGTATTTTTCCATTTATCCAAAACATTTTTGAATGCTGCTTTAATTTTCTTAGCATTATCATCAGAAATTCTACCTTTTTTCTTCATCTGTTCAATGTCTTCTGCTAAAGTCTCCACTTCTAACAAATCATGTTTCTCAAACAAAGCAGAAGAGTGCAACAAATGATAAAGTCGTGTACAGTCAGCAATAATAATTGCAAAAGAATGTTCAATATGATTTTCTGCTTTTCTTATCAAATGTTTTTCTATATCTTCATGCAAATGAGCAAGATACCCTTCTAATTGCTTAGGTGACTTGTAAGATGCTCCTTTGGATTGCAATCTCATAGCCATAGATCTTAAAAACTTATTAGCGTCCTCTCCTTTAATTCCTGCAATATGTACTTTACTTAAAGCAGCCTGTACTTTTTCTTTAAGTTCATCAAACTTTTTTTGATTCATAATAAACACCTCGTTTGTTTTTTAAATTAAAAAAATTATCAAGTTAACTTGCTTTGTCACGATACGCCATACCTGCTTGTGTATCTCTATGAAGCTTGAATAAAGCATCTTTACCAATTCCAAAATACTCAGCGACAGCTTGAGCATCTTTTTTCTTTGTTTTTTCTTTCAAAAAATCAACCATATTCAATGCAGATCCAGTCTCGAGAATCGGCCCTGAAACAATTGCTTTTGAATCCCATTCACTAATTAAATTAGTTAGTTCAGCTAATTTGTTAAGATCTTTTTCTTCTGCTTTTTTGTGTTTTCCCGCTAATAGTTCAGACCAAAGATTCCAAAGGTAGACTGAATCAATACCATAATACTTGTAAAGCTCAACACTATTCTTTAAATTTTTTTTCTGACACAAATGAATAATTAATTTTAATAAATTTCCCCTAGTGGGATTTTTGAATTTATCATCTTGTTCTTTTTTATACGCTTCTAATAAAGCTTTTAATTCTTCTAATCTTTTTTCTCTTTGTTCCACTTCTGTTTTTTTTGGTTTGTCTTCTGAATTTTCTACTGAATCTGCAGCTTTTTCAGCAACAGAACGTTTATCTTTTTTAATTTCAGTTGCTTTTTTCTCTGCTTCTTTTCCTTCTTTTTCTCCTTTGCTTTTACTCAACGCAACAAGTTCAAACTGAGCAGAATTAGTACCTAGCCAAAACTCATATAATGTTTTAGCATCAATACCTGCGTTCTTGCAAATTTCATTTTCAGTAGTTCCTAACCCTTTTCCAACAAGGAATGAAACTAAATTATTATAACCACACATTTGAAGAGGAGTTTTTGATTTTTGAACCATCTCATCCCATTCAATAATTGAATCTAATAAATGATCTGCAAAGTCCTGCTCTTTTTTAGCAGATTTAACTTTCACAGATTCTATTTTCTCAGGATCGTCTTTAACTTCATCTCCTTTATCATCTCTATTTTCAAATTTGAATAAAGCTTTATCTTTTGAATAAATTATATCGCCTGAAATTAAAATAAACCCTGCATCAGGAGAAAGTGCAGTTAAAGAAACATTATCTTTGAGCTTAAGTTCTTTTTTAAGTTCTTCACGTCGAGCATTTTTTAACAACGGAAGAGTTTCTAAAGATAAATAGAACCAATCATTTTCTCTTTTAATTAAAATAGGAAATTTACTAACTACATCAATTGGTGACTTATCACCTGTTTTAGGTAATTTAGGTATTGCATTATACTGTCGAGGAATGTTTTTAGATAAACTCATAACTGCACCTAATGATTTATCAATCACAAATGGAACAACTTTTTCATTCTCAATAAGAATCGCATTACCATGAGTTCTACCAATACTAATTTCGTCATAACTAAAATCGTCCAAACGGAATTCTTCAGATTCTATATACTCTGAATCTCCATCAACAATACTAATTCGCTTGGCTTTAACATCTTTGAATGCAAGTAAGAAACGTCCTTTTTTTCTTGCATCTCTAATGCGCTTGAGCTCTGCAAGTTTTAATTTTAATTTTTTAGTATAACCCCACATTTGATCAATCAAATATTTTTCGTGATAAATGTCAATACGGTTATTAGGATCTGAACTAGTATCGGAATGAAGTTTCTCTGCATGCTGCAAAATCTTTTCAAAATAAATACCCAAGGGTACAACATCTGATTCTTTGTTTATTGCTTCATTAATAGTTTTGATTTCTCTGTTTAGCTCAGCCTCTTGATGCTCAAGAACACTAAAAAATTTATTCGATTTAAGATGTAACATATGAAGAGTTATTGCTAAGAACTTAAGGATAAGAATTTCTTCCTCTTCTAAATTTTTTGGACGCTCATAAATAAGTTCGCCTTTAGAATTTAATTTAAGACGCTTATCAATAATAAGTTTTGCTACTTCTTCTGAAAGTTTAGTAAGATTATCTTTTTCGAGTGCAACTTCAGCAGCCTCTTGTTTTTTAGATTCTGAGTTAACCGCTGATTTAGCACCTTTACCAAGAACTGTAACTTCTATTTTTTCTAAATCATTCAAAATATGATCTTCTACTTTACGCATGTGCTTTACAATTCCAATTTCTTTATTAGAAACTTCAATTATGTGTTCTGCAATTAATTTAATTTTATTCAAAACATTAGCACGATCTCCTTGACCATACAACTCAAAAAATATTTGTTCTATTGCAGCATTATCAATTGTTTTAAGACCAAATCTCTTTTTGATTTTTTTAACGCCTTTAGCTCCATCTTTGACCACACCTAAATGAGACTTCAAAAATGCTATTTCTACCTGCGCATGTTTAGGATTGATTCCGCCCTTATCGACAGAACGTTCTAATGCAACTTTAAGATTATCAGCAAATGCTTTTTTAGATAACTCTAAGAATCGCTTTAATTTTTCTTCATTAAAAGCCTCATTTCTATCATCATAATTAAGTAAACTATTTAGATTCTGAATAACTTGATCATGTTCTAAAATTTGTTTTATGTGTTGTTTCATTTTTTATTTTCCATGAGCTTTTCTTAAAAGTTCTAAAAATTTATCGCGAATACCATCTGCACGAGTAAGAAGGATAGCTCTATGAACTGTAAATATATTAAAAACAGATTCAAAATCATAAGTAGGATTAGTATCTAAAACATCACTGAATTCTTGTCTTAATTTTTTAAATGTTTTAATAATATCATTCGCTGAATAAGTAATATGTTTATTATGTATTTGCTTTTGCTCTCTAATTGCACTTTCAAATTCACCAAAATCTTTAGCACTAGTTATACTATAACTATCCTCTTTTTGAATTCCCTTTTCTGCTTGCTCTGCAAATAATCTTGCTTCAGCAATATTTTTCTTAACAAGTTGTTCTTTAATTTTCCAAAGTTTAGGAAGATTAGCTTCATAACCTTCAAGTTTTAATTCTTCTCCCTTTGCATCTTGTTCAGATTGATCGCCATCTTCTGAAGGCGGATGTGCAGGTGCTTGCTTTCCCTTTCGCATAAAATATATTAATAAAAATATCAAAGCTAATATTATAAGAGTTACAACAGTAATTGATAACCAAACAGGCGCTTTAGCAGAATTTTTTTCTTTGTCATCAGAATCAGAATCTTTACCTTCTAACTCGGCTTTTTTCTCCTCGAGCGTTTTCATAAGATTTGTAGGTATTCCAACTGCAGAATTTGCTTCATCAACATCTTTGACAAAACCTTCCATATCTTCTAATTCTTCAACTGTTAAAGCAGAATTAATTAATTCTTGAATAAGAAGATTTGATTCATCGATTGCATGATCAACTTCATCCTCTGTAACTGCAAGAACTACAGGAATTAACATAATAATTACTAAGAAAACAAATGCAATTTTTGAAAAACTATTGCTACACCTCATTTTTTCTTAAACTTCGCCTTTAACTCAAATAAAATCGTTCTTGCTTTATAAATCTTTTCTAATGCAGACTGTCTTAATCCAATCCTATCTCCATAATTAGGATCGTCTACAGAAGTGATTTGTTTTGAAGCAAGAACATTATCTCTTCCACTTTCTAATAAATCTAATGCACGCATATATTTTTCGTCATCAGATTCTGTTAATTTTGAAACTTCTTCAAGTTCGTCAATTATTGCTTTGTCAGCAGGATTTTTTGGATCTAAAGGTTCTCCTGTTTCAGTACACACAACATTCAAACAAGGACGCCAAGAACTACCTTCTTTTTTGTAACAACCAGCATTATTTCCTCCAAGACAAGTCACACCTTCTGGAATTTCAGTTTCATTTATAGACGGTTCTGGTTCGAGTTCTAATTCGGGTTCAGGTAAAGGTTGACAAGCATCAACTGTATACGAACCAAGACTAGGAGCAGGAAGGAAAGCAGAATGATCCTTAGCTGAATATGAAATGGGTTCTGTTGTTAAAACTGCACGACGATCAGAACCAAAACCATTATTTGAAAAAGTAAGTTGTGTTTCGCCAACATTAGTTATACTAATTAATGGATTTGAAATAATTCCTGCACCTGTTGCAACTTCTGCAATTAAATCTTCTGCTGCATCAGCACGCTTTTGAGTTAACTCTAAATTAGATTTTGAAGAACCTTCAGGAGATGCGAAAGTATACATGTAAATTCCTGATGCTCCTGTTGCAAGAGCTTTTTGTAAATAATCTTGTAAACCTGACTCTGAAATTTGAGGATCTGCCTTAGCATACTCAAAACCAAAATCAAGACGACAACCACCTGCAATGTCAGACGCTACTTCAACTTTCTTTGGTTTAGGAATGGGTTTTTTATCCTCTCCTTTTTTTGTTAAACAAATATTTTTTGAACCAGAAGTATAATAATCATACTCAGTACCTTCATGATTAATTTCACCTTCAGATATAATTACATATCCTCCGCTATTATAATATGTTCCTGACTTGTATTCTAACTCTTTAAACTCATCACAAATCACACTAGCCTCATCAAGCGCAGGAATACAATGACAAATATCACCACTAGCTATAAAGTATTTATTATATTTTTTTCCATCGCACTCAACAGAACCATAAAAAATATCATACTGCTCCTCGACCCAGGTTATTTTATTATCATCTGCTAGCGAAAGATGTTCTTTAGGTGGAGCAGATGCACACTTTCTTGAACCTAAAACTTCTCCAACACAAAAACATCCTTCTGCTGGATCAACAACAAATTTATTGTAAGATTCTCCATTACAAATAACACTCCCTTTATGTAAAGTGTAAGTAGTATAGCCTATATCATCATAACCCAAAACAATTTTTGATTTTGTTGTATCAAAATAATAAATAGAATAATCATCAAGTCTTCCAACACATTCTTTTGTTGTGCTATCCTTTAGTTTAATCTTTTTTTTCTTAACTGCATTAAAATAATGAAGTTCAATTAAAATTTCTCCGTCGTATGGAGCCTTACCACCAATTGATTTAAGTTTATCAGGAGTAATTGTGATTGTTGGAAAACCATTCTCTCCACTATACCAATAATGAGCATTCTTTTGGTCTATTTGAAAACGATTAGTAATCTTTTCATAAAGCATATTAAAATTATCATGTTGAGGTTGATTATATTTAATATAAACTTCAAAAGGAGCACTCGGCTCAGGACAATAATATTCATTATCATCATCTTTGAAAATATTATGTCTATCCTTTACTTTTCCCTCTAACAAAACTTTGAAAGGAATTGTAACTGAAGTTCCTGCAAGAGTATAAGAAGACGAACTTGGCGAATCCCAATCTAAAGCTAAATTATCTGCTTCTTTAGTTATAGAACAATCAAAAGCAAATGATGCTGAAGAGAATAAAAATAGAACTACAAATAATACTAATGTAAACCTAATTTTTTTACTACTCATCCTCTTTTTCACCGCTTTTGTAATACTGGAAAACTGTTAATGCGCCTCAAAAACAACCAGCATACATATTTGATCAATATTTTATTATATAAATGTTTTGTTTTTTTTATGTATTTATTTAAAAATTTTAATATATTATTTTTAATTTTACTTTAAAATTATTTTAAAAAATTTAGATTATTTTTTAAATTATATTTTTTAAGTAAATTATTTTATTTATGAAAATTTCATTTTGAAAGTATGTTAAATAAATTATGAATATTAATTAAGTAATGAACCATATCTGTTGTAATTTTATTATCAGTCATAGCAGGCAAACTTTTAATTAAATTTTCATCCATATGATTTCCATTAGGAGCGTGACCCTCTAACACATTCTGAATAGAGGTCATTTTGTAAGGTTGATAATGCTCCAGAATTTCATTCATTCTTTTTAAGCTAGGAAGAACTACAACTGCCTGATTAATTGCCGCAGGAATTAAAGGAACCCACGTTTTCGGGGGAAAACCGTCAAAGTGAACATGATTAGATAAATAACCATCAACAACTGCTTTATGCCCCTCGTAAAAAACAACATGATCTTTAATATTACATTCTATATCTTTGTCTTTAACTTTTTTAGCTAAAAGCTCATGTACATAACGCACTAATTCTCGAGTACTAACTTTATGTTGCATTTTTTCAATAACAGTTTCTGTTGCAAAATCAAGAACTCGCTTTAGCATATTTTTTTCACAAGGAATCCAACCAGCACGCAAATGAGGAACATGTTGAATTGCTTCAAGACCCTTAAGAACTACATGTTTATTGTGAAATTCTTGAATCTCAAATGATTTATTTTTGTGTTTAATGCTTTTTTTAATTAATAATCTCTTCAAATAAGTATCATCATAACCTTCATAATTAACAAGCTCTAAAAACTCGTCGATATCCCACTCAGTTTTGCTTGCAATTTTATTAATATCCTTTTTTTCTTCATGATCTTTTTTAACTTCTTTAGTTTCAGTTTTCTTTTCTTTTATTTCTTTTTCTTCTTTTTTCAATTCTTTTTCTTCTTTTTCAACCATTGCTTCAACATCTAATGCTAAGTCAATGTTTTTGACAGCAGTACCAAAGTCTAGAGTTTCAAAATTATCTAAAATCTTTCTTGTCAGTTCAGCTAAACGCTTCGCATCACGTTTTGCATCAATTGGTTTTAGTTCATCTGTCATTTTTTTGTAGATTGTTTAATTTATTATTTTTTAAATTCATTGTTTATTTGATTTATTTTTTTAGTGAGTATAAGTTGACCAATGTCCACTACCATCTCGACGATCATGAAGTATATCTTGCTCAACTGTTTGAGCCACTCCGCGATGAATTCTATATCTATAATTATAATTTCCCCTTGGAGCTTGTAGAGGAAGAATTATATATTCATAAACATTATTTCGCAATCTATTCATACGCACGCGATTAAAACCCCGCCCAGGAGTATGAACTTCTAAATCAACAGCAGTAATTGCACGATCATTATTCCAATACAAAAATGTAATGCTACCATCAGGATTTGGAATTGGCGAAACCGCATCACGCTTAAGTTTTTTAATTGCTTTTTGTGTAGCCTCAAATCTTGACCTAAATAATCTACGAACTTTATCTTTTGCTAAACTGTTTGCTTTTCTCAGTGCAATCTCAGTTTCAATTAATCCTTCCATAAATCTTTGCCTATGATGATCTCTAAGAGGCGGCATAAACGCATCATCATCAAATAGTTTTTTTATTGCCCGACTCATTCTCCAATTAGTTCTTGTACGAAGAGCCTTAGTTATTTTAGCCCGCTCTGCTAAGTAAGGTGCAGAACCCACATAATGTGCAGGAAGATTTCTTAAATTATGATTAAGTAAGTGAATTTTACGACGAGCAAGTTCTAATAATTCTCTAATTTTAGTTAACTCGTTTGCAAGATTTCTGCCTTTGTCTGTTACATGCTTTCTGAAAAAAAACATACTAACCAAACCAAGAGCCAAAACAACAACTAACCAAAACCAAACAGGCATGCCCCCCATTTTATTTGTTAAATAATTATTTTCTAGATAACAAAGATTATTTTTGCATATTTTTCCGTCGGCACAGTCAGAATCTGCTTTGCACTGTTTAGGACCTGCTAAAATGCATTTATTATCTAAACAACGCTTACCCTCAACACAATCAGAATCATCTTCGCACTGAACAATAGGAGTTGGAACAAATGGATCAGGATTTGGATCGTCACCTTTTTCAACTATACATTTTCCATCAGTACAAACTTCCCCTTTTTTACAATCAGCAGTTTTAATACAACCTGCTGCTGCAGAACTATCACTGCATTCTTCAGTCATAGAACCAAGACTCGGTGCTGGAAGAAAATTTGAAATAGGTTCTGTAGAAATTACAAAACGTCTGTTAGGAGGGAAAAGCTTTTTATCAAAAATATCTGTTTCTCCTTTAGCATTCATATCTGCTTTAATATCTAACCCTAACTTATCGACTTCTTGTTTAACTGCTGCTGCACGCTCGCCAGAAAGACCACCATTAGTTACTTCGTCTCCCTCAACAGATGAGAAACCATAAACATAAACATTGTCAAGATCTAAATCATTTTTAACTTTTTTAACATAATCATTAATATTTCCTTTTGTAGCAAAAGTTGGCGAATTAAAATTAAAATTACCATCAAGACGACAACCACCTTGCATACTAGAAGTTGAACCTCCTGATGTGCCCGAACCATCGCCAGATCCATCACCAGATCCGTCTCCAGATCCATCATCAGCAGAACCTCCACCAAAAATATCATTAAATAAACCAGCACCAAGACCCCACTTAGTAGCACCTCTAACTCCAGGAAGTAAACCTTCAGTACACTGAGGATCATTGCGATTTGGTTCAGCTAAACAAATATAATTTACAGATAAATTAAAAAGTACAAATGCTAAAATTGCTGCTAAAAAACCTGCCATGATTTTTTTAATAACAGTATCGTTGCCAATTAAATTATTTTGCGTGAGAAGGCCATACAAAACCATCCAAAATATGATTAATAAGAAATTTTTAGCAATAGGAAATAAATTAGTAATAGAAAAATTTGTAGTTGTAACAATAGCAAATGCTAACATTACACCGAGTGCAAAAGATAAACCAAGGATTGCACCTTTTGCAGAACCAGGTTTTCCAAAACCTTCTCCAAACCATTTTGAAAAAGCTAAAAAACATGCTGCGAAAAACAATACAAAGAAAATACCAAAATCAATAATCTTACTATAATGAGTATATTTTCCTTGTGCAAAGAAATCATTAATGTTATTAAAAGGTCCGGCACTTGCAGAAGCTGCAAAAACACCTATAAAAAGCAATACCAATACAAATAATAAAAACACTCTTTTTTTATTCATTTTATTCTCTTTTTTAATCGAATTGATTTGTTCATATATAATATTTTTGTTTTTTTATTTTATTATTTTAATAGCTTAAATAGTTTAATATGTTAGTAGATTAATATCCTAATATTTTTTTACTATATTTTAATATTTTTTCTACTTAATTTTTTTACTTAATTGGTCGACTTCATTTTTTATTTCATTTTTTACTTAATTGTTCTACCATCATTTTTTACTTTATTTTTTACTTGATTGTTCTACTTCATTTTTCTACTTAAGCTACCAAACCAAGATTTTTTCTTTCCTACAATTTTATCTAATGCTGCAACACTAGATTTATTAGCTGAGTCAGACGGCTTTGAAGCTTTATTAATATTGAATTTACCATCTTTTGTAATTAACAACCAACCACCATAACTCCTATTGTAATAATTAGACATACCAAAATCAAGATTATAACGATTAGTATTTGCCTGAGCAAAATACAGTTCTGTTTCTTCAGCGTTATCTGGTTCGCGATGACCATGAACTATTGCCGTGTAACCCAAAGACTCTACGGGATTTAATTTTTCAAAATAAGTCTTACCATCGCCTCCATTCCCTGGAACTTTACGAGAATACCATTCCCAATTACGACGCTGTGGCTCTGCTGCAAAAATAGGAGATGTTACATCAAGACAAAGATCTGCTGAATAATCATCATTGCGAATTGCTCGCAAAATTGATTCACAAGATTTATCAAATTTCTGCTTATCAAAAAACTTAAAATTATTAACATCAAACGGAATTCCTGCATGAATAAACAAAATATTCCCTTCCTCTTGTTTTATTTTTAAAAAAGATTTCAAAAAAGAAGCATATGTAGACATTGGAATTGAAGAGTAAACTGAACTTAACGGAGCAAGCTTTCTGCCCAACATATTTTCATTCATAATATACTCTCCTTTAATTTCGGTATAAACGGTTTTAACCGCACCATGTTTTTTCCAAAACTCTCCAAACAATAATTGACCAATCTGAGGGTCACCAATCACATTACCCTTATCATCCTTAGGTGCTCGAAGATCATTCGCCCACCAATACTGGGAAATATCAGATACATCAGAACTACCTTGGACAGAACCCAAAAACATAAAATCATGATTACCACACAGCATGACGAGATTATCTTTTGCCTGGTGTTTAAGATGCATAAGTAAATCTAAAACCATAAATGATTGCCCACCACGATCAACATAATCACCTAATAAAATAACTTTTTTATTACCTGCTTTCCAATTAAGTTTTTTATCAACAACTCCTGCATTTTTTAATACATTAGCAAATCTAAAAAAATCACCATGAATATCTCCAATTGCAATAATATCTTGTTCAATTGGTTTATGTTTGAATTCTGAATAAAATTCAACAGCATAATTTTCCCATTTAGGCAAGTTTTTAGATGTTTCAATACCAAATTTAAAACCTAAAAGCATACGAGAATCAAACCAAATAATGTCTTCATTCTTTAATTTAATTTTATCTTTAACCCTCTTTTCATCAACATAAGTACCTTCACAAGTTTTATTTTCTAAGAAATAATCATCATCAACTTTTGTTATCACAAAATTTTCCTGGAAAAAAGACTGATTCCTTGCAGCATCAAATTTATCATCATACCTATTGTCGACAAATTTTAACACAATATTTGCCATGGGATCCGTACCTACTTTAGTTTCAGAATGGGTAAGATAAATTAATGACGAGTGCAGTTCAGTTTTGTTTTGTAAAACAGAAATTTTATTACTAATTTTAGTACTAATTAAAGAATCTGAATGGGTGCTTGATGAAACAATAGGCTCAAGAAATCCAACATCCACAGGTGTTGCTGAAGAAATTAAATTTTCAATTAATTCTATAAGTGATTCTGCTCTTTCTTTACGGTCAGAATATTTACTCTTTGTTGCCAAGTTCAAAAAACGCCTTGCGAAAATCATTGCAGAGTTTAAATCTTCTCTTGAAAGCGCATCTTTAGATTGAATTTCATAATCTTCCATCAAAAATTCTGCTTCTAAAATTCTTCGCGTTCTAGTTCTACGATCAAGATCAGAAACAGTAGCCTTATGAATTGTTTGAGTATTTGCCAGTTTATCTTTTAAACTCTTATTTTTTTGCCTACACTCAATCAACTGATTTCTCAAATTAACAATCCTGTTATTTGCTAAGTTCTCTAACTGTTCAAGTGACTCAGTAGTATCTTCTTCTGAACCCATAACACTCAAAAGCTCCTCTAACTCCCGCTCAAGTAAATCAATACGATCCATAAGTTCTTCATTATGTCCTTTAGTCGCATTGAGTTGGGCATTAGCAGTTCCTAATTCTGCACGAACATAATCTAAAGTTTTATGATTTTTTTCTAAAATAATTTTAGACTTATTCAAATCAGTTTTTAATTTTTCTTCGATTTCTTCTTGAGATTGAACCTCCATAGTTAAAGAATCGATATTTAATTCTAACGCTGCAACAGCTTCAAATTGTTCGATTTTAAGTAAAGATAATGCAATAGATAAATCTAAATTTTTAGTTTCAACAGATTTTAATTTATCAAGACTTTCCGACGTATGTGCTAATGCCTTTTTTAAAATTTTCACTTCTGCGCGATTATAATCAGCAATTTTTTTCCAATCATTTGAATCTTTTGCGCGAATTAACTCAGCACTTAAATCAGTTGTATGCGCTCTTAATGTTTTCAATTCACGTTCTGCTGCTTCTCTATTTTGAGTTTCTTCAACATACTTCCCTGAAGCAATATCTAATTCCTGTTGAAGATCATCAACAGAACTGCTTAAAGAACTAGCGTGTGCAAGAACTGCATCAAATCTTGACTTACGCTCAGAATCTAACTTAGCAATTAGAAGTCTTAATTTTTTCAAAGCATTATTTGTGCTTTTTGACTCATCAATCAAACTTGCTAAACGCACATCTGCAGCAGCTAATTGTTCATGATAATCTTCTTTTACAGTCGAGAGAATATCTAACCGTTCATTTAACCGCTCATTTTCACCTTCAATTAATTCAATTCCCGAATCTCCTGAAATAAAATCAAATCTTTGGTGAATA
Organism: Candidatus Woesearchaeota archaeon; assembly: GCA_018668595.1. GTDB lineage: Archaea > Nanobdellota > Nanobdellia > Woesearchaeales > UBA11576 > JABJCP01. The sequence continues at coordinate 203,988 of JABJCP010000013.1, forward strand.
TTTACCTCATCTACTTCAATAGATGCAACAAATTTTGTTAATTCGTTAATTGATTCCATTTCTTCAGAAATCCTAGCAGTTAATTGAGAATCAACCATGCTAAGACTTGCAAAAAGATCTGTTTGAGTTGAAATATCTTGTATCAAAGCACGCAATCCATTATGAATCTCGTCCATTGCTGCTTTATGTTGACTTTTTTCTTCTTCATATTTATGTTCTAATTCGGAATAATATTTTTCCCAATCTTTAATTTTTTCATCTTTGCTTTTTTGTTCTGTGAGAGAATTTGCTAAATTTCGTTCTATCTGAACTTTTTCTGCTTGAAGTCGTTTAAAAGATATATCCAGCTCATTGAATTTTTCATCAGCAGCAGATTTTTTATTATTTAATTCTTCGGACTTTTTAGACAAAGATTCAACACTCTTACGTAATTTATTTAATTCAGCATCTTGTTCTTTAATTCTCTTTTCCAAACTCTTTTTTGTTCTGGTAAGTTCTGATTTTGCACATCTCTTTTCAGACTTTACAACTTTGAGTGAACTGGTTAAAGTTTTAACTTTACTACGCGCAGATTCAATATCTTTAATTGCTGCTTTTTCGCGATCTGAAACTCTCTTAAGTTCTTCTTTTAATTGTGCTTCTCGTGCACTAAATTCTTCTTGTGCTTTTTTTACACCTTGATTTATTTGTACAAGAACTTGTTCTTTTTCTGGAACTAAAGAAGATTCTACTTTTTTCTTTAATACCTTGTTTTCTTCTTGTGTAGATTCAAGATTTCTTATAAGATATGCTAATTCCTCTTCTAATTGTTTTTTTGATTCTCTTAATGAAGATAACTCAGTTGAAATTAAATTAGCACTAACCTCTGCAACAGAAACTGAATCTGTTAACGATTGAAACTCAGATTCAAGAAGACTGTTTTCTCGCTCTAATTTAGCTCTAATTCTCGACAAAGATTCGACTAGGTTGGTTTGAGCATTTAATTTATCAGAAAGTGCTTTTTGTTTTTCTGCCGCGTCAAGATCTTTTTTATTTGCATCAGCAGTTGCTTTTTTGAGTGCTGATTCTTTTGTGTCCAGATCTGCTGCGAGTTTAGATTTTTCTTCAAGTAATAATTTATGTTCAGATTCTAAAGTTTTAATAGATTGAGTTGTGGCAGTTAAATCTTCTTCTAATTTTACAATTTGTTTTTTTAAGCGTTGCTCGACGAGTTTTCTACTTAATTGTTCAAACTCAACTTGTTCATGCTCTGCTTGCAACATATCTGTTTGAAGTTTTGAAACATGCACAACAATAGTTCTTAGAAGATTTCTCTTTTGATCAAATAAAGTTCGCATTTTTTCAGAACTATCACCAATAGATTTAAGATCTTTAATGCGCGCATCATAAGATGATTTCTCAGATGTAAACTCTTTAAAATTATCTTGATATAATCTAGTTAATGACGCGATACGTTCACAAACATGAGATAAATAACCAAATTCTTTTTCAGTTTCAGCAATTTCTATCATTAAAGAATCAAGATCATGTGATTCTCGCTGTGCAACTTTAACAATGCGATCAATATTGCCTTCAAATTTATCATAAGCACCTTTTGACTTTTCAAGTTGAGCAATCCTATCTTCTAATTCTGTTTTACGATCTTTAAAATTATCTAAATCAGTTTGAAGTTCACCAATAAGAATTTCTGCAATTTTTAATTCTGCAAAATTATGCTTTTTTATTTTATCAACATCGTCTGAAATCCCTGCTTTCTTTGCTAACTTACCTGCAGTTAATTGAGCTGCAACAGTTTGCTCATCTTCTACTTGTTTTCTAATTCCTGCAATAAGAGGGTGAACTTCCTCTTGCACATCTCCTTCTGTTTTAACCTCACTAACTAACTCAGAAGTTTTTTTACCTAAATCAACATCTTCTCTTCCAAATAATTTTAACCTTGAAAGTAAGGGCAAAGGTTTACGTTTTTTTGGTTTATTTTTTTTGTCTGACATTTTTTATTTTGATTATTTATTTTAATTCTCTTTGTTCAGCATCTGCAGTTTTTTTGAGCAATCCAATCTCATTTTCAAATATAGGCAGGATAGAAACTAAGTCTTCATGATTTAACATACGATTAAGAGATCGTGCAAGGTGTTTTTTAACATCCCCTTTAGCCTTTGTTCTTACAAAAACTATTGCATCTTTGAAAACATTAGACAAATCATTGCAAAGACGTTTACGTGATTCTTCAATTCGCTTATTTGCCACCTCTAGCTCTGATGTTTTTCTTAATTCTGCTTGTTTAATTTTAAAAAATTTGGTTAATCTTTCATCTATTCGTTTACCATATTGTTTTTCAAAATGAGCAATAATAGGATTATTGATTTGATCAACTCGAGTTAAATTAGACGCAGTAGGTGGTTTGGATAAAAGTTCTAATTCTTTTTGTACAGCTTCAAGCTCCGCTGTTACATCTTTATTTTGTTTTGTTTGTGTTCCAGGTTCTAAATTGCCTTCTTCATTTGTTGAATCTGGTTCTGGATCGCTGTTTTTATTGTTTGAATCGGATTCTACTGGTTTACTTTCTTTTTCTAATAATTTCCGTTTTTTTTCTAAGTTTTTTTCTTCTGCATTTACTTTTTTCTCATACTCGTTTCTCAAATGCTCTGTAGCTCCAAGTTCTTTTCTAATCTCATCTGCAAGTCTTGACGAAAAAGATCTTAAATTGTTCAAACGATCACTTTCTTCGCCATGCTCGACCATATTATCAACAAGATGAGTAAAAGTTAATGCTTCAGTCAATCTAACAATAGCACCTTGGAAATCTTTTTCTTCCCTTTTTTGAAAAGCATCAGCTTTCAAATTATTTGCCAACTTAATAAAATCATCAACACTATTTTCTTCCTGCTCCGAAATCTTTTTGAACGCATTGTCAAGTTCTTCTAAAAACTGTTTAAAATGTTTGAGTAATTCCAATTTTTTCAAAAACAACAAACTAAGATGATGTGTTGTCTGACGAATATTTTGAACATCCTCTTTTACAGACTCCCAATTTTCACCTCTTTTAAGTCGAGAGTATTCTTCTGCAGATAATTCTGCTAACTTATGCGCCTCTGACGAAATTTTATGAAGTTCTTCAAATGCTACACAATTAGACTCTAATTCAGATTTAATATGATCGAGAACTTCTTTCTCAATTTTCTCTGTTTGAATAAGCTTAAATGTGCCGCCTAATTTATTAAACGCTTCTTTAATCTGTTCTGATTCTAATGTTTTTATTTTTTCTCCAAGAGATACATTCAATTCATTAACTTTAGCTATATCTTTTGAAAGCAATTTTACAGACTCATCAGCAATTTTTAACTCTGCGGAATTATGATCTTCTAATAATTTAATTTTTTTAGCAACATCATGCAGTTCATCTAATTTAGCAGTCTCTTCTATAACTTCACCAACAGATGTTAAAGATCCTCCGCGGACAGATTCAATAAGTTGATTAATTGCTTGTTTGCACTCAGTAAATGAATCGTGTTCTCCTTTAAGCTCTTTTTTGAAATCAATAAGATTTATTTTTATTTTTTCTTCACTCTTAAATAAATCTTTTAAAAGATCTTGGAATCTAAAAAATGGTTTTTTCCACCACGCAAGATCACGAAATCCTTTTCCTAATTTATTAGCACCATCAGATAAAGGTTTGTTGTAATCCCCACTAAATAATTTTTTAATTTGATTTCTAGATAAAAATGCAATACCTAATAAAATAGCAATTATTAAACCAACCAACCAAGCATAACCTTTAGTATAACTTACCCAAGCAGAATCTGGCTCCTCAGTTGTACACCCTCCTTCTCTGCAACTTTCAGTCGGAAGACAATCAAAAATTACTTCGCAAGACTTTTCTTTAGCGAATGTAGAATCTAATTTTCTTGATTTAGAAATTACAAGTTCTCTAAGAGAATCGTCTTCGCCCTTCAATACTTGATATGCAGGAGAGTTTCTAACCAAATTTATTTCTTCTTTTGTTGTTGCTTTATTCGCTGCTGCAAGCAATGCAGAGTTTCTTAATGGTTCGAGCTCTAAAATTTTTGAATCTATATTCGAGATTGAAAATGAACCAAACGACTCATTTTTAGTTTGCATAGCTAATTTAAGAGCAGTAAGTTCACCTATATGAAATTGAGCAGAATTTGCAAAATTCAAATCCTGAGTTATATTATTTGCGTTAGCAGAATTAATAAATTCAGACGCTGCTACATATCTAGGATCATCAGGAACTTCTGTTGGACCATCATCTGATCCTATAGAAATACCTGCACCAGTTAAACCAATCTTTCCTAAAATAGATTCTGAACCAAAAACTTTTTTCAAAAATGGATTTTGTTCACATTTATTATTATCGCAAAGCATAATTGATCCAAGTAAAATAATTCCAATTGTCAAAATTGTTGTGACAATAACTAAAAATACTTTCCCTTTAACACTTTCGATGCTAAAAAGTTTTGAAAATAATAAGAAAAGACCTGCCCAAAGCAACACTGCAAGTAAAATCATGGCAAATGGAAAAATCTTAACTACTGTAAATTTTCCTCCATAAACTAAACCAATAGATAAAGCAAGAGCTAGAGTAATTGATAAAACTATTATTGCAGATTTTGTAGAACCGTCACCATCACCCCACATCTTACTCAAAGCAATCCATACCATTGCGAAGAAAATTAAAGTAAAAATAACCACATCACCTGTTGACGGCTGCTCGGAAAATTGAAATAAATTTCCTATTTTAGATTTAACTTTTGAAGCAGATGTTTTTAATTCATCTTTAGTAAATGCCAATACTGAAAATGATAACATAACTGTAAGTAAAACTAGGATTAACAAAAACAATGCAGATTTTGTTTTGTTTTGATTAAATTTCATCTTGTTATTATTTATTTAAGTTCTTATTGATTTATTTTTTTACTAATTTATCTAATTCCTTATCTAGTTCCCCTAATCATCTAGTCCCCATTAAACTCTCTGCAGAATTTACTGCGCGATCTATAGGAGGTTTTAGACTCTTACCTTGTTGGTTGTGTAAATGATGAATCGAATCAGGAGCATGTAATCTAAGTCCTTGTTGAGGCGGTTGTAAACTAGAGTTTAACTGAGTTTTAGATTTAATTTCCCTTTTTTGTTTTGTAAACCAATCTCCAATGCCAAAAGGCAAGTTACCCCACTTGATAAATGGATGATCTTCTAAAGGTTTTTCTCCGACGACAATTCTCACGTTATCTTTGAATTCTTTGAACTCTTCTAAACGCTGATGATTAATTCTTAATTCTGCTAATAATAATTTTATCGCGTTATCAATTTTTGATCGAATGTTCTTTATTTTTTTATCTACTTCAATTATTTCTACATCATTCTTTGCAGTTAAATCAAAAATGATTTTTATAAATTCAGCATTATGAGGATCTGCATTTTGAATAACTGATTTATGTTTATCAAGACCTGCAGTATTAGCTACTTTTAGAACATAAGATCTATATTTTTCTGGAGGATAATGTCTAGGATTTATTTGGAAAACTGACTTGTTAAAATAAATTAAAAGTTTTCGTTTATACTTAAGAGAAACTATTTCTTCTTTTAATTGCCCCATGTAAACTTGTGCACGACAAATATCCTTGTGCATGACATTATGTTCAAAATCTGCAATTTTTTGAAGTTGTTGTAAATGTTTATTTGATTTTTTCTCCACATCTCCAATGCGTCTTTCAAATGCTTCAATGAAAGATTTATGTGCAGACTTTACTTGATCTTCTAGTTGAGTCAAATAAAGATTAACCAATGTTTTTAATTCCCCTACTGCTAATTTTTTAAAATTTTGAATACCTTGAGGAGATCTAATATGTTCCAAAAGTCTTCCGAGTAGTTGAGTAGGTGAAGTTTTACGAATGTTAGCTGTCAAGAACTTAGACGAAGTAACATCTTTAAATTTAGTTTCAAGATGCTCTGCCACTCTAACCAATTTAGATCTAAATAAAAGTTCGCCAATAACTTCCATCATCACAACATTATTGAACTGCTCTGCAGCGGGTTTTTTGCCAGCACTTTTTAATTTTAATCTGTAAGCCATAACTAATTTTGAAATGAACTCTGCTTTTTTAGTTGGTAATTTTAAAGCAGTCCAGTAATCAGGAGTATTTTTATCATTGTTTGCTCCAAAGTCAATAAGATTTGTTGTTAAAATTTCTTCTTTGTCAAACTCTTTTACTAATTTGCTTAGTTGCTTATATTTAATTCCTTGATCTCCTAAGAAATTCTCAACAGCTAAAAAGACTTTGCCCAATACTCCTTTTCCAGTTAACAAAGATTTGTGAACTTCTTGAAGATATGCAATCTCTGCAGAAAGATTTTGAATGTGCTCAATATGTTTCATACGTTTAATTGACTTTGCTGCACGGGAAGTAGGATGATACTTCATAAGAACCTGTTTGAATTTTTCAAACTCAATTATTAAAGTTTGGACTTCTGCTTTTAAGAAATCACCATTATCAATATGTTTCTTAACTGAATTAAAATAAGCAATCTCTGCACTATATGAAAATTCTTTAGAATCTCTTATTATACCTTTCTTTTGGAATTTATGTAATAACCTCAATAAATTTTCGGGAAGAGCATTTTCTTTAAAATGAACTCTAATAGACTCAGCAGTATTTTCTACTCGCAATAAGAACGTGTTTATGAAAAACTTAATATCTTTTAATGAACCCATAAACTTTCTTAAGTATCTAGCTTCTTGACCTTCAAGAGTATTTTCAAAATCAGTTCTAAATTTAACTAAAAGGTCATCAGTATCATCCATATCGTCAAACCAAAGTTGTAAATTGTTATTTAGATGAGATAAATTTGAAGATACTAAATTATCTTGTTTATCTTGTACAGGTTTTTCAGATTCTCTTTGTGTGGGTTTTTGCGTATTCATTTTTTTATTTTTAATCTATTATCTATTATTTTGAATTAATCTATTTCAATATGCATATTCATGATCTCTGTTTGAATCCAAACCCTCTCCTGACCGCGCATACTCTAGTCGCTGTTCATAATTTCTAAACTCATCGAGTTGATCATCTGGCAAGGTTGCAAGTATTTCCGCATAATGTTCTTTGATTTCTTTTTCAGATTTTCCAGTTAATTCAGCAAGCTTTGTTCTTTTCATACCAGGAACCTTTAAATCAAAATCTAATTGCTGAGTTTTCATTCCAGGTAACCAACCAAGACCTTTTTTAGTAATCCATGCTTTAATTGGTTGACCTTCTTTTTCAAGCTGATCTACTTTCTCCTTGTTTTTAGGAGTTAATCGTTCGTAATCATCATTCCAGCGATCAGTTCCGCCTTGGCTCATCAGGTTTTTCATGAAACCTGCAACAATACCCAGGATTGTAATTGAAATTAAAGATATTGTTGAATCTGCTTCTTCAAACCAAGTATAAATTAAACTTCCGTCAAGTTGAGTTAAGAGTAATTGAACAATTGCTACAATAAAACCAAATACAAATCCTCCTTTTGAATCAGTACTAGTGTTATCTGAATATTTAGCATTGAATGCAAGCACGACTAACCAACCACCAATAACTAATGCTACTTTACTTTCCATCCCATCATTCGCAATTAAAAATGCGAGGAGCGCGGGCAGCCAATATTCAATGTAAAAACCATCAACAAGTACTTTATCTTTGAATAATGAAAGGAATAATAACATTGAAACAAATAAAATTGCAAGAGTAGGAAAACCTGCCCCATTATTACCCGTCCTAAAAATACCCAATTTGTCGTCAACCTTTATCTGAGGATTTTGACCCGTTCTATCATAAATAATTTCATGATAACCTCCCGCACCATACTTATCGACTTGAGGTTGAC
>JABJCP010000014.1 GCA_018668595.1 Candidatus Woesearchaeota archaeon
ACAAGCCTGCATGAATCGGCTTGTCTTAGCCAATACATCAGCAACTCATTTTAATCGTCGCTGAAATCATCAAAGCAAAGCTTTGAAATAATTGAACACTTACATGTTCAAATGGTATGCCAAGGCAGTAATGTTTTTTTTTATTCATACATTGCACTTTTTAGTGCTTGAATATCATATGTTGCATCTATTTGGAACTTTTTAATTTCTTTAGTTTGTTTTTCTTTTTTTGAAATATATTCTTTTTTATCAAATTTATTTCCAAAAAAATACCCTGTTATTCCTGTAGGGATTGCAGGTAAGAACACAGATGATAATACTTGTCCTGCGCTCGCATCACTACCCAGTGTGGTTGCTACATAAATCGCTCCGCCTAATATTCCAATAAAAGCAAGACCTATTGTACTTGCTAATCTTGCACCATCAGATTTATTTAATTTATCAAATTCTTTTAATTCAGTTACATACTTATTTAATGCATTAATATCTTTAACTTTAGTGAATGTAAAACCTTGTGTGTGATTTTTAGGTTTTGGTTTTTCTAGATTTTCAAATGCTAAAACATCAATTGTTCGATCCTGATTTGTACGAACATAAATTTTAACATCTGCTTTATTTTCCAACTCCATATAATCACATTTTCCAAGAACATCTATGAGTCTTCCTTGTGCAAGTGTATCTTTTTGTGTTAGTGCTTCTAATTTTTCGGGTTTAATATATTGTTTATTTAATTCCTGTAATAGTTCTGATTTTGAGTTTGATTCTGTTTTATTACTTGCTAAAACATCTCCTAATTCTCTAACTTGAGTTTCTCCGGCAGGAGTTTTTTCATCTTCTCGTGTTTTTGTTTTTGTATCCATTTTGTTTTCCTGATTGTTTTATTATTTTATTCATACATTGCACTTTTTAGTGCTTGAATATCATATGTTGCATCTATTTGGAATTTATTAAGTGATTTAGATGTTTTATCATCTTTTGATTTAGTTGAGTTATTATCCATTTTTCTTCCTAAAAAATATCCTGCAGTCATTAAAGGTATAACTCCTCCAACCGCATAGGTGACTACTTCTAAAAAACCAGGGTCTGAACTTCCAGTAGTTATTCCTGCAATTGTTCCGCCTATAAATCCAACTGCCATTCCTCCAAGTACCAAGTTTGTAGTTGTGTCGGATGATTCGGTTGTTTTAACTAATTTGTCTAAACTTTTTGCATATTTATTTAATACATTAATTCCTTGAACTTTAGTATAAGTAAAACCTGTTTTTTGTTTTCCTAAATTTGGGTTTTCTAGATTTGCAAAAGTTAACACATCAACAGTTTGATCTGGATTTGCATGAACATACATTTTAAGTCCAGTAGTATTTTCATATTCTCTGTAATTACATGCTGCTAATGTTTCACATAATTTTCCTTGTGCAAGAGTATCTTCTTGTGTTAATGCTTCTAGTTTTTCAGGTTTAATATATTGTTTATTTAACTCCTGCAACACTTCTGATTTTGAGTTTGATTCTGTTTTATTACCTGCTAAAACATCTCCTAGTTCTCTTACTTGAGTTTCTCCACTATGAGATTTGCTTCCATCTTGGGTTTCTTCTCGTGTTTTTATTTTAGCATCCATTTTATTTTTTCGCCCGGTTTATTTTGATTATTTATTTTAGTTATTGTTATGTTGTTTTATTTTTTTGATTTTTTTTGATAAAGTGCGCTTCTGATAGCAACTCTGTCGTAGTCTGCATTTTTTTGGTATTTTTTGAATTCGTCAATCAATTTATCTTTCTTTTTATCTCCAATAATTTTATTTTTTAGCATTTTTAGTTGCACGCCTCCAATCAGTCCAAGTAGTAATCCCATTCCGCCTGCTACTATTGATACAGATATACTATTAAAATTAAGATATGTTGAAGCTCCCATCCAGACACCAAATCCTGTTCCTAGAATATATGCTGGAAGTTCAGGTCCTGTTTTTGTTTTATATTCTTTAAGACTTATTAGTGTTTCTTCATACTTTTTTAATCCGTTATTATTATCAAATTTAGCGTATGCAAATCCTTTTTCTACGTTTCCAGATATTATTTTAGATATATTCGCAAGAGTGATGACTTCAACACTTTGATCTTCTGCAAACTTAACATACATATCTAGTCCTGATTTATTATCTTGTTTGATGTAACCTGCATCCGTAATTATTTCTTTTAGTGTATTAACTAATGGTTCGTTGTCAAACAGTTTAACATAATCATTATCAAGATATAATTTTTCAAATTCTGCAAGTCTAACTTGTTGATCAACTTCAATATCTATAACATGATCATTAGATAAAACATCGCTTAGTTCACGAACTTGAGTTTCTCCACTATAAGGTCGACTTCCATCATCAGTTTTTGTTTTTGTTTTTGGTTCCATTTTATTTTCTTGATTGTTTTGATTTATTTTATTTTTTTTAATTATTTTTTTAATTAGGTTATTTTTTTGATTTTTATTAACTTAGATCAATATCTTTGCCATCAATTTGATAAAGAGCTTTTTTGATAGCGTCTTTACCTTGATCTGGTTTTTTTTGATAAAATTTGAATTCCTTTGTTGCTTTTTTTGCATTATTTGCGTCACTAGTTTCAAAAGCTATATAATTAAAACCTAAACCACCTAATGCTCCCGCTGTTGCAAGTATTGCTTCAATACCTAATACAATAGGTGCGCTAGGTATTGGTGCTCCTGTAAATATTGCAAATGCTCCAATAATTCCCATTCCCGCTCCGCCAATTAATGTTGCAAGTAAGGGTTCGCTTTCTTTAGTATATGTTGAAATTTGAGTTAACTTTTCTTTGTAAACATCTAGTTCATTAATACTTTTAAATTTTATATATGTAAATCCTTTTTTTACTTTTCCAGGTTTTGCAGTAGCTACATCTGCAAGAGTAATAACTTCAACACTTTGATCTTCTGCAAATTTAACATAAGTACCCATTCCTGATTTACCATTTTGTTTAACATAATCTGCTTCGCCAATTATTTTTTTTAGTGTATCAACAAGAGGTTTGTTGTCAAACAGTTTAACATAATCATTATCAAGATATGATCTCTTAAATTCTCTAAGCATATCTTTTCTCTTTGTAAGTGCTTTTAGTTGTTCTTTAGTTTCAGGTAATTCGAATTTGTATAATTCTTTTTTGACGCAAGTATCAAGAGTTAACTTGTCTTCACGTTCTTGTCTTAAAACAGCATCTAGTTCACGAACCTGAATTTCTGCACTAGGAGATTGACTTTCATCTTTGGTTTCTTCTCGTGTTTTTGTTTTAGTATCCATTTTGTTTTCTCGCTTGGTTTGATTTGTATTAATTTAGATCAATATCTTTGCCATCAATTTGATAAAGTGCTTTTTTGATAGCCTCTTTACCGTAGGTTGATTTTTTCCTGTAAGGGTTAATTTTATCAGTTAATTCCTGTGTTATGTCGCCGTGAATTAGCATCTTACCAAAATTTTTTAATGCTGTGCTTCCTGCAACACCAATTAAAAATCCAGCTAATCCCATTATTGTGGTTAAAGCTATATCCTGAGTTGATGCATAGGTTGAAGTTGCTCCATAAGCACCTGTAGCAACACCCATCATGAATGAATAAACTCTAGGTCCTGTACCCATTTGGTAAGATGAGATGTTTAATAATTTTTTTTCATAGTTTTTTAATTTATTAATGTTATTAAGTTTAGTATGAGTAAAACCTTTTTCTACTTTTCCAGGTTTTGCTGTAGCTACATCTGCAAGAGTAATAACTTCAACACTTTGATCTTCTGCAAATTTAACATACATATCAAATCCTGATTTAGTGTCGAATCTCTTATATCTTGCATAAGCAATTATGTCCCTTAGTGTATTAACAAGAGGTTTGCTATCAAACAGCTTAAAATATTCATTATCAAGATATGCTTTTTTAAATTCTCTAAGCATATCTTTTCTCTTTGTAAGTGCCATTAATTCTTTTTTAGTTTTAGGTATTTCGAATTTGTATAATTCTTTTTGAACGCATGTATCCAGAGTTAACCTATCTTCACGTTCTTGCCTTAAAGCAGCATCTAATTCACGTACTTGAATTTCTTCACTATGAGATTGATTTCCATCTGTTTCTTCTTTTGTTTTTGTTTTCATTTTGTTTTTCTTCTTCTAATTATTTATGTATTCAACTAATATTCCTCTGCAGTAATATTTTATTTATTCTTTTTCTTTGAACTTAACTCCTTTTCTTTCACATAACTTAGTATAGTTTGTTTTAAGCCAATCGTTAATGAATGTGTTATGATAATCTTCATAAACAGTTTTGTCCATTATCGTTTCGAGAATCTCTCCTCGTTTTTTATGAGATGTGTTTTGGAAATAATCCATGAAATCCTCTTCATTATATCTATACATTCTAAAAACATCTTTTTTGTTTGACTTTGAAATCAGAGTGTTTACAAGTGCATAATGTTTTGTAGGCTTAACTAAATCAATTTTAGTTTTCCAATTAAGACTATTAAAATAAGTTATAGGATCTGCACCATTTTTTAGATCTTCATAAACTTTCATATACTTTTTAGCTTCTTTTCCAAGATCTGCACTACCGGTATTCATATGTTCAGATAATCCTATTAGTGCATTTGCTCCACTAAGATCGCCTAAAGTTTGCGCAGCAATTCTATGTAATTTATTTTTTACCATGTACGCATTAAATTCGATTAATTCTAAATCAAGCAGTTTGTTAAGTAAAACATTTGTATCTTCACCATTAATTAAATTAGGTAAAGGTGTGTCGATATCTTCTTTGTTTTTCTTAAAGTAAACAAAAACTAAGTCTTTTCTAGATTGAATACAATAAAGATCAACAGTTTCAGTAGATAAATGAAAATTCTCACCACTTACTTTCAAAGGGAAAATATCAGGAGTGCTAATCTCATCTATATTTTCATATGTTTGTTTTAATGATTTAATTTCTCCTAAAATATCATTTAATGCATCATCACTAAGTAGAGTTCCTTTTTGTTTTTGGGAGTTAGCATGTACTGATTTTACAAGAAGATCGTCTAATTTTTTCTTAGCTTTTTGCATTCTTCTAACAGAACTACTAGGAGTATCGAATGTCGCTTTAATTTCTAGTTTGCTTTTACTTGAAGGATCCATAATAAAATTATCAAGATTTGTATCTAGTTGAGCATATAATGGTTCTTTTTTTGTAATATCTTCAACCATTTCTCTACCAAATCTAAATAATTCTTTCATTAAATCCGTAATGAAACTACAATTATTATGATAACTAATAATATGTTCTTGCTCAGGTGCAATTACTGCAATTTTGCCATCCATGTAATGATGTCCAAATTTATTACCTAATTCTCTACAGTAACCAGTACCATCAATTTCAAACGTTTCAAAACCCTCAAGATCTTTTATAGATAAATTTGTAACTTCAGTTAAAAAAGTTCTATAATTCTCTGCTAATTCTTTATCTAATGTAAGCATATTAGATGGTTTATACAAAAGAATTGATCTATTAGTGGTGGGTATTCTTGCTTCTTGAAATCTTTTTTCTTCCATTCGTCTTCTTAATGTTTTTGAAGCATTAGCTTTACGAGAATTTCGTTTAGGCCTACTTGGAGTTTGATCAAGATCCGAATCATTAATACTAATTCTTGTTCTCATACCGCTTCGTCTCGAAGGAGAGATTTGTCTTAGTTGTTCAATTGGCGCTTCAGTTTCATGTGATATGTATTCTTCATCCATTAAATCTGCAAGAGCTTCTTCTTCATCAGATGTACATTCGCGTTCATGTTCGCCATTATAATCTTCTCCAAATTCAGTATCTCTTTGAGATGGTTCTGGGGTAGGTTCTGGTTCATGAATTGATTCTACACGATCAGCAACATCAGTTATTGGCGCGATGTCTTTTCCATCAGTCGTAAATGCTTTTTTACTAATTTTTTTTCTTAATCCCATTTTAATTTCCCTTCTTCTATTTTTTTTTATTGATTTTTATTTTGTTTATTTTTGATCTGATTTTGTTTTTATTTCATTAAATCCATTATAAACATAATCGCCTATTGTTAATTCAGTTATTCCAAAACCTTCAGATGTCTGAAGTCCTGTTATTAATACTTTTAAATTTTCATTAATTGCTAAGTTTAATGCAGCATTAAGTTCTGCATGAAACTTTGTTCCATTTATTGTACAATGAGCAGGAAAATAATCCGCATCATCTTTAAAAAAAATAGTATAGTCTGGCATTGATGAGTGATTATCAGTACCATAACTTGCAACAATCGCATTGAATGTTACTTTTTTATCAAGATATTTTTCAGGATCATTTTTTAAATCTGCAATATTAATTAATTCTTCAATGTTTTCTGATTTACTTTCTGCAGAAACTTGGGTTTTATAGTCTGATCTTTTTTGACATCCCGTAGTCACTCCTGCACTAAGTAAAGTTAATGCCAATGAATATATTATTGCTTTTTTCATTTTGTATTTACCTTATTAGTTTTTTTTATTTAATTTTTTTACTTATATCTGGTTTGTCAGGTTTATTTGAAAATTTAAATTCATACTGTCCAATTTTTAATTGTTCAATTTTTAAAGTGTGATCTGTATCATATGTTCCAATAACTTTAATAGGTCTTTTTTCTTTAATCGCGTGATTGGTTAATATTGAAATTTGAGTTTCAACATAATCGTTGCATACTAAGTAAGAGGTATATAGTTCATGTTTATCGTCTTGCAATATGATTCCTGAGTATACGCATGCATCATTATTAGCAGGTTCAAAACCAAGCGCAACAGGTTTTGCAGTAATTGAATAAAGTCTATTTTTTCTCGTTTGTTCCATTTCTTCGCGTTGTTCTTTTATTTTAGCTTCAAGTCTATTTTCACTAATTTGGTCAACATCATATTTTGCTTTAACATTATTTAATACATCTTCTTCACTAATTACTTTAGCATGTTCTGCCGCGATAGTTTCAATTGAAGTTTCAATTGTTAATTCTTCACGAGTTTTTTGTTTTTCTTGTTTTTCTCCTTGTTCAGCTTTTCGTTGGTTATTTCTTCGCATCATTTGTTCTTCTTGTTCTTCGCGGTAGTCGTTAAAGCATCCACTACTAAATCCTCCTGCAAGGAGTGCGAGTGTGGTTGTTAGGATAATTGTTTTTTTCATTTTATTCTTCACTATTATATGTTGATTTTAAGTTTTTGAAATAGTTTCCATTCATTTCTATGTTACGAACAAATACTCTATCTTGATTGTAAATTCCTTCAACTTTGATTTTTCTTTCTTTTTTAATTGCGTGTCTTATGTTTGTGTCAAGTTGTGCGTTAAGTCCGCCATTTCTTGTAAAATAACAAACAGTTAATTCTTCTGAATCATCAGAGATAAAAACACAATTAAGAAGATAATTCCCTGCATTACCATATTGACTACCTACTGTTTCAGGCATTCCTGTAAACCTAACATATTTTCCATTAAGTTCATCTTTTTTATTATTTAAATCAGCAATTGTTACTTCAATAGGTGAAATTTTTGAAATGTCAACGTCATCAAAACAATCATGTGCAGTACATATCTTTTTCATTTTTTCTTTAAGTGATTCTGGCGCATTTGCTTGTTTAATTTTTTCAGTTTCTTCTTGATTATTTGATTTTTCAACTGTTGGAGGTGCATTAATAGTTTCTTCTTGTTTCTTACCACAACCTGCACCAATTAAACCTGCGATGATTGCTCCTGTAATTGTTAAGTATGTTGTTGTTTTCATTTTTTTTACCTTGTATGTTTTTTTGATTTATTTTTTTGATTTAAGTTTTTTAATCTAAATTATAAATTGTTTTTTGACCAATTTTTATAACTAAAGGAACTAAATCGCGAGTATTATGATATCCAGTTACCTGAATTGAAACTCCATTTTTTTGAGCCCACTTAAGGCGACCATCTAATTTTGCAATTTTATTATCTCCTGAAATTGTATCACAAACATCTAATTCACTATCGTCATCTGTCATAACCCAACAAAAATCAGGCCAACCACTAGATTCTTCAGATCCATAAGTCATGATTGGTCCTGTAACTGCAACAATTTTACATTTATAGTCTTTAGAGTTTGCAACTAAATCTTTAATCGATACATGTTCTGGATCTTTAACTTTTGCTTCAATTTCTTCTTTAGTGATTTCATTACAATAATCATATTCTTCAGCTTTATTTGCTGTTTTTTCTAAATCATTTGTTTTTCTGCAACCAAGTCCTGCAGTACCTAATAGTGCTAGTGTTGTAAGTCCAATAATTGTTTTTTTCATTTTGGCGTTCTCCTAAAATTTATATTCGTCATTTGCGATTTTCATTTTTTTAGTAATAAAATCTTGTTTGTCAAAATATCCCGTAACAGTAATTTTTGCACCTTTTTCTTCTGCCCATTTTAATCTTGAATCAATTTCTGCAGCGTCCCAGTTGTTTTTCCCAAATTTCGCATCTAAAGTATTATTATCATCTTCAAGCCAAACATTAAAATAATAACCATCTTGATCCTGGCCTACAGATCTGATTTTTGCAGATACTTGAAGAACTTTACAAACATAATTATATTCTCTATCAGATTTTATTTGTTCAATTGAAACTAGTGTTGGGTTTTCCAAACCTTTTTCTAAATCTTTATCGCCAAATCTGCATATTGCAGTTTCTTCTGAAAGATTGTGATCAGATACTTCTCGTTTACCACAACCAAGTCCAGCAGTACCTGCAATTGCCAATGCGGTTAGTGTTGCAATATATTGTTTCATTTTGTTTTCCTCTGTATTAATTTGATTATTATTTTTAATTATAAATTGTAATCAATTCCATCTAAATCAATAATTCCGTCTACAGGAATTATTCTGCCCGAGGGTGGTTGTTGTGTTATCAGTTTTCTATGTGCTCCTCTGTCATAATCATTTACTTTTTCAGGTATTGAATTTTGTTTTATGAATTCAAGTTGATTTAATTGTCCACCTTCCACTTCTCTATAAGTTACTGTAGCATTTCCTTTACGAATTGCACCAGTTGTTGGATAGAGTAATGTTTTTGGTTGTCCTTCATGTTTGATTGTAACCCAAATAATATCGTGACTACCCACTCCTCCAGATCTTGCACCAATAAAATAGTTAAAAGCACTAGGCATAACTTCCGTAATAACTCCTTCAATAGTTTGAGGTTCTCCTAAGTTAAGACCTACTTGAAGATTATTTTCTATTGTTTTGTCTTCTTCTGTTAGAGGAACTGGTTCTTTACAACCCGTACTTAAAGCTAGAGTTGTTGCTAAAATTCCAATTCCAATTGCTTGATATTTTTTCATTTTGATTGCTTTTTTATTTTTGTTAGTTATTTTTTTGATTATTATTTTTAATTATAAATTGTAATCAATTCCATCTAAGTCTATGATTCCCTCGACAGGTATTATTTTTCCAGTTGTAGGATTTTGTGTTGCTCTGTTTTTGAATCTATTTGTGTCATATCCTACAACTTCTGAAGGTATTGCATTATTTTTTAGGAATTCAAGTTGATTTAATTCACTGTCAATTATTGGTCTGTATGTTACTGTAGCATTGCCTTTTCTAACTGCGCCACTTGTAGGATATAACAGAGTTCTACTTTTGTCAAGATCTCTAATTGTAACCCACATAATGTCATAATTACAACCACCTGCTTTATCTGCAATAATTAGATAATTAAATGCTCCAGGAGTAACTTCAGTAATCACGCCTTCAAGTTTTATTGGGTCTCCTAATTTAAGACCTACTTGAAGATTTTCAGTTTGTCTTTGTTCTTCTTGAGTTGGAGGAACTGCTTCTCCACAACCAGTACCTAAAGCTAAAGTTGCTGCTAAGATTCCAATTCCAATTGTTTTATGCGCTAATTTCATTTTTATTACCATTTAATTTTTACAAATCATAACTAACTCCATTATTGTGAACTAATGCATCTGCTTCAACAAAACTTGTACTAAGCGAAGTTAAGTTTTTACCATGATCCTTAACATATCTTTTAATAAATTCCCTAGAGCTAGCAACTCCGCATTCTAAATGTGCAATTTTAACTTTTGCAACACCTTTATGAAAATCACCTTGATAACCTGAAAGCAAAGTTAAAGTTCTATCTCTAGTTTGAAGTGTGATCCAATAAATAGGATAATTTCCTGCATAAAATTTTTCTTCGAATTCAAGTTTGTAAGGGATTGAACTAGAATATACTTCAGTAATAGTTCCTTCTACAGTTTCACTTTTTTTTAAATTAAGAAGCTGACCGAATTTTTTTTCTTTGCATTTTTTTTTTCTTTTAGGAGGATTTTCATTTTCAGAATCATATCTAATTCTATCTCTGTGCATTATTCCATTTGCATAGATTTTTCGATCTCCATGTTCAGATCCTATATTTCTATCTTTTGCATAACGTTTAATGAAATCTAAATGTTGAAACATTCCTCCACTAATAGGTCTAAAACTGATGGTTGCTTTACCTTTGTGAATTCCGCCAGTATCTTGATAAATAAGATCGTATGAATTTCCCGAGTCATCAATAAATTTAACTCTTAACGATGGATGATTAACTTGCATTCCTTTTCTACCCTTACTTTGAAAATAATCAAATTCAACAGGTAAAATATTTGCAATAAGTCCGTGAACTTTAACTGTGTCGCAAAGAATACTTCCAAGTCCATCTTCAGAATTATATGTTTTAGCATCACATTTTTCTTGTTTAGATTGTTTGCTTTCTTTTTTAGTTTCTTTTTTTGGTTTGTTTTTACCTGCTACGGTTGAATTTGTAAATCCTCCTATAGCTAAAGCTGAAGCAATTAATGCAATAGTTCCAAACTTTGTTGAGTTATTCATTTTTATTTTTATTATTTTTTTTTATCTTTGTTTGATTTTTTTATTCTTTCAATTTGATTTTCATTTTATAAGTTGTAATCAATTCCGTCTAGGTCAATAATTCCTTCGACAGGTATTGTAGTTCCTTTTGTTGTTTTTTGTCGTGTATGTGCATCAATTTTATTCCAATCTCTAGGAACAACATTTGCTTTAATAAAATCAAGTTGATTTAATTGTCCGCCTGCCACTTCTCTATAAGTTACTTTAGCATTACCTTTGTGAATTGCTCCACTTGTTGGATAAAGTAATGTTTTTAATTCTCCTTGATTTTTTATTGTAACCCAAGTTATGCTGTGGTTACATCCATAACCTTCACTACCGCTATAATGAACAAAATAATTAAATTCTCCAGGTGTTATTTCAGTAATTACTCCGTCTATGTTTTGAGGTTCATCTAAATCAAGACCTACTTGAAGATTATTTCGAATTTTGGTTTGTTCTGCTTGAGTTTTTATTGGATCTTCAATTGATTCTTCTTCTAGTTTTTTTGGATCTTCTTGTTTTGTTTCAGTTTGGTTAGGTCCTTCTTTTTTACAACTTATACTACTTAATGCAATAGTTGTAGCTAAAATTCCAATTCCGAGTTTTTGATATTTTTTCATTTTTATTTTCTCTTGATTTTTTTATTTTGATTATATTTTTTTGTAATGTTTGTTTAGTTTTTTTATTCTTTTTTTTCTGTTTCTTTTTCAGTATAAATTGTGCCATTGATAATTAAATATTCTGCATCTATTTGCGACCCATTAAATCTTCCTTGAACTGTAACATATTGTTCTATTTCTTTTGCAGCTTTAAGTTCTGCACACATCTTGGTTAATTTTTTTCGGTCACCAGATTCACTTTCGTATAATACAGTTACTGTATTTTTTTCAACTCCTAATACGAAATATAAATTGGTTCTCCCTCTACTTTGTAATTCTATTGAGATTGGTGTTGCGCTAACAGAAACTCTTTTACATGTATAACTTTCTGCATCATTTGTAATATATCTAATATTTATTTCAGTTACTCTATCATCGAGTTTGTCTGATTCAGATAATTCGCATTTTTTCCCCATTTCTGCTTCTGTTCGAGTATTACATCCGGGTGTAGTTGCAAGTCCAAACACTGTAGCCATTGTTAGTAATGTTGATAAGTATTTCATTTTTTTATTTACCTATTTTTGTTCTTGTTGAGTATAAGTAACATCATTAATTGTCAGATAATCTATTTTTACATATGCTCCATTAAATCTACCTTCAACTTTGACTTTTTTTCCTAATTTGATCATGGCTTTAAGTTCTGAATCTATTTTAGCAATTTTAAAATCATCATCTTGTCCATAATATCTGGTTGTTATTGTTTTAGTATCTTCTTCTAATACAATAAATAATCCTGCGCGTTCATGATAGAGTGTTTTTGATGTTGATATTGGTACGCCTCTAACAGAAACTTTTTTACAAGTGTGGCTTTCTTTATCGTTTGCCATATCATAAACAGTTGTTTCGATAGTTTCATCATTCTTTTTTTCTTCTTCACTTAATTTGCAAGCTTTTCCCATTTCTGCTTCTGTTCGATTATTACATCCTGGTGTTGTTGCAAGTCCAAAAACCGCAGCCATTGTTAGTATTGTTGATAAGTATTTCATTTTTTTATTTATCTAATTTTTTTTAATTTCAGTGTATGTGACTTCGTTAATTGTAAAATTTTCTGCATTGATAAATGCGCCATTAAATCTACCTTCAACTTTAACTTTTTTTCCTAACTTAATTGAAGCATCTACTTCAGTTTCCATTCGTGTGGTTTTAATTATATCTCCACTATGACTGCTGTATAAAACACTAATTGTTTTATTATCATCAATTAATACTGTAAATAGATTTGCATGGCCACTCGTATTTTTAACAGTTAGAGGCTTTGCAGTAACACTTATTTTTTTACAAGCATACATTTCTTTATCATTTGCCATATCATAAACAGTAGTTTCAATAGTTTCTTCGGCAGCTTTCTCTTCTTTGGATAGCTCGCAATTTTTTCCCATTTCTGCTTCTGTTCGATTGAAACATCCAGGTGTTGTCGCAAGTCCAAAAACTGCAGCCATTGTTAGTAATGTTGATAAGTATTTCATTTTGATTTCCTCCAGTTACAAATCGTAACTTACTCCTCCTTTGACAATAATTCCATCAGTTCGAATTTCCATATTTCCAGAATCAAATTCTCCATCTTGGGTAACATACTTATTGATGAATGCTGATGCTGTGAATTTATTATTTTTTACAGGATTGTATTTTATCTTTGCACGTCCTCTGTGAAATCCTGAAGTGAATGGATAAAGAAGTGTTTTTGTTTCATCAATTTCAGTTTTGATTGTTATCCAAGTTATTGGATGAGAATTTCCATATCCTGATGATTCCATTTTAGGTCTTGTTTTGTAAGGTACAAAACTATGATCAATATCAATAATAATTCCATCAATTGTTTGCTCTTCTCCAAGATTTATGTGATTTCCTGATTGTCCAGAAACATTATATTCGCTTTGATTTTTAGGAGGATCTGAAGGACAACTTGCTAAAAATATTGATGATGCAATTAATAATGCAGTATGTTTAACACTAGTTTTCATTGTTTTTCACCGTATAGTTTGGGCTCTACTTTGGTTTATTTTGATTAATTAGATAGGTTAGACTATTATGTCTATCAAAATCTATAATTTTCCCCTCTTTTTTCTCAACAAAATGTAATTATAATGCTATATTATATACTAGCAAACACACTTCTCTTTATAAACCTTTCGGTATTTTATCACTTCTAAGTGGTTAAATAAATTAATTTCTTATTGGTTGCGCACAGGATCTGAAATGCTAAAATTATGGATTTTCAGAATTTATAATTTAGATTACAGCTTATATTCTATGCCTTCTTCTAGCATGATGATGCCATCAGTAAATAAAGTTGAACCATTATCGTGACAAATACCGTTGAGATTGTGTGTTGTATTTACTAATTTACATTTTGAAATAATATTTTTTTTAACAGGTCTATAAGTAATATTTGCAATACCTTGTTTGAATCCTACGCCCCAAGGATAAATTAGTTGTTTTGTTCCTTCGTGATCTTTTACAGTAAGATAAGTCATTTTTTTATTTCCTGAATATTTTCTGTAATTACGTTTTTCATGCATAACATCATAATCAACATCAAATGTTTCTATTTTTACAACTGTACATTCGATTGTTTCTGATTCTTTAAGTTCCACTTGTGGTAGAGTTGTTTTAGTTTTTTCTTCTTGAGTTTCTTTTTTAATACAACCTGGAGCAAAAATTAATCCTGTACTAATTGTTGCAATTCCTATGATTTCAGTTAATTTATTCATTTTATTCACCAAGTATAATTACAGCTTATATTCAATACCATTTTCTGCCATAATGAGTCCATCTGCAAAAAAAGTTGAACCATCATCTTTACAATCATATTTTATATTATGAGTCGCATTTATTAATTCGCAACTACTAAAATTCTTTTCGCTAGTAATTGGTTTAAATGTAATGTTTGCAATGCCTGGTTTTTGACCAATTCCCCAAGGATAAATTAATTTTTTATGACCCTCATAACTTTGTACTGTGATGTAAGACATTTTTTTTGATTTAGTTTCGTCATAACATCTGCATTTATTATAAAGAGTATATTCAACAACAATATCTTCAACTTTAACAATTGAGCCTTCAATAGTCTCTGAATCTGTAAGTTCCACTTGAGGTGGAGGAGTTTTGGTTTTTTCATTGCCTTCTTTTTTAATACAACCTGGAGCAAAAATTAATCCTGCACTAATTGTCGCAATTCCCATAATTTCAGTTAATTTATTCATTTTTTCTCGCCTCGAAATATTATTTATTTATTTTTATCATTTATTAGTTTAGTATAATGTTCTTTTAATAGTTATCATTTTTAATTACTATATTGTCTTAACTTTTCCTCTTTTTTTCATGATTTAAAGATTGTAATCAATACCATCAACATCAATAATTCCATCTGCAGAAATACTTGCAGAACCTGCAACTTTAAGATTTTTATCTGGATAATCATAAAAATAACTTTTTAAAAAAGATGATTTTTTAAACTTTTTTTCAGGTAAATTCACAAATTTTATTTTTGCAGGTCCTTTATGAATTCCATTTATCGACGGATAAACAAGATCTAAAATTTCATTATCTCTTGTTTTAATTAAAACCCAATTAATAGGATATGATCCACAGCTACCTTTATTATCTCCATCATAATAGTGTTGAATAAATCCTGGATAAGTTTCAATAATTGTTCCTTCAATTACTTGATTTAATTTTTTATTTGTTTTATCTTCTTTTTTATTTTTATTTTCTTTTGGTAACTCTTTTTTATTTTGATTAACATATGTAACTTTTTTTACAATTCCTTGTGTTGTTATTTGTTCCTTGCCATTTTCTGAACCTATTTTTTCATAATCGGATATAAATTCTTTAATAAATTTCAGTTGATTAACTTTATTACTTGGTGCAGGCCAATATTCAATTTCAACATATCCTTTATGGAATCCTCCTGTTTCTGGAAAAATTAAATCATATGTTTGCCCATCATTGACTGTTAACCAAGTTATAGGATAAACACAATCAAATAATTTAGGAGAAAAACTAATATGATAATTAATAGATCCAGTTTTAATCTCGACAAGTTTACCTTTTATTATAACTGGTTTTTTTAATTTAATATATTTCAATTCAGAATCTAAATCATTACTCTCGACGTAAGTTTTAGAATCTTTCGTATTTGAAAGTAGACCATATAATAAATCAACTTTCCTTAAGCTTTTTTTTACTTCTGTTAAATCATTATTTGTTTCTGTTAAGCTCGCTTTTATTTTTGCATTTATTTGTTTGTCAAGTACTTCTTCTAATGCAGATAATCTAAATTCTGTTGCTTGAAGTCTTTCTTGTATAATTTCTGTTTCTTTTTTTCCTGGTATTTTTTCCCCAAATATTTTGCTACATCCAGGACTAGCAGCTAATCCAAGTGCAACTAAAGAAACTAATGCAGTTTTTGGAAATTGTTTGTAATTCATTTTTTTTTTTTTTTTTTTTACAAATCGTAATTAACTCCGTCTTCTGTGATGATACCTTCTGCAAAAATAGGTTCACCAAGATGTTTCATTTTTTCACGACTAGATTTAGCTTCAAAATATTCATTTAAAAAAATACCTTGATCAAATTTTCCATCTTTTACTTCTTGATAAGTTATGTTTGCAACACCTTTATGCAAGCCTTCATTATAAGGGTAAAGTAAAGTTTTAACTTCATCTCGCCCTTGAATTGTAACCCATATTACTGGAACAGAATTACAATATGCTCTGTCTTGAAGCATATTTAGACTCATAACTCCGCTATGATATAACTCAATAATAGTTCCGTCAATAGATTGAGGTTCACTTCTAACAAGACCTATTTTTTCTTCAACAATTTTTTCTTTTTCTCCCCCTAATTTATTAACTTCTTCTTTTGGTTTTTGAGATGGTTCTATTGTTCCATTGAGTCTTGTAATTGTAGTTGTTTCATTAGGATCAACTTCTATTTTTTCGTTTTTTAATTCATTTTTATTCGAATCAGATTTAGTTTCTTTTTGAATATACTCAATTTTGCCTATTTGAATAATTCCATCTGCATGAATAACATGTTTAGCTCGTTGAGAATTAGCTTGTCTAGTAGAATATTTTTGTAAAAAATCTAATTGTTGAAAACTTCCTCCATTTACAGGATTGTAAGTTAATTTAATATATCCTTTATGAAATCCTCCTGTATTTGGATAAATGAGTTTAAGTTTTTCTCCAGTTTCTGTATTTTTTGCAAAAATCCAAATAATTGGATGAGGACAATCATAACCTCTATTACGATCTTTATTCCAATATCTAAAATGACTTGGTTGAATATCTTCAATTTTCGCATTTATTGTGATTGGTTCATCTAATCGTAATCTATCGTCGTGATAACTTTGATTATTAATTTTAGTATTGTTAGTTGATCCAGTTACAAGATATGTTAACTTATCAATTTTTTCTTCAAGTCTGTTGAATTTTTCATTAGTTGAATCTATCTTGTTATCAAGAGTTTGGACATCTCTTTTTATCCAGTCTATACTTCGTTCATTTGCTCCTGCTTTAATTAGACTTTCATTATTAGAATCTGTGTTGGTTGTTGATTTTTTTTCGTCCCATTGTTTTCTTTCTTTTTCTAGTTCTATTTTTTCTTTTAATTCTGCTAACTCTTTTGTTTCTTGAGCAATTTCTTCATCACTTTTAAAACTATTTTTGATTTTCTGACAACCAGAATTAAATGTGAGTCCAAGCGCAGCTAACGAAATTAATGCAAATTTTGAGATTTTGTATTTATTCATTTTATCTACCTTTTCATTGATTTGATTATTTTATATTTTTTCATTATATATTATGTTTTTTTATTTTTTGTTTTAAAACATTACTGCGGCAGTTTGTAAAATTCTATGAATTTTACATTTCGAAAAACACCTTGCATACCTTGCAAATTGAAAATTTGCGAGGTCTTACAAATGCTTTGTATTTGAAAGCAATCAGGTGTTTTTCTGCCATAAATCAGTAACTCACATTCGTTTGTTGCTGACATAATCAAAGTAAACTTTGAATTTATTGAACACGTTGTGTCCAACTAATTTGCCAAGGCAGTAATGTTTTTTTTTTTTGTTTAACTAAAATTCATAACTAACTCCATTCTCGACGATGATTCCTGTAGCTTTAGTAACAGTTCCATATCTTCTACTTTTTTTATTTTTATTACATTGACCGACCTTATTAATTAATTTTACAGGAGCAACATATTTTTTAATAAAATCAAGCTGATCAAATTCTCCAGTTTCTAAAGGTTCATATTTAATTTTTGCAGATCCGAGTCTTAACCCTGCAGTGTTAGGATACATAAATTGGTGATACTCTTGATTGTTATCTCTTAGCGTAACCCAAATAATGGGATGATTACAACAATAACCTTTTTGAGTAGTCATGTAATAACTAATATGGCTAGGATACACTTGAGTGATGGTTCCTTCTGTTGTAAGAATGCCTTCTAATTTTGATTTATCTTTTTGTTGTTTGGGAGGCGATATTAATTTTTTCTTAGAAGATTTTTCTTGTGCATTTTCTCCAACTGAGTTTTCTGCTGATGAATCTGGAGTTTGTTTTTGTTTTTCTTGAGCTTCTTGATTTTGATTTACTTCTTCTTGTTTCTTAGGAGTTTCATCTATTGTAAGCTTGGCTTTACATCCTGAAAATGCAAGTCCCCCTATCATTGTTAATGTTAAAAGTTTAGTTAAGTTATTCATTTTGTTTTCACCTTATTATAATTCATAATCAATATTTTTTACAATGCCTTCAAACGATCCTAAATTTCCATTTCTAATAGATGTTTGAGATAGTTCTCCTCGATCTCTTTTTTTATCAAGATAAGCTGCAATAGGTTCTTTTTCTGATGCAGGTATAACAAAAGATAATAATGCATATTTTGGAGCAGTATTTGGAACTATATCATAATAAAAATGAGTTATTCCTAATGGTAATTTATCTGTATGATCTTCAATGAGTTGCTTAAGAGTTGGTTTTTTATAGGGGAGTTTTTCAAAAGTAATTCTTGCAACGCCTTTTGTTAGATTTGAACAAGCAGTACAAACAAATCTGTAATTATCAGATCTGTCTTTGATATTAACAATGTTCAATGTAGTGTACCCTTTAGACAAATGATGCTTGTTAGGCATAGTAGCATAAGGAACCGGAAAATCTTGTACGCTCACTATAGTTGCAGTAATTGTACTGAGTTTTACTTCGTCTTTTTCTGTTACTACCGAGCCCAGCGTAGTAACAGCAGCGACGCTATCGAGAAGCTTTTTAGAAAGAGTTTCGATAACGTTGATCTCATTTTCAGTACTAGACTGAGTCAGATCCACGGATGGTTCTTCCTCTGCCTTGTCTGTACAAGATATTCCGAATAACAATGAAGCTAATAAAAAACCATGTACTAAAGCACTAGGTTTTTTAAAGTTCAAAATAGTTGATTGATCAGACTTAAAAGTCTGGGTATCAAATCTATTTCGAACCAATGCAGACATTGCAATTCTTGTTCCGGTTCTTTTGGTGATGTCCATTTTATAGACCATGATATTTTTTTGTTTCTTTGTTTTTTTTATTTTGATTTTTTTTATTTTTTGATTATTATTTATTTGTTTTTTTTGTTTCTTCTTTTTGTTATTGAATTTTTGTTTTTCGTTTTACAAATCATAACTTATTTTCTCAACAATGCCTTCTGCTTCAATTGTTTTATCCTCGATAGGAGTTTTATCGATTTGTTGTAATTTTAGCAAATCACTTAATGTAACTCCTTTAGGTTTTAATTGTCGATAAATAACATTTGCTTGACCGTGGGCAACGTAATTACAATCAACACAAACAAATAAACTTGATTCTCCTCTATCTTCTGTTTGAATGTAAGTAACTGAAAACATATCTTCTATACATTGACTAGTTGGAGATAATTTTTCTGACCAGTTTTCACTTAGAGGAAGTTCACTGTGAGCATAATCTATGGTTTGAACAGTTGTAATCTTGGTTGATAAATTAATTACTTGAGGACTGGTACATAGTTTTTCATATAATTCTAATTTAGTTTTATTCATTAACTCTTTTTGTTCTTGTTTAATTAATTCAGAATCTCGAGTCAGCAATTCAATTTCATTTTGAAGTTTAACTCGTTTTTCAGCTTCTCTGTTAGCTACAAAATAGGTCATAATACTAACAAATCCAGCTATAATTAAAGCACCACCTATACCAATTCCAATTATTGTTTTATCAGTCATCTTAGATGATATCCTCTCCAAGATTTATTCAATTTTTTTTCTAATTTAATTCTTGATTCAATAAGTTCATCTAAAACAATTCCTAGTTCTTGATTTGTGCTACTAATTATTCCTGCTCCTTGAATTATTGGATCTTGAACAGGAGTTCCTTCGATGCGCATGATTGAAAACAATTCACTTAACTTTATTGATTCTTGTTCTAAGAGATAATAGTACATATTTGTAGGGCCCTTAGGTACAAAATCACTTGTAGGATAAATAAAAACAGATTTTCCTTTTTCTGTTGCTACCTGGACATAAGCTATTGTATAAATTGAATCAGCACAATTCGAATCTTTTGATTTGTAAGGAAAACTTTTATGTTTTACATCAAGCACATAAGTCAAATCTGAATCTCCCATCACATATTTTTTGTCTCCAAAAAGTTTTTTTTCGAGTTTTTCTTTTTTCTCTGTAATTTCTGAATATTGTTCTTCAAAAGATTTTTCTTCAGTTTGATTTCCTTCTTTTATGGCTTTTAATTCATCATTGAGTTCTTGAGTTTTTAAAGATTGATGGCATGTAATTCCCATAGTTCCTCCAATACTAAGAGCACCGGTAATTAATACAATTGACATTGAAACTTTTATTGCGTCTACCATTATTAATACCTATAAATCATAACTTATTTTCTCGACAATGCCTTTTGCATTGAGAGTTGTATCTGCATTGTGTTTGTATTCTTGTCCTTTTTTTAGTTTAATTAAATCATCTACTCTGATTTTTTTATTTTTTATTTTTTTATATTTAATATTTGCACTACCTTTTTTTACAAAGTCTGCGCTTGTATGAATAAAAACATAATCTCCTGTAGGATCATTTGTTCCAATTAATAATATAGGAAAATCTCCTGTTTCATCACTGTTTTTTTGGTTATATGTAAAATTTCTATATTGAGTATCTTTAATATTTACAGTAATGTTTTGAACTCCAATTTCTTTGTCAACTAAATTTTCAATTTTTTGTTGCTCTCCAATTAATCTTTGTTCTTCTTTTTTATCATCGTCTTTTTTTTGAACTTCTTTTTGTTGCATTATTTGTTCATTTTCTTTACTTTTTTGACTATCCTGGTGGAATGCGATACCTAGCAAAGTACCTGTGCCTCCTAATATTACAGTTAATCCAATGCATAAAAACCATTCAGGTCCTTCCCAATCTCTTATTCCCATTTTTGAATTTCCTCATAAATCATAACTTATTTTTTCGACAATACCTTTTGCGTTTATTACATCGTTATTGTCATAACTGCATTCTTGTCCTTTTAATAATTTAATTAAGTGATCCACACTGATTTTTTCATCTTTTAATTCTTTATATTTAATATTTGCACTACCTTTTTTTATAAAATCAAAACCTTTTTTAATGAAAACATAACTTTCAGTGTTATCAGTAGTTCCAATTAGTAAAATAGGAAATTCATATTTTTCTTCACCACATTGATAGGGGATAGTTCTATTTTGAATATCTTGGATTGTGACAGTCATACTTTGAGTTCCAACTTTATTATCGACTAGTGTCTCTAATTCTTTTTTTTCTTCAACTAATCTTTGTTCTTCTTTTTTATCATCGTCTTTTTTTTGAATTTCTTCTTGTTCTTGTTCTGCTCTTCTTTGACAGCCATTGTAGATTGTTCCTCCAATTACAAACACTACAAGTCCTCCTACTATTGTTAAAAATCCATTAAGAATCCAATCTCCGCCATTCCAATCTCTAATTCCCATTTTTAATTATCCTCATATCACATACTAACTTTTAATCCGCCACCAGTTCTAAACTCTAACGGAATTTGTTTAAGTTCTTCTTCAATTTCTTTTTGTAATTCATCATCGATGTCAATCTCTGTTTTTTTATCTTGAATTTGGTTATTATCTCTAAAATCTATTATTATTATTTCAGTTTCTTCAATTTCATTTTGATTTTCAGAATGATTTGCAGTTTTATTATTTTCATCAAAAACATTATCTGCTATTTTTACTTTAGTTTGGTTTAGATCTATCTTTTTACCATTTATTTTAATCCCTGGCTCACCAGGTTTATCCAAATCATAAGTAACTTGTTTTGACTCAACAGACGTGTTCATTAAATCTAATTCTTCAATTTTTTCCACCAATCCTTCTGCTTTAATCAATTCATCAAAAGCAACTTTAACGTCATTTCCTCGAGTAAGTTTGATAAGACTTGAGGCAGGAATAGTTTTATCTTTTAATTCATAATAAAAAATCTTAGCATTACCTTTAATTACTGCATTTGTCTGAGGATAAACAAATACTTGTTTTTCTCCCTGAACTTTTGCAATAATATATTTAATATTAAGTGCGCCTGTAATTGGACTTTGCGAGTTTGAATCTGCTTTATAAAAAATGTTGGTTGATTGAACTTCTTCAATAACAGCTTCAGTTTCATAAAGAGTTGGTTTTAGAAGAACTTCTTGTTTAATTGTTTCTTGTTTTGTCACTTCTTGTTCTAATTTTTTCTCTAAATCTTTTTGTGCTATTTCTAATTCTTTCTTTACTTTTTTTTTATGTGTTTTATTTAGGTCTTTGCAGAGATTCTCAATAAATTCTTTTTTGTTTGATGCGCGGTTATAGTCGTCTTTACTTATGTTTATTGATCCTCCATAATTACAACTAACTTCAATAATATTGGGTTTAGGGGGGTGAGATTCAGTTTTATGTCTGCAGCCAATACCTAAAGTAACCAATCCAGCTAGACCTACTGTAACAATGCCCTTTCCAATTTTATTAGTATATTTCATTTTTGTATTTTGTTTTTTTTTTTTTTTAAAACGCAGTAGTATCTTTAGTTTTTATATCATTTCGAACTGGTTTATCAAGTCCTTTTTTTTCATTAGTTCCTATTTTACTAATTTTTTCAATAATTCCATAAGCTTCGATTACACTTGATTCAGTTGATAATTGGCGGTTAGCATATAATATCAATAAGTGCTGATTAATTATTGCTTTATTTTTTAATTCTCTATATTTAACAGTAGCATTTCCTTTAATTACTGCGCCACGTTTAGGATAAATAAATACTAGCTCTTCTCCATATGATTTCGCAATAACATATTTAATGCCTAATAATCCTGTGACAGGACTTGGACCTTGTTCGTTTCTATAAGGAATTTGATCAGATTGAACATCAGTGATGACAACGTCGAGAGTTATAGGTTCTATACTAGTAAATAATTTTTTTTCTAGACTATTTGGTTTAGTAGCTCTCACAAATTTTTTTTCATTTTTATTTTTTAGATAATTTGAACAAAACTCGTCAGCACTTAATTTTTCTGCTATGAATTGAGCATACATTTCATCAGGAATAACTATATTAGTTCCTCTACATTTAATTTTATTTTCAGTATAACCCTTTTTAATTGATTTAGTTAATTCAATTTCTCCAACCATGATTTGCTCAGAACTGTCAGAATTAATTGTTTCTTTCTTTTCTTCTGATTGCTCTGTTTGTTTAGTTTCTTCTTTTTCTATGTTTTTTTCTTTACAGCCAACACTACTAAGAGTAATTGAAGCTGCTAAAATTCCCAATCCAATATCTTTTGTTAAACTCATTTTTTTTTTGTTTTTTTATTTAATTATAAATTATAATCTAAACTGTTTGTATTGCATTGTCTACATTCTAAACCATTCATTAAATTTTCAATGGTAATAGGTTCTACAAAAACTTCTTTATCTGTTTGTGATGACTTAGATTCATTTGTCTTCTTAACAATTCGATTGTTATTTGTTTTTGTATCTGTTTTTTGATTATACCCTAATTCACCAACTTCTTCTATAATTCCATGGGCTTTAATGAGTGTATTCCGCGAATCTTTAGTTCTACCGATCAATTTGTTCCCATAGAAGTTTTGTAAAAGATCATTAACACTTATTGAATTATTTTTTAATTCTTTATAATGTACAGTTGCATTACCTGGAATCACTGCTTGTTTTTTTGTATAAATAAAAATAAGATCTTCTCCATAATCGCTAGCAACAACGTACTTAAATCCAACAACGCCTTCATTAAATTTTTCAGCATTATAATAATCAATAATTTCTGTTTGGACACTTCTAATAATAACCTCTTTGTTTAATAATTCAGGATGAGCAAATAATTCTTTTGAATCAGAGTCGTCATTTATTTGTTTATTTTCTTTTTTTTCTTTTTCTTTTTTAGGAGATTTCCCAGTTAATTCAAAACAAATTTTTTCTTTAGAATCTTTAGCAGAAACAATTTTATCAAATATTTCTTGAGAAATATCTTGTACAACTTCTTCACCACATAATATAGTGTATAAGTTGTGATGGATTACTTTTCCTTTGAATTCTTTTTCAACTTTTTTAGAATCTCCCAGAGTAGTTACTCCGAATCTCTTTTCAAGAAAATGAACTCCATTGATATATTCTTTAGTAATCTCAAAACAATCTTTATTAGTTGCAGGATCACATAAATTGATTTCTTCACTAAGATTTCCTTCTTGTTCATTAAGTTCAAGAATTTGTTGAAATTGAGTTTCATTCACGTCTACAGCATCTCTTTCCTTGTGCGCAGGTCCCTTCCAAATTTTATATCTAATTTCTTTGCCATCTCCACTTATACGTTTATATGTTCTTATTGAAATGCCATTGTATTTTGAATGAACAACTTCAATATTTTGTTCACTACCACAACCTAATATTGTGAGTGCAACAATTCCCATTCCTAAATTTTTTAGTTTTGACATTTTAATCGGAGTTTAATATTTTTTTTAATTATAATTCATAACTTGTTAAACCACTTTCGAGATCTGCGTAAATTTTATCAGTATCTTTTTGAGTCAATGTGGTTTCTTTAAATTCTTGTTCGCAACGCATTCCAGAAGTTATGCTATTAAGTTCATAGTGTTTAATTGATTCAATTTCTTCAGTTATTGGTATGTCTTCACAAACTAATCCTTGTGATAGAGTTTTCTGATTATATTCAATTACATTCATAGTTGTTAGTTTGTCAACTTGAGGTTTTTCTAATTTAACAACAGTTTTTGATTCATTACTTCCTAATTTGTTAATATCTTCAATAATTCCATACGCTTGAATTGGTTGTTCGCTTAAATCATAACCTATCATTCCATAATATTTATTTAGAATGTCAGTTCCATTGACAGAACTATCTTTTAATTCTCTATAATGAACAGTTGCGTTACCAGAAATAACTGCAGTTCTTTTTGTGTATAAAAATACAATTTCTTCATCGTGAACTTTAGTAATGACATATTTAATTGCTAGAATTCCTGATGTTCCATCCATTGACTGTTCAGTTCTATATGAAATAAATTCGGGTTGAACGCCTGTAATAACAACATCCATCTTTAAAGTTTCAGGATAAGTGAATAATTCTTTCTTAGTTTTTTCAATTTTTTTTTGTTCTTCAAATTCTTTTGATAAGCTTTTAAGTTCTTTTGATAATAAGTCTACACAAACTTCATCCTTTGTTTTTGATTCAGAATGAATTTCATCTGCAACAGTTGTATCAAGAGCAAATACTTTACCACTACATTGAATGCTGTATTTCATTTTTTCTTCTTGCTTTTTTTCATTGTGTTTATTATCTTGTTCTTTACTCTCTGCAGTTCTATAATTTTCAGGATATGTATATTTATCAAATGCTTTTATTGCTGCAATAATGTGTCCTTTGTAATATTCGCAATCACGTCCTTTTGTATTGCAAAGGTTTATTGATTGATCTAAATCACTTGGAAGATTTACCATTAACAAATTTTCATATTCTTTTTTATCAATTGTATCACAGCCATCATAATCATTGTTAACTACGCAGACTCTGTGTTTTATTTTATTAGGATTATCAGTTTCTGATACTATTTCTCCCACGCTAACTCCATTTGACAATCGTGTTGTGGATTTTATATTTTTATTACTGCAACCACTAATACTTGTTCCAAGCATAGCTAATGCAATCATACTAATTCCTAAATCTTTCATTTTCAACATTTTAATTATAAATTATAATCTATATTTATTACTAATCCTTTAACATGATAAATTTCAGATTCTACTCCTTGAATATTTCTATCGCCTTTTAATTTATCAATTAATTCAAGTTCTCCGACGAGTTCAGATTCAAACGGTTCATAAGTAATTTCTGCAACGCCTTTTTCAACAACAGCTTTGCTGTGATAAATGAATGTAGCTTTCCCTTGATCCCCTTTAGTAAGTAAATACTTTATTGGAAGAGTTCCAGTAATGCAGTTTCCGTTTGAAGTATAGGGAATTCTATCTGGTTGAACATCATAAATAGTAACTTGTTCTCTAACTTGTGTCAAAGCGAACTTATTAGTCACAATAGTATCTTCACCTGCAATAACATCTAATTCAATAGAAGGATTAGATTCTGTTGTAGTGTCTACAGATTCTTGAGTTGAAGTATTAGCAGAGCTAGTTTCATCTTTTTTTGGATCTAAAGTTATCATCAAAGTTGTAAACAATCCTCCTGCCATTATAACCGGTATTACAATTTCCCAGGGAAAATCCATTCTTGCCATTTTTATTTTATTTCATAAATTATATTCAATTTTTTCTACAATTCCTTTGATAGGAATTTCTAAATCTGATTTTGATTTGCATTCTGAACCAATATATTTTTCTATTAAATCATTAAGTGGAATTTGATTATCTTGTGTTGTTCTGTATTCAATTGTTGCAACACCTCGTTTAATTGGACCTGGAGTTGTAGTAACAAAAGTTTCTTGTTCTTCTCGATCATTTGTAAAAATATATCTTACATTCAAATTGCCTTCTTGACAATTAGTTTTTACATCTGCTAAATTACCAAAAAATTTGGATGATTTTGCTTCATAAGGAATTGAATCAGACTGAACATATTGAATTGTGGTGGTTGTTTTTTTTATGAGCGATTCTACTTTTTCTGTTTCTACAGTTTTTAGTTTTACTTGTTCTAAGTTAGTTTGATCAGACTCTACTGTCGCATCTAAATTAGATTCAACAATATCCTCTTGACTAGTAACATCTGTTGATTCTGCAATATTAGTTGTTGTAACCTCTTCTTTATTCTCTTGATCAGAGTTATTACATACTATATTTACTACAGTTATTGTCCAAAATCCTATCAATGCAATAGGTGCTATAAATATTGGCCAAGGAAAATTATTATTTGCCATTTTTATTTTATCTCATTAGTTTAATTTTTTTAATATTTTAATCATAAATTATAATCAATTTTAGTAATTAAACCTGCACAGTCAAAACAAGCAGAGTCTTTTGATGTAGGACCAGGATTACCATTGCTTCCTGAACCAATTCTATATTGAACAATATCTGTTGTGCAAAGTTTACCTTTGTTTGTTGGTGCATACTGAATATCTGCAATACCTTTTTTCACAGGACCTTTTTTTGGTCTGATCAAAAGTGCTTCTCCTGCTTCTGTTCTAATAAATACATATGAATAGTTAACTTCTCCTTTGACTTCAGTACAATCTCTATTACACAAAAATCCTTGATATCTAGTAGCGTCGTGCTGAACATCCCAAATTGTTGCTTCAATAGTTGTTAATTTTTCTTCATCAAATTTGAAATTTCTTTTAGTTTCTTTTTCTTCAGCTAATTTAGGATCATAATTACTTGGACTGGTAGGATTTGGATTTGTTTGTTTATTAGGATTATATTTGTTAGGATCTTTATCATCTGAAGGTTGTTTGTTAGGATTATATTTGTAAGGATCTTTATCGTCAGGAACTGCTTGATTTTGATTTGAAGCTAATTTTTCCAGACATTCTTTTGATGGAGTTTCTAAAGGACTTGAAGCTTGCTTAGCGCAAGGATCAATTAATTTTTCTTTTTCTGTTTTATTGATTTTTTCTTTTTGTTTTAGATGATCTTTAAGATCGCTAGATTCTTTTTCTTTTTCTTTTTTTTTCATTCGCTTTGTTTTTTCTTTCTTGAATTTTCTTTTTTCTTCTTTTAGTCTCTGCGATTCTTCATCTGCTTGAGCTTCTCCAGATATGTAATGATAATTAACATAAGCCCCTCCTAAAAATAGTCCTCCAATTACTAAAATGCTTGCTGTTGTTTTTAGTATGTCTTTAGTTATAGGCTGCATATTCTTTAAACCTCAAAAATTATAATCAATACTTTTCACAATTCCTTTTGCATGTACTGCGTTTTTACTTAGTGCATGATAAATTGGATCAACAAATTCGCCAACGATCTTTCGCGGAGATACTGAACCATCTTTTAATTCGTTGTAAGTTATTCTAGCAGTACCTTTTGGAACTGCTGTTGATTTTGGTTGAATGAAAACTTGCATTCCATCGTCGCCTTTTGTTACAACATATTTTATTGTTAACATTCCATCAGTACCGTCATCATCTTGAAAATGACGGTATAGGATGTCTTGAGTTTGAATTTCAGTAATAGTCGCAACTGTTGTTTTTGGTGAATCTTGAGTGTATTCTATAGCTAAATCGTCAAGACGTTCTTGCCAATCAGTTTTTGCTTTTTCTGCTTGTTCTTTTTCTTTTTTTTCCATTCTTTCATTTTCAGCTTTGGCGCAATAACGAATACATGCACCACATCCGCCAAGCATACTAATAACAATTACTGTTGTAACAATATTTTCGGTAATTGACATTTTTTTTCATCTCCTGATTTGTTTTAATTATAATTTATATTCTAAACTTGTAATAATTCCTGTTGCAGGCATAGGTTCATTATCTAATGCCTGAAACTCAGTTCCAACATAAGTTCCAACAAGTTCTGTTGGTAAAACTTTTTTATCTTTTAATTCATTGTATGTTATCGTCGATAAACCTTTAGGAATTGCTCCTCTTTTTGCATAAATAAAAATTTGAGTTCCATTATCTGTTTTTGAAATAACATACTTAACAGGAAGTGAACCTCTGATTTTAACTTCATTAGGATTATTCATGTAATGTTTCTTGTATAGTATGTTTTCTGATTGAACTTCGGTTATTATTGCAGTAATTGTTTTTTCATCTTCAGGAATAAATTTTAAATTAATATCGCCGATTCTTTTATCTTCATGTTCTTGTTTATCAATTTCTTTTATTATTTCTGTTACAGCTACTGTAGTAATCAGTCCTCCAAGTAAAGTAACAATTCCTGCAGTTTTCAATCCTGATTTTAATTTTTCATTCATTTTTCATCTTGGATGTTTTATTTATAGATTATAATCAATATTTTTAGCCCAACCTTTAGCTTTTATTTCTCTGTTTGCTTCTAAAGGGTTTACATTAACATATTTGGAATATAATTTTACTAAATCTTTTGTACTTATTTTTTCGTCTGTAAATTCTTGATATTGAATTTTTGCAATACCTTCTAATACTGCTTGATTTTCAGTATAAACAAAAACAACTGTTTCTAAATTATCTCTAGCAACAATTAATTTTAAAGGAACAATTCCTGACGAATTTTTATCTTTAATTTTATACGCAACACCATCGGATTGAACATCAAGTATTGTGTATGTATTAACAACTTGAATTGGTTGTGTAAAAATATTTTTTTGATTTGATTCTACAACTGCTTGGTTTTTATCTTTAATCTCTGCTTTTTTTTTATCAGGACCTGGAATTAAACCTGCAACAATTGCTGTATTTTGATCATAACAATTGCATCCTGTGACTGAATCATTGTGTTTACTACAAACTTTGTAGGGTTTTTCTTTAGGACAAGGAAAATCTGCTTCAGTTCCTTTCCTACATCCGCTAGTACTAATTCCTAGCATAGCTAATGCAATCATTCCCATTCCTATTTTACTTGTTGTGGATTTCATTTTTGATTATTTGTTTTTTTTATTGTTATTATTTGATTAAAAAGTATATTCTATTTTCTCGACTAGACCTTTAGCTTCTATTGTTTGATTTGGAAAATGAGGAGTTTCTCCCTTGCGCAAACCAGACTTTAGTAAAAGACTTTTAACATTTATTCTGCCATTTGTTAATTCTTGATAATGAATCTTTGCTGAACCTTCTTTAACAGGTCCAGTTTTAGCATATACAAAAACATAACTATCCATATTATCTGTTGCAAAAATATATTTTACAGGAAGAACTCCGCATGCTTCATTATCTGAATAAGATCTACAAAAAGATATTGGTTCGTGTTGAACTTTTCTAATGGTAACGTCAATTTTTTGTTGTGTTAATTTATTATTTGAATTCTTGATTTCTTTTGTTGCTTCTTCTTTAATTTTTTTTGCGATTGAACAAATTTCACCAATTGTTTTTTTGCCAAAATCCTTTTTTCTAACAACATCCATAGGTAGTTCATACGTAATTCCATTACAACCAATGCGGTATGTTTCATCCTTCTTTTCTTTTTCTGTATCTTTTACTTTTTCTTCAATTTTTTTACTTTCGTGAGCAACATCAGGATTTCCTGTAGGTGTTATTGGAGTATCTTGTTTTGGTTTATTTTCATCTTTGTGTGCTGCTTGGTATTTATCTTGAATATTGGATAATAATTTACCATTTATTAGAACACAATCTGTTTTTTTTCTTTGTTTAGTAAAATCGCTAAAGCAAATAGTGTAGTGTGCTTTCCAGTTTGCATATTTTGGTTTAGCAGTAGTTCCAATTATTTCAAAATCTTCATCAGTGAGTTCAATACAGCTTTTTGTTTTTCCTCTACCTACCTGTTTTTCAACACAATATGTTCTAAAGATTTTCCCTCTAAGATCTCTTTTTTCAAAAGGATCAAATTTAAATTTTTTAATAAATTCTTGTTGATTGTATTCAATACATTCTGATCCATCAATTTCACAAACACTATAATTCTTGTTACAACCATTAACTCCTCCAAGCATAGCTAGTGCAATAATTCCAATTCCGAGTTTGCTTGTTGTTGATTTCATTTTGTTGTCTTGAAATATTATGTTATGGTTATCTTTTCATGTTTGTTTTACTTGTTTTTTTTCCCTGTTTAGCAAGTCATTAATTTTTGAGCTTATTTTATCTTCAACATTTTCTTTTGCAATCCTTAGATTATATGTGAAGTCTAACATCATTTTCAAATATTCAGTGAACGTGTTTGTATGATCTGAATTATTCAAAACCATAGATTTATATGATTCTATAAATTCAGAAGGTGATTGATGTATTTTTATTAAATCTGAGTTAGTTGCTCCGTAAATATTAATAGAATAATTCCCTTTCTTACTTTTTTTCACTTTTACTTGGAATTTAAAAATGCACGATCTTTTAGATGGTTCAATTGTCCAGTCATTTGATTCAATTCCAAATTTTAATTTATTTTTATTTGTCTTATAAAATATGTTTCCGTTTGCAATATTAAAAAAATTTGCAGGGAATTCTGTATAATATTTTTCTCCCGTAACTACTACATCATAAAATGAAATAATTGACTCTTCAAGATTTTTTTTCAAATTATCAAGTTTTGAAAAATCAATTTCTTTATTCATTTTCAATTTTTTTATGTTTTTTTTAGTATTGCTATAATTAACTAAATTCATAACTTCATCAACCATGTTGCGTGTTCCTCGTCGGGAATCTAACTCTTCTCCTAGCACCACTGCAAGTTCTGATATGTCTGTTTTTTCATTATAAGGTATTTCTCTTGCTTTGAAGTAATCTCCTAACGCCTGTTCTGAAAAGAGTTTAAATTTTGAGTCTATGATGTAACCTAAAGTATCCACTATATCATCTTCTGATTCAATGCTTTTTGCATAAGCTTTGTATTGTTCGATTTTTTCTTCTGGTTTCATTTTTTATTTTTTGTTTTGATTGTTATATCATGTTTTGACTTTTATATCGTGTTTTGATTATTTAGGATTATAATTTATATTCTATTTTCTCGATGATTCCATCAGCACTTATTTCTTGCGCTGGAAAATGAGGTTTGTATGCAGGATTATTGATTATTTTCCTAAAAAGACTATCAACTCTAATTTGATTTTCAAATAAGTTTTGGTATTTTATATTCGCAATTCCTTTTTTAACTGGACCTGCGTTTATATAAATAAAAATATAACTGTCCATATTATCTGTTGCAAAAATATATTTAACAGGAAGTGTTCCACAGTTTGCAATATCAGAAGTATACTTTGCCATACAAAAAGATAAACTTTCATACTCCACTTTTTTAATTGTAACTTCAAGTTGTAGAGATTTAGTTTTATTGGTTTTGTTTACTTTCTTTTTTTCTTCAACAGTTTTTTCAGGTTCTTTTACTCTTTCTTTTTCTGTAACTTCAGAACAAATTTGAGCAGGACTTTTTTTATCAAAATTAAGATCTTGTACAATTTTTTTAGTGAGGTCATATTTAATTCCATCACACCATATCGTGTTAAATTCCCTTTTAATTCTTTTTGTACTTTTTGTCTCTTTTACTTTTTCTTCAAGTTTTTTACTTTCGTGAGCAACATCAGGATTTCCTGTAGGTGTTATTGGAGTATTTTGTATTGTTTTGGTTTCTTCTTTTTTTTCGTTTGCATACCTATATTTTGTTTGAATTGAGTTTATTAATCGTCCTCCAATCAGCCGGCAATTAGTTTCTAATTCTCCAAAACAAATAACATAATTATCGCCAACAGCAGTATGATTTACATCTCCATATTTAACAATAACTTCGATATGTTTTTTAGTAAATTCTTCACAATATTCAGGATTTACTACGCAATGTTTATCTGCGTTAAGCATTTGAGAAGATTCTGTTGGATTAAATGCAAATTTATTTTTAAATTCTTTAAGATTGTATTGACTGCAAGTATCATCTTTTTGATTACAAACATTATACTTAGCACAACCATTAACTCCTCCAAGCATGGCTAGTGCAATAATTCCAATTCCTAGTTTGCTTGTTGTTGATTTCATTTTATTGTTTTTTTCTTTTTCTGATTAAAAATTATATTCGATTCTTTCAACTAATCCATTTGCAGGTATTGGTTTTGAATCTATATCTGAATCTGTAATTTCTGCCATTGCAGATGCTAATCTGGCATTTTCAACTCTGTTTAAAATTAAATCTTTAAAACTAAATTGTCCGTCGGTAAATTCTTTGTAATGAATTTTTGCTACTTTTTTATCAATAGGTCCAGTTTCGCTTGAGATAAAAACATAATTATCTGAATTTGAATTTCCAAAAACATATTTTATTGGAATAAATTGAATATCGTCATTTACCATATAAGGAATCATTTCAAATTGAACATCAGTAATTGTTACATCAACAGTTTGAGTTTCTTCATATGCAAAGAACGGTTTTTTAGGTTCTTTTTCTTTTTCTTTTGAGTTTTCTTGTTCTGGTTTAGCTTCTAATTCTTCTTGTTCTTGTCTTTTTCTTTCACTTTCTTCAAAACGTGTTCCTATATAATATTCAAGCCCTCTTTCATCAATTGGAATTCCAATTACCTTTAATGCAGAGGAATATTCTATTTCTTTAACGCCATTAATTAATCTTTTTTTTATTTTTACATATTCGTTTGATTCATAATCAGAATATAATGTAACTTCATCACCTAAATCACCTGTTTGATCAGTCATATTTGCTATGAACGTGTATGTATCTCTGTCAACTCTAGTACAATCTCCTCCTTGCACATTGCATATTTCAAATTCAACATGTTCATTTGATGTATTTTTATCAAGTAATACGGGATTTACTCTGGTATTGTGGTCTGCAGAAAGTTGCATAGTTCCAGTAGGCTCCATTGTATGCTTTTTACCACAACCACCAACTCCAAGCATAGCTAGTGCAATAATTCCAATTCCAAGTTTGCTTGTTGTTGATTTCATTTTATTAATTATTTTTTTTGATTTTTGTTTACTTTTTTTTTTGATTGTTATTATGCTTATTTTTAATTAAAATTTATATTCTATTTTATCGATTAGACCTTCTGCATGAATAGTTTCTGCAGGTCGGTGAGGATAAATCTTATTATTATTAGTTTCAAGTGTTACAAGAGTCCTAGCTATAATTTGGTGATCTGTAAATTCTTTATAATTAATTTTTGCAGTAGATTTATGCACTGGATTGTTAGATATATAGACAAACACTTTTGTTTCTAAATGACCCTTAACAAAAACATATTTTGCAGGTAGAAGTCCAACTAATTTTTCTTCTAAAGGATCTCTTAGACCTATTCCTGAATATTGAACATCAACAATAGTTCCTTCAAAAGTAATTACTTCTTCCTGAGCAAATACTAGTTTGGGTTTAGGTAGTGATTCAGTTTTTTCTTCAACAGGTTTTTTTTCTTCTATTTTCTGATTAGAATCAGAATTCTCTACTGGTTTTTCTTGTTCTGTAGATTCTTTTTTATCTGATTTAGAATCACCATCTCCAAATTCACTAAGAACTTTCCAAATTGTCCAGCCCCATAAAAGATCGCAATCATTTTCTTCAAAGCAAACAACATAATGATCAGTTTTGTTGGGTTTAATAGTTAGTGATTGAAATTCTTGTTGTATATGTTCAATATCTGATCTAGTAAACTTGTTACAATATTTTCCCATTCCAGAACTTAAACAGATTTTATTTGTAAGACCGTCAGGTTGTCTGTTATTTTTAGGTTCAAACTTAAACGTTTTAATAAATTCGCTTTCAGAATATTGTGTACAATGATTTTGTTCTAAATCACAAACAGAATAATCTCCACTACATCCAGAACTTCCTCCTAGCATAGCTAATGCAATAATTCCAATTCCGAGTTTGCTTGTTGTTGATTTCATTTTTTTTAATTATTTTTTTTGATTTTTGTTTACTTTATTTTTTATTTTGATTATTGTGTTTTTTATTTTGATTATTGTGTTTTTTATTTTGATTATTGTGTTTTTTATTTTGATTGCTATTATGATTATTTTTACAAGTTATATTTTATTGAGTGAATTGTTCCGTTTGCTTTGATAAGTTTAGTTTGTATTGGTTCATGAAATCTATCAACTTGTTTTTTAACAATATTTAGTGTAATTATTGATCCATTAGGAGATTCACTAATTTGTAATTTAGCAACACCGTTTCTAACATTATCATTACTGACATAAACAAAAACTTTTGTTTCATCACGATTTTTAGCAGTAATATATTTGAAAGGAATAACTCCTTTAAGACAATCTTCGTCTTTGTGTTTGTAAGGAATAATTCCTAATTGAACATCAGTAATTGTGTAGTCTCCCTCTGTAACGCTGTCTTTTGAAGCTATTTTATTTTCTAGTTTTTCTTCTTTAGTGGAGGTAGGTCTATTTTCAATTTTTTTTTCTGGAGTTTTGGATTTATTTTTTATCGCATTTTCTTTTTGAATTTTATCTAATAAGTTTCCTTTAATTGCTGTACAATCAGTTTTTTCTTCATCAAAGCAAATAACATAAAAATCTCTATTCTTGGTGCTATGTATGATTCCATAATTAATAACTACTTCAATATCTGATGGAGAAAATTGTTCACAGTAATTTCCAATACATATTTTTTGGCTAAATTCATCCACTTGTCTATATGTTCCAGGATCAAAATTAAATTTTTTTTCAAATTCTGTCGAATTGTATTGTTTACAGTTAGTTGAATCAGGTTCGCAAATATTATATTTACTACAACCGCCAATTCCCATCATAGCTAGGGTAACTATTCCAATTCCTATTTTGCTTGTTGTGGATTTCATTTTTTTTAATTATTTTTTTTGATTTTTGTTTACTTTATTTTTTATTTTGATTGCTATTATGATTATTTTTACAAGTTATATTTTATTGAGTGAATTGTTCCGT
>JABJCP010000015.1 GCA_018668595.1 Candidatus Woesearchaeota archaeon
AATGTCAAAAGCCACAAATACAAACAACAAAAAACAGAAATATTCTTACGAATCATAGCATATAACATAGATCGATTAATAAGACTGGGAAAAACAGTAATTCTGATATTCATCAGAATTACAAGGATTTCATATTAGCCTATACTGGTGTGGTAAAATCCTCTCCTATTATAATATCTGAGAAATGCTTTCTAAGGTCTTAATTCTCTTATCTGCGTCAATAGAGCTGGAATAAAGATTCCAAAATACTTTTTCTAACCACTCAACCCAGTCAGAATCTAGAAAATCATAATAAATAGTTGTTTCTTTGCTAAGCTCTCCTTTTTTGTACTTTTCAGGATTCTTAACCTCCTTAAGCCTTGCAACTTTCGAATCAATAATAAAACCTCTGAGTGGATGATCGCAATGTCTT
Source organism: Candidatus Woesearchaeota archaeon (assembly GCA_018668595.1). GTDB lineage: Archaea > Nanobdellota > Nanobdellia > Woesearchaeales > UBA11576 > JABJCP01. The sequence goes on from JABJCP010000015.1 coordinate 413, forward strand.
ATTCCTATTTGTTTGCCTGTTTGTTCGCTAAGTCTCAAAATCTTGCGAATATTATTTAATGATGCGATATCAACCCTAGTTAATATTTTAACTGAAACTCCTCTATCTACAATTTTTTTAAATGTTTCAAAAACTGCGTTTTTATTTTCGTGAAGATTAATCCAAGATAAATTTCCTGATAGTATTAAGAGTTGATCATCAGTCTTGTTTAAAAACTGAATTAATTTTTGATTAGTTTGTTTTTCACCGTCGAGATCTTCAATAATCGCACTTCTCTTTTTTTGGTCGAGGTGTTGATAAATATCTAATGGATTGAAGTCATACTTCTTTTTTCCTAATCGGATCTTTTCAAATAATGCTTCTTGGATTCTTGATGTGTGAATTGGAGTTAATGCAGAACAGTATACTATTTTTAATGCTCCTCTAGTACCTTCTCTAAAAACTCTTGTTGAAATTGAACCATCTTCTTTTGATATTTGAGCTATGTATCGATCTGCAGTACGCCAATTATTTTGTAAGAACTTGGATATTTCATCAATTGTTCTAGGTTTTTTAACAACAAATTCGATAATTTTCTTTTTAGTTTTAGTGTCTAATACCATATCTGGTGTTTTGGGTCTGTTTTATTTAAATATTGCGAAAAATACAACTAGTAAGACATAAACTTGTCAGAAACATATAATAAGTGTACAAGTCTTTATACTTATTGTGCAAAGCTCTCAAATTTTTGTAATTTGAAATTAATATTTTTATTATTTTTATTTTTATTATTAATTACTTTTTTGAATAGCTTTATGGCATTTAGCATTGGCTTTAGGAGGGGTAAAATGACAATAAGACAATATCTAAATCTTTTGGAAAATGTAAAAAAAAGATATGGGTTATCAGAAATACAACTATTTGAATATAATGGGAAAATGAATCTTATTGTTGTTAGTAAGACAAACTGCAATCAAGCAAAAGTTGATAGTGTAATTAATGAATTACATGAAGTGATGGACTCGGCACCTGATTATAGTATAAGTTTTAAGTATTTGCAAAGTATGGTTGTGTAATTTATTTGTTTTCTGAATGATATAAATATTTATATTATGCCGATTTTAATATTATTGTTGTTAAAATATATTGTTGGGGGGTTTTGTAGATGGATTATAATCAAATAATAATTAATACAGTTGATTTTGTAAAACAAACATTGTCTGGTGCAGAAGGCGGACATGATTGGTGGCATATTCAGAGAGTTTGGAATGTATCAAAAGAAATTGCGCAAAAAGAAATAGAAAATAATTCGGTTAATGAGTATTTTAAATTAGATTTAATTGTTGTAGAATTAGGTGCATTACTTCACGACATTGCTGACTCAAAATTTCATGATGGTGATGAAACTGTTGGGCCAAAAATTGCGAAAGAATATTTGAGTTCTGTTGGTGTTTCAGAATATGTGCTTGATCATGTTGAAAATATAATAACAAATATTTCGTTTAAAGGCGGAAAACATGTTCAAAATTTTAAATCTATAGAACTCGATATTGTTCAAGACGCAGATAGACTAGATGCGATGGGGGCAATAGGGATTGCAAGAACATTTAACTATGGAGGACATAAAGGAAGAGCAATTTATAATCCTGATATTTTGCCTAATTTGAATATGTCTAAAGAAGAATATAAAAAAAGTGATGCTCCGACAGTAAATCATTTTTATGAAAAATTGTTTTTATTAAAAGATAGAATGAATACAGAATCTGGTCGACAAATGGCAGAACAAAGACATAAATTTATGGAAAATTATTTGGATGCGTTCTATAAGGAATGGAATGGAGAGATTTAAAAATTATTTGAAAATAGCAAACAAAATTAATTTAAACTTATTTTTTTTGATTTTTTATGGATTTCCAAAAACAGTTCCTAATGTCATTTCTTCTAGAAATCTTGGAATAATAACGGGTGGTTGCATTATTTTGCATCTTCTTCCTGCTCGACTCATAGCAAGATAAACTCTTTCATCTTTACACAATTGTTTTGGAATTTCAAAAAGATCTTTTGTTTTTGCATAAAGAAGTTCATGAGCTCTTCTAACTTCTTTATGATTAGCAGGAGTAGTTTTATAAAAATTAGAATCCAATTCTGTAATATCGAACAAAACTCCTGTTAAAAATGAATCTATTTTGAATTGATTGAAATATTCTGATTCTTCACTAACTCTGATTCCGTATATTATTTCAATTTTTTCTATAGATGTTAAAATTAATTTGTCTTCATTATTCTCATCTTTTTCGTACTTTGGTTCTGCAAGAAGAACAATTTCAAGAGGAGTTCCATCAGGTAAATCAATTTCTGAATAATCCAGAAATAAAGCATCAGTTCCCTCGACTAGTTTGTTAGAATGATCTTTTAATAAATATGGTCCATATTTATTGTTTTCGATTGTTTTGTTCTTGTATTTTTTAGTGTTAACTTTACTAATTATACTTTTGTTAATACTTGCACTACATAAAATAGCTTTTAGATTGTTGTTTAATTTAATTTCAGATCTCATTTTATAGAACGTAACAACTAGCTATTTATTAATCTTTGTTGTCTCTAATTTAGGATGGCAAAATCGTATTTGGTTAAGGACTTTCTCCAAGATATCTCACAAGACGCGTTATATCAATTAGATGCGAGAGCATTCCTTTAAACTTGCCTGAAATTTCTGAATTTACAATGTTTCTGTGACTTATGAAATATTTATCGCACTCTATTGCTAAGGATTTTCTTTTTAGGCATACATCATCTGCACCTATTTTATCTTGCTTGTAAAAGGACGTCATAGACTCAACATAATAAGAATATACTTTTTCAATTAAACTTTTTAATTGAGCTTGGCTGATACTTTTAGGACTTTCACCGATGTGTCTTGCAACTCGCTTTACTTCATCACCTATCTTTTCTAAGTGAACAGTAACTTGCCAATATGACAGAGTTTCTAATTTTGTGAGATCTAATGAAGTCATTACATCGGGATTTGTGAATGCAGACTTGAGAATTTTGAAAACTAAGTATGAAAGACGATTAATATCTTCATCACGTTCAATAATAATTTCATGAATGCTTTCTCCACCGAGCATGTTTTTGACATCTAGTATCATAGATCTTATTATATTATCCATTCGTCTAATTAAATCTTTAATCGAAATATCATATACATCCAAAAAACTTCTCGCAACAACTTTTGATGAACTTTCTTCAACAATTTCTAATGCAGGTAAAATATATATTAATTTTCTAATATCTTTTATGTTTTTGTTTAGACTTTGACCCTTAATAATAAATCTGTGAAAATCAGTTAGATACGTAGATACAATTTCTCTATATATTGTGTGGGGTTTTTTCCCATCTATATTTATCACAACTTCTCTACGTTCTTTTTCTTGCTTTTTTGCTTCTTTAGCAATTAAAAGCTCATTTTGGGGAGTTTCGTTGATATACAATAAATCACCCTTTTTTAGGGTGTTTCGATCGATCCAATCTTTCGGGAGGGCTATAGTGTATGAAGATAACCCTGATTTGACTAATTTTCGAATTTGCATGGTAGTATATATTGTGTAGTACATATTTATAAATCTTTGTATGTTCAAAACGTGTTTTATATTCTAAATATACATCACACATATATTCTCCTGCGCCTCTATAATAATTGAGATGATAAACTGAGTAATCACTCTCGCAATTATTTTTTAAAAATTGGATTAAAATTGGATTAAAATTGGATTAAATTTTTTAAAATGTTTCGAACTGGAGATGTGAATCAAAATGAAAAATCTAACAATGGAAACTTTAACCATAATCAGTATGCCTGTGAATGATTTAACTCTTGATGTTGTTGTAGATGTTGAGCTCGCAAAAAAATTTAAACAAGTTAAGGATAGTTATTATAAAGAACTAACTGATTATGATAAATTAGGTTTTAGTATGTTTGATTACTTGAGCGAGTTAGGATCTGAAGTACTTTTCACCTAACTGCTGAAAAAAAATTATTTAGCAGAAACTTAATGAAACATAATTTAGAAATGTAAATTAATTAACCAGTTCAACTATTATACTCTATGAGGGAAAAAAAGTTATTATAATCATACAAAACAAAAAAAATCCACAAAAACATTTAATAGAAAAATAGCAAACACTCATACTCATCAAGTATTGGTTGACTGAATAGTTGGCTAAAGTTTGGTAGCTCTAATAGATTATAAGAGATCAGAAAAGCAAAGTGCAGCGTGAGCTTTACTTTAGGGCGAGAATAGACAAAGGTTAGAGTTTTAGAATAGACATATTTAGCGTGAGCTCTACTTGGCTAAGTAAAGGGGTGAATAAAAACTAGCGTGAGCTCTATCTTGAATTTTGCGCTAGAAAGAATCAATGTAGACAAACAAAACCAAATAACAAAAAAATAATTCAGCTGGCGGGCTCAAAGCGCGGAGGGAAATAAAATGGGAAGTTACGACTCGTATGAGAGCGACACTCCGAGACCAAGTTTTACAAGTAGAGTTTCGGATGATTCAGGTAGTTCTAGTGGAAATTCAAATCCAGAAATTACCTCAGTACCACAATCTGATGGAGGATCTAGTCCTGTGAATCCAGATTATGATGGATCATTACCAACACTTGTAGCACTTGGAGGGGGACTAACACCGTCTAGGATTGTAAAAAAGATTCCTGATGAGATAAAAGAAGGAAAACTGATTCAAGTTGTTAAATATTTGATCAACGAGGAAGTATTATCGACTGAAGATGATGTAACAGTTGCAGAAGCAGTAAAGCAAAGAATGGATCGCGCAGATTATAGAGCGATTATTAACGCATTTCACAACTACCACAACGATAAATTAAGAACAGATGATCTAAGTTCTTATCTGCAACGAAAAGAAAGACAAACAGAAGAAGGAACCACCTACATAAACTTTTGTGATATTGCAATTGTATCTCACGACGAAGGTGGAAAAGGTCTTGAAGAAAAACTATAATTTTTTTTAATTTTTTTTAATTTTTTAGTTTTAAAATTAAATTTGCAAACGCTCGATAATAAATAAAATTAATTAAGTAAAATAACCGAGGGAAAAAATGAACTTACCACAACCTTATATTTTCAAACTCGATACGCCTTTGATCTACTTTGGAGGCTCACTTTATCAAGCAAATAATAAAACAGAACAAACACAAAATTTTATTAGTATTAATGATCAAAAATATTCAATTGAAAAAATAAGTTCTCCATCAGAATTAGAAGAACTGTATTATGCTCACAATCTTGACTCAATAGATCAATTCAAAGAGCAATTTATTCAAGAAACTTTAAATCGAGAATATGTGTCTCGTGATGAAGTATCAAGAAGATTTAGTCAAAATAATGTTTTGTCTGTAATTATTAATGAAATTTTACCTGTAATTACTGCAATTAGATTCGAATCACAAATTGATGCTGCAATAGAGGATGATGATGTTGTTCCTGCAAGTGTTGCAGATGAATCAAATTCTCGTGGGTCAAGAAGAAGATCAAGACCAAGATCAAGAAATTCATTGTCTGCAAATAGATCTCAAAGTGATTCTAATTTAAGAGAAATACTAGATGATTTAGATTCAGCAGCTACACGTAATGGTAGTAATAGAACAAATAATAATCGTGATGAACAAACTCTTAGAGAAGCTCAAAATATATCAAGAGATTTGATAAATCGAATCGAACAAGAATATTCTCAATACAGTAGAGCTAGACGAAATTCAAGAAGCACTGTTGTTGATTCGCAAATAGATTCTTTGTTAGGATTGCGAGATGCACCAGTAGATAGATCAATTCTAAAAACTCACTTAATGCCGGGAATAAATTTTTTGAAATTAGATAATGGATTATACGAACTTTTGAATTATGGAGAATATTTAGAAATATTTAAGGAAAAAATGGATCCTATATTTTATAGAGATGCTCGACGAATAAGTAGTAAAGAACTTCCTGAAACAGTAAATGAATTTATTGGTAAAAATATAAATCATATTCAACATAAAATAAGAAGTAGAATAAAAAATAAATTAAGAGGAATGATACTTAATATGGATGGTAATTATCAAATTCCAATTTATGTAGAGGAACAAGATCAATTACAATCAAAATATAATAAGCTAACAGAGCGTAAAGTCAAAATAGAAGCTGTTCAAGATAGTGAGTTTCAAACAAGACAATTAGCTGAAATTGCAGAAGAGAGAAATAAGTTAGAACGATTAGCTCAACTGAGTTCCTACGAGAAAAATGGTGCAGGGTTTAAATCTGAAAGTAATGGATATTGGGCGTATATTACAACACCTCCTTATGTTTTGAAAAGCCCTCACACGGGAGATTATTTTAAATTTGGATCTGCGAAAGTAGGGGTTTTCATTTCGGATAATGGTTATGGTGACGGACAAGTTAGTGTTGGAAATCCTCATATACTGAATAAATATGCGCATCCTTTTTTGTCAGGAAATACTACAAATCAAACTCTATGTATGGGGAATTATAATAAAGATGATGCAAGAAGACTGAATCCGGGACAATGTGCACTAACACTTCTTACTAAAGCTAAAGAAACTCTTATGATGGGATATAGAACAGGCAGTAACCCTTACAAACGACTAAACGCAACTAGTTTTCCACGTAAAGTAATTTCAGAAGCAAAAATGCGACAAGAAGGATTAGTATGTTTAAATGTATTTTAACAAATAATGAATATGAATTAATTATGGGTGAAATAAATGGATGAACTTGATTTACAGATTAATCAAATATTAAAAGATGATAAAAAACCTCCGCGACCAAGAGAAGATCTTTTAAGAATCACTGCTGGCGCATTTAACAAAATGATGTCTTATGCAAAAATAGTTTCAAGACTTGCAGGAAGTGGAATGGAATGCTATGGTTATTTACTAAAAGAAAAAGAAGGATTAGATGATTTAATTGTTGATGCTTATTTTGCAGATCATCAAGAAGCAAATTCTGCATATGTTAGAGTAACAGAAGAAGGTGTTTACTCAGCATCACAATCAATAGAACCATTAGGCTATGAAATTGCAGGTTGGTGGCATAGTCATGGATCGATGCAACCATTCCATTCAGGAACTGATGTTGAAAATTTCAAAAACATACTTCATTCAATTGCACCTCGAACACTTTACAAATTAGAAGAAGCAGATTTTGTTATAGATAATGATAAAGGAATTGTTATTGTTGATAATTATAAATTCTTTGATCTTGATATTGAAGAGTTTGCACAAAAGAAACCGAAAATTCTAAAAAAAGTAAAACGTGATCCCTTTGCGTTTAGTATTGTTGTAAATCAATATGGTCATTATTATAGAGAAAAAATAACTAAAACATATGATTCATTAAATAAAAGATATAGAGTTAATGCTCCAACACATCCTACTGTTGAAGTTGTCGCTTTAGATAATGATGTTACATTTTCTATTTCTGAAATTGAACATGATGTAAGAAATAAAATTACTTTTGGAGTATCTAGCTTTAGACGTAAGCATGCATCTCAAGGATTTAGAAAATCAAAATATGGGACTGAAGATAGGTTCCATAATGAATGGAGTTTAGAGGATAATGCTAGACTTTGGTCTGGACAAGAAGTATTCAAAAAATCTGCAGATAAATCTTTTAAAAGACTATTGAAAAAATTTAAGAGAACAATTAAAAAATATGATTCTGCTAAAGGCGTACACTCTGATGGATTAAAAAAGTTTGCAGCGTATGATGGAGATTGTCCATTTGCAATTTTAGCACAATTAACAACTTTTGAAGAGAGTCCTGCAAATTATCAATCATCTCATAAATTAAAAAACCATTTACAAAAATATAACCTTGGAAAATTCACAGGCTATGATGAAAACTTAAGTTTTGATGAATTAAAAAATCTACTTTGTTTACAGTTTATATTAGATTTATCAAAATCAAAAAATGAAACTCAAGCAATAGATAAAATAATTGAAGACTATGAAAAAAAAGCACAAGATTTTCAAACTAATTTTAGTTTGATTGTAACAGGAGTCAAAGCAATGACTAATTATGCTATGAAATTTTTTACAGATTATAGTGGAGAGTCACAACATCAATACAAAAAAGTAATGATGAAAGTTCTTGATGATTTAGCAAATGGTTCAACGCTAGAAGATGCGATACAAATAAAATCTGATAATGTGGTTATAAAAAAAGATTTAATGCTCAAAGAAGAAAAATATAAAATTGTTTCAAAGCTTACTAACTATGCTGCAAGAGATGTAATTAACGGAGTTAAAATTCCTAGGGCTGCTTCTAGATTTTATAAATTCGTAAAAGAATTTGGTGAACTTTATTCTGAAAATTCAGATAAATTAGCAAGCTCAAATTCAGACAGCTCAAATTCAGATAGCTCTGATTCAGACAACTTTGATAAATATATTGAAACAAAATTACTTCCTGTTTTGGGAGTTAAAAAAGAACAAATCGTACAATATAACGACTCAAATTATGGTTTTCAAACATTAGATTCTGAGATTGATTATGAACCTAGAATTAGTGTTGAATCTGAACCTATTGTTTCTGATGAAGCAGAAGAATTAGAGAGTTTTTCATTTAAAAAAATATTAAAGAAATATTTTGGTAGATTAAGTTTGCAAGAAGTAGATAAGGAGGCACAACAATGAGTGAAAGACGTCCAAGATCTGTAGAAAATGTATCTGATCAATTAGCAGATCAAATATCGGGTGAACTATCTGGCCAAGAAGGTCAAATTAGAACTGGAATTAGCAGATATGATAGACAACAATTAATTACAGGCTGGGACCAGGAAAAACTATCTTCTGCACGAATGGTAATTATTGGATCTGATGTACTTGCAAATTATTTAGCAATGAATGCTGCAGCACTTGGTTTTGGAACTATAGAAATATGTGGGCAAGGAATTGTAGATTCTATCGATTTAGCGCAAGATTTTAAAAATTATTCAAAAGGATTTTCATTGTTTAAAAACGGTACAAAAGCAAATTTAATTGCAGAGTTTGCACAAAAATTAAATCCTGCAGTTAAAACAAGAGGACTAAACTTAAATTTGGCAAGTATCAAAAATATTCAATTGATAGAAAAGCCAGATATAATTATAGAAGCATCAAGCAGTATTAATTCAAAAGCAAATGCGATAAAATATTCTCGACTTAAAAATATACCATTAATTAGTGTTGGTTGTGGACCTAATATTGGTAAGTTGGGAGTTTATAATCCTGGTAATTCTATGAGTAGAAGTGATGAGGTAAGATATTTAGAAAATATATTATTTCATGATATTATAGGTTCACAAGGAACAATAGTGAGCAGTGTTATGAGCTCACTTGCAGTTGATGAAGCAAGAAAAATATTAATGCCAATTAATAATGAAAAAACAATAGAAGATATTTTGCTTTATAATTTATCATCTTTAGAGCGTTTTGCAGGAGATGCAGGAGATGCAGGAGATGCAGGAGATACGAGAGGAGAAACTGGAGGAACGCATAAACTTAATTATGTTCAAGAGCGAGAAGATTTTTCAGATAAAAAAGTTTTAATGATTGGTGCAGGAGCATTAGGAAATTTTGCAGGACTAGAATTAGTATTAAATGGAATAGGAAATTTAACTATTGTTGATGATGATACAATTGAAGAAACAAATTTGAATAGGCAAATATTTTTTTATGATAAGGTTGGAGCTGGAAAAGCAGAAACATTAGCGTCTAGATTAGGGCAATTAAATTCTAATGTTAATGTGGATTACTTAGTTGAAAGAATAACTCCTGAAAGTGAAAATGTATTCAAGAAAGGTGGATATGACTTAATAGTTGATACTGTTGATAACAATAAATCGAGAGCGTTGTTAAATTATTTTTCCTTAAAATATAAAATTCCTTTAATTAGTGGAGGCACTAGATATAATAGTGGTCAAGTTGTTGTAAGTGTTCCAGGAGAAACTGCGTGTTTGAATTGTAAAGTCGATATAGATAAATTGGCAGTAGATGGACATCAACCACAAAGTTGCATTCATGCAGCACAACCAAGTGTTATTACTTCTAATCAAATAATTGGAGGAATGATTGTTGGAGAAGTGCGTTCTGTGTTGAGACCTGATAAATATGGAATTTGTTCAAATAAAATTTCGAAATATATATCTGAAGATGAATTTAGAATTGGAGATCTTCCTGCACTGCAGACTTGTGAGTGTAGTAAAAATAAAAGAAAATTAAGAAGCTGGATGAAAAAAATGAAATATTTGTATGAATGAATCAGTTAATCAAGGAGAAAATAAAATGAGTCCAAGAAAAAAAATAAAAATTGAAAAAAAACCAGGAGAAAAACCAAAAGAATCAAAAAAATCAAAAGAAACAATATCTGAATCTAATGAAGAAGGTGTATCTGGAGAAGGTGTACTTGGAGATGTTGATTTGACAATAGTTGATGTTGTAAATTCTGATTCTGATGCAATAAATGTTTGTTCAAATACTGTAGTTAATCCTGTAACAGAGGAGGATTTATCCAGTTTTATTAGTGATATTAAAGAGTCGTATAAAAAAACAAATATTAAAGATTTAAATCGAGAAGATTTTACAATAGAAGTACAATCTGTAATTGGATGGTTACTTGAAAGAACTTCTAATGAATCTTCTAAAATTTATAGAATAAATTTTGATCCACTACAAATGACCTTTTTACATAAAATGGTTAGCGAAGATGTATTAAATGAAAAAATTGTTGTAACTAAAGATGACTATTTCAAATCAGTAGTTTTTATTGATTATTTAACAGGTGTTTTACTAAATAGTAAATCAATATGTAAAACTTTTCAAAAATTTGAACAAAGACTCGAGGAGAAAAATGAATTTTTAGATCCTGACTTAGAATTAATAGTAAAATACAGTGCAGTTAATTTTGCAACAAAGTTGGGAGAAAAACTTGTGTTAAAAGGATCTGTAGATTATAGATCTCATAAACGTAGATTTAATTCCAAAAATGAATCTCCATCAGAAGAATATACATTATTTAGTTGTGTAAATCCATTATACGAACAATTAGGAATGATGGTTCTTGGACTTATAGACGATGATCAATTAAAATTAGCATCTGTAGATGTAACTGGGAGATATGAATTAAAATCTTTAATATTTACTGATGCAGTAATAGGATTTTTAGATGAACCTGATAAACAACCAATTTATGAATTAATTAAACAAGAAAAATATTTTAAAGCATCTGTTAAAGCACTAGAAACATTAGGTAATAGAACAGCTTACAATGATATTATTAATTATATGGATGCGATGGATTCAAATTATCCTAATTATGTATCTGCAAATTCAAAAAATGTTGGTGAAGAAAAAAAATCGATTGAATTATATGGTTCAAAAGATGTAAGAAGTACATTAGAACAATTAAGAGACCCTGAAGTTAATAAGATAAATGTTTATGAAACTGAATTTAAAAAAAAGAGAATGCATAAAGCAGGAGATGACGTATTTGAAAAAGCGATGCAGCAGATGGATGAAAAACCAGATGCGGTGTATTCCCAAAATTCTCGACTGAGAGGGATGAGTGAGGCTGCAAGAGAAGCAGAGCGAGTAATACATGATAGAAACAATAGGCTGGTTAGGGGTAGGTGGGATGAAACTTTTTTCCCTGATTAAGTAGACGAATTAAATTAATTTAATTAATTTAATTAAATCAAAATATTCAATTTAAAATAATTAATTATTAATTAAGAGGTATTCGAAATGATCATGACAATAAAAGAACAAACCGCATTTGAAAACGCAATGGCAAAAAAAGAATTTTTAACTCCGATTCAATTATATGCCAAAAAATTATGTGATGAAGGAGTTTGTGAGGCGATGGAGGAATCACTAGTTAGAATAAAACCATTTATTAGAACATATGTTAATGAAGATGAATTAAAAAAAATGAATGAAATGGTAGGATCTGCATATAGATCTATGATGTTATTACCTCAAGCATATAATTTTTTTAAAAAAGCAGAATCAGAAAATTCTCTTAAAGAATTATTAAAAATCGGACTTTGGAAAGGAGATTACGGTTTAATTAAAAAATTTAAAGAAGATGCTTCTTATTTTGATCTTGACAACGAGGAATATGCTGAATTTTTAGTAACTAAAGCCATACCTCATGTAAGAATGATGCGAAGTGAACGCGGATATGAACTTGATGAAGATAGATTAAACTCAATACTTTTAGAACTTGGAAAAAATACTCAATCAGAAAAAAAACAAGTAGTGGAAGAAGTAATTTTAGATATGCTTAGACAAGGAAATCAAAATGTTCCAAAACAATATTTACTTGCAAAAGCAGTAGAATCAGAAGAATTAATGGTGCAAATTGGAAATAGATATAATAATTTAAGAAAAAATGAATCTAGAAAAAATATTGATTCCTTATTTTCAACTTTTTGTAGCAATGTAGGATTTGGAGTAGAATCTAAACTTCAAGAGGGAGATTCAAGTGAGTTGTTTCCAATAGCAAATCACATATTTTTAACAAGAAGGGGATCTGGACAGGGAATTGAAAGAATTGTTTTCAAAGAAAATCAAAAATTGTATGTTGATTTTTCAAAACTAGATGGATATAATAAAGAAAAAGAAATATTAGCAAAAGTAGATCATCCTAATATTGTTAAATACTTAGGATCAGAAGATATTGAAGGAATTGAATTCTTAAAATTAGAATATGTTCGAGGAGAAACTCTATCAAAATATACTAAACCTGATGCAGATGGTTCTTTGTTATCTTTAGAACAATCTTCGAAAATAATTTATGATATAGCAAGAACAATAAATTATTTAGGGAGTCAAGGAATTATGTACAATGATATTAAAGATACTAATTTTATGTATGATGGTCAACGAGTTGTAATGCTTGATTTTGGAATGTCTCACTTATTTGATGAAGCAGTTAATAGTGAATCTAAATGTATGAGTGTTTTGTCAACTCCGAAATATATTCCTCCTGAAATGATGACTAGTCTTACAAGTTATAAAAACTCAGATGTGTTTCAATTAGGCGTTCTTTTTCATGAGTTATTAACTGGAATTCATCCTTTTGACAGAGTTAATTTTAAAGAAGGAGATTCTTATAGAGAAAGTGAAGTAATAAAATATGGTCTTGCAAATTTGTACAATGAGCCTGAGTTTAGTCATGAAATATTTGGAAGAAAAACCTTGCGCGGATTAGTCGAATCTATGTTATCTAAAAATCCGTTTGATAGAGTAAGCATGGAAGAAGTTGAAAGAAGTGTTTATAATTTTGTAGGAGGTGGTTGTAATTAAACGAGGTCTGTACTTAGGAAGGTTTCAAATTTTTCATAATGGACATTTGCACATAATTAAACACATAAGTCAACAGCCAGATATTGACGAGGTTTTGATAAATATAGGGTCATCTCAATATAATCAAGAAAATAAAAGTCCTGAAGCGCCGTGGATAATAAATCCCTTTTCATTTGAAGAGCGAAAAGAGTTGATTGATAGATCAATAAAAAATGAACTTGAAACTCCTTATAAAATAATAGGTGTGCAAGATCATCATTATTGTCCAAGTTGGATACAACAAGTAAAATATTCTAATCCTAATTTTCAAGTATTTTTTTCAAATACAAGAAAAGAAATAAACCTTTTTGAAAAACAGGGATTTGAAACTAGGCGAGTTCCAATAAAAGATAAGTTCCATGCGCAAATAATTAGAGAAATGATTGCATATGAAGATGATTTTTCACAGTATGTTCCTAAAGGAGTTGTAGAAGTTGTTGAAGAATTTGGTTTGGTAAAAAAACTTCGTGATTTTTATATTAAGCATAAAGAAGAAATTGCGTATGTTCATAATCTTCAAAAAGAAAAAAACATAACATCTTATGTTGATATGTTTGGTGATGAAAAAGTAAAGCAAATGTTAGGATTGTAAATAAAAATTTAAAAATTTGTGAAACTAATGCGAGATGATAAATATGGGGAATAAAAAAAGAAAAAAACAAAGACAAAGATCAGGACAAAAAACAAACCGTGCTGTTGGAAATTTACAAAGAGTTTCTTCAGGAGTTTATGTAGAGCTTGATACAAGAAGAGATTCTAATAACATTGAATCTGATAATTCTGAAATACCCATTCAGGTTGAAGATGATTTAAGCAGTATTGATTTTAATAAAATAAAAAAACCTGAAGAGGTAGATGCTGCTTGGAAAGAAATGGCAGAAGCAGAAGCAAAAGAAAAACTGAGACTATGTCGACCCAGGGTGCCTGTACAACAGACAGAAAGAACATTTGTTCAAAAAGTATTTGACTCTGCAGGAGAAATAATAGAAGAGACTACCCGAACACTTTTAGGAATTTCTGGGCGGTCGAGTAGTGGCGACACAATAACTACTAGACTTGCAACTAATAGTGGTAATAATAATAGGGGTAATAATAATAGAGGTAGTAATAATAGTGGTAATAATAAACATAATAATGCTTTAAAACAACCAACTCAATATACTTATCCTGGAAATCCAAATTTACGAAAAATTAGAGATGAAACTGGTAAAGAAAGATATGTTACTATTCCAGTAGGTGACTCTGATGAAGGTATTAATCGTGCGATGAAAGAAGGAGTAAAACCTGTATCTAAACCTAAAATAATATTACCTACTCCTGTATTGAGAAAAAAACAATCTGAAAATGGACGTAAACAATCTGGAAAAAATAGTTCTATAAAAGTTACTGACAAAAGACATTCTTCACAATCAGTTATAAAAGAACCTGAACTTCAAAATGCTGTGTGGGAATGGAGAACATTTCAAGAAGTTGATGCAGTTACTGCAAAAAAATTATTAGAATTACCTGACTATAAATCAATGCAGGTCATTGATTCGTATTTAATGTATTCTAACTCTCGTCACTATAATATTAAATTACGAGATGGCAAGTTGAAGTTAAAAAAATATATTAAATCAGAAGGGTCTTATGAATTATGGACTGATCACGAATTTTCTTTTCCAATAGTCCAATCAGTATTGCAAAAAATAATAAGAGGCACAGGTATGCCTGCAATTCCAAATGCATCAAGTTTAGAATCTTTTTTGACAACTATTCATAAAAGTCCACAAATTAATTTAGTAGATGTACACAAACAAAGAATAATGAAACAATACAAAGGATGCGGGATTGATATAAATTTATTATATATTGATGAAGTTGTTAATCAAAGAGGACTTGGAGAATATGTAGAACAATTTGATAACCAAGTAGGAATAATAAAATCAAAAGAACCTGAAATAATTCGACGAGAATACGTTAGTGTTGGTGTGGAATCTTCAAAAAAAGAAAACTTAGTTGAGGTTGTAAATGAGTTAGGATTATTAAAATACGATCAAAAGAGTTATTTTAATTTTTTGAATAGATTAAACTTTGTATGATGAATAAGTTCGATACATCGAATGAAAAATTGAATGAAAAATCGAATAAAAATGTTTGACAAAATAAAAAAACCACAAATAGTATGTACTCTTGGAACAACAACTGATAAGCCAGAAGTACTTGAAGGCATGGTAGAAAATGGCATGGAATTTGCACGAATGAATACTGCGTATGCTACCCTTTCTGAATATCAACAAAGAGTAGATATGCTTAGATATGTTGCAAAGAAAAAAGAAAAAAAAGTTTCTGTTATGATGGATTGTAAAGGACCACAACTTAGACTTTTAGTTGAGGGTAGGTTTAATATTGGTAATGGAGATAGAATTAATATAGGTTTTGGAACTGGACCTGTCCAATTTAATTATGATTTTCATGAATATGTTAGTCGAGGAGATGATTTGTTTATTGAAAATGGAACTATTAAAACAAAAGTTTTGCAAAGTCAAAAATCTCATTTGACACTAGAAATTTATGATGCTGGAGAAGGAAACATTAGACAAATGATGGGTGTAAATGTTCCTGGTAAATGCCTTCACTTAAATGAACTTACTGAAAAAGATTTGGCAGTGATTGCATTTTCAGTTCAAAATAATGTTGAATATATTGCGCAAAGTTTTGTTAGAAATTCAACTGATGTTGTTAATTTTCATAATGCAATTGAAGAATGCAAAAAAGAATTAAATAATCCTGATTATAATCCTGGAATTGTAGCAAAAATAGAAGATCATTATGGCACAATAAATCTAGATGCGATAATTACAACATCAAAAAATGAAGGAATAGATCTCTCAATAATGATTGCTCGAGGAGATTTGTTTGTAGAAGTTCCACCTGAGAAATTAATGAAATATCAAAATAATATGGTAACAACTTGTCAATTACATAATATTCCTGTTATAGTTGCGACTGGTTTACTTGAATCAATGCAATATGGATTAGAACCAACAAGATCAGAGGTGATGGATACTGCATATGCGGTGATGAGCGGAGCAGATGCATTGATGTTAAGTGGTGAGACTAGTAATGGAGTAGATCCTGTAAATGCAGTTGCTATGGTGAATAAAATAATTAAAGAGTATAGATAATTTGAATGTCAAGGTAGTATGGCTTAAGATATTGAATCTTTACCTAAAACTCGCAAATTCTTATTTGCACAAAAT
Source organism: Candidatus Woesearchaeota archaeon (assembly GCA_018668595.1). Lineage (GTDB taxonomy): Archaea > Nanobdellota > Nanobdellia > Woesearchaeales > UBA11576 > JABJCP01. The sequence goes on from JABJCP010000015.1 coordinate 17,038, forward strand.
GCAAAACAAGAGGTGGCTTGAAAGAGAGTGTTTGCACAAATAATTCTTTAAACTCAAGCCCTGTGGTTAGGATATAAGAATTCGAGAACTTTTTTTCTTTTTCTTTTTCTTTTTCTTTTTTTTTTAGAAATTTTTATAAATTGGAAGGGTAAAGCTAGTAATATGAATATTATTGATGAATTATCAACTTTGAGAACAGATTATGCAGGAGAGATGCCTGAATGGTTTGATACTACTTTATTGGATCTTTTTCATAAAAAAAAGACAAGATCTGATATGAAAAAACGCGAAAGAACTCTTGATGCAGCTTTGAGGGGGATGTTGAAAGCAGTTCCTGATGAATTTATGAATACTCACAAACATTCTTGGATAGATGTTGAAGGGATGATTAGAGAGTCTGCGTTTGAAATTGATGCTTGTGGTTACAAACCTGATGTTGTGATTGGAATAAAAAGTGGAGGAGCACTAATTGCAAAATATGTTGGCGATTGTTTAGGGGTTGAATGTGTTGATTATATGAAAGTTTCACATTATTCTGACAAATCAAGAAGTGTGGCAAAATCATTAACTGAAGCAAGTAAAGATGCGAAAGTTACAGAAGAAGTTAATGAATGTGTTTTTGGGAAAAAAATTCTTTTAGTTGATGATCAATCTGCAACAGGCGCGAGTATAGTTGCAGCAGAAAATTATTTAATTTCATTGAGCGCTTTAGAGGTTAAATCATTTTGTTTATTTTCTCGTGGATCCGAATTAGTTGATTATTATTCTAGAGAATGCCTTGCAGTTTATTTTCCGTGGGGAAAAGACGCTTAATCTGAAAAGTTTTAAATAGTTGAAAAACTTTCTTAATTTAAAATGAGTCAGTGGTTAATAATTTCTATTTTTGTCGTTATTTTAATTCTATTAGTTGTATTTTTTGCATTCAATAAGGGAAAGAAATTCAAGCCAGATTATCATGCTTTATTTACGATTGGAATTGTTTGGTTTGTGATTGGTATTCCCTTAAAAAATTATTCTTTAATTGCGATCGGGTTTATTTTTTTATTAGTGGGATTTGTTAATAAAAATAAATGGAAAGAAAATAGACAATCTTGGGATAAGCTAAGTTCTGAGGAAAAAAAGTTAAGAATGGGAATTATGATAGGTCTTGGAGTTTTATTGTTGATTGGATTGTTTGTCTTTTTTTTGAAAAGATTTGGTTTGTTTTGATTGACATTTACAAACTGGCAGCTACGACCATTATTTTATAGTTCATTTATATTTCTTAGCTTGATTCCATAATGTCATAAAAAACGATCTAAAAGAAATTGCAATTGCTTTATTGTGAATGTGAACACATTTTAAATCTTCTTCGTATGTTAAAAGCAAAACATGATCGTCGATAATATCTACTGCCATAGGAGTTATTGATTCAGTATGTTTTGTTTCTATATTTTTTAATTTTTTATGTTTTTTAAAATAATCACTTTTATTTTCTGAAAATAAATAATTTGCATTTTTTTTCTTTTTTTCTAATTCATTCTCAGTTATGTGCCACCAGAAGTTATTGTATTTAGATCTTTTATCGCCTCTAAGACCCATGGCACAAATTGGTTTTTGACTTTTTGCAAAAAGATCTATTATTAATGGTTTTATGGATCTTGTTCCTGTGAGAACATTTGATGAGAATGGAACTAATGGTCTTTGTTGAAGCTCAACTAGTTTTGGTAAGATTGTTCCTAATTGTTTTTCTTTTTCATCTAATGCTTTTTTTTGCTCATCAATAAAATCTATTAATGCATTAGGGTGTGTGCTTTCAAAATGTTGAATTCCATTAATTTTTGAAATACTAACGAGACCTTTGTTAAAAAGTTTGTTTAATGTTTCATAAATTTTACCGCTAGAAGTGTTTGCATTTTCTACAATTTTTGATGAAGTTGATATTCCTAATTTTAAAAGGGTTAGATATATTTTGATTTCATTATCTGTTAATCCGATATCTCTTAATAAGTTTTCATAAGGTCTATGAGTCATTATACATACCACTTAGTGGAGGGTAGAATTTAAATATTGCTAACTATTGTTAAGTAGTTAATGTATTATTTTTGTGTTAAGAGGTGATTTGTAAAATGGATATATTTGAAATATGTGGATCTTTAAAAAAATGGTTGGATAATCCTGGTGTGCGACTCTGGTTTGATAAAAGTCCTATTTATGTTAAAAGTATGGAAGAAGGGATTTTGAACGGGTTTGAGACATTATATGTTAGTACGCAATCTGGATTTGGAAGAGAGGTTTGTCAAACAGTAGATGAGATTGTATCTGATAAATCGATTAAATTAAATACAAAAAGTTTTGGATTACCTTTGCGACTTTGCGCGAGCATAATGGGTGATCTTCAAACAGAAACATATAGAGATTCAGGAATTGTTTTTTTAACATATGATAAACCTGAGTTTATTTCTCCATTTGATTTATTGGCACTTTGCAAAAATTCTGATAGATTTGTTATTCAAGACTATGATCAAATCAGTTCAGATATCGAATCGGTTTATGGGGGAGAATTAATTGAAGATTGGGAAAAAATGGTTTTTTCTGATTTAGAAAGTTTAAGTAATGCAGAAAAATCAAAAAAGTTTGAAAAAATAGTTTGTGAATTTAATGATTTTAGAAAATCAAAAGGATTTAGTTTAATTAGTTCTAAATCAAGTAGTTTGAAATATAATGAAGCAGTGTTTTTTAAATCACCAAGAATTATTCCAATTGGAATTTATGGATCGAGTGAGGTTGCCAAACAAAAAGCAAAAGAATTAAATTTAGAGCATTATGAAACTGCAGGACTTGCATATGTTTGCGAAACTTATCCTAAACATGAATTTTGTAGTGTTGATTCTTTTAAGAGTAAAGAAGGGAGATATAGAAAAATTTAGTTTTTTCTTTTGATTTTTTTTCTTTTTTTAAAATTAATTTTATCACGTTATTGTTTTTAATGGTCTTCAATTATTTCTTTTCTTATGAGTTCAACCACAACTTCGCAATGAGGTGTTTGTGGGAAGAAATCAAATATTGCTAAACTTTTTATTTTATGATTTTTGAATTTAGGAAGATCTCTTGCAAGTTGTTTCATATTACACGAGACATAAATTAATAATTCAGGATTTAATTTGTTTAAGTGTTCTACTGTTTTTGGATGCATTCCGCTTCTTGGAGGATCTGTAAGAATTATTAATTTTTCTGGTGCATCTAATCTGCTAATATATCTAGCGTCGAGAACTTGAGTTTCTGCATTAGTTATTTTATTTTCTTCTAAATTTAATTTTGCAGCATCAATACATTGAGGAAATGATTCGACAATTAAAACATTTTTGAATAAATCTGCATTGATAATTCCAAAAGTTCCAACACCTGCATATAGATCCCATAAAGTATAATCTTTATATTTTTCTTGATTTTCTTTGAGTAGATTATTGACATATTCATGCATTTGTTCTGCAAGTTCAGAATTGTTTTGAAAAAAACCTTGAACATGATAATGAAATGTTTTTCCTAAATATGTTCCTTTTAACATATCACTCCCTTTTACAACAAAAAAGTCATCTGAAATGCTGGTGTCTGTTCTTGAATGAACATAAGTTACAAGAATATTGGGAACATCTGTTTTTTTAGCAAATTCTTTTATTTTTTCAATCGCATCTCCTATGTGGAACGAATCTGAATTTAATACGAATGAAATTGATGATGTATTTTCGGGAGTTCTTATTACTGCGTATCTATAAGTTCCTTCTTTATTTACTAGATTAAAACATTCGCAATTTTTAAAAAAAGATTTTATTTCTTCTGCAATTTGATTTATTTTTGGTTTTGCAATATGACATTCATCAATATTTACTGTTTGTTGCCATTTACCTCTAACTCTAAATCCTAGGCCTATTTTTGTAAATATTAAATCCATTCGATTTCTATAATTGTAGGGTTGTGAAGGAAAAATTTTGATGTCATCTTCTGAAATATCGCTAAGAATGATCATGCTAGTAAGAAACTTTTTTTTATTCTCTACTTGAACTTCGTAGGGTATGTGTTGAGTATTGCAACCTCCACACTTTCCAAAATGAGGACATCTGGGTTTATCATCTGTATTGGTTTTTGGCATTATGTTGATTGGGAATTAGGCATTATTAATAAATGTTTCAAATATTTTGTTAAATAGTGTCAAATATGGTGTTAATATTGTTGTTTTTATGTGATTTTCGCATTTTTTTTTAGGTGTGTTTTCATGTTTTTTTTGATGTATATTCTGTACGTTAGAAAGGTTTATATATTAGTAAGTGTATACTATACAATATGAGAGAAAAGAGGTAAAAAGTGGTATTTGGCTGCTAATTTTGCCCATAGGAGATTTTTGGTTCAGATGAGACTTGGACGGTCTTGGTTTGTTAAAAGGGCTAGAAATCTTTTTTTTATGGGTGAGAAAGTGTATAAATGACACTTAAATTGCATATAACTTGTGTGGTAAAAAAAATGAATGAAAAAACGTCGAAAGCTGAATTAGGAGATATAATTAGAGCTGAAGAATTTGCGTGTGGAACATATGATTCGCAATTTGTTGATGGAGATCTAATTCTTGTGAATGATGAAATAACTATAGATGGTACAAAAAAATATAGGCCTATTGGTTATAGAAAAAAAGGCACTCCTTGGGATGAACCTGCAGAATATTTACAATTAGATGTTTGCGCATATGATGAATCTCGAGGAGAATCGATGTTTGTTGTTGAAAAAGCACATATGGGTGGTGGAGGGACAGGTCATGGACTTCGTGATATTTTTCCTGATGGTTGGTATGTTGAAGCAAGACGATTAGGTGGTGATGGAGCTTATAATCCTGGTGGAGAGGTAATTAAATTTTACCAAAGTGGTTGTTTTAATTGCATGGTTAGAGAAGTTGAAGTTGTTGGAAAAGCAAAATTAGTATTTGAGGTTGAATGTTAAGTAATGGCATGATTTGGTGCTTTTTGAAATTTTGTTAAAATCTTTTGGTTTAGTATTGAATAAAATTTTTTAGTACAACTATGTTGACAAAATATGGTTAATAATATTTAACTATTATGCAACTATATTAATAATATGTTAACTAATTTAGTATGATGTGGTGAGAAAATGAAATTAAACAGATCAAACAAATCAAAAATATCAAAGAACGGAAATGTTTTTAAAGAGTATAGTGATTGCTCTATATTATATTTACATTCATATTTATATTTATTTTTATTTTTATTATTATATTTAGTAAAAGGGGTTCTGAATTATATTAATGTATATTTTGGCGGTGAAATCAAATGCTAGTTAGAGATATGAATATTGGAAAAATCCTTGTTGTTTACAAAAAAGCAAGATATGATATTTTAATGGAACATCAAGAAGATAAATTAACTAAAAAATACTTGCAAAATGAAGATAATGTAAGACAACTTATGCAAAGTAGAGATGATCAAAATAGAATGACTGAAAAAGTCATGAATGATTTGGATGCTGCAGGATTTCAAACAACTTATTTGTATAGAGGTGGATTAAATAAGGATGTTGTTGCGCAGCATGATTGTGTAATTACAACTGGTGGAGATGGAACTGTTTTAGAAGCAAATAGTTATTCTGTTGATACGCCCATAATGGGAATTAATACTGACAAAAGAAAAGTTGCGAATGCAGACTTTGATAGTTCTGAAGGATTTTATTGCGCAATGAGTCAACAAGATTATAATTCTGTATTTAAAAAATTCTTAGAAGGAGATCTTGAAGTTTCAAATCTTATGAGGCTTGAAGGTGAAATAAATGGAAAAAAAGTAAAAAATAGAAACAATGGACTTGTTCATAGGGTTATGAATGAAATTTCTCTTGGTGGAAGAACTGCACACAGCAGCGCAAATTATGTTGTTCGAATTGGGGAGTATGAAGAATATCAGGCAAGTTCAGGAATTTTAATTGCAACACCCCAACAAAGTTGGGCATATTGGGAAATGGGAGATTTTCAGACATTACTTCCAATTGATGGGAACGCATTTCATATTGTGGCAAGAGGACTTGGACCAAAACAATGTCATCCTCATAAAAAAACAAAAGAATTTATTATTGATTCAGCAGAATATGTAGAAGTGATTTCTAAAAATCCACGAACAAGTCTTGGTTTTGATGGCGATTATCCTGATACAAAACATCAATTTGGACTTGATTCTGTTTTAAAAGTTTATAGATCAGAACAACGTTCAAAAATAATTGGTTTTGATAAAGAAAAAAGACTTTGGTATTTGAAAAAAGAAAATCAACCAATAGTGAGGAGGTTTTAAAATGATTGAAGAAAAAAAATTAAGACAACCAAACTTGCTAGGAATGAATAAAAAAGTACTTGCAGGACTTAAAGATTATTATGAAACAACAATGGCAGATTCATTTATCTGGATGAATGATTCTGGACGACAATCAACATTTAATTTGGCAGTTAGAGGACTTCGAGATCACAAAGTTGTAAGTCAACACACATTTGAAAAAGATGGAAAGAAATTTGAAACATTTGAAATTGAAAAACATAATTACTTGATGAGTTGTGGACAAGAACAAGCAATAGCATATATTCTAAATTATGAACTTGGAGACAATTTAATTGATATGTATGAGCGAAAAGGACTTGCATGTAAAACAATAGAACACTTAAAAGAAAATAGAACATTGAATATTGATGTTTATGGAATTGAAGAAGGGGTTCCAATATTTGGACACGAACCTATTTTATCAGTAAATGGAGGTTTTGAAGAAGATCAATTTCCAGAAACTTTGATGTTAAGTCCCATTGGATATCAAACGGCAGTAGCCACAACTGCAAGTTATATTCGAAATATTCTAAAAGAATTTGGACGAGAAGATATTGTAACTCTCGAAGGAGGATCTCGACGATGTATTTCTCCACTTCATGCATCAAAAGCAGCATTAGTTGGTGGAATGAAAGGAACATCGTTAGAACAAATGGGGGTTGAGTATCCTGAATTAGAAGATAGAGTTGGAGGAAGTGCAGGACATAGTGCGGTACTTCATGCAGGTGGAGACGAAAAAGCATTTGAAAAACAACTACGCGCATATTTTAAATTAGATAATGATGATTCTGTAGAAACAATAGAGCAAAAAATAAATGAAATAGAAAAAAAAGGATCTGTTGGGCCTACATTTTTGTTGGATACTTATGATTCAACAGAAGGATTAGAAGTTGCAATAAATATCGCTAAAAAATATGATTTAAAGAAATGGAATGTAAGAACAGATAGTGGAGATCCATTAGAAAGAACAAAGTATATGAGGTCTAGACTCGACGAGAGAGGATGCGAACATGCAAAAATCATGGCATCAGATGATTTAACTGCTGATAAAATTTATTATCTTCTTGAAAATAATGCACCAATTGATATTATTTTAATTGGAACATATTTAGTTAATCCATTTAAATTACCTGGGCCTGTTTATAAAGTAGCAAGAGACGAACAAGAAAATGGAAATGTAATTGATATTTGTAAAATAGTAAAAAACAATCCATCAAAAGCAACACTTCCTGGAAGACTTGAAGTTTATCGCGTTTTATCTACAGAAGATGGAATGGCAAATCATGATTTAATTTTAATGGCTGGTGAGAAGGCTGAAGATTATTTAACAGAAGGCGAAGAAGCAGTAAAACTCACAAAACAATTTGTTAAAGATGGAGAACTAGTTCATGACTTTGGAAAATTAACAGATACTCAAGATCGACGAGAATTTTGGTTAAATAAAATGAGACCTCAATACATGAAATTTAAAGGAGCAGATGAATATCCTGTAAAGGTTTCACCGCTTGTTGAAAAAGCAAAAACTGAATATGCTAAGAGGATGTTTGGATAAATGACTGATGAAAATAAATTAAACTATGTTGATGGAATTGAAATAAAAACAAAACTACGTCCATTAAGAATTGATGATTTAGATAATTGCATGAATTGGATAAATGATTCTGATATAATTGGAAATTTTGCACATTTTAACAGAACAATAAGTCGAGAAGAAGAAGAAAAAGTACTAGAAAAAATGATTGCAGATCCAAATACAAAAACTTATACTATTGAATCAAAAGAAGGAGAATATCTTGGAAGTGTTGGACTTAATAAAATATTTTGGCCAACAGGAGAATCAACTTTATCATTAATAATTGGACGAAAAGATAAATGGGGGCAAGGATATGCGAGTAGTGCGCTAATGCAAATAATGGATTTAGCATTTAATGAATATGATCTTCACCGACTAGAAATAGGGTGTTTTGACTCAAACAAAAGAGCTCAAAAAGTATATTCTAGATGTGGATTTATTCAAGAAGGAACTCAAAGACAAAAATATATGTTAAGAGAAGAATATCACGATGTCGCCATGATGGCAATACTAAAACAAGATTATGTGAAAATGATGGAGGAAGGAAAATGAACAAAAGAATATATAATGTTGATTTAGAAAATATAACACAAGAAACACTAACTGAATTAAAAACTCAATATATGCAAAATCCTATGAGCTTACTTGAAGTAGATAAAGAAGATGCTGATTTTTTAACAAAAAGAATTACTGGAATGATGAAAGATTATCTTGAAGGTTGTGGTCTCGGAGGATATGTGGTTGGGCTTAGTGGGGGAATTGATTCCAGTCTTGTATTGGATTTAAGTGTTGAAGCAGTAGGAGCAGAAAATGTTTTAGGACTAATGATTTCTTCAGGAAAAACAAGTCAAGAAAGTGTTGATTTTGCAAAAAGATTGGCAGATCATTATGATGTTGCTCATGCTTCAGTTGATAAAAGACTATTTGAAATGGCAATAACTGTAGATAATTTAATTGAAGAAGATATTGAACGACAACTTGTTGAACAAGGAAGATGGAAACATCAGCCTAGTGACTATATTGCGATGAGAATTGGAAATGATCATGCAAGACAAAGAATGAAAATACTTAGACGACAAACAGCAAAATATGGTTGTTTAGTTAATGGAACAACAAATGATACAGAACAACTACTTGCTTATTTTACAATTGGAGGGGATGGACGAGGAGGAGTTGATATAGAATCTATTGTGAAACTTCCAAAAACATCAGAATACCAATTTGCAAGACATAGAAACTTGCCGCAAGAAGTAGTTGATAGAATTCCTAGTGCAGAACTTATGGATGGACATACTGACGAAGGAGAATTAAGTAGATCTCTTGGACATAAAGTATCTTATCAAACAATTGATTTAATGTTAACAGGAAGAAAACTTGGTTTGGACGCAGAAGAAATTGTAAAAGCAAACAATAGTCCTTTGATAACTAAAGAATGCATTGGGGCTTTGTATAAATTTTGTGATAGAATGTCTTTTAAAACAAAACCAGAACCATATGCAGATTTAATTCAGTTCACTTAATTCAATTTTTATTATTTTTTATTTAATTTTTTTGGATCTTTTTAGGAGGAGAAAATGACAAACAATGAAGAAACCTATAAAGGAAAACAAGCATTAATTATTGCAGGGTGCAGACCGCCACACATTGGACATAAGGATATGGTGGATCAAGTCGAGGAACAAGGTTTTAGTAAACTCATTTGGATTGTTGGAGAGTATCAAAGCGAGCCAAGTTTTAGAAATCCATTTTATGGATCTGAAAGAAAAGAAATGACTAATGCAATGTTATCTGAACATAGTATTGATTCTATTGTGGTTGGTTTAGATGATATAAATAACCCTCCAAAATATGCAAATTATGTAATTTCTGAATTAGAAAAAAATGGAGTTGACATGAATGAAGAAAATACAGTTATTGTATCTGGAAATGGTGGAACAAGTGATTGTTTTGTAAATTATGGTCATGATTATTCTCATTTTAAACAACAGCGTCGAAAACATATTAGTGCAACACAAGTTCGTACAATGATTGCGCTAGATCTTCCTTGGAGAGACTATGTAATTTTGCCTGTTCAAGAAATATTAGATAATCTAGGTGCAGAAGAAAGAGTAAAGGAACTATACAAATTAAATGAAATGATGAAAACAGGAGAATATGTAAATCCGCTTCCTACTGCAGACATGATTATTCCTCATGAAGAGAATGGAAAAAAAGGAGTATATCTTGGTTTCAGAAAAAATGATCCAAAAAAGTGGGCTCTTCCAGGAGGATTTATGGATTTAGGAGAAACAATAGAACAAGCAGGAATAAGAGAAGTAAAAGAAGAATTTAAAGTTGATGTTTATGATGTGAAACCTTTTGGTTGGTATAGTGATCCAAAAAGAGATCCAAGAGGGCATATGATTGCGCATGTTATGATTGGAAAAACAGATCAAAAACCAAGACCTGGAGATGATATTGAAAAAGTGAAATTTTTCCTTTTTGATTTAATTCCTGAAATAATGGCATTTGATCATAGAAAAATACTTGATGATTATATTGCGCGTTATGAAACTAATTAACGAATTAAATATTTAACAAATCTTTTTAATTAATTGTGATGGTGCTTGAATGATAGAACAAAATAAAATTAAAGATTCATTTGTAGGGACTCTTGTTGGTTGTGGAGTGGGAGATTCGTTAGGATTATTTTTGGAAACAATGAGTTTGGAACAAATTAGAACTACTTTTTCTATTTTTAATAATTCTCGACCAGGGTTTGTAACTGATTATTTAGAACCATTCGAAAGAGTTGCTGGCGAACCGCATTATTTTTCCAAGTTTAAACGCGGTGAATATAGTGATGATACTCAAGGAACTATTTCTCTTGGAGAATCGATAATATATAATAAAGAAATTGACCCAAACGATATTGCTCGCAGACTTGTAACTACTTTTTACGAAAATGAAATTAAACAAAAAAGTTGGGGTAAAGCAGTAACTCAAGGAGTAGTTAGGCTAGCTGCAGGAGAACACTGGACAAAAACAGGAATAGATAGTGCAGGAAATGGAGTTGTAATGAAAATATCTCCTGTTGGACTTTTTTATTCTTTAAATAATTCTTTATCTGCTACAGAATTTAATGAAAAATTAGTTAATGATTGTAAAAATATTTCTATTATGACTCATAGAAATTCACAAGCAGTTGTTAGTGGGTGTGTTCAATCAAAAGCAATTGATTATATTATTCGAAACAATGTTGTTGGGAATTATAAGTTTGATGTTGATGATTTTTTTAATAATATTATTGACTTTTCAAAAAAAGCACATTATTTATCTGGTTTTTCTGGTACAGATCCTGAACCATATTGGGATGATAAACTAAAACAAGTTTATGATTTAGTAAAATCAGATGCAAGTGTTGAAGATGCAGTTGGTGAACTGGGTAGCAAAGCATATTGTATGGAGTCGTTAGCATTTTCATTGTTTTGTTTTGGAAAATATCCTTCTGATTTAGAAGAATGTATTATTCAAACAGTAAATGCAGGTGGAGATACAGATTCGAATGGTGCAATAGTTGGAGCACTATGTGGAGTACTTCAGGGAAATAGTGCAATTCCTCTACGATGGAAAGAAGGACTAGAAGATTATGATAAAATTTGTGACGTTGGAGAACAATTATATTTTACTGCGTTAAATCAAAAATGAGTTAAACTGGTGATTAAAATAAAAAAAAGACAAAACTATATTCATATTGATTCAGACCCATTTACTGATGTAGATGATGCTCTGGCAATTACACTCGCAAGACGGATATGTGGTGATAAAGTTGTTGGAATAACAACTGTGCATGGTGATGTAAAATTACGTGCGAGAGGAGTTAAAGAATTATTAGGATTGCTTGATTGGGATGTTGAAGTTGCTGCAGGATTCGAAAAATCAATTGATGGTGGCAAGGTTTGGTGGAAAGGAGATGAAGCAAGTTATGTAACTTATGCAGGGGATGTTAGAGAAGATGCAATTGATTTACTTAAAGAAAATTTGAGCGAGTATTCTGGAAAAATTGATTTAGTAAGTATTGCTCCGATGACAAATATTGCAAAATTAATTGAGCAAGAAGGCGAAGAAATTATTAAAAATTTGAATTCAATTTATTTTATGGGAAAAGTTAAAGAATCTGTTGATGGAATTGGTCAGAGAGAATCTAAATATATTCCTAATTCTCTTGCGCACAATGTGAACGTGGATGTTGATGCTGCAAATATTGTTTTTGATGTGTGTGAGAAGTATAATGTTCCTGTTTATGTTGTTCCAACAGAACTTTGCAAAGAACATTGGTTTGAGCAAACGGATTGGGAGTTGATTAGGGATTCAGGTTGTGAGTGGTCAAAATTATTGTATGTTAATTCACAAGATTGGATAAGTAGAAGTCAATATGCTGATCAAGGTGTTTCTTATTTATATGATCCGTTAGTTTTGTTTGGTGCGGTATTTGATGGTGTTTTTGAATTCGAGCAGAATAAAAATGTTTTTGTTGCAAAAAGTTTTTTGTTTCCTGATTTTTCAAGTTATTTAATTGGTAGGATTGTTTCGAACTAGAATTTAAATTATTATTTTTTTTAAGGTTTTTTTTAATATAGATATTCAAGTAACAAAAAATTTATATATTAATAAGTGTATAATATACAATAAGATGAACTGTGTTAAAAGAGGGTTTTGAGCGCTTATTTTGGTTTTTTCGTGCTCTTTTTGAATTTTAGGCGTTATTTTGTTGTTTTTCGTCAAATGATGACTGTTTAGTGGATATTTTTGATATTGAAAGTCAATTTAATCTGCTAGTAAGTGTCTAAAACACACTAAACAAATTATTTAGTTAAGGAGGCAGTGCAAATTAAAAATTTGCTGGTTTCCAAAAATAAATTTTTGGAGGATAAGAAAAATGAACGCTGAAAACAAATATGAAAATTTAATTTTTTATGATGTAGATACACAAAAGGATTTTATGAATCGAGATGGCGCATTATTTATAAGTGCACTAGAGGAAGCAACAGAATCTGATGTTCCTTATGGCGCAGAAAAGATTAAACCAAATCTTGCTTTACTAGAAAACTATCGAACCGAAAAAGGAATCAGAAAAATGGGAAGCAGGGATAGACACTTTCCACATGATCTTGAATTAAGTAGAGTTGGCGGACCATTTCCAGATCATTGCATGGATAAAACTGAAGGTTTAGAAAGAATTTCTGAAACAACAACTGACGCAGTTTATTTAGAACACAAAATTGGTGAAGAAGAATGTGGGCGTGCAATTTACAAAAATTATTCTGAACTCGAGTTGGAAGAAATTGCTGCAAGTGGAAAAAATATTATTTTTGAAAAACAACACTATGATGTATTTACAAATCCAGCAACTGAAAAAGTAATTGCAGGAGCAGATGTAAAAAAAGCAATAGTGTATGGAGTTGCAACAGATTATTGTGATAGAGCAGCAGTTATTGGAATGTTGGAGCGCGGAGTTGAAGTATACTTTGTAATTGATGCAGCAAAAGAAGTTAACATTAATTTTCAAGGAGAAGTTGATATGCTGTTTGGACGAAACGCAATAGCAGAAATGGTAGAAGCAGGAGCAAAACCAATCACAACAGAGAATGTACTTGCTGAAATGTATCTTAGACACTGAGTTATCGATTATGAATAATATGTTATAAAAAATCAACTATGAACGAATAAGGAGGAAAATAAAATGTTAGGATTAAACTATTTTAAAGCAGAACCATCTGATTATGTACGAAAAGTTGTAAAAGGAAAAGTAGTAAAAGAAGGAAAGGGAATATCTGGATTTTACATGCCTTTTAGAACGAATATTGAAGTTGTATCGACAGCGTCGATAGATACGCCCTTTGTCTTTAAAGAAATTAGCAATGACAATCAAGAGGTTACAATACAAGGAGGATTTGTTTACAAGATTGAACAACCTGATTTAACTTTAGAAGAATATAATCTTTCAATTAATCCAAAAACAAAAGAATATTCTTCAGATGGTAAAGAAAAATTAGCTCAACATTTAATTCAATTGGTTAGATCTGAATCAAGAGCACTAGTTCAGTCGAGTAAATTAGAGGATTTAATTGTTGGGAGTGATAATTTTTCTGAAACTATTTCTGATAAATTAAGTTCTTCAACTGAAGTTTCTTTGAGAGGTGTAAAACTCAGTCTTTTGTATATAGAATCTATATTGCCTAAGCCTGAAATTTCAAAAGCACTCGAGGCAGAATATAGAGAACAGTTACTTCAAAAACAAGATGAAGAAATCTATAAACGACGCGCAAATGCAGTTGAAAATGAACGTACGATCAGAGAAAATGAAATGCAAACAGAAATTAAAATAGAGGAAGATAAAAAAGAATTAGTAAAACTTCAATCAGAAAATTTAAAAGATGAAGCAAAAGCAAAAGCAGAAGCTGCAAAACTTGAACTTGGTGCGTTTGAAGGATTAAGTTCTGATTCTATTCGAGCACATGCATTATATCAATTAGGAAAAAATGCAGATAGAATAGAGAATCTAACAATAACTCCTGAGTTATTAGCAGGACTAAAATCAACTCGCTGAAAATAATTTGTTAGTTGAAAAGTTAAAAGATTTTGATTAAACCAATTTGATTAAATAGGATTTGATAAAAATGGACTTAAATAAAATAATTTTGATAAAAAAAAGAACTCCTCTTGAGGATTTATTGAGAAGACATACTACAAAATCTCAAGTTAAGTTTTACCTAGAGTCTCGAGGAGAATCTTTTGAATATTATCAAAAAATTCACAATAATTATGTGGTAGGATTTGAAAATATAAAACTTCAACTTCCAAAAGAAATAAGAAAACAAGAAGTACTAAGAGATTATTTAGATACGTTTCAATTCGGAGAAAATGATCTTATAGTTGTTGTTGGTGGTGATGGATTACTAGTAAATGCTGCAAAATATGTTGGTGAACAACCTGCAATACTTGTTAATCCTGATCCAGAAAATCATGGAGGAGTTCTTGCTACTTGTGATCACGTTGGATTTTCAAAAGTAATTAAGTCTGTTTTATCAAAAAATTATGAAGTTGAAGAACTTACAATGGCGCAAGCAAAACTAGATGATGGACAAATTTTGTTTGCACTAAATGATTTATTTATTGGACGACAAACACACATTTCTGCAAGATACAGAATTAATTATTTAGGGAGAGAAGAACGACAATCATCTAGTGGATTAATAGTAACTACGGGAACAGGTTCGACAGGATGGTTTACATCAATAGAACTTGGCGCAAGAAAAATCTCAGAACAATTGTCAAGTATTGGTGGGTCTTATGCGCGGGGTAGAGATGTAGCAGGTGATAATTTAACTGAATTTTTCAAATTAACTACATCAACAGCATTTAACAGGTCGGAAAATTATCTTAAATTTGCAGTGAGAGAACCATTTCCAACAAAAGGTACTGGAACTAATGTTATTTATGGAAAAATAAATTCACGATGGCCTTTAACAATTGTTTCTGAAATGCCGGAAGGAGGAGTAATTTTTAGTGATGGAATCGAATCAGATTACTTAGAATTTAATGCAGGTAAAACTGCAGTAATAACACCTTCAGAGAAAAAAGTGAATTTAGTAAAATCAATTTATTAAATCCAGTTTATTAAATTTATTTTATTAAAATTAGTTTATTAAAACCTATTTAGGAGGAAACTAAACTTGGTAAGAAGAATTAAACTAATACACCATAGAGGAATTGAATGTGATACGTGGGCACCATTTCTGTCTGATGAGCAAAAAGTCAGAGTGTATAACTTCTAAAATATGTTCTTTTTTTAAATTTACAAAATTTTTATTTAAGATGGGCTGTTGTATTTGATATATGTGTCAGGTGTAGGTATTTAGTGTGTGTATCTAGTGTATGTTTTTGGTTTATGTATTAGGTCTAGGCATCTGGTTTATGTATTTGGTTCATATATAAAGGAAAAATATATAAATAAATGTACTGACTACACTAATATGGTCAGGGAAACTAAACAAGGAGTTAAGGGACACGATAATATGGATGAGAAAGAGTTTCTAACTAAATATGATCCTGAAAAATTTAAACGACCTTCTATTGCAGTAGACACAATTATATTTTCAATACAACATGATGAATTGAAAGTATTACTTGTTAAAAGAGGAGAACATCCCTTTAAGGGAACCTGGGCAATACCAGGAGGATTTGTGCGTCATGATGAAAGTGTAGATGATGCAGCAAAAAGAGAACTTCTTGAAGAAACAGGAGTGTCTGGAGTTTACTTAGAACAGTTATTTACTTTTGGAGATGTAAATCGAGATCCTAGAACCCGAGTTATCAGTATCTCATATTACTCAATATTAGGATATGATGATTTGAGCTCAACAAAACTTTCAGCATCATTTGATGTTGATGATGTTGATTGGTTTAATATTAGTGATTTACCAGAACTAGCATTTGATCACAAAATAATACTTCGCTATGCACTAAATAGATTACGAAATAAATTAGAATATTCCACAGTCGCATTTGAATTCTTACCAGAAAGATTTACGCTAACAGAACTTCAACAAATTTATGAAATTGTTTATGATCGTAAACTAGATAAACGAAATTTTAGAAAGAAACTCAAACAAATGAATATAGTTTCTGAAACTAATGAAACAAAAATTGAAGGAGCACATAGACCTGCAAGACTTTATACATTAAAAGATCCGAAATTATTTTTAATCAAAGATAGAGGATTTTTTGTACCATTCTAATTGAGGGTATGAATAATTTATTATTAATTCTTTTGAGAAAATTCCAAAATGCCATTAACAGAAAAACAAAACAAACAAATACTTGACGAACTAGATCATTGTAATAGACCGCTTTATTTTTTTCACGATGATACAGATGGTCTTTGTAGTTTTTTACTTTTTTATAGATATAAACTTGAAGGAAAAGGGGTGTGTGTTAAAGCACAACCTATTTTTGATAAAAGATTTTTTAATATAATTCAAAGTTATTGTCCTGACAAAATTTTTGTTGTTGATGTTCCACAAATGGATCAAGATTTTATTGATGAACTTAATAGAGTTGTGAAAGTTCCAATAATATGGGTTGATCATCACCCGCCTATGAAAATAAATGGTGTAAAATATTTTAATCCTCGTATTGCGAATGAATCTGATGGGGCGCCTGCTTCAAAATTATGTTATGATGTTGTAAAAAAACATCGCCCTGAAGATTTATGGATAGCTGTAGTTGGTTTTGTTGGGGACTGGACAATACAACCAGATCTTAAAGATTTTGCAAAACAATATCCTGATTTGATGTCTGCTACAGTTAAAAAACCTGAAGAAGCATTATTTAATTCAGGATTGAGTAAAGTAATCAAATTAATGAATTTTATTTTAAAAGGAAATACAAAAGATGTTATGAAATGTGTGAAAATTTTGACAAGAGTTACGTCACCTTATGAAATACTAAATAATGAAACATCTCAAGTTCATTATTTGTGGAAACGATTTGACGAAGTAAATGAAGTTTATGAAGAACTTCTTGGCGAAGCTGTTGAACTGTTTGAAAAAGAAAAATCCAAGTTAGTTGTTTATATTTACAAGGAAAATAAATTAAGTCTTAGTGGAGATTTATCTAATGAACTGTTATATAAGTTTCCTGAAAAAGTACTTATTATTTCTAGACAAAAAAGTGGAGAAATGAAAATGAGTCTTCGTAGCAGTGGAAATATACTCATACCGCCAATTCTTAAAAAAGCATTAGAGGGAGTAGAAGGATATGGTGGAGGACACGAACATGCTTGCGGGGCTTGTGTTAAAGTAAGAGATTTTGAAAAATTCTTAAATTCTATAAGATCGCAAGTTGATTGAATAAAAATTTGATTAGTAGATTATTTTTTAATAAGCTTAATATTGTGAGTAGAATTATTTACTTATAACACTAATAAAAATATCTTAAAATAAAAATTTAATGAATTGGAATTTTATGTACTAATTAATTATTCCACTAATTACATTTTTTCTATTGCTTTTTGGATTAAAGGAAGAACAGCTTCTGCTTCTGCTTTAGTCATACGTCCAAGTTTAGCAAAATTATATTCTCCAGACCGGGTTTTATTTTCCCTTGTTAATTGGAGCTTAGGTACATTTTCATTATATGAAAAAACACCTACATTAATTCTACCACTTTCAAACTCAACAGACTCAGCAAAAAGTTCCTTATCCAAACTCTTATCAAATCCTGGCATTTTATATTTTCCCCCGAATATAGTACAATATCACACATAAATGCTATTGTAGCTATTATATATAGATAAATTATAATATATATTATATATTATATAAAAGTTTTGGTTTTTAAATGGATAATTTGTTTAATTGGTCTTAAATATGTAATTATTATTTTTATGTTTCTTATTTTATCTATTAGACTGCTTTATTGTTTATGTATTTTTCTTTGAGTTTTTCGGAAACTATTCGGAAAATCGATCTAAATGTTTATTAAACTTGCATTATTTTAAAGTAATATATACGTCGAGGTGTATACATATGAAAACAAAGACAAAAACAAATGTAACTGTAGTTGTAAAGGCAGCTAAAAATTCCTGCTCAACATCAGGAAGTTACAAATAAATACAAATAAAAAACAATAAGTACAAGTAAATGTGAAATTCTTTATTTTTTTTTCAAATCATATTAGAATATTGTTGGTTTTTTTGTTTTTTTTCCGATATTTATGTGCTTTTTTTAATTTTAATACTAGTTTGCAAAATTGTCCTAGTTTGAACTTTGTTTAATTTATTTATTAATTTTTTTTAGATATTTAAGGAGGATAAAATGGAAATTAAAGTTGGAGATATTAATTATAATACAAAATTTCAACACATGCAAGTTGAAATTACTGGTAAATGCAATATGCGTTGTCAACATTGTAGAGCTTGGGATGAAGCTAAAGTTCATATGTCAATTTCACTTTTCAAACAGTGTATTGATTTTGCAATGTCTGAATCAGATTCGGATTTTAGATTAACTATTTCCGGAGGAGAACCATTTATGCATCCAAATCTTGTCGAGTGTGTTTCGTATGCTTTTGAAAAAGGAATACATAATATGATTATAACAACAAATGGTTCAATCAATTCAAAAGAGATAATTCAAAAATTAGACTCTCTTGGCGTTCCAAATTTATCAATTCAAATAAGTGTTGATTCTGTAAATTCTCAAGAACATGATGAATTTAGAGGATTTCCTGGCGCATTTGATAAAGCAATGAATATGTTTGATCTATTAATTGGAACTAATCTAAAAGCTGCATTAAGATCATCACTAACGCCCAATACAATTAACCAAGTAAGACCTCTAATTAATTTAGCTTTGAAAAAAAAGGCAATAAGAGTTGGTTTAGGAACTGTTATTCCTGCAGGAAAAGGTAAAGAGAATACTCAATTAATTTTAACTGCGGATAAGAAAAAAGAATTTCTAGAAGAACTTGCACAATGTAAAAAGGAATTTACTGATATAGATATTACTAGTGAAGATCCTTTAAAATTTAATTTGCATGATTGTCCCTGGGAATATGGAGATTATGACTTGGATGATCCTGCTTTATTTGGAGGATGCACTGCAGGTATAACAGGGTTTAATATTGATAGTGAAGGAACAATAACTCCTTGTGCAGTTTTATTAAAAAAAGTAGTCAATATCAAAGATAAAAGTATTGATGAGATAAAAGAAATTTATTCAAATTCAGATATAATAAAAAATTTATTTGCTAAAAAATTTAGTGGAAAATGTGGATCGTGTAAATTGAAAAGATTATGTGGGGGTTGCAGAGCTGTGGCAGACGGTTTATCTGGTGACTATCTTGCATCAGATGTAACATGTTGGATTTAACTATAAATTCATTTTTTGAAGAAGTAAAAAATATTGAACAAAAATATAGTTGTAAATATATTATTATAGGAGACACTATTAGAAAATATTTAGAAAAAAAAATATTTAATAATGTACTTTATGATGACATTGGCAATGATCATTTTGATGTAATTGTAGAATTTAATTTTTCAAGCAAAATTCCTGAAATGATTAAAGATCTAAATTTTTCAAAGAAAAGATTTGCGTATCATACAATTTTATTTGATAACCCCCTTGAATTAGTGGGTTATTATGACCAAAATAATTTTTTGGACATAAGAGGTAATATATCTGCTTTTCGTCCTGACTCTACGATAGAACGAATTGGATTTTATTCCGATTTTCAAAAATATGATGAATTTAACATAGGTTTTTCAGATTTTGAAAATAAAATATTAAGAATTAATCCTTTAACAAATCCTACAAATTTATGGTTAGATAAATTATTCAAATTGATTCAGCTCAAAACTCAACTTGAATTATCCATTGAACAAACATCATATAATTTAATGAATGAATTCATAGCAAACTTAAACATTAGCGAATTAAATTATGCACATGAAGATTTAAATCAGATGTTAACAATTATATATTCAAGAACTAACAATCCTTTATCTGTTACTGAATTTATGACAGAAGAACTTGATAAAAATTTAATGAATGTTTTTGATAAGCATGAGTTAAACATTTTTGATTTTGAATCGCAATTTAAGAAAAAACAATAACTTTAATTTGTGAGGTGTTACTTATGAAACAAAACAATAAAACTCGAGATGAAATAAATAAAGAAATAAAGAGTAAACATATAATAATAAATTCAACAGGAACTGAAATTTCAATAGATTTATCTGATAAATCTGATTTAGAAAATAAATTAACTCAATTAGACAATGAAAGCTTAAAATCATATATTTTTTCTGAAGAGATTAAAGGTTCTGGAGGAATTCCTCCGCCTTCTATTGTTGCAATGAAAAAACTTCAATTAGTAGACTATGCAGACTCTAGCGATTCAGGACATTTTAATTTATTTCCTGCAGGAAAATTAATATTTGAATTACTATCTGATTGGTCAAGACAAATAGCAATAGATCACTTAAATTGTTTAGAAATTGACACGCCTGTACTTTACGATTGGAATGATCCTGAAATAAGATCACAAGGAGAATCGTTTCATGAGAGACATTATACGGTTTTGCATGGAAAAGAATTTTCTGAAGGAAATAAAGAATTTGTACTAAGATTTGCAGGTGATTTTGGTTTATTCAAATTAATTAAAAAAGCACCATTAACTTATAGGAACCTTCCTTTGCGAATATATGAATTTTCAAAGAGTTTTAGATTAGAAAAAAGCGGAGAATTATGTGGTTTGAAAAGATTAAGGGCATTTCATATGCCTGATATTCATTCATTTACTGAAAATATTGAATCTGGATTTAATGAGTATGAACAACTTCATATGAAATATACTGAACTTGCAGAAGGAACAGGTGTTGAATACGCATTAGTTTTTAGAATTGTTAATGAGTTTTATGAACAAAATAAAAAACGAATAAAAAATATGATTATTAAAAGTAAAAGGCCGGCATTTGTAGAATTATTATCTGATATGAAACACTATTGGGTTATGAAACATGAATTTCAAAATATTGATTCTGTAAAAAGTAATATGCAATTGTCAACTGTTCAATTAGATATAAAAGATTCTGAATTATATGGGATAACTTATGTTGGTAATGATGGGATGAAAAAAGGATGTATTATTTGCCACTCTTCTGTTGGAAGTATAGAAAGATGGATGTATGCAATTTTAGAAGAATCATTAAAAAAAGAAAAACCAGTTTTACCTCTTTGGCTTTCTCCAATTCAAGTACGCTTAATTCCTGTATCGGGTAATTCTGAAGATCAATTAAATTATTCAAAAAATATTGCAAAAATCTTTCAAAACAATAATATAAGGTCTGATATTGATGACCGGAATGAAACTCTTTCAAAGAAAATAAGATTTAGTCAACAAAATTGGATTCCATATACTATAATAATTGGAAACAATGAAGTTCAATCATCTAATTTGTCTGTAAATAATAGATATACAGGGGGAAAAAACGTGATGGATTTAGACAAATTACTAGTTGAACTCAAATCCAATACTGTGGGAAAACCATATCATCCTCGTCAAGGATCTATGTATTTATCAAAATTTGTATCATTTATTTAATTTACTTTAACTGTTCAATTCATTTTAATTATTTAGTTTATTTCAAATATTTAATTTAGTTTAAATATTTGTTTTTTTTTAATTTTTTTTAGACTGAGTTGATGAGAGGTTTTAAAATGGTTAAAATTGAAAATTTAAAAGCAGATGAATTAATTTCTGTTTTGAAGTTAGTTCAAAATACCTATGGGGAGTTTAATTTAAATGAAGGATCTAAAAAAGCAGTTTTAAATTATTTAGCAGTTCATGATTCTAAAAATGTGTCTGAATTGAAACCTTTTTTTTTGGGATCAACGTTTGTTGCGAAAATCAATAATAAACTAGTTGGGATGATTAGAGTCCAATGGCCTGATAAAATTGTTCAATTGTTTGTAGATGGAAATTTTCATAGAAAAAAAATAGGAACTAAACTAATAAAAAAAGTAGAAACAGAATTTTTGAAAAAAAATGCAGAGCGTATTTATATTAGAGCATCTCTTTTTTCAATTAAGTTTTATAAAAAAAATGGATTTTTTGAAACTGAGAAAATTCAAAATTATAAGGGTTTGAAAGTTCAACCTATGCAAAAAATATTAGATTGTTGTTAGATTGTTGTTGGATTGTTGTTGGATTGTTGTTGGATTGTTGTTGGATTGTTGTTGGATTGTTGTTGGATTGTTGTTGGATTGTTGTTGGATTGTTGTTGG
>JABJCP010000016.1 GCA_018668595.1 Candidatus Woesearchaeota archaeon
AATGTCAAAAGCCACAAATACAAACAACAAAAAACAGAAATATTCTTACGAATCATAGCATATAACATAGATCGATTAATAAGACTGGGAAAAACAGTAATTCTGATATTCATCAGAATTACAAGGATTTCATATTAGCCGGTTTTTAGAAGTAGCGAGGTAATTTCACAACAATTGTGCCATCATTTCAAATTTAGGTTCATCTACAACTTGAAATAATTCAAAGTCAACAATAAAATCAGGAATATATCTTTTCATTTCTTCTATTATTTGGTTAAGGTGGTTTGTATCGCGATACACTAATGCAACTACATAATCATATTTTCCGATGACTGTTGAAATATGTACTGAATACTTATTTGCTACAATTCCTTCTTCAAATTTTTTCTTATTTTCTAAACTGTCGGTTTTTATTTTAAACATTGTAATTGCAATATTTGGTAGGCCTAGTGCAGGAGGATTAATTACTGGAACAAATCCTGTTATTATTTCTTCTTTTTCCATGCGTTTTATGCGCCTTGCTACAGAATCTCTTTGTATTTTTGTTCTTTTGGAAACCTCTGCTACACTCATTCTACCGTCTAGAAACAGCTCTTTGAGGATTTTTTTGTCCTTAGCATCTATTTTCTGCTCTTTTCCATATACTATCCCTGCCATATGTTTAATTAATCAGCAATTATATTTAAATGTTCGCTTATTTTAAGCGTTTTTTTCTAGAAAGTTTTATAATAAAGCATAAATAACTACTATTTAGTAAAAACAATTCAACAAAGATTCAACAAAATTTCAAACAAATAAAAAAATAAAAAAGAGGCGGAACAAATGATTCAACTTTCAGATTCATATAAAATAAACAAATTTGATCCTTACAGATCAAGACAAAAAAGCAAACCATTTCAAAGATTAAGAAGTGGTCCGATATTCTTCATAGCAGCAATTATTTTTTTGATTTATTTAGCAGTATGGGTTATTTAATAAACATGATGAGGTGATAATATGTCTGCTACAATAATCAGAAAAAATTATAATAGAAGCAATTATTCTTTTGCAAATATTAATTTTCAAGGACCTTGTAATATGAATTGCTTTTTTTGTATAGGAAAAGAGTTTGATAAAATAGAAAATAATTCTTTAGAGGTGCCTCCTGAAAATTTACCAAATCTAAGAAGTTATTTAGAACTTTGTAAATCAAATGGCATAAAAAAAATATATTTAACAGGTCAAAACACAGATCCATTAATGTATAAATATCTCGATGAGTTAATTGATATTGTTCAAGAGGAGTTTGGTTTGGTTGCAGGACTAAGAACAAATGGAATCCTTGCTAAAGAAAAAATAGCTACAATAAATAAGTGCAAGGGGGAGATAAGTTATACTGTTCTTAGTTTAAATTCAGAAACACTTTATAGAATGACAGGGGCAAGAAAAGTTCCTGATTATGCTGAGATTCTTAGAAAAACAAAATCTCCTAAGAGGGTAAGTACTGTATTAACAAGATATAATCAAGATGAGTTGGACACGATAGTTAGTTTAGCAGCAAAAGCAGGTGCGGAGTATGTTCAAGTCAGAAGGATATCGACTGATATTAGATATGATTTTTTAAGTGATCATATTCGAGCTTTTGACAAAAAACTTGCAGATATTAAAACTGAGTGGGAGAAAGTGGACGAGTTCGAGTTATCTCCTGTGTATAAGTCGCAGGGAGTGAATGTTTCTTTTTGGAAAACAGTAGAAACATCTGTCAATTCTTTAAATTATTTTACAGATGAAGTTATTTCTGATAATTATTTTATTGTTGAAGGTTATCTAAACAAACTTGGCTAGGTTGGTAGAGCAGCATAACAGATAAATAAATATAGAACAAAAAATAAATTAAAAAAATCAGAAATAAAAAATTAAAAGTTTAAAAAAAATATTAAAAAATTATTTTGCTTTCTTTTCCTTTTTATCAAAAGCTTCAACATAGGGCAATGGTCTAATTACAGTCATTGGAATAGCACCTTCTTCTAGTTCTTTTTTTGCAATTTCCAAAGGATCATAGTGCATTGTTTCTAGGTCTTCTTCGCTTAATTTCACTAAAAATGGTGCACCCATTGCAATTTGTAATGCTCGACTTCCTAATACTCTTGCTTTTTCAAATCGGGTTATTTTTTCGTTTAGTTCTACTCTTGTAGTTTCTTTTGCCATGGTTTTACCTTTTCAAAGCTGCTCTATATTCTTTTGATTTGTCTATTGCAATTTCTATCATTTTAAGTATGTCGTCAGTTGTTAGTGAGTGGCTTCCACCTTTTTGAAATGAGCACATATTGTCGTTATCTAAAACACTAACTGTTAGTCTTGCATCGTATACTTTTTCTTCTTGTGTTGCAGGGTCAATAAAGAATCCATTTCCACATTTGTATACTGTTATTGTTATTGGTTGTTTTGCAAGTCCAAGTGCTTTATCTGTTTTAACTTTGTAGTTTATTTTTTCTCCGTCGAATTCTGGAAATTTTGTGTCGTTTAGTGCGGCCATTGCTGCAAGAGGAATAGCGTCGTATAATCCACCATCATCATTTATTGTACACACATCAACTACTGCCATCCAGCATTGTTCTCCTGGAGTTATGCATAATTTTTCAAAGTCAATTGCTCCACTTTCTCGAATTCCTCGATCAGTTACTCGTGCAAGTTCAATTGCATGTATATTTGGCGGTCCACTTTCAAATTCTGGACTAGACATAGGATATAATTCACAGTTTACCATAATACTTCCTTTTCCAGGTGTATCTGGATATGGTTTCATCACTTCCATTTTTACTCCTGCAATTACTTCTGTGTCTCCAAATTTTACTTTTGCACTTCCTTCTGCATTTCGTGTAACATCATATTCAATTTTTATCTCTCTATGTTCAAGTGGTTTTCTTCCGTCCAGTCTTGTATTTTTTGAGAGTAAAGATTTAACTTCTTTTCTTAGTTCCTGATACATTTTTCATTCACCTTTATTCTGCTTGAAATTTTTCTTTCAGTGCATTTCTTTGAATCTCATTAATTTGGTCACAGGCTTTTTTTGCCATTTCCATGATTTCTGCTAGTTCTTCTTTGGATACATCTCCGTCCATTTGAAGTAGTGTTAATTCTTTTGTGTTATGTACAAATGACATTGCAATATCTGTTGCACCTTCTTCGTGTGATTCTTCAGCATAACTTAAATCAACTACTTTTTGATCTGAAACTTTTCCAGCGCCAATTGCTGCTACCATATCTTTCATTGAAATTCCGGCGTCTGCAAGTGCAATTGATGCAGCACAAATTCCTGCGCATCTACTTCCTGCATCTGTTTGTGGAAGTTCAATAAATACATCCACAACTGCATTTGGAAATTCTGATAAGTTTAGTATTGGTCTAAGTGCTTTTTCAGTTACCATGGATAGTTCTTTACTTCTTCGACTTGGTCCTGGTCTTACTCTATCTCCACTTCCAGAAAATGGCATCATGTTATAGTTGCATCTTAGCACTCCTTTTTCAGGATCTTGTAAAAATCTTGGATATAATGCTCTTGGTCCATAAACTGCAGCATATGCTTCTGTTTTTCCAATTTTAAACCATCCTGATCCATCTGCTCTTTTGATTACTCCTGCTTTTGCTTCTATTGGTCGCATTTCATCATTTTTTCTTCCGTCAAATCTTTTAGGGTATGCCATTATTGTTCACCTTGACTTTGTTCTACTGGTTTTTGTGTTGAGTTGGATTCTAAGAATTTTTTAATTCTATCTGTTAATCCTGGGATGTGAGCTTCTAATTCTATTTTTTTAATCGCTTTTACTGTAAGTAATTCAGCATCAGGATTTTCTCCACTTACCCAAACAAGTCCATTTTGTCCGACTAATATTTTACAATTAGTATGTTGTTTTATTAGTGATACCATTGATCCTTGTTTACCAATTATTCTTGGTACTTTGTGGGTATTCACATTTAGGAATCGTCCACCACTTAATTTTCGTAGACCTGGTCCTTTCATGGATATATCAACTAATTTTTGTGATGTTACATTCACTACTTTAGCCATCACATAGTCTCCAATTTCATAATATTTTGTCAGATCTGCTCCTCTTTGGATAAATTCTGACGATGCTTCTTTCATACTCAAAACTGCTTCGTATGCACTGTTTGTGTCGACTCTCCATCCTGTCATTAGGATTTCAGTTACTTTTGCAATTATTGTATCTCCTGATTTTGGTAAGTATCGTCCACTTAATGATACTATTTTGAGTACTTTTCCATCTATATTTAGCAGTCCTAATTTTCCTGCATAAATTTTATCGTTTTCTCTGTATGTTCCATGTGATGGTAGAAAGTCCATGCCTGATGCAAGTTCTTCTCCAGGAACTACGATTGTTTTTTCTTTTACTAATAGTTCTCCCATATTATTTCACCTTTACGTTAGTTCTTGTTTTATTATTTGTTGATTATTTTAAATTTGTTTTTATTCTACAATGTTTATATCAACAGAACCATGAGTTAGATTGTTTAGTTTGTTCATCAGTTCTTCTTGAATTCCTGCTGGAATTTCTGTTTTTACAACTAAACTTCCGTCTGATCCCCATACTGTTTGAAGCATTGGACCATAGCCTTTTATTGTTCCAAAGCTTTGGTGTGCGAATTGTGGTGGCACTTGTATTTTTACCACTACTTTTTCTATACTTATTGGTATGATTGTTCTGAGTTTTTTTACAATTTCTTCTATTTGTTCTTCTGCTCGTCTAAACTCATCTATTTTTACTTTTGCTTCCTCCATAGCATTCTCAATTCTTGTTAGAGGATGTGGTAGTTTTGTTTTTGGGTCTAGCGCATTTCTGTGTATTGTGTACATTATTTTTTTTCTTTTTTCTTCTCTTAGTTTTTCTCTGTATTCGTGTGTTAATTGTATTTCTCCATCTTGTAATATTTTTTCTGCAACCACTAATGGATCCCTTGAATTAAATATTTCATTAAGAAGATTTTCTGATGCAAATTCTCCTTTTTTTGCGTCAAAGAAAATTTCTTTTCCTTTTAGAACATCTTGTAAATCTCCTTTACCTCGGGTTTTGTATGCTATTGCTAAGTCTGGTTCAATCACAACTTCAAAATTTTGTCCACCTTTTCTTAGTCGTGCTACATTAAAAGATACTCTTTCTTTATCCATACTTATTGGTCTTCCAACTCCCATTTTTTTTCACCTGTGTTCGAAAGATTTATTTTATTTTGCTGCTTTGAGTGCTTTTTCAAGATCTTTTTTTGTAAACTTTTTGAATTGTCTGTCTGTTGTTTTGATGTATGCAGCGTCTAGTCGATCGGGACTAATATTTGCATCAACTACTTTTTTTAGTGATTTGAGTGCAAGACCTAATCCTTGTTCAATTGTTAATGTTTTTTTGTATTCTTTGTGCATGATTTCTTGTATTCCGTCTTCACCTTCGCCTATTGTTACGGCGTAATATTCCCAGAATGTTCCTGTTGGATCTGTTTCGAATAGTTTTGGAATTCCATTTTGATCAATTCCTGCAACAAGTACTGATACTCCAAAAGGTCTTAGACCTCCACTTTGTGTACAGATTTGTTTTAGGTCGCACATGTTTTTTACAATTGATAAAATGTCAATTGGTGAATCGTATGTTACTCTGTGTTGTTGTGCTTTTACTTGTGCTCTCTCGACGAGAACTCTAGCATCGGATAGTATTCCTGATGCTGTTGCTCCTACGTGAGCATCGATTTGAAATATTTTTTCTACTGCTTCTGATACAACTAGCGGGTCTACTATTCTTTTGTCTGTAACGAGTAATACTCCGTCGCTACAAACAATTCCCATTGCTGTACTTCCTTGTTTTACAGTTTTTTTTGCGTACTCTACTTGCAATAGCCGTCCGTCTGGACTAAACATTGTGATCGCTCGATCATATCCCATCATTTGGTGATTCATTGGTTGCATTTTTTAATTCCTCCTTTATAGGTTTGCTTTTGAGTTTGATGATCGCAAAAATGCAATCTATGCTTGGAAATCTTTGATTTCCATTGCATTGGTTGCATTTATTTTATTGATCATACGTTTTTTTGATTGTATTAATTAATTATTTTTTCCTAAGCTGCAATATATTTTCCTTGCGCTTTTTTTAGTGTTCCACTTACTCCTACTGTATTTACTATTGTTTTTTGATTATCTATGTTATCGATTAATGCTAGATTTGCTATTATTTTGTCTACAAACTTATTGTTCACTCTTATCACGCCCCTCTGGTTTTGTTTATTGTATTTGTCTTCTAGTATCATTATTCCTGCTTGAGAGCAACCTAATTCTCCTAAATATCGATTAAATGCGCTCCAAAAAGTTTTAGAAACTGTTTTTGTGTCTTGTATCGGCCCATTTGAGATTATTTCATATACTAAGTACCTTTTTCTCTCTCTTAAGCTCGGTAAAAGCGGTTTCATCTTTCTTTTAGCAATTATAGACCCTTATTGCGCTTTAATAACCGAGAAATAACCTTTTTCGACCATTTCTCTCTTCTCTCTAGTCCTTTTAAAATTATTATATTATTTATAAGGATTGTGTTTTTAAGAATGATTTTTGATTTTTGGCTTGTTTCAAAAAATGGTTTGTTTGTTCAAGCGCTCAGAATATGGTATTTTTAGCATACTCGTTCTCTATTGACCTTTATAAAGAAAAACCAAAAGATTTAAATAGTTCTACTTTTACCACTAAATAGTAATTAAGATTTTTCCTAATAAATAAAAAAATCAAAAAAGAGAGGTGTATACGCATGTCAAAAGATAATAAAGAAAAAAAAGGTAAAAAAGGTGGTTATAAAAAATTTAATTTTGCATTACTGGCGAGTCTAGCAACTTTAGGTGCTGGTGCAACAATGGGATATCTTGCTGGAACAAGAAGAGAACAATATGTTCCTAACGATTCTGATGATTTTAATATTAAAAAAGAAGAAAAACCAGGAACTTTTTTTCATGTTGAAAAAAAAGAAAAACCTGGAACAAATTTTTGTGATCCAATAACTGGAAAACTTGAAACATTTCTTGATGATCTAAAAAGAGAAGAAGAAGTTCCATTCTTTCTGGGCACAACAAACGATCCTGATTATTTAGATCTTATTGCGATTCCAATAAGAGAGTTTCGTGAGGAACTTATGAATCCCAGCTATGTTAAAATAAAAAAAAATGAATTATATTATCGGAAAATAGAAAAAAATCTAATTAACAGACTTATTGATAAAGATCCTGTTCTACAACCAAGATGTATTGATAAAGATCCTGTTCTACAACCAAGATGTATTGATAAAGATCCTGTTGAACACAGACTTATTGAGAATGAACAAATTAATAGTATTATTGGATCAGATAAATATGAACTAAATGGTTCTTTAGAAGATTCGCTTAGACGTGGAAAAAAAGATGTTAGTTTTGGATTTAAAGAGTCATTACTGAGGGATCTTGCATCTTGTTTTACTAGTGCAGAATCAACACCTTTACTTTGTACAGTATTTGGTCCAAAAGCTAAAGTTCGTCGTGAAACTGATAAAACAGGTAGAAAACATTATCGTTATACTGCTACGACAGGCGCTATGGGTGTTTGGGTTTCTGAACGTAATGCAAGAACCAGATGTTTAGAACAAGCTCATCTCAATGCAGAGGTTCAGCGTGCACAAGATGCGCAGGATGCATTGTTTGCAGTTAATAGTTATTTCACATCTAATAATTTAGGTGCAGTTAGTTACGATGATATGATGAAACTTGCAAATGCACAATTAGAAAGAGCTGCACTTAGAACTTCTGATGATCAAACAAGAAAAGATTGTGTTCTTGATAAATTAGTTTCTAAATATGGTGTGCCCAATGGTATGACTCAAGAAACAGATGCAAAAGGAGTTACAAGATTTAGAAGTTTTCCACTTCCAAAAACTCCGGGAGTTTGGGTTTCTTCAGACGCTGTTTATCTTAAACTTTTAGAAAAAGATAGAGCATCTGCAAATGCGGAATCTTTGAGAAAGTTATCAACTAAATCTAGACATGATA
Source organism: Candidatus Woesearchaeota archaeon (assembly GCA_018668595.1). Classification (GTDB taxonomy): domain Archaea; phylum Nanobdellota; class Nanobdellia; order Woesearchaeales; family UBA11576; genus JABJCP01. Next base: position 8,038 of record JABJCP010000016.1, read on the forward strand.
AGCTAAAACAGTATATCTAATTTTTTTTAACTTTTATTATTAAAAAATAATATTCAAAAAATAAACAAACAAAAATGAACCACGCCCAAGCTTTAAATTTAATTCAAGAAAATCTCGACGATGTCGTGACTTATCTAGAGGAGCTTGGACCAAAAATTGATAAATTAAATTTTCGAACCGACGTGACTGTTATGTCTGTCTGTGTTTTTTTAGATCAAACCGCATCACAGGCGAGAATTGTTTACGGTGTTTTAGCTTATGAAGACCCTCGTGCAATGAATTACTCATCTGGAACTTTAGGTTCTAATTATTTTAGACGAGTTTTAGACGAGGTTGAACCAGGCCAGAGATTACATTTATGCGCTCGCACTTATTTGCGGAATTATGCAGACTTTGCTGACATGTTAACACTTGACGTGTTAAAAATCATGAAGGAAGCCAGAGTCTTGCATCAATCATCTACAAATCAAAATCAAGATTATCAATCTGCAGAAACTGCTGCAGCTTAAACGAGGAAAAATAAAAATGATGTACAAAAATTTTATGGGATTCACAGTATTGATTGCTAGTGTAGCTGCAGTTTTATCGAGTGGGTGTATTCCTAAACCTCAACTTTTGAAGGGTGAAGCAGTGATTAGTGTTGGTAGTTATGATCGTAGCAATGGAACAACTACTGATTACAAAATGACGGATAGTGCAATAAGGGGATTAATGGCTGTAACAGGAATTCTCCAAGGAGATGTTTATGTTAATTGTAGTGATGGAGATTTTTCAGGAGCTTTTATAGGTAATGAAATTGGAAGTCCTGAGTTTTATAATGCATATACTTTTGCAGACGCTGATGGAAATGGAATTGTTGATACTTCTGAAGTTGAAAGTGCTATAGATAGAGCAGTACGACAACATTGTGATCAGAAAAGTAAATAATTTTTTTTTTAAAAATATTTTCAAAATAAAAATCAAATAAAACTGAGGTAAAAATAAAATGTCAAAACCATTTACATTAAATCTTTGCATTAAAGATATAGTAACTGAATTAACTAGAGATGCTCCTGATGATAAACATCTTCGCGCAGGTTTTTTAACTGGAGAAGGTAATGTTATCGACGGCGTTGTTGTTCCTGATCAAGTTTCTTCAACTGCATATATTCAGTTAGATATGGGTCAAGCAATTATTGATTTAAAGCACAAAGGAATTAAAATCATTGGTCTTGTTCAATATAATGGTATGTTTCCTGCTTTTGAAAGTGCTGCAACTCAACAAACTAGAGTTATAATGTCTGGTTTAACTGGTAATGATACGTATGGTTTGATTGTTAATATGCGAGGAGAAACTTACAGATTAGATAAAATTTAATTAAAATTAATTGAGGTAAAATAAAATGAATAAAGATGTAACACAATTTTTAGATGAACTACAACCTGAACTATCTGAAGAACGACCTAGTGGCGATACTGATGATTTAACTGTGCGTTTAGATCTTGAATCAAGAAATCTTACAAGTTTTTTAGCTGGAAAACAAGATAAAAGATTATCTTATTTGACAGGTTTTGAAAGAGCATTAGGACGTATTCCTTTGTTTGGTTCTACATTACAAAGTTATGCTTTTAAAACTCGTGCAACAAAAGTTATGGCTCAAGATTATGATCAAAGATATGGTTGTTTATTGAATAGATAATTTAAAAATAAAACAAAGAGGTAAAATAAAATGAATTATGATGAAAATGCAAAACATGCTGCAATTACAGGAGGCGTTGTAGTTGGTGCTTTAACAATTGCAAGTGTAGCTTTTTTAGTATATAATGCGCCTGCTGAAGAAGAGCTTAGAGCTGATGTTCATCAAGCTGCACAATCGCAAGGTCAATTAGATTATGATTGCGGTAGAGATACATCTTGTGCTATTACTGCACCTGATGATACAACTCTTACTGTCGAGATGAATCCATCTTTGGATGTGGGATTTAAAAAACCAAAAATCTCTAAAAAATTACTAACTCTTCGTGGAGCAGCAGGATCAGTTTTTGGTCGTGCAACTGTAAGAGATGTTTTAGTAGACATTGGCGCTGATGGTGTTGATTGTAAAGATTATCTTTTTACAAGAACAAGGAAAGGAACTAGTATTGACGGAGAGCTAATTCATTCAAGCGAAGCAAAGAGTATTTGTGATTTTGGAACAGATACGATTAATAGAGTTAGAACAACATATAATCGAACTATTGACGTAGTTCATGATGAATATAAACTATAAATTAAACAAATTAACGAGGTAAATAAAAATGAAAAATGAAACTAATTTTGTAAACGATGTTTATGTTTTAAAAAACAAAAATGGAAAACTAGCGGTCGGTTCTAAACTAGAGCAAGGCTTAAGTTCAGTTTCAGTAACTGAAAAAAATTCATATCCTGGAATGGATCCTTTAGTAGATTATGCTGCTACTGTAGAAGTCGATGTTGCTTGTGTTGTTTATGACGAAAAAAGAGTTAGACCTTCGGGAGATGTTTTCATTACTACTCTTGTTAGAGAAGATGATCATCGAGTTATAGTAAAAACTGATGAAGATCTTTTTAACAAAGTTGTAAAAAGCGCACAAACTTTACTTGAGAAAGAAAAAGAAAGACTAGGAGTTTTAGGAGTTGATTCTTTGATTGCAGTTGTTGATTTAGATAGTTTGAGTCATAGCATCACAATGGAAGGTACTTGCCAAGATGTTGGTGTTGATTTTACTTACAAAGGTTCGGCTAAAGTTTACTTAGCAAGAATGGAAGGTAATTAAAATGAAAACTGCAATTATTTTAACAACTTTGGCGGCGTTTCTTGCAACTGCAGGATGTGCTGCTCCTAAGGATGGTACTGATTTAGAAACAGAAGAATTTGTTCAAGAATCTGGTAATTTAGACAATTATATTTGTTATAGTTCTAGTCCTCTTGATTCAGAAAGGGTTCTTTGCAAGGTTACATTTACAGGTAGTGATGGAACACAGAAAATATTAGCCTATGCACCGTCTAGATTTTCAACTAGAGATTCTCTTAACGAACTAGAAACAATTTCAAAGTATGAAGGTAGAGAAGTAATTTCTTTTAATCGTTTGAAAGAATCTGGAGATGTTAGTGCCTGTAGTTTTCCTAATTTAAGAGAAACAAATATTTGTACAGGAGATGAAAAAGTAATTGAGAATGTAGCTGGAGTTATGCTTGCTATTGGTGCAGATTACAATTTATAATTAAATTAAAATAGAATAATAATTAAAACAAAATAATGAGGAAAATTAAAATGAAATTATATTCGAATGAAGGATTATTAGGACATGCAACAAAAGCTGTTGCTAGAAAGCATTCTTTTTATACTTATAAAAATCCGTCACAAATTTGTAAAGGAATAGAAATGATGATTGCAGCTATTGATTGTGCAGTTAATAGTGAGGTCAATCCACGTCCACTTACTGAAGTGGGTCATGGATTAATTCCTTATAGTGCGGGTGAATATTTGTTAAGAGCAGTTCCTTTTGTTGGTGGTGAATTGAGAGATTCAGCTTATACAAACAGGATTAACAGACTAAAAGGAATAGTTCAGGACAAAAGAATGGAAAAAACTAGGAGTTGTTATTAAACTGAAATTTTTAGACGAGGTGAAATAAAAATGAAACAAGATAAAATGAGTTTTGGAGTTGGTATGAACACGTTAACAGAAAAGTTAACTCAAGGTGATAAAACTAAAGAAGCTTTTGGTCTTTACATTGGTAAGGGTGGTGTTGTCGACGATGTTTTAGTTGTTGATGAGAGTTATGCTTCTCAAGAGCGAGGAGTAGATGAAATAACGCAGAAAGTTACAGAGCAAGGTAAACAAGTTTTGGGTTTTGTTAGGTATAAACCAGGTCAAGAAGCGCCTGAAAGTGAACAAGAATCTAGTTTTGGTTCTGATCTTGCAGTAAGATTAGGTAGTGGTGTTAATTGTTTGACTGTTGATGCTGACGGAGATGTTGTTGGTGTGGGTTTATTTTCAGCAGATCCTTCTGTAAAACTTGATTCTATAATTCAAAGATATGGTGCAGTTAAAGCAGGTGTGGAAGAATTTTTGGAAGAAGCAAAAGCACACTGCGATGAGATGAAGAAAAGATTTTGATTATCTGGACTAATTTTTTTTATAATAATTAAAAACAAAACGAGGAAATTAAAAATGAAATATGATTTAATTAAACGATTTGGAAGAATTGTCAAAGCGCATTGTGTTCTGTCTGTATCTTTTGAAAGTTATAGTTCAAGTTATACTAGGGAAGAATTAATGGCTGATTCTGAAACTAGGCAAAAAATGCACGATGCAAGACTTGCTTATGTGGGAAAAAGAGGAATTGGTATTGCTAATGAAACTCCCAGAGTTCCAAGCGTAGAACTTTTTTTTGATGCTTGTGAAAAATTAATGTCTAAAGATAATCGTTCAGGAGAAAATTTTGGTGGCAGCATGGCTGTGTACACGATAGAAGAAAAACTTGCGCCAATGGATGTTAAACATAAACTGTATAAGGCAAGAGTTGCTAGTGTTATGGATTCTATGTCTGATGAAGAACTTAAAGTGCAGTCTGGCGGTGTACCTGGTAGATTTTTAGGAAAGATTGGAGCATCTCATATTCCTGACTCTTCAACTAAACAGGGAGTGCAGCTTGAAGATGCTGTTGGAAAATTAGCAAAACAATTAGATCCTGAGCAGGATTCTCGAGAAAGAATTCATGGATTGGATACTTATAGTTTTGGCGAAAGAATGTTAGGACGCATTCCTTTTGTAGGGAGACAATTAAAAAATAATGCATATAAATTTCGTGTTAAAAAAGTTATGCGAGATTATAAAAACAAAAAGAATGAAAGTAGATATGATTTTTTATTGGAATAAATTAATTTAATACAAGGTAAATTAAAAATGAAACAAGATGAATTAAAATTTGGAGTGACTCCGAGATTAATTTTTTTATTGTTATTCATTCACTTTATATGGTGTGTATAATTGACTAATGCTGAGTTGGATTCGAAACTTGATCAAAAAGATAGGATCAAAAAGTTAACTAGAGAGTTTGGTAGTAAATCTGCAAATATTATTTTTATTTCCGAAAAAAGATCATTGACTCCTATAGCTCCTTATGTTGCTGTTGCTGTTGGAGAAGAATGGATTAGTAGATTAAGCGAGATTAAAAAATTAGGTGATTGTAAAGTTAGAAGTAGTTCTCCTTTAGAAGATAGATTGGGTTTTAGTTTTGCAGGATTATTCAGAACTGAGAATTATGAAGGTCCACTTTATGTTGATTCTGTTTTAAGGTCTGCAAAGACTGGGCGTGTTCAAAAATACAAAGAAAGATATTCTATTTCAGGTTCTGATGATATGGCTTTGCTATTTCATAAAACTGTTGAAGGAATTACTTGGCATATTTTGCGACACCCTCATAGAACAAATGTTTTAATTGTACAAAGCGATCTTTCTGATGATGATTACGTTTATAATTGTGAGGATGAGAAATTATATAACTCAAGGTCGATGGGTAATAATTTAGTAAGGAATCTTGTTGAATGTAGTGATTGTGCTTTGGACGAAGCAATTGCTCATTATTTAGATATTGAAAAATTATATTCTGGTAAAAATACTTATCATATGGAGTGTAAACTTTCTCCATTTTCTTTATTGCAGTGGCGTCCAGCTTTTAAAATTACGACTGCAAATTGGGTTCATGAAAAATCTAATACTGATTTTTGTATGGGAATTTCTGATAAAGAAGGTTTTGATGCGCCTGTTTTTGTTTTTGATGGCAAAGTAGGATTGGATAAAGCAGCATTGGATGATTTTAATAATTCTAGAATTAAATCTTGTTCAGAACAAGGTGTTGTTTATGTTGAAAAATTGGATAATTATTTGTTAAATTATGGAGTTCCTTTAGATTTTATGTTTGACAAATCTTGTACTTTGATCACTGATTCTTATTCTGGAATTCTTAGGCATGATGGTTTAAGATCTATGCAGCATTTTAAACATTTGATGGTCGGAACTAAATTATATGTTAAAACTGGAGATGTATTGCGTGTGAGAACAGATGGTTGTTATGGTTCTGTTAAATCTATTAATTAATTTCCCCATTTTATTTTATAACAATTTAATTCTGGTTCTGTTGGTTCGTAAAGTAGTTCATTTAATTTTGATCTTAGAATTATGTGTGGACTTCCGTCTGTTTGAGTAGTAGTTGTGTCGACGACGTATTCTTGTTTTTCGATCACCAATTTATTCCATGCATGTCTAGAATAAATATTTCCTTTAAACTTATTGCCTTTTACTATTGTCGAATCCAATCCTGCGGTTTGTGCCATCATTTGAAACCAGATTGCCATTTGTCTGCATACTCCGTAGAATCCATCCTCTCTTTTGTATGAATCCATCACTACTGTTTCTGCTCCTGCGCGTATGTCGTGTCTGTCGACTTCATAATTGTCATATTTCACATTTTTTTTTATCCAACAAAAAATTTGTTCTGACACCTTTATTTGATCAATTGTTGGTTCAAATCCAAATCCTTTTTCAACAGATTCTTTTTTTGCATAAATGAGTCCTTGTGAAAGTTCTTTTGATTTTTTATCAAATCTTATTTTTGCTTGTCCTTTTCTGTATAAATTATTTTCATTGTGACCCATGTCTGTATATCCATCAGGTAAATATGATGGAATTCCTTTAGAAACAGTATCTCCTGTTGAAGGAAATAATAGGTGTTCTATGATTAATTCTAATTCTAGTGCTGCATTTACATATCTGTTTCTTCGCGAATTTGAATGTATCCAGCTTATTGCGCTATTCATTCTTCTAATTAGCGAGTGTGGTTCGTTAGAAAGTAGGTTTACAAAAACATTTAGTTGTTCATCTGTGGGTTTTGGAGCAATTTTTTTATCGCCATCTTGTTTGTAATGGTTTAGAATGTGTGGTTTTCCTTCTGCTGCACTAACTATTAATCCTTGTTGTTGAGGTGATAATAATTCTGTTGTATTGTCCATAATTTTATTAATTATGTATGTAGTTCTTTTAAACTTTTCTATTTTAAACTACTGAATCATAGTAAAAATAAGAAAGAAATTATAAAAAATTTTAGATTTTATCAAACATTATCTGCATCACATAATCTTTTACTTTGACTTCTTTTTTATTTTTGTGATCTTTTGCAGCATCTTGATCTGAAATTGTTAATGCCTCTGCTCCAACTTTATCTTTTATTTGGTCTTTCCACTTTTCAATGTTATTTTTCAAATCAGTTGCAACTTTTACAAATAATGTGATTCTATCTTGTTTTTGTAGTCCTGCTTCTTTTCTCAGTACTTGCACTCTTCGCATTAATTCTCGAGCATATCCTTCGCCGTCTAGTTCTTCATTTCGAGTAGTATCTGTGTAAACAAATCCTCCTCTGAAATCAGTGTCTACATAATTACTTGGAACATCTCTTGTAACCATTAAATGATCTTTTGTAATCTCGTAAGGTTCTGCATTTACTTTAACTACAAACTTTCCATCTGCTTCAATTTTATTCATTATACTTTCTGGACTTTGCATTGCAAGTTGTGCAATGATTCCTGGACTTTTATCTCCAAATTCAGGGCCGAGTTTTGAATAATCTGCTTTTACTCCGACTTTAACTTTGTCAAATTCTTCTTTTACAACAATTGATTTAACATTTGTTTGTGTCTTAATAAGTTCTCCAAGTTTTTCAACTGCAGTTTTTACTTCTGGTTTTGTCGATTCAATAATTACTTCTTTTATTGGCCATCGTACGCCCAGACTTGCTCTTTCTCGAGTATTCAAAATAGCTTGTATTGTTGATTTTGCAATTTCAAATTCTTCTTCAAGTAATGAGTCAATTAATTTTTCATCTGCATCAGGCCATTCTAACATATGAACACTTTCTTGTTCTAAACCAAATTCTGTTTTTAGATTTTGATATATTTTTTCACATACAAATGGTGCTACTGTTGAAAATATTTTTACATTTTCCATTAAACAATAATATATTGTATTAAATACTGTTTTTTTCTCAGCATCACTGCCAGAACTTTTATTTCGGGTTAACTGAATATATGTTCTACTTAATTCTAAAAACAAGTTTGTCATTAATGGAATTAGTTCATCTAATTTATATGTTTCATAATAGGCACTAACTTTTTTTATTGTGGAATTAACTTTTGAAATTATGTATTTTTCTTCATCGCCAATTTCAATACTGTCGAGACCTTCTGGTTTAAATCCATTTAACCTCGACATTTCAATCATGTATTTATGTACATTCCAAAGAACAATCAAATTTCTGTGACGTAGTTTTGCCTCATCCCAACTAAAACTTATATCTTCTCCAGCACTTGTTTCACAAAGATAATTTCTCATAGTATCTGTTCCGTGTTTGTCAATAAGTTCGTATGGAGAAATTACATTTCCAATGCTTTTACTCATCTTTACTCCTTCAACATCTGTGAGCATTCCGTGCATGTATACTGATTTAAAGCAAGGTTTGTCAAATGCGAGAAATGATGCAACATGTAATAGGTTAAACCATCCTCTGATTTGTTCTTTTGCTTCTAAAATAAAATCTGCAGGATATAATTTTTCAAATAATTCTTTATTTTTAGGATAATCTAGTATGTTCCAACTTAGTGTTCCTGCATCAATCCACACGTCGAGAATATCAGGGAGTCTTTTCTTAAATCCTCCACATTTGCAGCTTATTTCTACTTCATCAATCCATGGTTTGTGTAGATTGTCTGGAACTGTTCCTGCTTTTTCTTTTAGTTCAAGCGCACTTCCAATAACATCGTAGTCTCCACAGTCAGAACATTTCCAAATTGGTACGGGTGTTCCCCAAAATCTTTGTTTTGTAATTGAATTATCTCTTAGGTTATCAAGCCATGAGTGGAATGCATTTTGTCCTGCTTTTGGAACCCATTTTATTTTTTGATTTGCGTCTTTCATTTGTTCTTTCAAATCTTCTACTTTGAAGAACCATTGTTTTGTTGTTCTAAAAACTACTGGGCTGCTACATCTTTCACAGTGAGCATAATCGTGTTCTACTTTTGTTGACGCAATTAGTATTCCTTCTTTATCAAGTTCTTCAATAAACTTTTTATCATCTTTTTTCGCTTGAAGTCCTGAAAACATTCCCATTGTGTCTGGGAAAATTCCATCTTCTCTTAAATTATTAAATGGGGGTACATTTTCTCGTCGACCAACTTCATAATCTTCTGGTCCGCATCCTGGTGCACAGTGTACTAGTCCTGTTCCTGCACTTAGGTTTACATATTCTGATGATAATATAATTGTGTGAACTTTTGGATGTTTTGTTTTTAGTTCTCCATAATATTTTATGTGTTTTGACCAAGGATGTTCATAATTGAGTCCTTCTAAGTCTTTTCCAGGAAACTCATCGAGAATTTCTAATTTATGTTCTGTAAAGTTTTGGATTACTGGTGCTGCCAGTCCCTTTGCAAGTATCCATATTTCATCTCCTACTTTTGCTTTTACATAAGGTAGGTCGGGATGTACCATTACAGCTAGATTGTAACAAATGGTCCAGGGTGTTGTCGTCCATATTACTACATATTCATTTTCTTTTCCAGCAACAGGGAATTTTACAAAAATAGAATCTTCCTCAACTTCTTTATAATTGCATTCGTGTTTTGCCATTGCTGTTTGACAACTTGAACACCAACAGAGTGTTCTTAGTCCTTCGTACAGACGTCCTTTTTCATGTGCTTTTTTAATTAAGAACCATTCACCTTCAATATAACTATTATCTATTGGTAAGCATGCATTTTCATAATCCATCCAAACTCCCATTCGCCATAAGTCTATATTCATAAGTTCTGCATTTTCTTTTGAAAATTCCATGCATCGATTAATGAATTTTTCAACTCCGTATTCTTCAATTTCTTCTTTTGTTTTTAGCTTAAGTTCTGCCATTACTTTTCGTGCAGTTGGAAGTCCGTGCATGTCATATGCTGCGCGGTCAAATACATCTAGTCCTTTCATTCTTTTGTATCTTAAAACCATATCTTTGAGACTATTATTCCATGCGTGTCCCATGTGAAGTCGTCCAGAAGTATAAGGTGGACCTTGGATAAAGAAGAATGGTTTTTTTCCTGCTAAGCTTTTTTTGATTTTTGCATAAATATCTTTTTCTGCCCATAAGTCTAGTACGTCTTGTTCTACTTGGTTAAAATCAAAAGTTCCTATTTTTTCAGCTTGATTGTCAGTTGATTGTTTTGGTTCAGTTTCAGTCATATTTATCTTTCTCCTTTTTTTCTTCTTATGATTGTATTCTTCTTGTGATTGTATACTAGCTTCTTATAGTATATTATTATAGTATATTAGTTTATTATTAGTATGATGTAATTGCGTAGTCTAATTCGACCACTATTTATAAATTATATAGATAGTTTTGATTAACCTTCCAATCTGTAAATTTAGTTGCTCAAGACATCGAAATCAAAACTCTCTTTGATAACTTTAAGTAAATTTATAAGATAATTAAAGTTATCTATAGCCTAAATTAGAAAGTACTATAAAAATATTATGGATTTTATAAATAAAAAGAATAAAAATAAGGATTTTAGGGTTTAAGCAGGTTTAAACTTCACTTCTGGCTAAAATTAGATTTAATAAACTCTATCATAATACTATTTCCTGCTAATTTGTAGACTTCATATGCTGTGCTTACGAGTCCTTGCTTGATACATTCATCTCCTAGTTTGGAAAGTTTGTCTCTATCTTCTGCAAGTTCGTATGCCTTTGCTGCATAATTAAAGAATGGGTGTTTGAAGCATTTGTCTCCTAGCTCAACGAGTTTTTGTTTGTCGTCTATTGTTTTGTAAATTTCGAGTGCACTATCCCATTTTTCTCGTCTTACACATTCATCGCCTACTAGGCGTAATTTGTCGTGATTTTTTGCTGCTTTAAATGCTCTTATAGCGTCTGCAAATTTTGCATCTTTTGCACATCTCTCGCCGAGAATATTGAGCGCATCTACATTTTGTGCTAGTGCATATACATCGATTGCATTTGAGAATAGGCCTACTGTTTCATAATTTTTTCCTATTGCGGTTAGTTTGTCTTTGTTTTGTACAAACATGAATGCTTTGATTGCTTCTGCCATTTTTCCTTTTTTCAAACATTCATCTCCTACTTCATTTAGGAGTTTGGTTCGTGTAGCATCGTCAAACATTGAAAGATCTATGCTGTCTATTCCTTTTTCTATTAGCGTTGGAACTAATTTTCCAAATTTGGCTGTTTCGTGGGGTGTAGGGTTTTTTTGTTTATCCATTAGTTTTCTATTTTTATCTACAATTTCAGAAACCATTTTATCCATTACTTTTTCACCTACAGTATCAGAAGAATTTATTTCACTCATTTTTTTAACCTCTCCGCGTTTTTTCGTTATTGTGCTAATTTTAACTCAGCAGCTATTGTCTCGATGCCTCTTTTTTTATCTATTCTAAAGTAAAAAGTAGTTTATTAATCTTTCGAATCGCTTTATATTGCAAAAAAAATCGCATCACTTTTCAAGGTGAGGTTTATAAATCATTTTTGTTGTTGTAATGACTACTGCGGACTTTAGTCTGTAGTTTTTTAATCTATTTTCAGAAATGGGCGATTCTGCCAACTCAACTGCTTAATCATTACTCGAAAGTCATAAAAAAAACAAAAATTTTATAAATAACTGCTATTTTTCTATTATATTATAGGTGGGTGGGAGATTTAAACAACAAATTATTAGTTAGATTGTTTAATGCAATTATCAACAAGTAATAAGTTGAGTTTCTAAAAAAATTGAGGTTGATTAGGGAGATAGATCTATGGCTAAGAAAGGTAGTGGGAAGAAGAATGGCGAAAGTGAAGGTAAAAGTAAGGGTAATAGTAATGGTAATGGCAATAACAATTCTGCTAATGAACAATCTGAATTAAAATCATATTCATTAAAACTTACAGGACCAATTAAAGGGCAAAAAGGAGTTCCAATGAATTTAATTAGAACAATTCGCGGAGCTGCAATAAATCTTGGTTATGCAATTCAAGGAAGTATTATTTCTGATAAAGAAGTTGAATTAAAAAGTGATGCACCAGTTGACCTGATAACTAGTTGGATTGAAACTGGGAAAAAAAAACATAGAACAATTAAAAATTTTTTATTAGGTGAAATTAAAATCGACAAACAACCAGAGGTAAAAAATATGGCTAACAAATCTGATTCAAAAAAACAAATTCCAAAACAAAATCTTTCAAATCAGTCTGTTGAAGATATTATTCGAGCAACTGAAAAAACAAAAAAGCGTTTGCAAACAGAACTTGAAAGACTTCAACAAGAAAATCGTGAATATCTTTTTAGTAATGAAAAATTGGTAACAGACCTTGATGCTGCTAAAGAACAAGTTAGTGGTTTTGATGCTATGTATTCAGTATTAGAGTCAGAACGAAATTCATTGGCAAAAAAAGCAGCTGATTTTGAAGAAAATTATGCTGGCCAAGTTTCAAAAAATAATGAATTAGAAACTAAATTGTCTACTGCTGAGGGTTCGTTGAAAACAACAACAAAGCTTATTGAAACTCAAGGAAAAAAGTTAGAAAATTTAACTAAACAACAAAAAGAATTAAAAGAAAAGTTAGAAAAGAAAACAAATGCTCTTAAAGCTGCTAAGTCTGGTTCAGGAGTTGATTTAGAAGAACATTCTTCTATAGCCGCAACATTAGAAAAAATGAACCAAGATGTTGATGCTGCTAAAAAATTAGTGGCAGTTTCAAATAGTCAAGCAGATGAATATAAAGCAGAACTTGGAGAGTTAAAAAAATCATATGAACAATTAGAAAAAAGAACTCTTGGAGAGGCAGATAATGCTCTTAATATTTTAGATGGATTTTTTCCAGGTTACTCGTCGGCAATTCTCGCATTTGGTAAGTTGGTAGATGGTAATGATCCTCTTAAAGTTAAAACACCTGAATTCAAAAGTCTTCGTATGATTGTATCTTATCTTAATGGTATTTTTGGTGATGAAGCTGGCAATGCTGCATTTTATCAATATTTTTTAGACGAAAATGGAACTCAACGTGATGGTTTTAATCTTATTGATAGAGCATCTGCTTTGAAAAGAGAAAATAATGATTTAGAAAGACAATTAGAAAATGCGAGAAAAAGTAGTGCTGCCGTGGAGTATAAAAAAACAATCAAACAATTAAAAGATCAATTAGGTAAAAATGCTGTAAATCTTAGCAGTTTAGAAAATGAATTAAGATCTAAAGACTCATATATTTCAAGTCTTGAATCTGAAAAACAAGTGATGGAAGATTCAATTGATGAAGCTCAAACAGCAACAGATCAAGCAATAAAAGAATCTAAATTAATTGCAGACCGTATTTCTGATACAAAAGAACAGTATGCAAAACTTCAACAAGAATTAGACCTTGCAAAGAAACGTGTTGATTTAACAGAAAAATCTTTAGAAAGTGCTTTAGGTTTATACTTATATACTCAACTTCCTGCAGTTAATCAAATTGCAAAAGATTATGGATCTCTTGATGATGCAAATTTTGAAGCTTTGAAAAATTATGCAGGTAGAGGATTTAAGTCAGTGATTGAGTTAATCGAACCTGATCTTGAAAAAGCTGGAATTAAAACTAGGGATTTGGATGAATTAAAAAATTCAGTTGCGGAGTTTTCAAAACCGTTTGAACAAACAAAACAGTATGAAGAATTATCTGGTGCTGCAAATATTGCAGAGCAAAGAATAGCTTACAGAGATTCAAAAGTTGTTGAATTAGAAACTCTTCCTGATTTTGTTCCTGCAGATTCAAAAGCTGCTCTTGAAATGGTTATTGAAGCAATTAATGTTGATCAAGAAAATGCTGCAATATCTGCTTCAAAAGAGGCTAAGGAAAAATATGAATTATCTGCAAAGGTTTACCAAGATATTAGTGAAAAATTAAATGCAGTCGAGAATGGATCCGTTCTTACGCAAGATCAAAAAGATGTGGTTCAATTTTTAAAATCTAAACAAGCATCAATTCCAGGTATTGTGTTAAACAGTCAAGATAAAAATAATTATATTGTTGAGTTGCTTGTTCCTGCGGATGATGATTCTAAAAATTCAAGTTTGTTTAATGAATTTCAAGACACAATAAACTTGTCTAAATATAATCCTGAAATTTCTTTTGAACCTGATTTTTTCAAAGCAAGATATTTAGTTCCAAAAGGAGATGATAATTCAAAATCCAGAGAACATACTGGAGTTGATGTAATTTCAGAAATTGGAAAAGTTTATTCACAGTCTAAATCTTATTTGGCAGGTGTGGGTCTTGATTTATTGAGTTTAGAAAGAGTTGTTTTTGATGGTAGTGATGGAGATTATTTAAAATCAGAAACACCTGAAGATAAAACTCCTCCGCCTTTGACATCAAGCAAAACCTCTGCAGATTCAGAATCAACAGTAGCGCTAGACCCGAAAACAAAATTTTGCGCACTTGTTGAAAATAATGATGTAGCTGCACTTTGTAATATCTTACAATTAAATGGGCTTGATTTAACTGAAAATTATTTTGGTTATGAGAAATCAATTGGTGATTTAGCAGAATCTCTTTGCAAAGGTGCTGATGAAGTTGGTTTAGTTTTCGATTTGAATAAGTATAAATTCCAGAGGCCTGAAGGGTGGTATGGTGCATTAGCGTGGATGGCAATTGAGTTAGAAGTTGCTAAAGAAAAAGATTTTTCACCGCGTACTGTGTCGTATAGCCGTGTTATTGATTGGTTCCCTGGGTTTGAATCATCTGGCAAACAAAAACTAACTCTTGTGTTTGATAACGGGTATAGACGACTTGCAAAAAGAGGAGTTCTCGACGTAAAAATAGAAAATAAAAAAGGCAGTTATCGTCATAAAAATGCAGGAAATTTTGTAGTTTCTGATGTTCAAGATAAAAAACCTGAGCAAAAAAGGAAAACACCAAATACATCTAAAATTGAACAAAAACCTGAACAAAAACCTGAACAAAAACCTGAACAAAAACCCGACCAAAAACCTGTTAAAAATTTAGAAGAATTAACAGAGTTGTATAATTTACTAGAACAAACAGGAGTAAATCTTGAAAAAAGATATATGTATTCTAAGTCTAAGGCGAAGAATTTAGCAAAGTCTGTTTTTAATGAAGCACAAAAACTTGGTTTAACACTTGACGTTTCAGTTTATAATACTAGAATTAGAGAACGTGTGTTGTCTTTAATGATGGCGGAAGTTGAGTTGGCTAAGTCTAGTAAAAAAGAATTTGTTCCTAGATCAGACGCATATCAAAATTTTAAAAGTTGTTTTACAGACGTGAAAGCAAAAGACAGTGTTGCTAAAAGAGATAGGTTTATTTCAAATACATTTCGTGATTTAGTTTTATGGGGTGTGATTGAAAAAGCAGATGATCCTAATAAAGAAGGTAGGAAAGTTTATCGGATAAATTTGGATAGATATTTTACTCAAGAAAAAGGTGCTTCTGATATTTTAGAGGAGAAAACAAAAAAAGCAAAACCTAAGAAAAATTATTCTTCAAAAAAACCAAAAAAGTTCATGCCGGATAAAGAACAAATAGCATATATTCCTGGTGTTCTTTCTGTTAAACGTGCAGGAGATTTACTCGAGAAGATAATTAATCTTCAGGAAACTTATAGGGGATCCAAGGTTTCTGCAGGAGAGTTATTGATTGGTGCTTGTGCTGAAGCTGCAAAGCTTAATCTGTGTATTGACCCTTCGATTTATAGAAGTTTTGAAGTTATTAAAGAAAAGGATTTAATTAAAATGCTTGTGGAAGTTGAGGTTGCAAAGTATAGGAATGTACCTAGACCTAAAAAGAAAGCAGAAGAAAATTTATTAAAACTTTTCCCCAATATTGACGACAAAGCAGATTTAGTCAGAGACATTAATAATTCATTTTTGTTATTATCTGCTATGAATTTTATAGAAAAAACCATCAGTTCTGAAAATAAAGGTATTGCACTTTACAAAACCAGTGAACTAAGAAAGATCGACAAGAAGGGCAAGAAGGTTTATGTCAGTAATTTTTATACTGGGGAGAAAAAGACTGATTTGGTAGCTAAGATAAATGGCGAAGCTGAAAAATTAGGACTAACTCTTCCAAAATCTAATAACAATATTTATGATGTTGCAAAAAATCTCGCATACATTGCTGTTGCAAAGGGTTATGATACTTCTGCAAAAGTAGAAGAGTGTCTTAAAAAGGTTTTCCCGAATGTTGGTTTTAGTGAAGCAAATGGCACACTCAAATATTTGAATAGGATGGGTTTTATTAATGGAGATACAAAGAATCGTAATAAAACATATGTAATTGTAAAAAAAGAATAATTTAATCTAATAATAATTTAAACAAATTTTAGGAGTGGTAAAATGAAAGATAAAAAATCAATAGGCAGTTCTGCACTTAGTTTATTAGTTGCAGCGTCTGTTTTAGTTGGCGCAACTCAAGAAACTAATGCTGAAACTCCAACACCAAATGAACCTTCTAAGGTAGTTGAAAAAAGTGATTTTTGGGATGAGTATGATTCTGCACCAAATTTAGATGCTCTGTATTCGGCAAACGATTTTGTTGATCCATCAGATCCTAAGCATCCAGTGCCGTTTGGAATTCATGATATATCTGAGATGTATACTGTTGCAGTTAGTGGCGGTCAGGGTTTATTTGTCTATTCTGTTTACAAAGAAGGTAATCTCGACGCAGTTCTTGTTGATTACAAGTCAAGTAATCCTGCAGATGATGAACATGGTTATTCAGATGGCAAGATTGATGAAGTATTGTTTAAGGACAGTAAACTTTTAGTTGAGAGTAAAGGAATAATTGATATTGATAAATATTCTGTAAAGCGTCCTGCAAGGCACAGATCCTATTTAGAAGTTAAAGAATACCAAGCAATTGTTGATGGTGTTAATTTCGAAATGGGTTTTTGTGAGTAAAGGTTAAATAACTCCTTTATCCCAGTGACCTTTAGTAAATTGTTTTTTTTGTTCTTTTTTTATTTCTGTTATTTTTCTGTCAAGTATATTTCTATATAATTTTGTTGTGTGGGCAATGTTTTGAGTTAAATCTAGAAATATTGTGTTAATATTTAGTTTGAATAATTCATTTATTCGTTCGAGAAGTCCTAGTTCTACACTGTTTAAAATTTGATAATAATAATTAGTATGAGTTTTTGTTCTAGTAGCTTCTTGTCTTACAGGAAATGTGTATTTTTTTTCATCGGTTAGTGTTTTTGGCAGCTTTTGATATTTTGTGTTCATTAAAACAATTCTTCCATGAACCATTACTCCAAATTTGTTGTTTTGAAATTGTTTTAAATCTTTTAAACTCAGTTCTGGAGAAATTATAGGAGTTGTGTTTTCATATTTTTTGTAATATTCTAAATCTAGATCGTTAAATACATTATTTGAATAATCAAGGTACAAATTTAACTCTTTGTTGGATTTTAAAGCAGCATATGCTCCTAAATTTCCGACGAGAATATCTTTTATTTGATGTTTTTCAATTAGTTCTATTGCTTGCTTTATTTCTTCATCATTTAGTATGATTGGAATATATGCTCCAAACTTTTCTTCAAAATCATGTTCAAATATATTATAAAATACATGATCTGCGCCTGTTTTTATTGCTTCAAGTCCATCTGTTTTAGAATGAACTCTTACAAGCAATTCTTTTTTAGAAATTGTGTTATTAGTTTCTTTGATTTCAAATATTTTTGATTTGATATCTTCAAGTTTCCTTTTTTCATTTTCAATTGGTTTATTTTTTTCAAAGTTAATTCTTTTTGGTCTTTTCAATGTTGATGTTTTGTAAATATTGGTTTCAGGGTTTGCTCGAATAAATATATTTACTGTTTCTCCTTTTTTTGCAAAGTCAACTTGTGTTCTTCTGTTTTCAATTCTTTTTATTATTGCTCCATCTATTCTATTTTTTAGCCAGATTCCAATTCCATCATCAATTTCTATATCTTCTTCAAGTTTTATTTGTCCATCTTCTCTTATTGTTCCTAAAAATAAACCTCTTGATTTTCCACTGTCTGAGGATATTATTTCTTTTTCTTTTGAATAATATCCTTGTGTAAATCCTCGATTAAATGCTAGTTCTAATTCTTTGAATAATTCGTTGTTAAGTTTGAAGTCTCTTTTGTAATATGAGTCTATTGCGCTGCGATAAAACTTTGCTGCAGCCTCGACGTAATTTATACTTCTTACTCGCCCTTCAATTTTAAGTGATACAATTCCCATTTCAATTATTTCAGGTATTTTTTTTGCAAGGCATAAGTCTTTCATACTTAGTAAATATTCTCCATTATACTTTTTTCTGCAAGGCTGAGCACATAGTCCTCGATTTCCAGATCTGCCTCCTAGACAACTTGAGAATAAACACTTCCCGCTGTAACTAAAACATTGTGCTCCGTGTATAAATATTTCTGCATCTTTTTTTCCAGATAATTTTTTAATTTCATCAGAACTCAACTCTCGAGGCAATATTATTCTATCTGCATTTTTTACTAGTTCTAAGAAATTTGTATTATTTATTCCTGCTTGTGTTGATATATGAACTTCCATTTCTGGAAAAGTTTCTTTAATTATGTTTAGTAGTGCTATATCTTGTATTATTATTGCATCTGTTCCTGCTAGATATATTTGTTTTAGTGTTTCAAAGAATTTGGTTATTTCTGAATTTTTAATTAGTATATTTAGTGTGCAGTAAACCTTGACTCCGCGCTCATGTGCATACAATACTACTTTGTCTAGTTCATCAAGTTCAAAATTATCTGCTCGTCTGCGGGCATTAAATTCCTTAACTCCTAGATAAACAGCATCTGCTCCATTGTTTATTGCAGCTTTTAGCAAATCCCAGTTTCCTGCAGGTAATAATAATTCAATTTTGTTCATTTAGCTTAGAATTTCGTTGCTCTTTTTAATATTTGTTTTAATTGTTCTCCTGGTTTTGTGTGCGAGGCAGGGTATAAAGTATGATCTCCTATTTAGTGTAGGCAAAAATTGTTCATTCTAAATGAACAATTTTATCTATTTTTATTCATTTCAAATGAAAACATTTATATACTGGTTAGTGTTATTTATAAATATGATATCGAAAGATAAGCTAAAACAGGTTCTTATAGAACAGAGAATAAGCATTCTGAATAAAGAACTAGGATTAGAACGGAATGTTTTAGATTTAGTTGGTAAAAAAATCAAATTGCCTCATGTTGTTGTAATTACTGGTCTGCGTAGAAGTGGAAAATCAACTCTTTTAAGACAAATAATAAACAAGCATTATTCTGATGAAGATTTTTATTATATTAATTTTGAAGATGAACGTTTATTTAATTTTAAAGCAGAAAATTTCAATTTAATTTATGAAACTTTAATGGAGTTGTTTGGAGATAAAAAAACTTTTTTCATTGATGAAATTCAAAATATAAACAATTTTGAGACATTTGTTAGAAGATTTTACAATTCAGGTTTTAAGTTTTTTATTACTGGTTCAAGTGCTAATTTATTGAGTAAAGAAATAGGCACAAAATTAACTGGGCGGCATGTAGATATTGTTGTTAAACCTTTTTCATTTAATGAGTTTTTAAGATTCAAAAAGTATGCTTTTAAACCTGCAGATTTATTTGAATCAAAACGACGCGTTGAATTAAAAAAACTATTTGCAGAGTTTTTAGTTTCTGGAGGGATGCCTGAATATTTAATTTATTCGGATCCTGAAGTTTTAATAAGAGTGTATGAAGATATTGTTATCAAAGATATAGCTGCGAGATATTCTCTTGATAATGTTTCACAAATAAAAGAATTATATCAATATTTGATCACTACTTTCTCCCAGAAGTTTAGTTATAATTCTCTAAAAAAATTCATTAAAATAAATAGTGTTAATACTATCAAAAAATATATTGATTTTTTAGAGAGAACTTATTTTATTGACCAAATAACTAAATTTGATTATAGCTTGAAAAAACAATTAATGAATCATAAAAAAATTTATGTTGTTGATAATTGGTTTATTAATAATATTTCTTTGAAATTCACTCATGACTTTGGTTGGTTACTTGAAAACTTGGTTTTTTTAAATTTGAAGAGTGGAGGAACTATTTTTTATTATTCAGATAAGTTCGAATGTGATTTTGTTGTTGTAGAAAAGAAAAAGGTAGTTTCAGCAATCCAAGTTTGTTGGACATTGTCTAATTCTAATAATTCTCGTGAAGTGAATGGTTTGTTGGAAGCAATGAAGAAATTTAAACTTAAAGAAGGATTTATTTTAACTAATGATCAAGAAGATGAGTTTATTGTTGATAATAAAAAAATAATTGTTAAGCCTGTGTGGAAATGGTTATTAGAATGAGTTTATTCTAGTTTCTCGGTTTAATTCATTTTTATTCTGTTTTTAATGCTATTTCTGGCGCTTTGCGGTTTATTGATATTTTGTGTCTGAGCATTATTTGTTCATTTTGTAATTTTTTGCGTATTTGTTTTATTCCCTTTGGTGTTAAGTTTTTTTTGTATGTTTAAAAATATAATATTATATCTTCAAGAATATTCTTTAATTAGATTTTACTTCTTTCTCATGTAAAAGTCAGGTTCTCTTCCGATAAACATGTCTTCTAGAGATTCTACTTTTATTTTTCCTTCAGCACCTTTTCTATGTACAAAGTTATTTTCACCTATTTTTATTGCTGTGTGTGCTGCGACGTAGCGTCCATCATTCCATATTGCAATAGATCCTACAGGTCCGGTTTCGTTTCTTTCGTATCTGTTTTTTTCACATTCTAAAAAAAACTGTTTTGGGTCAAAGTCACAATCTTGTTCAATAAACCCTAATAAATATAGTGATGTTCCTCTGCAGTTTTTTCCTAAGTTATTTTTATCAGTTATTAGTTTATATCTTTCATCTATTTCTTCTATTGTCATACGTGACCCTCTTTATCCCATTAAATATCCTTCTCTTTTTATTTCGTTTTTTGTTACAAATTCTTCTATATTTCTAATATCATATTGTTTTAGCATGGTTATCATATGGTCTAGTTCTTTTAGTTCTTTGAATACTACTTCTAGTAAAAAATCATATCCGCTATTTAGTTCATAGATTGAATTTATGTTTTGGTTGTGTACTAAATATTCTTTTACTCTTTCTTTTTGTGTTCCGCACTTGATTATCATATGCACACTATTTAGCCCTAATTTTTGAAAGTCTATTAGTGCTGTGAATTTTTTTACTGCCTCTTTTTCAAATCTCTTTACTTTATCGTGTATTGTTGATATGGGCATGTTTAGCTCTCTACCAATTACACTTAGATTTTTTCTCGCATCGCCTCGTAGATGCGATAATATTTGTATAGATTTTTCATCCATCTTATTTGTTCACCCCTCCCTTCTTCAGTTTTTATCTGGGTTCTCGATTAGAGCCCCATAAAGATAAATCTACTTGTTGATTTACGCTTATCAAATTAGTACTGCTAGTGCCCTGGCTATAATTTTTTGGTGCCAGTTAAAGTCAGAGCTTGCAGTTAGGATTTGAGATTGTACAACTAAATCTCTTTCATTATGTCAGAGCAATCCTGACATATAAAGATTATTCTCGTAATAATTCTGATTGTTTCAGAAATTCCCTGAACCATTTATAAAAGAATGCTATGGGTGTATATTTTCCGACGTTTTCCTGAAACAGAAATGTTTATATATTCCTGAACCACTACTATTTTGTAATATGCACGAAACAGAATTTGCCATTCTATCGTTGTTTAAGAAGGAGTCTAATCGTGATTTTTCTACTTCTGAGATTGTTGAGTTGACTTTTCCTGATGATTGGAAAAATGTTGAGTATGCATTTACTAATTATATTCATGATTCTGCACAAATTCTTAAGGCTAAGCGTTTGAAAGCTCAGTTGCATAGAAGGGTGTTGTATTATTTAGCTAAGCTTGTTAAAGAGGAAATTCTTAAGGTTACTAAAGAAGGATCTAAGGGCGAGAAGTTTTATAGTTTGTGTCTTGGTGAAAATGAGGAGTTTATTATTGAGAAGCATAAGCGTAAAATTGTGATTTCAAA
This sequence comes from Candidatus Woesearchaeota archaeon, assembly GCA_018668595.1. Taxonomy (GTDB): domain Archaea; phylum Nanobdellota; class Nanobdellia; order Woesearchaeales; family UBA11576; genus JABJCP01. The sequence continues at coordinate 30,150 of JABJCP010000016.1, forward strand.
ACCTTCTATGCCTGCAATGCCTATTGAAGGTTATGAGCAAAAGGGTATTATTAAGAAATTTGAAGAGTCTACTTGGATTGAGCGGCTTAATAGTGTTTTGATTGAGTGTAGTCTTTATAGTTCTATGAAAGAGCTTAGTTCTGATATTGATAGTTTTTTTTCTAATATTAATGATTGTATTGCTCTTAATAATTTTGAGTTACTTTTGGATTTTTGTGATGACTTTTCTGAGTTTTTTAAGGAGTTGATTAATGAGTGTGAGGTTTATGGTAAAAGAATTTGTTTGATTATTGATTGTTCTAATATAGATAAGAAGAATTCTAAGAAATTACTTTCTATTTTGGAATTATATCTTAGTTTAGAAACTAAAGATATTAAGTTGATTTTTGATATTGAGATTAAAGAGCTTCAGTCTAATCGTAGTTTTTTTCGTGATGTAATTGAACTTTTTTCTAATGCTTCTCGTAAAATGTATTTTAAGAATAATGATTTAATTGACACTCCTTGTTTTATAGGTAAGGCAGGTCCTTATACATTTAATTCTGAGGAGTATTCTCATTTCAAATCTAGGTTTGGAACTTCAATTAAAAATATTGTTTGTTCTCAGTCTAGCATTATTGTTGATGTTCAAAGTTTTTTTGAAAATTATAACGGCGCATCTGCGTTTCGTTCTTTTATTATGAACATTACTAAATCTTTTTTATCAGCTAATGTTGTTCAACGTCGCGGTTCTGATGATTATTTTAAAGAGTTAGTTAATGCAAATAGTGGTTTTGAGAGGGATATTTTTTCACTTAGTCGAAACTTTATTCGTTTTTGGAATTATGGTTGGAAGCAAAAAGATATGGATCAAGAGTTTATGGTGGATTTGTTTGAAAGTGCAAAATCTGAAGTGGATCAGTTTTGTAATGCTGAAGAAACTATTTATTTAGCATGCGGTATTCCAACAAGATTTAAGGTTGCATTTTCGTCTGCTGCAAAAGAAGCTATTGGAGATGGGTTAAGTGATCCAAATTATGGCAAGCTTATAATTTCTAAGATGGAAGAGTTTCATGATGAGGATTATATTAATAGTATCAAGCCAAAGGAAAAGTTATTCAAAATATTTGATGGTGGAGATATTATTATTTTCCACAGAACAGGATTAGTAAAGCCAGAATTAGTACTTAGAGAATTAAACGTCTTACTAAGCACATTTGAGTTACCATTCTTTGCTTACGACTTAGGAGAATCACACCAAGGAGATACAAAGTTGACACATTTTTTTAAGTAAAAAGAACAAGGGAATACAAAAGGAAAAAGAGAAAGAGAAAGAAGAAGAACGCAACAAAGAAGAAAAGGAAAAGGAAAAGGAAAACAACAAAGAAGAAAAGGAAGAACAAGAAAACAACAAAGAAGAAAAGGAAAAGGAAAACAACAAAGAAGAAAAGGAAGAACAAGAAAACATAATTATAATCAAACAACAGCAAAAAAACAAAGAACAAGAAGAACAAGAAAACATAATCATTTACATCATACAACAACAGCATTACTGCCTTGGCATATAGTTAAATGCGCAGCATTTAATTTTTTCAAAACAAAGTTTTGATGATTTCAGTAACGAGTAAAACGAGTTGCTGAGTTACAGCAGAAAATGGTCTGATTTATGCAAGACCATTTTCGAAATATGAAATTCATAGAATTTCATGAACTGCCGCAGTAATGCAGAAAAAAATAAAAAACCAATAATCAACAAAAAACCACAAATTATTTAAATGTTACAATAATTATAACAATCGTTACAAAAATGATAACATTATTTAAACCTGGACTTAGAAACATTATGGGGTTATTTTACAAATCTAAAGGGATAAAACTCCATTTAAGAGAGATAGCTAGGCAAACAGAACTTCATGAACCTAGTGTTACTAGGTTTTTAGCTTATTTGGAAAAAGAGAAGGTACTCAAATCAGAAAAAGATGGAAATTTAAAGAAATTTAGTATGAACTCTAATAAATTTAATTATTTAATATTTGAATATTTTGATATTGAAAGATTTGAAAAACTCCCTAAACAAAGAAAGAATGCAATTGATTGTTTTATTAAAAATCTTCCAAAAAAACCAGTATTTATTATTTTATTTGGTTCTACTGCAAAAAATAACTATTCAACTAATTCAGATATTGATTTATTGTTGGTGACTGATGGAAAAATTTCAACAAAAGATGCAGAAAAAGAAGTTGATGCATTGCATGCCATAAAAATTAGTTCATTTCAAATGAATTTTTCGAATTTTTTAAAAGAATTAAAATTAAAAAATGATAAAGTGGTTCAGTCTGCATTGTTAAGCGGATATCCTATATTTAATCAACTTTATTTTTATGAGGTGATTTACAATGAGGGAATATGACTTAAATAAATTAATGGATAATTCTGATTTTATTGACGAAAAACTTAATAATTTTTTGTTAGATAATACTCTTAAAAAACAACCTGTAGATAAAGAAGAAATAAAAGGACATTTACAAAAAGCAAATCATAATCTAAGATTTGTAGCAGAGAATATAAAACTTGATTTTTCTGATTGGGCAATAACTGGTTGTTATTATGCTAGTTATCATGCAGCATTAGCATTAATAATGTCAAAAGGATATTCTTCTAAAAATCATCTCGCAACACTTTGTGTATTAATAAAAGAGTTTTATGAAAATGGTTTAGATAGAAAGGATATAGAAATAATTTCAACTTTTTTAGACTATAAAGATATTTTATTTTATGTTGAGTCAAAAGAAAAAAGAGAATCTGCAACCTATTCTACAAATCTTTTGTTTAATAAAAAAGATGTTGAACAATTAAGAATAAAAGCAGTATTATTTATATCTAAAATAAAAGAGATACTCGAATAACAAAATGGAAATAATTGAAAAAACAACCCTCGAAGCGTGGAAAAGTGCACTTAGATTTATCACTTCTAGTCCTGACTCTCATAAAGAACCTAAGTCTACTCGTAAATGTATTGAAATATTAAATCTTAAAGTTACAATTACAGATCCTTCTATTGATGTTACTGCTCCTATTGATATTCTTAATTCTTTACAAAAATGGGTTTATCCTTCACTATCAGAAATTTCTAATGTTGTATTTTCTAAAAATACTAATCCTGTTTATGAATATAGTTATGGACATTCTTTATTTAATTATAGAGGTTCACTTAATCAATTAGATGATTATATTATTCCTTTATTAAAATCAAATCCTTCAACAAGACGAGCAACTGCATCACTTTGGGATCCATTAATACATTCAAGTCTTAAAATCCATCAATCACCAGGACTTGTTTTCCTCGACTTCAAACTCCGTAACAACAAATTACACCTAACAGCAATAGTCAGAAGCAACGACATATTCTTCGGATGGCCTGCTAACATCTATCAAATATTCCTAATACAAGACTACGTCAGACAAAAAGTTGGATGCGAATTTGGTGAGTTGACGACCTTTTCTACTTCAGCGCATGTATTTGATGATCAAATTGAGTGGATTAAGAAGGTGTTGTGAATGGTGAATGGAATTTTAAAATGTGATGTTATTGTTGATTCTTTTTTCTTAAATCTTTTAGTCTTTTATTAGCTAATTTAATGTATTTATTGTTATTGTCGATACCTATCCACATTCTATTAATCATTTCAGCAGCTATAGCAGTAGTTCCACTACCAATAAATGGATCCATAATTATATCTCCTTTATCTGTGGCCATCTCAACTAATCGTTTAAATAACTCTAATGGTTTTTGAGTTGGGTGAGCAGACTTCCCATTATCTCCTTTAATTCTCTCAGCACCTTGGCAAAGCGAAAATTCCCAAACATCCTTTAATTGTTTTCCCTGATTATATTTTTTCATATTTTCATAATTAAATTTCCATCCTTTTCCTTTTGCAAACCAAGCAATAAATTCTGTAGAATGTGTCAAAGTTCGTCTAGTAATATTAGGCATAGGATTAGTTTTTTTCCAAGTTATTAAATTGATAAATTTATATCCTTTATCTTTTAATACAATAATTACTTCTCCAATATTATGTAAAGATCCGCAAACCATAAATGAACCATTTGGAACTAAACGTTTATCTGCTTCATCGACCCATTTTTTAGTGAAATCAAGATATTCTTTAGGAGAAAATTTATCCCATTTTTCATTTACTTTATAATAAGCTCCGCCAGTTTTATTGTTAGGCAAATTCACTCCATTTTTTGAAGCATTATAAGGAGGATCTGTTAATATTAACTGAACTTTCTCTTTAGGCATGTTTTTCATTACTTTAATACAATCTCCTTTATGATTTTTATTTAGAATATTGTTCATATTAATACCTCTAATTCCCATGCACTTATTTTTTCAAAAATTATATTTAACCAATCCGACGAATTAGAAACTTGTTTAACGTCCAAAATATTGTCATATAATTTACTTAATTTAGTATGATTCAATTTTTTATTATTTTCTTTTATTTTAACAAGTATTTCTAATAATCTAATAAATTGTTTTATTGTTAAAGGAACTATTTTTTGTTTCTCTCCTTCATATTCATATTTTATCGATTGCCAAAATGTATTTATTGTGTCTCTATGAATTTCAGGAGCAATAAATAAACAATATGCAGGTTTGTCGTTATTTTCAATTTCAAAATCTCTTAAATGCCTCATTACAGGTTGACCTTCATTAAACCATTGATTTCTGTTTTTCATAAGAGTAACTTCGCAGATAGAATTAAATTTTTCATAAAAACATTCAATATCAGGTTTTCCACCTGGAGCAGTATTTTTTGGCTCGTTATCATCGCCTACAGAATAATTTGGCTTGATTCTAAGTGCATCGTTTAGAGCATTCAATCCTGAGGTAATATATTTTTCCAACATTAAAGGTCTATTAGGTAATCCATAAATCTCGTTTAAATTTTTAATATATTCTTTTAATTTATCTAATCCTTGAGATTCAGTACGATCCTTTTGTTCAAATAATAACGATTTATATTTTCTTAAATTTTCAATATACTGATTTAACCCATCAATACTTAGTTTTTCAAGAGGTTCAAATTTAAATTCGTTTAAGTTTATTTCAGCGTCTAATATTTTAATTTCGTTTATGATTTCATTTGCTATTTTATGTAGTGTTTCTTTGGTTTCCCAGGGGAGTTTGGGCAAAGTCATATTGCCTAAATAAAAATCATATTCTGATTTAGTCTCGAAGTTTTTAATAGAAGCATTATCAGATTCCAAAAGCAGATTAATTTCTATCTCTCTACTTTTTTCTAAATCAATATAATACCCTCCCCCTCTTAAACTAATATATCCAGTTACTCTGAAATATCTAAGTGTATTATCTAGATAATCTTTAATGCAGTTTGCCATAACTTTTTTAATTTTTTGTTCATCGTCTGTTTTTAAAAATTCTTTTACATATTGAAAATGATACTTGTTATAGAAATTTTTCTTTTTCTTTTTATCTCTAATTTTAGATTTAGCTATTCTATATTCTATAATTGTTTTAGCAGTTTTAGAAATATCATTATAATTTATTAATAGATGTGCAAAAATTGAGAATTCATTTCTATGTAATCCGACAGGTTTGTTTTCACCCTTTGACCATAACAAATTTACTTTTTTTATTAAGTGTAAAATTCCTACGAACGGTTTTATATTGAATCCGTCTTTAAAACCTGTTGTCGCTTTATTAGGCAACTGCCATTTTAAAAAACTCCTAAAAAAAATTTCAGTTAAATCATAATTTTCTTTCAAAAAAGATTCACCTGATTTTGAGATTATTATTTTATTATTTTCATCTAAATAAACTAATCCAATTTTTTTTAATAAATTAAATGATTGTCGTCCTCTCATTGAAGGATCTTTATAATTTTTCTTTTCAAAAATATCTTTAGCTTTGTCAAATGTAATTTTTTTTTTCAGATTTTCAATTAATTCAATATCTTTTTTAGGAAGACCGCTATAAAATTGTAAGCTTCCAAAACCGTAACTTCTATTTTGAATTAAAATAATTTGAAATTTTGCTTGGCTTTCTTTTGTCCACTTTGTTTTTTCCATTAATTTCAAAACTTTCAAAAAGTCTCTAACTCTCTCGGGATTTCTTATTGTTGTTGAGATTGACCAAGGTTGTTTCATTATAATTCCTCTATTATTTTTTAAAAAGGGAACATATTTAAATATTATGTATTTTATGTATTTATTATGGTCAAAAAGAGGATTACTTTAAAAAAAGGGGAGTGCGTACGCATTCTTAAAAAAATGCCTGATAAATCTGTAAATATGATATTTGCAGATCCCCCTTATAATCTTTCTGGAAAAAATCATATCACTTGTATTAATGGTAGAAAAGTAAAATGTGATAAAGGAGTTTGGGATATGATTGATGATATTGACAAATTTAATTATGATTGGATACTTGAATGTATGAGGGTCTTAACTGATGATGGGACTATTTGGATTTCAGGAACATTACATAACCATCCATCTGTAGGTTTTTTACTCAAACGGATGGGATATTGGATAATTAATGATGTTGTGTGGTATAAACCAAATGCTCCGCCCCAATTACAACCAAATAGATTAGCACCTTCAATTGAAATGATTTGGTTAGCAAGTAAAACTAAAAAATATAAATTTAATTATCAAAAAGGAAAAGAATATAACAACGGAAAACAACTTAGAAATATGTGGACGATTAATGCAAAAAGACATATAACTAAACACCCTGCTGAAAAACCAGAAGATCTGCTTGAAAGAATAATTCAATTGGGGAGTAATAAAAATGATGTTGTTTTAGATCCGTTTATGGGTTCAGGAACAACAGGAGTAATTGCTAAAAGATTAAACAGGAATTTTATAGGAATAGAAATTGATGAAGAGTTTTTTAATGTGGCTAAAGAACGGATAAAAAAAACTAAAAAATTAATTAAATAAGAAATTCTTTGCAAATAATTAACATTAAAATGACACTCCTAACAAAATCCAAATTCATCTCAGCCCTTCAATGTCCTAGACTTCTTTGGCATTCTAATAAAAAACTTCTTCCTGAAGTTTCTATCGCAGACCAACATCGTTTTGACCAAGGTGCAGAATTTGAAAAATTCGCAAGACTTCTTTTTCCTGAAGGTATTAATTTAGAAAATCTAGATTTTAATAAAAATTTAGAACAAACTGAAAAATTAATAAAAAATAATGTAATTATCTTCGAAGCAAGTTTTAAAGACGATAATTTATTCATCAGATCTGATGTTCTTGAACCTGTAGACGATAAATTTAATTTATATGAAATTAAATCTACAACAGAAGTTAAACCTCAACACATTTCTGATTTAGCTTTCCAAAAATATGTATTGGAAAAATTAAATATTAAAATTAACAAGTGCTTCATTCTTCACTTAAATAAAGAATTCACAAAAAATGATGAAATTAACCCCGAAGAATTAGTAAAAAGAGAAGAAGTCACAGAACAAGTTAATGCAATCCAAGACATAGAAGAAAATACAAATAAATTTCTCAAAATACTAAACCAAGAAACATCTCCAGATATGACAATCTCAAAAAACTGCAATAAACCTTATATTTGCCCTCTAAAATCTGAGTGTTGGAGTACATTACCAAAAAACAACATAACTCAATTAACAAATTGGAGACAATATTGGAAATTATTTGAAGAAGGTATTCAAGATATTAAGGATATTCCTAAAGATACAATTCTTAAACCTAAAGATGAGGTTATTAGAGAAGCAGTAATAAAAAACAAAATTCAAATTTCTATAGAACATATTAAACATTCCTTAAATTCATTAAAATACCCTCTATTCCACTTTGATTTTGAAACTTTTGATACTGCTGTTCCTATATTTAATAAATCAAAACCTTATCAAAAGATTCCTTTTCAATATAGTTTACATATTCAACATAAAGATGGAAAATTAGAACATTTTGAATATTTAGCTACAGGAGAAGAAGATCCTAGAATAAAATTATTAGAACAATTAAAAAATGAAATTAAAGGAGAAGGAAGTGTAATAGTATTTAATAAATCATTTGAAATTTCTGTTCTTAAAAAATTAGCAGAAGATTTTCCACAACATTCTGATTGGATTCAAGATGTTCTTGATAGAATTATTGATTTAGCTATTCCTTTTCAAAATTATCATTATTATAATCCAATTCAAAAAGGTAAATATTCAATAAAGAAAGTTTTACCTGCAATAACTGGAAACGGATATGATAATTTAGAAATAAATAATGGATTAGATGCAAGTGTTCAATATTTTATCAGTCATATAAAAAACAAAACAAAAGACAATAAATTAAGAGAACATTTATTGAAATATTGTTGTTTGGATACAGAGGGAATGGTTTGGATTATTGATGAATTGGAGAAAATTATTAAATAATAAAAATTATACTTTTTTATCTTTTAAAATTAGATAATGTTTCTATTAATTCAAAACAGATGACAAAAGGAGTTGCAATACCAGAAATAACCCATGCTGTTAGGAGTAGGGGAATAACATTTGGCATTTGAGGAAGAACTTTTGATATTTCTTGCACTATTAAGATTAAAAAAATAAATAAAAAAGCAATTGAAAATTCTCCAAGTATTATTTTAATAAGTTTTTCCATTTTTATTTCTCCTTATTATTTAAATAAATTAAAAATATGATTATCAAACCAATAATTAATGCAGGATTTATGGTTTCAATAAACCCTATTATTTCTTGAATCGTTTGGTTTGTTATTTGCACAATATTTTCAATGAACAATAATATTTCTGCAGAGCCAATTATTACAGTGAGTATAATTAAAATTGTTGATATTCTTTTATTTTCATCACTATTTTTTTTAGCTTGGGTAAGTAATTCATCATTTTGTAATATTTTATAACAATCGTTACAGATTCCATTATTAAGGTTTAAATGAATTGGAAATTCATTATAACATTTAATACATAATTGTACTTGTGTACCTCCTGCTTTTTCTACAATGTATTTATTCATGCTATAAATCACGCATAACCACTATATAAATTTTTGTTAACAGATTTAAAAAGACTTGATTTCCTCGGACAAATCCAATCATTATTTTCTATTCTCAAACATCGAAATATTTATATAGTACATAGTACATACTAACTGTACGTACAAAAAACAACACAAGGTGATATACATGAAACTTGAAGATGTTAAAAGAATGCCTTTGCGAGAAAGAAGAACTTGCAGAGCAAATATAAGACTTTATCCATCACAAATGAAGTTCATAGATGATCATGGACTTTCTGTTCAGTTAATATTTGATAAAGTTCTTAACGAATTAGGCCATATTACTCCTGCACTGGAAGATATAGAATCTATAGCTAAATTATATGGTCCTAGAATTTCTAGAGGTCGTGGTAGGGGTGGTAAAGGTAATGTGCGGCGTCAAAAAATTAGCGCAAGAACTAGGAGGAAATATTAAAATGGCAAAAACATATTTGAATAAAAATGGATACAGATGTTTTTCTAATAGTGGAAAACAAGTATCAAGATGGGCTGCTGAGAAAAAGATAGGTAGAAGATTAAAATCTGGTGAAGTTGTCCATCGTGGTTTTAGGGGAAAGCGATGTAATGATTCTGATAATCTTTGGGTTTTTAAGAATCAATCGCAACATATGAAAAAAGCACATACTAAAAAGAAGAGTTGGTTTTAATAAATGTCTGATGAACTAAATTTACCGGAAGAAAAAAAAGTAGTATTAAACGATACTAAAAATAACATAAAAGTAGTTGCAGGACCTGGTAGCGGTAAAACTACATTAATAATCGAAAAAATCAAAAGATTAGTCGATAATGGCGTAAAACCTAATAAGATTCTCGTAATTACATATACTAATAAGGCGGCAGAAGATCTAGAACGAAAGATTCAAGAAATGATGCCTGAACAGAAAGGATTCTATATTTCTACTATTCATGGTTTTTGCACCCAATTTATTAGAGAAAATTCTCAATTTTTTCAGGAATACAGAGAATTTACAGTTTTGGATGAATTAGGTCAATTTTTATTTATTGTAAAAAATATTCAGTTTATTAAAACTGAAGATCTTCCGTTCATGCAAAATTTAGTATATGCTCTTAAAAATTATTTTGGGAGAATAAAAGATAATTATTCTATTAAAGAACTTGAATCCAAGGATCATATAATAAAGAAAGCATATTTAAATTATTGTAGTCAATTACATTCTGAAAAAAAATTTGATTTTGGCGATTTAATTAATGTGGTAATAAAATCTATAAATTCAAATGATAAATTAAAAGAAATAGTAAACAGCAAGTTTGAATATTTATTTATTGATGAATATCAAGACATAAACAGAACTCAAGAAAAGCTAATTAAATTATTTCATAATTTAAATAATAAAGTTATGATTGTTGGTGATGTTAATCAAAGTATTTATGGGTTTAGGGGGGCAGATGTTACAATTTTTCAAAATTTTAATACTTCTTTTAATAAATATCATAAAGTAGAAGAATATAAATTAAAAATAAATTTTCGTTCAACAGAAAATATTATTAATATTTCAAATAAATTTCTTAACTTACCCACAGATGAACAAATTATTGGAAATAAAGATGAATTAATTAGTGAAATAACTGAAAAAGGAGTAAAACCCAAATTATTTATTTATGAGGATAAAAATCAAGAAGCGAGAGAACTTTCTAAATATATTAAGAAATTACATACGGATAAAATTATTAAGAAATATTCTGATGTCGCAATTTTATTTAGAAGTGTGAAAAAAGATGCAAAAAGATTTATGGAAGAGTTAGATAATGAAAAAATAAAATATGAAATAATGGGTGATGGAAGTTTATTTAATCTTAATTATATTATCGCTTTACTAGATTGTTATGAACTCCTTGCTAAATCAGAAGATATTAAAAATGACTTTTTAGATATAAACATAAAAAAGGAATCTGAATTGTATAATAAATTAATTGATAGTAAACCTCTTTCCATATTATTTAAATTATTAGAATCTTCTAATTATATAAAAAAAGTAATTGAAAATAATGATGAATTAGTTATGTTCAATATTGCAAAACTTTCCGAAATTATCGACCAACAACAACAAATGTTTTCGAGTAAAGACATTGAAAAATTCATATATGGTTTGAAAAAATTAGATAAGTCATTTTTAGATACGGAACAACCAATTCATTCAAATATTGATTCAGTAAAGATCATGACTATTCATAAATCTAAAGGTCTCGAATATCCAGTTATAATTATGCCGGGATTAACAAAAGATAATTATAAGCTCATGAATAAAGATCACATAGCAGAATTATTTTCTGAATATGATGAATCGGAAGATGCTAAACGAGCTTTTTATGTAGGTATAACTAGATCGATGCAACTGCTTGTCTTAAGCTATTTCCAAAATAAAAATAATTACGTAGATATTCTACAAAAAACAAATTTAGTTAACATTGAAAAATGGGGTCATGGTGAAGGTTTGAATAAATTTTTATCTCAAAGCGAGGGTGAAGAATTGAAGGAGATTAAAACATTGAAATCGAAAAAAGAAATGCTTAACATGACATACTATAAATTAATAGAATACTGGAGATGTAAATATGCGTACAAATTAAGATTTCATTATAATATGATAGTTCCATACAAAGGAGAATTAGGTTACGGTTCAAAAATCCACACGTTGTTATATCATATTAATTTAGTTCTTTTAGAAAACAAAAACCTTTCTTGGGAGGGAATAATAGAAAAAATATCAGATAAATACTCTGCCAACATGAATGAATATAAACAAAAATTAATGAGGTATTTGTCTAAATTTAAAATAGAATTAAAATCAATTGTTAAACCTGAAATGCCATTTCATTTTACTTTTAATAATTTGATTATAACGGGTAGAATTGACTTACTAGTTAAAAACAAGGATGGCACATACACTATGATTGAGTTTAAATCAGGAACCTACAAAAAGGGGATTTTTAAAAAAAAGAAAGATCAATTAAACTCTGCAAAGGAACAGATTGAACTATATGCTCTCGCAATAAAGAAAAATTATAATGTAACCAAAGGCATTGTTTTCTTTTTTGGTGATGGTCACAAAGAAGTTTTTAACATAGATGGTAAACATATGCGTTTGGAATTATTTAAATTGATTGAGGACATTAATGATTCTAATTTTGAACCTACTCAGGACAAGGAGATGTGTCGATCATGTGTTTTTTCTGAATATAAAATTTGTCCTCATAATAAAAATAAAAGTAAGGAATTAAAGATTAATAAAGATTTTGAAGAAGATTGCCATAGGGATTGTTGTAATTTTCTTTTTTAGAAACCTTTAAATTATTTTATAAAAAACAAAAAAAGGTAAATAATTATTCCCAAAGCTCATTAAAAAAACCAAAACAATTCTAATTAATAATTAGATATGATTGTGTAAATAATTTATATTTTTCTTTTCACCAAATTAGATATTCTACTTATTATGTGAGTATTAGATAAATATTTATTGCTAACAAAACTAAATTAAATATTGAAATTAGTATATTGATCCAGTTATTTAAATTTATTCCCAAATATAATTTTTTATTTAATTTTAATTGTTCAAAATTCAAAACCGTTTGAACATCACGTGTTAAACTATTACGTATTGTATGATCAAAATTAGGAATTGAATTATGCCAATAGTTTGCTTGTTTTTCTAACTCTTGTTTTCTTTTCGATGCCTTTTTAAGTTCCTTTTTAGATAATTTGGGATTAGTTGACATATTTATTTTAAAGCCATTACGGGTATTTAAATATTGCTCTATTTTCTTAAAAACATTTAAATATTCTTATAACTTATTTGTAATTATATGGCTAAAAAACAACCTAGAACTCACGATGAAAATATAGAGTTGATTATAACCGTAGGTGCATTGTTCATAGCAGCTAGTTGTATGATTTGGTTAGGTTTTTTATTGTGGAAACTAGAAAATAACGTTTCTCAATATGCAGTCGCATCTTTAACATCCATTACCACTCTTATAATGGGTTACTTGTTTGGTAAACATAAAAATGGCACTAAGTAGAGGATTAGAAGAAATAGTTGTAGGAATAATTGGATTGTTTTTATTAGTGACAATTATATCTACTTTGACTAGTAAGCTAGAGTTTAATTCCTTCTTGAATGTAACTTTCTTTAATCTAATCATTGGTGTAATGATTATAGCGATATTTGCTAAATTTATAGACTTATTCAAAAGATTTTTTTGATAATGATATTCTCAAAATATTACTCCAAAAACATTTATATCCCTCCCCTCATTAACACCACAAAATGAACATCAAAACAATAAAACCCCACATCCTCGCATGCAGAGACGGAGACTGGAATCATGCATTACGAGTCGTCAAATGGGTTAAAGTTCTTGGTAAAGGAAGATCAGATCTTAATTTACTAATTACTACTGCACTTATTCATGATATTGGTTGGTTTAATGTTCTTCCAAAAGGTAAAATTAATTTTAAAGTAATGCTAACTTATGAATATGAAGCCAATAAAAATTCTAAACCTTTTGCCACTAAATTATTAACTGAATTAAATTATAATAATAAAAATATTAAAACTATTCTTAGATTAATCTCTGCAGCAGATAATCACAAAGCAACTAAGGAAGACGAAGAAATTATTGTTGATGCAGATAGTTTAAGTAAGTTATCTATTAACCATTTAAAAGAAAAATACGAACCTGATTCTTTTAAAGAAATAATAACGATGTGGAAAAAAGAAATGCCATCAAGATTTAAAACAAAAAAAGGTAAAGAATTATTC
>JABJCP010000017.1 GCA_018668595.1 Candidatus Woesearchaeota archaeon
AAAATTAAAATAAATTAAAAAATTAAAATGACGCAAATAGTAAAAGCACAACAAAAATATGTAGTTAGCAATATTGGAGAATGTTCTCCGTTAGAGTCGTTAGTAGATGAACCTGAAAATATTAATGATGTTAGTAAAACTAAGTTGCGTCAAAAAATTAAATCATCCTCATCTAAATATGCTGAAAAATATTTTCGACCAAAATCGATTGAGCGTTGGAAAGATGGACGAATCTATGAAGGGTTAGGAGTTCATTATTTTAAAAAAATAGTGCCTACAGGAGGAGAATATGTTTCTAAATTATTTAACATACATCCAATCAGAAACGCAAAAACAAAAGAAGAAGGATTGAGACAATACGAACCTATTACAAGAATATTTGAATCAATACATACTCCTGCTGTAATAATAATGGCGGCACTCGCTGCAGGATTTATTCAAACAGGATCATTTAAAATTGCAGCATATGGAACATTAATTAATTTAGCAATTAATATCTATCCAGTAATGCTTCAAAGATATAACCGAGCAAGGATTTACAATGAGTTGGATAAAATAGAATTAGAAAAAAAATAACAAAATAATTAATAAACTAAAACTGATAAAATGACACAACCACAAACAGCAAAAGCACAAACAATTGAAAACAAAGTAGATGATGTTGGAAGTAGGTTTGATGCTCTTGATGATGAATCTCGACGTGGAGTTATTGATGATGTTATCTCTCAGTTTAGCGGTGCTTTGGGTGTTGATTGGTCTGAGCTTGATGTAGGTTGTGGTGATTATGAAATATTTTTAGATGTTGTTAGTAGTGAAATGATTAATTTTAGTGAACAAACTCATTACTCACAAATGGCAGAGTCATTAATAAAATATTTTGATTCTGTTCCTGAATGTGTTGAATCTTCAGATTATGCCTGTGTTGTTGAACTTTCAAAGACTGTAAAAACAGAAAATGAATTTGAGACTTTTATGAAAAATTCAGAATTATTTTTGAGTGATTTAATAAAAACTAAACTGCAGGATTTTGAAGAAACTGCAAAAAAAATAATTTCTAAACCGTATAATGAAATAAAGAGAATTGTTAAAGAAATTCATCCTAACTCACATAGTGTGCTTCCTTCAAATGATAAATTATCTGATGATGATAGGGAATATATTAGAGCTTCAATAGTTCGTGTTAATGAAGAAAGATTAGGTATTGCTTTAACAATAAGACCTGGTGATGTATTTGATTCGAACTTAATTGAATTAAATGTGAAAAATCATTTAGCAAAAAGAATAAATTCTTTATTTAATTTTAAAATAATTCCAACATATGAAAAAAAGAAACAAGTTGCTAAAAAACTAATTAATTATGTGGTTAGACGAGAAATGAGTACAAAAAAGTCAAAACTTTTTAGAAAAAAAGAGTTGGCTGTGTTAACCTTAGATCAAAATCTTTTAGGTTATGCATTTAGAACTGCGCAATTAGAAGAAATGATGGGAGTGGTTAGTAAAGAATTTTGTGTTAATTGTTTAAGAGGATATACAAAAAACGTTGGTTGTTGCGAAAGTAATTATTTTAATGATGGTATTATTTCAATTCAAATGCTCGATGCTCAAAAAGATGAATTTGCAGTAGTGGGGAAAAAACTATCAAGAAAATCAACTCCTTGTTCTTATTACACTAAAAATGGATGTTCATTAGAATTATTTAAGTCAATATTATGCATATCTTACGTGTGTGATAAAATTCGTTATCGTGCAAATAAAAAATACCAATCACCTAAAGTAAATAATTTTTTGAAAAAACTTAATGATATGAGGAGCAATACATATGATTCAAGAGAAATGTTGAATGCAATGGATTACGTAGTTGAAACAGGATATGCTGCATTAGATGAAATAAATAATTAAAATAATAAAATGACTCAACAAACAGCAAAAGCACAAACAATTGAAAATAAAGTAGATGATGTTGGAAGTAGGTTTGATTCTCTTGGTGACGATGTTCGACGTGAAATTAGTGATAAAGTTATTACTGAGTTTAGTGATGCTTTGAGTGTTGATTGGTCTGAGTTATGTGTTGATTGCACGGATTATGAAAGTTTTTTAGATATTGTTGCAGAAGAGTTTATTGTTTCTGCTGAGAATAATTATGTTTCACAAATGGCAGAATCAGTTATTAAATATTTTGATTTAGTCCCATTATGCAAAAATTCTGAAGATTATGAGTTGATTAAAGAACGAGCTGAACACGTAAAAACTGAAAAGGAACTTGGAGAGTTTATTCAAAAATCAGAATCATTTTTTCAAGCAGTTGTAAGTCAAGATCAAGAAAAACACAAACAAAGATGTTTGAAAACATTATTTGGAACACGCGAAGAGGTCATTCAATCTTTCAAAGAAGCTAAATTATCTCATTCAGAATCTTTTAAACATGAATTAAAAAAAGATGGTAAATTAACAAGTAAAACAAGAAATGATTTCGTCAAAAAACTAAACTATTTTTATCAGAGTGAACTTTGGTATAAATTGAAGGTAATTAAATTAGATTTGCCAGAAAATCCGTTTGAACAGGTTAATGTTAAAAAAATTTTAGAAAGAAAAAAACACTCTGATTTTGATTTTAAAATAATTCCTACTAAAAATAAACAAAAAGAAGTCACAAAAAAATTAATCAATTATTCCTTAAGAAGATATCTAAAAAATTCAGAAAGTGATCAAATAAATAAGTTTAATTTAGGATATGCGCTCAGAACAATTCAATTAGAAGAAATGTTAGGAAAACTAACTAAAAATATTTGTAAACAATGCGTAACAGAAGAGGAGTATCATCGAGGTAGAGGATGTTGTGATTATAATCATTTTGAAAGATATCAGTCTATTGATCAATGGCCTGATTTACATAAAGAAGAATTGGCTAATGCCAGACACACACCTAAGAATAAAAAAAATCATTGCGCATATCACAATGAGCAAGGATGCGCTTTAGAATTATACAAACCAATGCTTTGTATTGCACATTTATGTCCTACTGTAGGCGAATCATTAAATGAAAAATATCCTAGTATTGATACAAAAAGTTTTGTATGCGGGGTTGGCAGAGTTAATACTAGCCCTGAATTTTTATTTGGTGCGATGGACACAGCAATACAAAAAGGTTACAAATTATTATCACAAATAGAAAAACAAGAAAAAGAACAATAAAACAAAATGAATTTAACAGCGAAACTTAATGGACGATGGATATGGTTTAGACGTAGACGAAATGCTGAAGTTAGTGTTGGTGATGCTGCTGTTGATGATGTTGTAGATCAATCAGAATCGCAATCAAAAAAAGCAAAGTTCAAAAGAATGGCAAAAGAAATTGGTATTGCAAACTTACCAGTTATGCTTGCAGTAAAAGTATATCAAGCTCAACCAGAAGCTCCAAAAGGAAAAAGATTTAGGAGAGCCTTACTTTATGAAACTCTGAGGTTGGGGGCATATCTTACTCCTGCGCCAACCTGGATTCCTGTAACTGCAGCTTTACTTAAAATGGGAAAACACAGAGGGTATGTAAAAAAGAAACGAGAGGTTGATTTTGGGACTGTTTCAGGAAATCAATTATTTGGAGCATATCAAGGAATGTCTATTGGTTACTTGGGTAAGAATGGTTTGAATTAGAACAGTTATTGTTTTATTTTCTTTAGTTTTTTTATGAGTTCTTTTTCATTAGGTAGGTAAGTTTTATATTCTGCAACAAAAATATCTTTTTTTAAATCGCCTAGTGCATAATGTACTTCTTCATGATTCTTTTCTTTACAAATAATAATTCCTATGGGAGTTCGTTCACCTTCGATCAAATCATTTTCTTTGAAATAGTTTAAGTATTGATTCATTTGAGCGACATGATCTCTTTTGAATTTTTCAGTTTTAAGTTCTATAAGGATTGGGCATCTAAGAAACCTGTTATAAAAAACTAAATCTACCTTGTGCCATTGACCTGCAATTAAAATCTTTTGTTGTCTAGCTGAAAAAGAAAAACCATGACCGAATTCTAGCAAAGTTTTTTGAATGTTATTAATTAACTCAGATTCTAGTTCTTTTTCTGTATGATTCGATGTTAGTTTAAGAAAAGACCAATTGTATGATTCTTTGAATATATCTTCAGGTTTTGGAAGAGAAATAGTTCTTTTTGAAGGAGTATTTTTGTATGATGTTTTGTTTAAGTGTTCCTCATTTTTAATCTTTTGTTTTAGTTGACGAACACTCCATGAATTGTACACTGTGAATTTTTCGTAGAATTGTCTAATTTCTACATTTAATTTTATTAGGAGTTTATAGTGCGACCAACTCAATTGTCCACACAGTGTATGGACTATTGGATATACTTTATAAAATTGTATCACTTCAAAAAGCAATGCTCTCGATATCTTCAAATCTGTAGCTAAATGTTTTATTAATTTTTTTCCGTATCCTGCTCTATCCTCATATTTCAACTCTTCTCTAACAATTCTTTCACCAATTTGCCAATAAGTTTGAACTTTAAGATTATCAACTGCTTTATATGCTTTGTATAAACCTTTATTGAGAATGGACTTAAGATCTAAATTAAGTTGTTGTAATTGTTAGTTGCTAATGCTGTTGGTTTTCTTTTTTTCATACAATATTTTCTGCTTTTACTCCTTAATAAACTTTCAGTGGAAAAAACCGCAAAAGTCTCCAATCAAATTGAAAAACCATCCAACTCAACTGCAAAATTTTTATTAGAGTTATAAGCACACAGAAAATATTATATATTGGTTGAAATTCTTTCATATAAATTATATTAATTGATTATTATATACAAAGGTGATTTTATGACTGAAAATTCAAATAATGATAAAGTTTATGATATTCTTATTTTAGGCGCAGGTGCTGCGGGTATGACTTGTGCAATCTATGCTGCAAGATATAAGATGAATGTTGCAATAATTGGAAAAGAGCCAGGAGGACTTGCATCAACTGCAAGCGATATACAAAACTGGCCTGGATTGATAGGATCTGGAATTGATATTATGCAAAAGTTTAGAGCGCATGTAGAAAAATTTGAAGTTCCAATAATTATGGATGAAATTCAAGAAGTTGTAAAAGAAGGAGAATTATTCAAAGTAATGTGCGGAGGAGGATCTTATTTAGGAAAAAGTTTACTTGTTGCATTAGGAACTGTTAGAAGAAAATTAGATATTCCTGGAGAAAAAGAATTTGAAGGTCGCGGAGTATCGCATTGTGCAACTTGTGATGGATTTTTCTATAAAGATAGAACTGTTGCAGTAGTTGGTGGCGGAGACGCAGCAGCAATGGCTGCACAAATGTTATCAAAAATTGCTTCTAAAGTATATATGATAATTCGTAGAGATCATTTAACAACAGAACCTGCACGAGAAGACGATGTAGAAAATGATCCTAATATTGAAATTATCAGAAAATCAAATCTTGCAAAAGTTAATGGAGAAAAAATGGTTACTTCAATCGATCTTGATACAGGCAAAAATATTGAAGTTGATGGAGTATTTATTGAAATTGGAGGAATTCCTTTGACTAACTTTGCAAAAAGTTTAGGCGTTGATGTTTCCAAAAGAGGAAGGATTGTTGTAAATGAAAAAATGCAAACAAATATTGCAGGAGTTTATTCAGCAGGAGATATCTCGACGGGAAGTGCAGGATTTGATCAGATTGTAACTGCAGCTTCAGAAGGTGCAATAGCTGCAAGAAGTGCATTCCAATATTTGAAACAGAATAAGAAAATATAAATTTAGAGTTTTTTAATGCTGGCTTTTTTAAAGTATTATTATTTTTTTAGATTTATTATTTAACTATTTATTTTAATTATTTATTCTAACTATTTATTTTTTAACCCTTTGTTGTTAGTAGGTCATATATTTTTTCTAAAAGTAGTTTAGGTCCAAATGGTTTTTGAATAAAATCTTTGACACCAAGATTTAATATTTCTTGAGCATGACCATCTTTGCTATATCCTGAGGTTAACAAAACTTTTACATAAGGATTAATTTCTTTTATTTTGATGTAAACTTCTTTTCCATTAAGTCCAGGCAGTTTCATATCTAAAATAACGCCATCAATATTATTATGATTTTGTTCATATAGATCTACTCCTTGAGTTCCATCTAACGCTTTTAATGTTGAATATCCTTTATGCTCTAAAACTTCAGTTATATATTCATTAACAAAAGATTCATCTTCAATAATCAGTATGAGTCCTTGGTTTTTTTCTACTGATTCTATGTCTGTTTTTTCTAGTTCTTTAATTTTAACATGCCCTGCAGGTAAGTAAATTTTAAAAACAGATCCTTTTCCTTTTTTTGAACTAACATCGATTATTCCTTTATGATTTTGAATAATTCCATATGTTGTAGCCAGACCCAGGCCTGTTCCTATAATATCTCCTGCTTTTTTAGTTGTGAAGAAAGGTTCGAATATTTTTTTTAATGTGTTATTATCCATGCCACAACCTGAATCTTTAACTTCTAACAAAACATAATTTCCCTGATTACATTTAGGATATTTTTTACAAAATTTTTCATCCATGTAAAAATTAGATGTTCGTATTTCTAATTTTCCGCCCTCAGACATTGATTCTGCAGCATTAACACAAAGATTCATAATAACTTGATTAATTTGAGAAGGATCTCCATCTATATCATTAATTAATTCATCTAAATAAGTTTTTAATTCTATTTTTTTATCAACAGTATACTCGAGTATAGAATAAACTTCATTAATAATTTCATTAATATTTACTGGTTTAACAATATTTTTTCCGCGTCTTCCAAAACCAAGAAGTTTTTTTGTTAGTTCAGAAGATCGATTTGCAGAACCTATCAAATTATCCAAAAATCTATGTTTTTTTTCATCAGTTTCTAAATTTTTTAAAAGTTCTGCGTAACCTATGATTCCTGTTAACATATTATTAAAATCATGAGCAATACCTCCTGCAAGATTACCAATAGAATCCATCTTTTGAGCTTGAATAATTTTTTCTTCCATTTTTTTTCTTTCTGATATATCATGAATTATTCCTTGATATTGAATAACCTTTCCAGATTCATCTCGCTTAACATTGCTTGTTAGAAGAACATCAATCAATTCACCATTTTTCTTTTTCATCATAACTTCATGATCTTGAATAAATTCTTTTTCTTCCATAAGTTTAATTATTTTTTTACGATCATTAGGTTGTTCATATAAATCTTTAGCATGTATTTTTTTAACTTCTTCTGGCAAATACCCAAATAATTCAAGACCTGCAGAATTTAAATCTTTAATTTTACCCTCTCGAGAACTAATATATACTGCTTGCTTAGAATTTTCAAATAATGAACGAAATTTTTCTTCACTTGTTATTAATTCACGTTCTGTTTCTTTTCTTAGAGTAATATTTCTAAAGGTAATAAGATGAGCAGGGATTCCTTTCCAATTAGTTTTATTGATCGTGACCTCATAATCATTTGTTTTTTCTCCATCATATTTAATAGGATATTCTACTCTGGCAGATTTTTTGTCGAGATTAATTTTCCCCCCAATAAATTCATTTACAGGACTTTTGAAAATAGTTGTGGCTTCTTTATTTGCAAATAAAACTGTATCGTCTTCACTTAAAATTACTATTCCGTCCAAATTTGATTGTACAATAGTTTCAAAACTTTCAACACTTTCTTTTAACTTTTTTTGTGTTTTTTTTAAGTCAGTAACATCTCTAAAATACCACACTCTACCTAAGTAATTTTCGTCATGAATTTTTAGAGGTGTTGAATATCTATGAAATATTTTTCCATCTTTAAATTCAATTTCATCATGGCTTTTTTCTTCAGGATGACTATTCAAATATTGAATTTTGGAAACAAAATCTTCAGGAGTTGATAGTTGATCTAAAACATAAGAAACCATTTGATCATCATTTTTTGTTTTTAAAATATTTTGAGGTATTGACCACATTTCTGTAAAACGATGATTATACAATAATGTTTTTCCTTTTTCGTCTACAACGAGCATACCTTCTAAAGAAGTATTTGATTGAGCTTGAAGAAGTGCATTTTTAAACTTTAATTCAATTCGCACTTTAGATTTATCTTGTTCTAGCAAAGCTACTTTTTTTTCAAGTTCAGAAATTTTTTGTTTTAATTTCTGAGTATCTAGTTTTTTTGAATTATTATTAGATTCATCCATTTTAGATAGAATAAGCACAGAGGCTTATTTAAGTCACCTCTGATGATTAGGGTTGGCTTGCTTATTTATAAAACTTGCGTAATACATTTGTTTAAATGCAAAAATCTAAATAGTATATTTTGTTTACATGAAAATATGTTTGAGAAAACTTGGAAAAAAGGGTTTTATTATTTTATTATTTTTGTTCTCGTTATTCTTATTCCGCTTATTGTTATGTTAGGTTCTGGAAAATATGTTATGTTTGATGATAAATTTTATTTAGAAAGCTTTGAAAATTTTGGAGTTTATGATTATTTTTCTGAAAATGGTTATAGTGGTTCTGAGATTAATGCTGTTAATTCTGATTTGCTTGATTATTTTAGGTCTGATTTATTAATTGATGACTTTGAATCATTAAATTTTTTTAATGCACGTGAAAAATCTCATTTAGTAGATGTAAAAAATTTAGTTGGTGCTTTGGATTGTGTGTTAATGCTTTCTGTGTTTTTGTTTTTAATATTTTTAGGATTGTTGTTGTATATTTATGGGATTGAAGGATTTAAAGTACTAGGTTGGATTTGTTTATTAGGAGGATTAGTGGTTTTTTTAATTGTGTTACTTGGATTTATTGGGTCAACTCAGTTTGATAATACTTTTAATGAATTTCATTACTTATTTTTTGAAGGAGATAGTTGGTTATTTGATCCAGTCGAAGATAATATTATCAAATTGTATCCTTTTGACTTCTTTTTCTTAAGTTTTGTAAGAATTGTGAAAATTTCTATGATTTTTGGAGTTTTGGTAGGAATTTTAGGTTTGGTTTTTTTTAGAATTAGTTCTTTCTGGTAAGCAGCTATTTTAACCTTTTTTTCTTTCTTTCTTCTGACACTTGTTTGTAATTTTCGTTTGTTGATATGGGTTTACCTATTCTTTTTTCTGCATCTTTTCTTGCTTTGCCAGCCACACTTCCTCCTTGTTTTGCTGCATCTTCGCATTCTTCAAAGCATTGAGCATTCTTACTTCGGGTAATTTCTGTTGATACCCTTTCTCCTAACATTGAAAATATAAGTTCTAAATCATTCATGTGATCTCTTAGATTTTCTTTTTTTAACCCCTTAAATTTTTTGTATTCACTAGGAGTCATTCCAAAAGTTTCTTTGCTTATTTCTGCTGTAAGGATGGCATAGTCTCTATTTTCTTTAACATTTCTCTTCTTCCACTCATCTGTAAGTTCATCTCTTACTATGATGCCCCTGACTCTTTTTTCAATCCAATCATCAGAATATCCTTTAGATTTGTAAAGTTCTTTCATTCGTTTTTGAGCTAACTCAGGATTTTGAATTTCCTCGATTCTTTCGTAACCTACTTTTGCAAGCCATTGTTTGAAAGGTTCTGCTTTTTTAGATGGGATGGACTGGATGATTCGAAACATAGATTTGGTGTTTGCGCAATCTGTATTGTAATATTTTTCATCAGAAGCCTTTAATTTCAGTTGTACCCAAATTGGGGACAACTCAAGCGCTTTAAATTCTCTAATTTTTATTTTTCCCCAATATTGCCTAGGTGTAGGGCTCTCAGTAAGAATTTGTATTGCATCAACTACTGAAAAATACCATTCGCCTTCATACCATATTCTCCTTATTTTCATTCCTTGAAAGACAACAAGTGATTTTTCATGGAGTTTTGGTTTTTTTTGTTTAGTCATTTTAATTATTTATTTATAAATGGAGACTGTATTTTGACAAAAATGCTGCTTTTTTAGGATTTTTTTCGATAACTCTTTATAAAAAACTTTGTCATCACTACTAAATAAGAAATTTATGGAAACATTTATAAATTAGCAAGGTATTCCTACTTATAATAGTAATAATATAATCCTAATTAATCTATTTGATGTTGGGGGAAATAGAATTATTTGTTGAGATTAAAAGGGGCGAATATTATGATAATTGACTTTTACTAGTTTAATTTGTGATATTGATTATCATTTACAATTAATTCGGGCGAGGGATTAAAATTAAAGATACTAGTGTTGAAAAGAAAGAGCTATATACTGAATTTGCAAAGCAAATTACTGAATCAGATAATATCAGAGAATTGCTTTTAGAAGTACAAGGAGATAATATCAGACTTCATTCTGCTGAATATGCAAAAGGAATTTATCAATCTGTAGGTTTACCTTCAGAACTATATTCTGGTATTGACGACCTTGACTTACTCGCAGAATGTTTAGCATATGAGTTGGATAGTCGGGAGAAAACAAAATCATTAGAATTTGTAAAGAAAAAAATAAAACGAAGATCAATAGACAAATTACTTTCTAGTTCAGATGATTTAGTAAGTGATCTTTCAATACTTGATGAACTTGCAGAACCACTTAAAGAATCATTAATCGAATTATGCGAAGGATTTCTTAAGAAAGGAGATGGAACTCATTACATTAAACAAGAAGATTTAGATGAAGGAGATACAAAGACAAATTTGTTTTATAGAATAAAAGGATCAAAAGTTGAGTTTGGAACTTGTAAATATTTGCATTGGGTTGATGATGCGACGTTTAAATATAAAGATGGTGAAAATATATGCAGTATGTTTTATGGATTTAATGCAACAATAATTAAAAAGACATCATTGTTTAAAAAGAAAAATAAATATATTTTTAATTTTAGGTTATTAGGAAGTACGCCGAGTTATTCATATTCTTCTATTATTAGGAAATCAACTAAATCTGTTGATGAATTAATTTCTGTTGTAAAACAAGAAACAGAAGCAGATAAATGGCAATATGAATCAGGTTTATTCTTGCAATATTTAACACAAATAATCAGGTTTCCAGAATTTATTATCAAAGCAAATCAAGCAAAACGAAAAAGAATTAGTTCTAATTTGAAAAGTGCAATATCAGGAATATCTGGAAAAGATGAAGCTGAATTGAGATTGGTTGGTGAAGAAAATGCGTGATGAAGCTGTAAAATCTAAATTAGACTCTTATAGAAATTATGTTTCTAATGCACATGAGGACGAATTAAGAATTCAATTAAGCGAATTTTCTAAAGGCGATTTTAAGATTCATAGTGCTGAGTATATTGGGGATTATTTTAAACAACTAGGAATTGAATATGATAATCATAAAGATATTGATGTTTTATCATCATTAATTGCAAAACAATTAGATCCTGATCGAAATTCTGGAATTGTAGACCTCGTCGAAGAAAGAACAGGAATTGATTCTGAAAAATTAAAAGAAAAACCAAAACTAAAAAAGAAAAAACTAGAAGGAGATATTGAGGATTTAGATTCACTTTTAGAACCATTAAGAGATGCGTTTATTGAAGTATATGAACTGCTTTCTGATAGAAGTGGAACTTCTTATTTTAATACAGAAAATTATGTTAATTTAGATAAATGTTCTCGCACTGTTTTTTATTCTGTTGATCAAAATAAAATATATTTTGGATGTTCTAACGATGTTGATAAAAATAGATGGCGAGATAAAAAGGGTTTTGATGTAACTGTTAAAAAATCAGAAAAAATAATTGGTTCAGGATACAAGTACAAATTTGCTGTAAGATGGTTTTCTAAACATGCAGACAGTAGTTATAAACAAATAGATTATTTTTTTTACATCACTAAATCAGGAGATTCTATTGAGTCATTTTTAACCACTGTTAAAAAATCATTTTTAGATGGAGATGTACATAAATCAAATTATGTTAATTACATCAAAGGAATGTTTGAACTACCTCAATTCTTTTCAGAAGTTATATGCAATTCTACAGAAAAAAAAGCAAAAACAGTAGAATCAGAAATAACAAGTTTGTTCTCAGATATTAAAAAAATAAGAACTAGCAATGCTAGTGAAAAATAAATAGAAGATAAAATGATTGGACTAACAAAAAAACAAACAACCGAATCTTTGTACATGACTAAACTAGATGAAAAAATATCGAAATTTGGAAGTCTTGAAGAACCAATAGAAGAAATCGCATCGAAACTATATAAACTATATGAAGAATATAGTGGAAAACTTGTTAAAAAAAAGATTGATAGTATTGGATCAATGCGTATCGAAGGTTCATTCTTTGTTAAAAAAGACAAAAAAGTTTTAGTTGTAGGTTATTGTACAAACGATTCACGTTATGGTCACACTTGGTCAGGATTAGGTAATGGATGCAAGGGTTATGACTTTTTAATAAGTAAGAAAAATGATCAATTAGATGTTAAGATAAGATGGGCTGAAAAACATTTTAATAAACGTCGAGAAAAATATAATTTTTTTAGAAAACCATACAAAGGTGAATGCATAAGTGATTTTTTAGATGCAGTAAAAAAATCATTTGTAGAAGAAGACCCTTCCCGAGTTAGTTATTCTAATTATATTAAATCAATGCTTGATATTCTCACAACAATTAAAAAATTAGAACTAGAACCAATTCCAGTAGAAAAAGTTTCTGTTGTGGATGAAGTTGATAGATTATTTGATGATATTGAACAAATAACTGGTAGTGAACAGTAAAATGATGGAACTAGTACTAACAGAAAAAGGAAAAGAATCAGTAAGATTTGAAAAGTTTAGATCTTATGTTAGTTCTGCGTCTAGTGATGATGAATTAAATGATGTATTTGGATATGTTAATAGACTAGATTTTTTTAATCATGATGAAACATTTATTGCTGATTACTTTAAAAAATTAGGAATTGAATACCGTCAAAAAGAAGATATTGAAGTATTGAATTATTTTATAAAAGATAAATTAGGCGTAGAAGATAATTCTGTGCCTCAATATTTAGAAGATAAACTTAGTAAACAAATTCTAAAAGAAATGCTAGGAATAGAAATAAAAACAGATGAAGCAATTCTTACAGAAAAAATAGAACAACAATTTAGTGATATTGAAGGACTCGAAAAAGAACTCGAGAATATATTTATGGGAATTTATGATAAGATAGATTCAATTAATCGAGATTCAAAATTTGTAAGCGTAAAAAAGTTAGATGATCTTCAACTTGAGGGTTCAAAAATATATATTAAAAAAATTAAAGATAAGATAAAATTTGGATATTGTGCTATTATTTGTATGGATTATAAAACCGGAGCTTATTCTTGGCCTACAGATGTCGACACTCAGAAATATTCAGGTTTTGATGTTGTGATAACTAAAAAACCAAAAACTGTTTTTAGAAAGAAAATTAAATATGATGTGAAAATTAGATGGGCGCAAAAACATGGAGATGGAGGAGGACATAAAGAATCTATGCGTTGGCGTAATGAGTCAAAAGGATCTACAATAAATGAATTTCTTATTGAATTAAAAAATTCATATTTGAAAAAATCAGCACATAGACATTCTTTTTCAAATTATCTAAAAAATATGTTCAAACTTCCAAAAATAATGGCTGAGCTAGAGTTACTTTCATTAGAAAAAAAGAAAACAACTGTTGTTGACGAAGTTTCAAACTTATTTGAAGAAATAAGCCAATTAAGAGAAGAAAAATAAAATGAAACCATCAAAATTATCAAAAAACTGGACTCCAGATTTAGAAAAACTCGACGATCTAGTCGAACCACTAACTCAAGTAATTAATGATATGTGGGAGTTGATGAAAAATGAACCTGATTGTAGTATTGATCTTAGTGATTATTGTAGTCGTGTTGGCATTGGTCATCCTGCAAAGTATTTTAAAATAGGTAATGAAGTTAGTTTTGGACAGTTCAGAACTCATTCAAATAGAGAAATAAAAGCATTTATAAAAATAAAAAATAGATTGTTTTTTAGACCAAATAAAATTAAATCAGGAATTTCAGTTAGTAATTTTAGAGGTCTATCTGGAACTTATGTATTTAATAATGTGGATGAATTTATTCAAGGAGTAAAACACGAACTAAAGTTTGGAGGAAAATCAACTAGAATAGCACAAATTAAAACATTGTTGAAGTTTCCTAAATTAGTTGAATCTCGTAGAAAAATAGTAAATAATTCTATCGATGCGAAACTAATTCCTTTTTTCTCAAAACTTAATGGAGATTTTGTTCAAAAATTTAAACCTGTAGAAGTAAATAGTCAACTTGTTGCTGGACATGAATGTGGATGGACAAAAACACTAGATAGACTAGATAAATTAGTAGAACCAATAGAACAAGCAATAGCTGAAATGTATGCTATGCTCAAGGATGAACCTGAATGTATAGTTTATTTAGGCGATAAATTCAAGAGAAAATTAGAATTTAACGACGACTTGTTCTATAAAGATAAATTACTCTATGCGAGAAGACAAAATGGAATAAGATTTGGAATGGGGATTGATTCTAATACTTGGTCCAATAATTCTAGAGATCATACTAATGTTAAGTATAGGGGAATCATGGTTTTAAAAGAAAAACAAAAAACAAAAAATCCATTAAATCATAATAAATATCAAACAATTATACGAATTCCTTTAGGTCAAGTGGTGCGTTCATCAGATAGGTATGGGCAGAGAGCAAATATGGATTTAATCGATAAGAATCCCCGTTATAATCATTCTTTTTCTTCTGCTAAAGAATTTATTGAACATGTAAAGTATGAACTAAAATATGAATTAGAGACTGCAGGTATAGACTATTTGAAAGTTTTAGTAAATTTTACACAACTGGTGGCAGAAGATATCAAACTAAGAAATGGAAGTTTACAACAAGGATTAGATTCTCTATTTAATGATGTAGGGAGCGTGGTTAAATAAAATGAAACCCGAAGAACTTGACAAATTAGATTCGCTAGCAGAACCATTAACTGAAATAATTGATGGAATGTATGAATTAATGAAAGATGAATCTGATTGTTTTGTAAATATTTACCTGCATGATGATCCTGGACTAAAGAGTATTGCATCATACTCTAAAAAAAAGGGAAAAGTAAGTTTTGGAAATGTAAGAGCTAGTAATAATTCATTCTTTGCATTTAAGCAACCAAAAAAATGGTATAGAGCAAAAAAAGAAGAAAAAGGAATTACATTTAAAGAATTTAGAGGCGTTTTTGAAGCACAAACATTTTTTTCAGCAAAAGGAATGCTTGATGCAGTAAAAGATGAACTTAAAATTTCTGCAAATAATAATCGGATTGAACAGATTAAAACCCTTCTAAAATTTCCAGAACTTGTTTCAGACAGGAGAACAAAAATCAATCAAAAAATTGATGACTTATTAATTCCGTTTTTTGCAAATCTCGACGGAGTAGAAGAACAAAGAACAAAAAAACCAATAGTTAACAGCAAAATTGTTGCAGAATATGAATGTGGATGGACAAAAACATTAGACAGACTAGATGAATTAGTTGAACCAATTGAAAAAACAATCAATGCAATGTATGATAAATTTAAAGATGAAACTAAATGTGCTGTTTTTCTGAATGATAAATATAGAAAAGAGTTTGATCTTGAATGTGATCTCTTTTATCAAAGAAAAGAAGATGGAGTTAGATTCGGACTTGGATCGACAAGCTATGATTGGAAACGAGTTAGAGTAGGTGTTCAGTATTTTAGACCTTATGGAATAATAATTTCAGCTTATTCGAACAATAAGTATAAAATTCTAATGCCTGTTAATACTAAGCGTAGAGCATTATATCCTGTTTCAGATTCTAAAGCGTATAAATTCAGTTCAATAAAACAATTAATTGAACAGGTAAAGTATGAATTAAAATATACAAACCAAACCTGCTGTGTAGATTATTTGAAAGCAATTGTTAATTTTGATAAAAAAGTTCAACAAAATATTCTTGAGAAAAATGAGGGATTGCAAACTAGTTTAGACTCTTTATTTGACAGTGTTGAAGGTGGCATGAAGTAAAATGTTTGCTAAAAAGAAAAAAATAGAATTGCAAGAGAAAGATGAGTGTTATAAAACATTCGCAAAAGAACTTGAAACTACAGATCAATTACGAGAAATACTAGAATATGTTATGGGTGATAATATCAGATTACATACTGAGCAATACAGAAAAGAATACTTTGAAAAATTATCAGTTCCATACGAAACAAAACAAGATTTAGATCTTTTGTCTATTTATTTATCTACAGAGCTTGATTCTCGAGGAGATTCAGAAGCATTAGATGTTGTAAACCAAAAAATAGGAAGAAGATCATTAGAGCAATTAATGACTGTATCTTTGGAAGAAAAATTTATTGAAACTGATGATCTTGATAAACTAAAAAAACCTTTAGATCAATTATTCACAGAAATGTATAATTCATTAGTTACATTAGAATATGGAACATATACGATTTCTAAAAAATCACTAAAGGATTCAAATGTATTAGGAAATTTATTTTATTTTAAAGATTTATTAAAAGTAGGATTTGGAACTGGTTATGATAGAAATACGCCAGGACAAAAAACCGACTATGGAAAATTTGGATTATTAATTAAACTCAAAAAAAAGAAAAAAATGTTTTCAAAAGAAGAGTATATTAAAGTAAAAATTTGGTCTCTAGGATCAGACAAAGTATATGTTTCAAGATCTGCCGATCAATATATTGAACATCTAAAAAGCGAAGCATCAAATTTGCGCAATACAAGATCAAAACTTTTAGACTATTTAGGAATTATGTTAAAATTTCCTAATTATATTATTAACTCAAATAAATACAAAAAACAAAAAGTGAACGAACAAGTTAAGAGCTTAAAAAATCAAATGAAAAAATTAACTCAAGAGCCTGGAAAAAAATAAAAAATGTTTGGTCTAAAAATTCCAAAAGATGAATCTTATGCAAATTATGTAGCGAAAGCTATTAGTAATGAGGAGTTAAGAATAGTGTTGTTAGATATTCAAAAAGAAGATTTTCAATTACATGATCCTGATTATATACGCGGTTACTTCAAACAATTAGGATTAGAATATACTAGTGAAGATGATATTGATAAATTATCTTTATGTATTACAAAAAGATTAGATTCAGAACAAGGATCAAAATCAACAGAAATTGTCGAGAGAAAAATAGGAAGAAAAAAATTAGGAATGGATGAATAATATGGCTAGAGAACAAAATTCACAATTTGAAAAGTACAAACCCGTACTCGAAGTGCTAGTGAGTGAAGAGCAAGTTAGAGATGTATTAACTACAATACAAAAAGATGACTTTGTTTATTTTAGTGAAGATTATATTCAAGGTTATTTTAAACAATTTGGCGTTGAGTATAAATCAACAGAAGATGTAGATAACTTTGCAAGATTCCTTGGTGCTGAGCTTCAGGAAAAATATGGCATAAAAGCAAAACAAGTAGTCGAAGGCAAGATTGCTCGTCAGAAACTAGAACAATCATTAAGCTGTGAAGGATGGGTTAATGAATATGAGCAATTAGATAATTTAGTTGAACCACTTAATCAGTTGTTTGAAAACTTGTATGAAAATGTAGAGTTTGCACCTGTTGATTCCAATCCTGAAATTACAAACATAGATCCAGTTGCATTAATAGGACAAGATTTTGGAGGTAAGGTTTATTTTAATCCTAAAAAATATGTCAAAAGAGAAATTTTGTCTATTTGTTTAGGAAAGGGAGATTATACGTTTAAGGTGGATAGAAATACTGGCAAAAATTATGGAGTTGGTATTTGGTTACAAAAGACACAGGTCAAATCTAGAACAGGAATTTTCAAAATAAAAAAACATAACCAAATTAAAAAATTTAAAAAAATATTTGTAGCAAATCTTAGTCCTAGTAGTAAACAATCGTCCATTACATTCACTACCTCGCAAGAATTTATAAATGCGATTAAAAAAGAATTAAGACAAAATTCTCCTCGAGCAAAAGAATATGTTACATACCTAAAATTTATGTTTAAAATTCCAGAAATAATGGTAGCATACAAACAACAAAAGAAAACTGAAGTTGAGGGATTATTGAAAGGACTAGATGTTAATGCGTTATGAATATTAAAAGGAATAAAAAATGATTAATAAAACTAAAAGTTATGCAGAATATGTAAAAGAAGAAGAATCAACTAGTGTTCTTAGGGATCTTTTTTGTGAACTTGATAATGAACGATATAAAATTCACTCAGATGATTATATTAGTGGACACTTTAAACAAGTAGGTGTTGAATATTCTACAAAAACAGATGTAGATGCATTAGTTTACTGTATTGCAGAAGAATTAGATCGACGAGAAGGAACAGAGACTGTAAAGTTGCTTCACAAAAAGCAAAAGATACAAAATTTAGATTCAATTTTGAGTAGTGGAAATAAATCAATAGTGGGTTTGCTGGAAAATGTAATTCAATTACATCAACCATTAGATGAATTATTTAAAGAATTGTACAAATCATTAAAAAATTATGATGATGTAAATTTAAAAGTTAAAACATCTGAAATGGATGGAGAAGATCTGCCAGGATATTTTAGATTGTGGAAAAAAGGAAAGAAAATCAGAATTGGAATTGTCGGAGCTGAGGAAAAAAAGTGGCAGAATTTGACTAGGGATCAATTTGCTGGTGGATATTATGGATTTGAAATTTTTCTAAAAGAAAAAGGAATTTTTAATAAAAAATTAAAATATCATGTTCGTATTTCTACAGGGTGGTATAATCAATGGGATGAACACTGTAAAAGTATGTCTCTAGGTTCATTTTTGTACAAAGTAAAAAGTTCATTAGAATCAAATCATCCAGAAAGTGGAAAATATGTGGATTATTTACATTCAATGTTAAGACTTCCAGACTTAGTTATAAAAGCAAATGATGCAAATAAAAAAAGAATCAAAACTGCAATATCTGGACTGCAAACTAAAAAAGAAAAAGAAGAAGAAAAATTTAAATCAAAACCTGATGAATAATTAAAATGAAACTAAAAAAAGATCCATATTTAAAATTTAAAGAAATGAATCATGATCCTCAAGTACTTGAGTATGCGATAGATGAAATAAAAAAACCAAGATTTAGAGATCATGCTGAAGATTATTTTAAATCTTATTTCCAAGGATTTGGACTCGACTATAAACAGGATAAAGATATTTGTAAATTTATTCCAGTTATTGAACAAGAAATAACTCGACAAAATGAAATTAGGTTTGAAAAAACAATTGATGATGCATTATCTACAGAATCACTTAGAACAATGATTAATGAAGGAACAAATCTTTGGACAGGAGATCTTGATAAGCTAACCAGTTTTATTAAACCAATAAGAACTGCATATTTAGATCTTTACAAAATAATTTGTCAAGAAAAAGACGGACTTGTCTATTTAGATGAGAAAATATTTTATGAAAAGTTAGGTAGTAAAGTAAGAATAGGATTATATGGTGGTTCTAATTCGTCTAATTGGCAAAACTCGCCAGATTCAGACGCTAAATATACCGGATTTGAAATTGTAATTAGTGAGATAAATAAAATATTTTATACAAAAAGAGTATGTTCTGTAAAGCTTGCAAGCGATAATAAAACTAAAGGACTGAATGATAGAGAATTTAAAACAATTGAAAAATTTATTGTAGATACAAAATCAAGAATAAAAGGATGGGTTGAATATGGAGACTTGCAATTAAGCTATATTCCTCAAATTATAAAACTTCCAAAAAAAGTTCTTGAATTTCGAAAAGTTAGACAAAAAGAAATCGAATCAAAAATAGGCAAAATGCTTATTGTGTTAAATGAAGATAAAAATGAAACTATTTAATAGAAAACCAAAACAAAGTTCGAAAGAAGAACAATATGAAGCATATGCAGATAATCCTGCTAATGCAGATACTATTCGTGATACTCTTTTATATATTCAAAAAAGTGATTTTTTACTTCATGAACCAAATTATATTACAAATTATTTTGAAGCAAGAGGATTGCCCTATTCTACTGAAAAAGATGTGGATTTGTTATCAAGAGCAATAGCTGCAAAACTAGATTCTCAAAAAGGAACAAAAACAAAAG
>JABJCP010000018.1 GCA_018668595.1 Candidatus Woesearchaeota archaeon
AAATAATGTTCAGGAATAAAAATTGATGTAATGCCTAAACAACAATTGATAGAATACAAAAGAAAATTAAATAGAGAAGTTGATATTATAGATATCAAACAGATGAATTAGAACTAGGCACTAACTAACTTCTTGTTTTCTAAACTGGCAAAAACTAAAATGGAATTCTAAATAAATGAGGGCAAAAAACAGTAAATTTATTAATGATTAAATTACAATTTAAATTATAAGGTGATAATATGAAATTATTTGATAGAAAATATGCAAAAATTAAGAACGTTTCTCCTGATAAGATTACTGCTTTAATGAGTAATGAATGGAAAAGTAAAACTACTAAGAAAAATACTCATGTTACTGTAAAGATTCTTAAGGATCCCGATTTAGCAACATATAATGCAGTTGTAGGAATAGAAATAAATACTCATGTTCGTTATCCTCCAAACCCTGAAGGAAATATTAGTTTCATAGATACTTATGTACTTGTTAAAAAGGGAGATCATCATGTGTGGATTCAATACAAACACACTGCGAATGATGATCGTTCAAAAAGAACCGAAAAAGATATTGCGTATGGTAGCGGAGGATTTAGAGTTGCACTTCATAAAGGGGTTATGAACGGAACTCAAGTAAAAACTTTATTAAAACTAATTAACACTGTAGATAATCAAATCTATAAGGCTATAATTGCTCTTTATAAAATGTAATTAATTATTTTGATTTGAAAAAACAGTTTAAATGCTAATTTTAATCTAGAACTCTATTTAGGTAATTCATTCAATACTTCAACACCATATTCTTTAGAATAATTCTCAGCTACTGCTTTGAATATGTGATGTCTATCTCTTGTTAAAACATTTGCTTTTGTCTGCAATGCTTGTACAAATAATACTGCGTCACTTGGATCTGGAACTAATCCTAAAATTTTCGAGTCAAAACTTTGAACATAATCTTTCTCACCATTACGATCTCCAGGACTAACACTAACATCAACTACGCTGATTAGTTTTTTCTTAAAAAAATCTCGTAGACGATGATTAAATGTTCCGTCGAGCTTATGATGAACATGTTCTATTTCTGCTAAATTAAAACTTGACATACCAACACTATTTGATTCACAGAACTTAACTAAGTCTTTCACTTTGCCTTTCTTGATCATATAAATCAAAAAACAAGTATCTAGCATATAATCTACTCGTTTAACAACTTCGAGTGTTTCGATTAATTCTTTCATAAAAAATAAGATAATTTTAGAAGTTTAAAAAGTTGTCGGAATTTTAACGGAGTTTTATTTTATTTCGGAACTAAAACAGAATAAAAAAGAAAAAGCTTATAAATTTCTTAAATAGATAGTTATTATTATGTTTAAAAAAATTGTTAATAAAATTAAATCTAAAAAAGACAGCAATTGCAAGAATGGTTATTTATTATTGCTGTTGGACTCTAAGGTTCCCACCATAATATTATCGCGAGATATGTCGACTAAACGAGAAGATGTAGAAAACAAAATCAAATCTACATTACCAAACGAATTGAAAGAAATCGATTTTAATATTTTGCTTATGAAGTTTATGCAGGCCATTTATCCGTTTACTGCTGAAAACTTAAAGTACTTATTACTTTCTGTACTAAAAATTGTGGGTAAATTATCTGATGAAAGTATAAAAGAAAAATATTTCATAATCAGTCTTGATTCAAAAGTTCCACATGTAGAACTAAATTTTACAGCTGAAGGCAAAGAGGGTGATGCAATTAATAAATCCCTTGATTACATTAAAGATATACATACTTTGAAAAAGTATGTTGCTACTAAAAATAACATAGATATTTTTAAAAAAAATCTTTCTGAATTAGCTCATACATTGGACGATGAATTAAAAGAACTTACTGGAAAAAGCATTAAAGATTTTATTTAATTTTTATTTTTTAAATTTGCGCCTCTATAATCAATTCCTTTTTTACTACTACTTCTTACAAAGTCATCATAAATCTGTTTGTCAATATTATAATCAAGTCTAACTTTTTGTTGTTTTTTTGGATTTGCAGCCATTCTATTTACTCACTAATTTTTTAATTCTTTCGACTAGGTAGGGATCTATGTAGTGATGGATAGTAACATTAAAACTATCTTTCCAAATATTTTCTTTTTTTACAAATTTTTTATGACCTAACACGCCTGCAATTTTTAAATATAAATCTTTGACTTCTTGTTTATCTAACTTTCTTTTTCCTTTAATAAAATTTTTTACAGTCATTGTAGCATAATGTGACCTAACTATGTGTGGATAAAATTCAATACTGCAATATTTTTTAAAAGCTAATTTAAATTCTTTGTCAGACAAAGGTTTACCTGGTTTAGAAACAAACACAAAATCGTGCATCTTAAGACTGCTCAAACATTTTTTTAATTTGGTAATATAAGTTATTGGAAAATCTTCAATAATGTCGTGTGGAACTCCATCTTTACCAACATACTTAAATTCAACTTTTGATTTTTTAATTTTAATATCTTTCTTTTTTAAAGTGGTTAGTCCTTTATGTTTATTTAATTTATAATAAATTTCATTGCCAACTCTCATTTTTGTTTTAAGAAGAGTGTACATCGGTAAAGCAAATGGATCATTCTTGTTTTTTAGTGAAGAAAACACATTTTTAATTAAAATAGGATATTTTTTATCAAACAAATTAACTTTTTTATACTTAGCAGAAACATGTTTAGCTTTCTTATCCAAAGAATAACTATAAGCCCAAGTACCTCCCTGATTCTGGAATAAAACATCCCAGTGTTCATCTGAACTCTGATCATGAATGGTCAAATTGTTAGCAAATAAAGAATAAGCTTTATCTAATTTTGTTCCATCAGGTAAACTAACTATTCTTGCTCCTCGAATTTTGTTATTGGGAGATAATTGTCCTTTAAGAAAATTTGGTTTTTTTTGGTCAATTAAAATATCAAAATTATTGTGTAATTTAAATAATTTAGCTATCTCTTTAATTTGTGGAAATTGTTTTTTTAATTTTTTCCAAGAATTAGTTGTTTTTTGATAAGCAATTAAATCTGTTTTAATTCTAATTGTTCCGATTTCAGTCTCTTTTTTAATCCCCATGCTATTTAGAACAGATTTGAATTATTTAAACTTTGTTATTTAAATAACCTATTTTTATTTTTTCAAATCTTCAAAGTATTTAATCATTTAATCAGGAGCTAGCACATATATTTTTTATTATATGTACTGGTTTACCCAATTCTCCTTCTCGATTTTGCCTATAATCAATTCCTTGTCGTGAAACATCAAATCCTGCATCGCGATATAGTTTTAAAGCAAAAAATACATCTAATTTACTACAAGTCCAATCTCTTTTTTTAGATTTATCAACAGATGACTCAGATAAATAAATTACTCGTTCTATTCCTAATTCTTTTAGTTTTTCTGGTATTGGAAATGCATCCTTTGGAAGTAATCCTTTTTTATCGAGTCCACTTCCCCTATGAATATCAATCATTGTTGCATAACCATAAACAGATCTGTCAGATTCAATATCCATTTTTCCTGCCCAATACTTTAACGCTTCTCTCATTCTATCGTGAGGTTTTTCAGAAATAAAAAATGAACAATCAACTCCATTTTTTCGAAGTACATATGCGAGTCCTGCTAAATGTGCATGTCCAACATCAACAATTAAATACGTATTTTCAAAAGTTTTAGGTGTTGGAGAATTATAAATTCCACAACTCCATTGTTTAAGGAAATTTAGTCCTCTTAATTTATCTTGTCCTACTGACCTAGCAGGATATTCATCTGATTTAAAATAAAATCCAGGTTCTGTTCCAAATATTCTCGACATTCCTTCAAAGAATTCTAAATCATCTTCCATTATTCTTGCAGGTGTTTCATCATCAACAAGAAATATTTCTTCATCAAGCTTTTCAGGTATTGCTCTTGTTCTGCTTGCATAAATTGGTCTTAAATCACCAAAATTAATGTGTGGAGAATTATTTTGTAAAGGATATGCAGGATTTAATCGAGAGCATGCATCCGACCTTAGCATCGTGCATTTTCGCACATCAGGTGCTGGTTCAACAAATTCATCACATCCATATTTTCCACCAGTAAATAGATCTTTTTCAAAAACCATATCTCCTAGATCAATCTTTCTAAAAGTAGCACTGTTCTTTTTAACCATTTAAACCCTAGATTTTCCAAAATATATAAACTTTTCGCTTTTTTAACCACTCGAAGGTGACAACAAAACAAAACATTTATATACTACCTCTAAATCATTGCCTAATATGTCAGAAACAACTAATCCTTCATTCAAAGAAGCAAAATACATTCCAGATCTTAGACAAAAATACTTAGATTCAATTCTTGAACAAAATCCCTCTGATTCAGTTGGAAGAATAATATATAATCCTCAAAGAACAGAGAGTGATTCTAGAATTAGATTTCTTATGGCAACTAACTCAATTACAGTTGAAGATGCAGGTTATTTAATGAGAAAAACAAAAGAATTTGGAGATATTGCTTGTGTTTTAACACCGTGGAATATGCTTGGAAATGGAGAAAATCAAGATATTTATGTTAATGCAGAAGCTTTTCAAAATTTAACAGAAGATCAACTTGTAAGAACAATTACAGATCATGAATATACTCATGCACATGACATGAAACATGGAATTGATATTGTAGGAGAATATGTTTTAACTACAAAAGACATCGAGCA
This sequence comes from Candidatus Woesearchaeota archaeon, assembly GCA_018668595.1. Classification (GTDB taxonomy): domain Archaea; phylum Nanobdellota; class Nanobdellia; order Woesearchaeales; family UBA11576; genus JABJCP01. The sequence continues at coordinate 4,723 of JABJCP010000018.1, forward strand.
AATTCAACCAGAAACATTAGCAAATATGTTTGAATTAAGAGCGCATCTAACTGTAATGACTGGTTTGCACAAAAAAAATATGTTGGTTACACCAGAATTTAGTGCAACATTCAAATCAGTTCTAAACTACGGCGCAAAACTAATGATTGCAAATCCAAAATCTCAATTTGAAAAACTTGTAAAAGATAAACAATTAGCATTGATCGATAATACCATTGAAAGTTTAGGAATTCAAATGGGAAATTTAAATTAAAAAAAAATGGTGAAGTAAAAAAATGAATTACAAACAACCCGCACAAGACTGTTTAGTCCTTTGGTGTGTTGAAGGATTTGAATTAGGATGTAATATTGATGGATTGAGTTTATTAAATAGGCGTATATCAAAATATGATTTCGGAGAAGAAGAAAAACCTGTTTTTTATGCTCCTTCTGATTCGAGAAGTTTAGCTAAATCGTATGGGAATTGTAAAGATTCAGTTCACTTAGTGGCTCAAGGAGAATGTGGGCAAAATAGCGTTTGGCAATTAGAACAGATTGCAAACAGCATGGAACAAAAAGGTTTAAAGACTGCAGAAGTAATTGGATTCTTGCCTGGTTGTATAAATATTGCTGGCGACGAATTAAGTAGAAAAGGATTTACAACAACAGTTCTACATACCGACGGAAGAATAATGGAATACAAGCCAGTTAGTTAAAATATTTGTGAACAAATTAAACAGGATGTGTAAAACAACTAAAACATATTCATTCCTTCAAAACAATTCTTAATCATATCTTTTGCTGAAACTACTATATCTTTTATTTTTTCATCATGTGTTGCACGACTTATTTGTTCTAACCTATCAAGAATTTGCATCAACAATCTAACTAAATCTCCTTCTAACATATTTGTATTTTTTAGAATTTCAATAAAAGTTTTTTGTTGATAACAAGGATAAAGTATGGCTGTTAATTTTTCTAAATCTTTAGACCATTTATTTTTTCTAAGAACTGGATGAGATTTTAAAACACTGCGCAGTTCTTCAAGTTTTTTTGATGGAAATTTTTTAAAATATTTTACTTCTCTTTTTTCTTCATAAACTATTGCTCCGATGAGTAATGCTGCGTGATATGAATCAAGTTCAAAATCAAATTTGCCTCCAAATATTTGAGATAATTCTATCTCGTCGGCAAAAATGTGCGTTGTAAATTGTCCAAGTTCTGTTAAAGAATTATCTTTAACATATCCTAAGTTTGTTAATTGTTTTACTAAATTATTATATCTTGCATTTATTGAACTCAATACTTTATCCGAGTTTTGCACACCATGTAATTCTTGAAATGTATAAAAATTTTGTTTTAGTATTTCTTGTATCTCTTCAGGGTTGTGCATGTTAATCATATTAAGAACAGTATTATATGAAATCTTAAATTGTGATTGTATGGGTAATGTATCTTTTTGTGTAAAACTTCTTACTTTTCCAATCTCTACAGTTGGTCTATGAATAACAGAAATTGATAATCCTTCTGTATCGATTCCTCGTCGACCAGCTCTTCCAGATATTTGAAAGAATTCTTTTGAATTCAAGTAACGAAATCCTGTTCCAGTATATTTTCGCAAAGAATCAAAACATACTGTTTTTGCAGGCATATTTACTCCAACTGCAAATGTCTCTGTTGCAAATAAGACTTTCAATAATCCACGAGTGAATAATTTTTCAACAATATGTTTTACATCAGGAAGTAAACCCGCGTGGTGAAACCCAATTCCTTGAGCTAAACATTGTCTTAACATTCTTGTTGATTTAAGAGAATTAATTTCTTTACTTATTTTCCTAAACTGATTTCCTACAAACGAAACTATTTCTTTTCGTTCTTCAGGATTTAAAAAGTTGTGTTTCTGAGCAAGTTTTACTCCATAATCTTGTGTTTTTGCACGAGAAAATACAAAATAAATACAAGGTAATTTTTGTTGCGAATCAAGTTCGATTACTAGTTCTGTAAAATCTGGAGGAGGTACTCTTTTTCTGCTATGTCGCTTAAACTTACCTCGTCGTCCATGAAAATCATTATAATCAGGATATGAATCTAATTCTTTTTGATCCTTTATTTTATTGAGTGTTGTAATTCCAAGTTCTACATCATAAAATCTTATTTTTAGAGGTACTGCGCGAATATCATGATCTACCACCACAACTTTATGTTCTTTTATACTTTCAACCCAATCTGCAAATTCCTCTGCATTAGGAATTGTTGCTGATAAAAATAAAAACCGAATAGACATTGGACTAAATATTATTGATTCTTCCCAAACATGTCCTCGTTCTACATCACTTATGAAATGAATTTCATCCATTATACAATACGCAACCTCATTTAACAAAGGATCGTTTATTATTGCCATATTCCGATAAACTTCTGTGGTCATAATTAGTACTTGCGCTCCAGGATTTATCACAATATCTCCAGTAATCAGACCAATTTTATCTTCTCCATATTGTTTACAGAAATCTTTAAATTTTTGATTAGAAAGTGCTTTGATGGGCGCCGTATAAATTACTTTATCCTTGCCTTTTAGTTCTTTATCGATTATGTAATCTGCAATTAATGTTTTTCCAGATCCTGTAGGTGCAGATACAACCACAGAATTCTTATTATTTACAACATTAATTGCTTCTTCTTGAAATTCATCAAGTTCAAAATTTTGAAATTTCATTTTCCTCTTTTTCTAGTCAATTTTTAGTCAAATAACATTATCTGCTCTTTAAAATAGTTAAATATTCTTGGTAGTTTATCTAATTTTTGTATTGTTCGTGAATAATTATCTTTTATAGCAGCAACTCGTTGAGGAGTCATACCTGCGTCAACTGTAAAACTTATTCGCTCATCAAGTATTGTTCTTGGTTTTTCAGTTATTTTAACTATCCCATATTCTTCAGGATTATTGTAAACTTTACTGCCCTTTTGTAATCCAAATATACTCGTTGATACCAAATCAATATTATCAGAATTATCTTTTAGAAATTTAATTGTATCTTTAAATTCAGTTTCTGTTTCTCCAGGAAATCCAAACATGATAAATGCTATATTTTTTATTCCAATTTTCGAACTTGCAATTAAAACATCTTTCACTTCATTTATTTTAGTTCCTTTTTTCATTAAATCTAACACGCGTTGATTTCCTGATTCAACACCCCAACAAACACATCGAAGTCCTGATTCATAAAGTTGAGGTAACACATCAATCAAGTCTGTTGTTGGTTTTAGTTGACAACTCCAAATAACTTTTAATTCTTTGAATATTTTTGCAAGTTGTATGATCCTAGGAATGCTTACCATATCATCAATCAAAAAGAAATATTTTTTCCCACTATTTACAATTGTTTTTTTAATATTTTCAAGTTCATATTCAAAATAAAATTCATCTTTGTAATGAGTACAAAACGCACATTGTCTATAAAAACAAGTAGAGCAAGTTTTTAATGGAATTATTGATTCAGAACACAAATAATCATCTTCAGAATAATCTAAATAGTCATTAACAGTGCTACAATTACAATGTCCTGAATATTTTTTTACAACATCAAAAGTTTTTTCAATATATTCAACGAGTTCTACTTCATTTTTCAAACAAATATTCTCAGAACGCATTTTTTCATTTGCACTAGGTCCACCAACAACACAATTAATTCCTCTCGCTCTTAATTCATTAAGAAATACAGTTGCATAAAAACATTGACTATTATAAACTACGCTAAATCCGACTAAATCTGGTTTCTCGTCGATAATTAATTGAATTAGTTCTTTAATTAGTTCTGGTTCTTCTCCTCTTACAACTTTGTTATTGTTTCCTCTGTAAACAGGTTTAGATTCTTCATTAAATTTGAATAGAATTTCTCCTGTTTTTTCAATTGATTTTTTAATTTCTGTTTGATTTAATTCAGAATAATATTTTTTAAATTTTAATTTGTGAAATTTTGCATTTAGGTCGAGACACTTAACATCTACATCCAAGTTATCTTTTACAAAACTTTTAAGATATGAAATAGAATAAGGCAATATGCTCGGTGTGCAAAATGGCGGATAGACCAGCAGGAGTTTCATTTTTTTTATTGGTTTTTTATTTTTTATAGTATTACTGCGGCAGTTCTACAATACATCTTTTTTCCGTAAAAATATTATGAACGATACTATTATTAATGTGATTATTCCCAAAACATACGCAAATGCGAATGGATCTTGTTGTAATGGAAGTCCTATATTCATCCCATATATTCCTGATATTGCTGCAGGTATGCTAATTAAAATTGTAAATATTGTCAATATTTTAATTGTCTTGTTCAAATTATTAGTTATGATAATAGAATAATAATTTCTTATATTCGATATTGATTTTAGTGAAATTCTGCACAAATTTAATCCTTGATTTGAATCCACCAGCAAATCTTCTATCTCATCTTTATCATCTTCGTAGAATTTTATTTTTTTAATTAATTTTTCATAAAGTGTTGATTTGTAGTAATAAGTTGATACCAAGTTGTTAAGCGCATCTTCATATTCAAGAAGGTTTTCCATGTCTGCTGCTTTAAGTTTGGTAGTTGTTGTTTTCTTTCGCTGAACTTTTCTAACTATGTCTGTAGTTCTTTTTTCAAATTCGTCATTTATTATAGATAGAATTTTAATTAATGATTTCAATTTTTGAGTAGTTGTTATTTTAATTTGGTTGTTCACAATTTTTTTAAAGAAATCAGGCTCTTCTTTTGTAATTGTCAAAATAAACTTTTCTGCTATTACTATTAATAGAGTATTTAATTTTTTTTTCGAAATTGTTTTAATAAAAATATATTTACTATCATCTTCTATATCTAATCTAGGCAATTCGTATTCATCAATTCCTTCTTCAAGCAGATCAAAGTCTAAATCATAATCTGTTGCAAGTTTTTTTAGCTCTTTTAATGAAGGATTTATTACATTTATCCAGCAACCTACTTCAAAATTGGGTAATTCTTTAAGATCACGTTCATTTATTGTTTTTTTGAAATATTTTATCATAATATTAAGGGTTTATCAGGTTATTTTTAAAGATTGTCAATCGAATCAATCAATTCAATCAAAAACATACACAAACATAGTTGTAAAAAACAACATAACTGGAATATAAATGAAGTATAAATGAAATATAAATGAAATATAAATGAAATATATTAGATAAATAGCATATAATAATCTATAATATAACAATAATATAGCAATAAATAACATAATAATAGCATAAA
>JABJCP010000019.1 GCA_018668595.1 Candidatus Woesearchaeota archaeon
AAAAAAAACATTACTGCCTTGGCATACCATTTGAACATGTAAGTGTTCAATTATTTCAAAGCTTTGCTTTGATGATTTCAGCGACGATTAAAATGAGTTGCTGATGTATTGGCTAAGACAAGCCGATTCATGCAGGCTTGTCGTGCAGAAGTCATACGCCGTAGGCGATGATAATTTGCCGCAGTAATGTTTAAAAAAAATAAAATAATAAAACAAAAAACAAATCAGAAGAAAAAAATAAATAAAAAATAAATAGAAGGGCGAGAAAATGTTAGAAAAAAATATGCAAACAAGAGATGGAAAATTTAAAATTGAGGTATTATCAGGGTCTAGTCTTAACGGATCAAAACCGTCAATGGTTTCAGTGTATCATGCAGAAGGTAAAAGATATGTGAAAAAAGATGGTTCGTCTTCATATGCTTGCACTACATGCAGTACTAGAACTGACTGTGATTTAGTTGAACAAACCACTAGCTATAGTTTTGCGTATCAATTTGATCCTAAAACTGGAAATTTACAAACTGTTGCAACATATTCGGGAGATTTTACACAACCAGGATTTAGATGGAATGAAGCATTAGTTGAAGAATCAACTAAAAATCAAATATCAGGACATAGAAATGATAGTATTCGCAATCTAATAAAGTCTATCGACAAAGAATTACAAAGTGAAGAAAAATCTGTTAAAAGAACCAAACTAAAAACTGCAGAACAATTAGCTAAACTAAGATCTTCTTTGAGAAACATTGTTAAGAAATAATATTAAAAATTTTTGTTTAAATTAATTTTTTTTATTTAATTCTATTTGTTTATTTAATTATATAAATTAAAGAATATTTAAATTACTAAATTTTATAATCTAGATTTGTACAACATTTATGACTAACCCAAATTCCCCCTCTTTTACTATTTTCATATCCCTGTATTTTATTTAATTCAGACAAAATGTCGCCAAATGGAACTAAACGCCCAACATCAACAATCATTAAAGAGATTCGTTGTATTTGTTTTGCAGTATCAACATTAGGACAACCCTCGTCTAATTCTTTAGAAAATTGATCTGTTAATGATTTAAGTTGTTGATTATATAATTGTTTACATACAAAAAACGGAGCAGTATCTTGATTTACTATGACTTTGTCAAAATCAACTGTTTCATACATTTTATTTAAATAATCTGTTTGATCATGCCAACTTTTCAAATACTTTTTTCGTCTATCATTAGATAATACGCTCGTCAATTGATCTGATAAAGAAAAAAGTGCTGAAACAACAGTCCCATAATCAAATATTAATCCTTCTTCGATTATAGAAATTCTTTGCTCCAATTCATTTGCTTTTTTTGATAGTTTTTCAGATAACAATTTTCCCCTCGAAAATAAATATTAAATATGAACAAATCATGAAATCAGTAAAGTATTAAAAGAAATGTTAAAAAAAATTAAACAAAAAATTAGTTATTCAACCTTAAACAAAATACTCTGTTTGAACAACTTTTGAATCTAAACTTGCACCTACATCTCGCTCAAGAAATTCTCTTAATTCCTTTTTTTGTTTTTGTTTTTTTTCTTCAGCTTCTTTTGCAAAATTATCAATTTCTTCTTGAGATTTTGCTTTATATTTTGAATTAGGATGACTTTCTACAACAGACCCATAGATTTCTTTTGCTTGATCAGGCATTTCTATTTCTTCTAGTTTTTGTCCTGCTAAAAAACCTGCTTCTGCAACCCAAGTTCCAAGATTTCCTTCGATTTCTTGTCCATGAACATAAGATGCTTTGAAATGTTTTGCTTCTTCTGCTACTTCAGGCTGAACTTTTGCCAGGAAATATAATGCTCGAGATACTCTTAAGTGTCCACCATACATTCCATGTTCTAATCTTTCTGCTGCTTTGTTTCCATTTTTTACAATACTTTCTGCAAATTTAGGATCTAATGTAATTACTGAATTTGAGTCTGCGTCATAAGCTGATGGAATTGAAAGATTTCCTCCCATGTATGCTTTTGCAAGTATAAAATCAAGTTCTGCTGTCGCCATCGAACCTTCATTTTCTTGGATTACAGTTTCTACCCACTTAGTTGTTAGTGCTGCGGCTTTTGTTCTTAGTTCTTGTGAACTACATTTATCTAACCCTGCACATTCAATTCGATAAATTCTTTTTATCACTTCTGTTAATACATTTGTAGATAATTCTTTAGTATCTTTATAGTCACTTACAAATGTTTTAAAATCAACTTTAATAGCTTCATTTGCTTTTTGTTTTGCCAATGCATGTGCTTTTGCAATTTGATCTTTAGTTGCATCATCTGAAAGTTTTTCTATGTGATCTTTAACAAAAACGTCGGGGTTCAAATATTGCAATACTAATCTTTTGTGATCTGACATAAATGCAGCATTTGTTCCTTTGTATTTTTTTGAAAAATCAGCCATTGCTTTTACTTTATTTTTCAGTTCTGTTTCTGTTTCAGGATCTGCTGGATCTACTACTTCTCCCATTGCATTAATTTTTTTCAATTCTGAATCTGCAGTTTCATTTGCAGTTAGTGCAATATATTTTTCAGTAAATGCTTTTTCTGGAATAACTAAATCTTCAAGTTTTAGTTCTTCTACTTCGCTTGTTGCAGGTGGTACACCAGGAACTCCTCCTGTTTGCCATTTTTCGTTAAGGTCTTTTTCTTTTTTATCATACCAATCTTGTTCAAACTCTTGTTGTTTTTGTTCTAGTTCTTGCTTTTTATTTTCAACTTCGCTAGTTGCGAAAAAATATGTTGTTCCAGCAAGTCCTGCAGCCACCATAACTCCAAAAAGTACATTTGTAAAAATTTTTTTATTTCTAAAACTTTCATATCTTACACCGCTCACAATATCATTTTCTTTTTTTGTTAATTCTCTATCTAATGTTTCAGCGTGCTCTCTAAAAATTTCTTTTTTGGTTTTATCAAGCGCTTTTTCAAGTTCATCTGCAGATAAATTGTCGTGTAAAACTCTAAATGCATATAGTCCTAATTCATAGGATTTAATATCAGGATTATCAAACATATTGCTTAATTGACTTACTAATTTTGCGTCTCCTTTTTTCCTTGCTGCATTGTACACATGACGAAATACTAATACATCTTCAATTCCAGAATCATCTTCTAATCGTTTTAATAATGGTTCTGATTCTGTTGTGAAACCCATTCTTTTTACTGCTGCTAAAGCAAAAGGGTCTACTTTTTCATACTTGCCTACATCACCTATTTTTTTAGGTACTGATTTTTGACCTGAGCCCATAACAGATTTAATAACTCGTCTAATTCGTCTTGCTGAAGGCTGTTTTGGTTTTTGAGATTGTGAACTTGGTTGTACTGATTCTTTTTCTTCTTGAACTACATCAGCCCCTTCAATTTTTGCATTATCTTGTTCAGTCATGTTTTAACACCTTTCTATTTGTTTATTGATTATTTTTTATTGGTTTGTTTATTAATTTGTTTATTGATTATTATTTGTTATTTATTATTTATTATTTGTTATTTGTTATTTTTAATGATTAGGATTATATTTCGCTTATTTCCTAGTGTTTATATTGAATTTTTTATGTTTTTGATCCTAATTTAAAACGAATATGCCTCATTTCCAATTTTTACAGCGTGCAGATCTAACATATTTTCTTGACCTATACCATATACTGCTATATTTCTTTTTGATACGCCATGTTCATTATCTTTAATTACTTGTTGTATTTCTGCAAATGTTCTTACTTCTCCTAGTTTCACATTTCGAGTTGATCTTAATTTTGTACAATCTAATTTAGTAGCATCATCCACAACTCTAACTAAATAAAATAAGTCTGTTTGTGATTGAAATACCGGAACTGCTGTAATCATTATTTTTTTCCCAGCATATTCTTTATTATCTTGAATAAATGATTCTGCAGTTATTTGTTTGTAAAACTTATCAGATAATCTTTCTTGAACATTTATTTTTCCAAAATTTTGATTACTAAATGTTTCTGCCATTAATAAATCTTCTTCATTAAGTCCACTTACTTCAAATCCTCCTAAAGCATGCGTGTTCTCTGCAAATTTATTTAATAATTCAAAAAAATTATTTAGATATTTTGGCATATCAACAATTACACTTGCTATTCCTCTATTACGCGATACTGCTCCACTAACAACTTTTGAAAAGGTAGTAATATCTAATTTTGATTGTTTATACAAATCAAGTAATTGAGATATTGATTGAGCAGTGATTAATGAACTTTGTTGAGCCCATGAATTTGGAGTACCATTGGGAAATACATCAATTATAGTTTCTAATTCTTCAGTTGAAACTTCATGTTGTTCTTTTGCAAAAACTAATGTCTTTACTGCATAGAGCTCTTTAGTAACATCAGAATGCCTAATTGATTTCAAAGCAAGTTTAGACGCAGTATTTGTAAGTTCGAATAAATCCAAATCTAAATCTTGTGCAAACTTAGCAATAGATTTTGCATACATTACTACATTTGAGGGAGTTGCTTTATTTGTTCCAGGAGTAATTGATTTAATTTGTTGAACATAATCTGTTAAATCTTCAGGATGAACAAAGTCTAATAAACTTATTAATTCTTTTGAAGATGTTGTCAAAAGTTTCATTTCATTCGTACCTGCAAATACTTTTTTAGCTGTACTTATGCAATATTCTAATTTATCTTTTGAAACTCCTTTGAGTTTTGCTTCATTAAACAGCTCAGCAACATATCCTGATTTAATTCCCATTCCTTCAAGTGGTTTACCTTCATTAAACTGCTGTGAATAAAAACCTTTAATATATTCTATTAATTCTTTTTCCTCAAAATGTGTTAATACTTTATTAGTATCTGCTTTAACAACATCTGCTTTAACAACATCTGCTTTAACAACTTTTTCTAAAGTTTCACTTTTTGTTTCTATTCCAGATACATCTGTTGTCGAAACATTATCATTTGAAAGTAAGTTTAAAACCCGAACTCCTGTTTTAACATAAGGATGTAATTCTTGTTTGGAAACTTCATATTTTGTTTCGACTACAGGTTCAATAGATTTAACAGGTTCAACAACATTAACAGGTTCAGCTAGTTTCTCCGCAGGTTTTGATTCTAATTTATATGAATTTTGACTTTGTAATTGTTCTGTTCTCTTAACTTGATCAATTTCTTTAACTTGATCAATTTCCTTAACTTGTTTTATTTCGTTTACTTGTTCTGCTCTTTTTACTTTTTCTTTTTGAGCTTCAACTTTTTTCTCAACATATGCTCTTACTTGTCTAACTGTAACTTTTTCAGGATTTTTTATTTTAGGAAATGTTTTGCCTGCATAGTTTTCTAATTCAACAACATAATCACTTAGATTCATCATACTTTCTGAACTATACGAACCAACAAACTTAAGTAACTGTTTAAATTCATCAAATTCGAGTCGTGATTGAGAATACGCTTCTGTCATCATTGTAATTTCTTTTATGAATTTAGTTGGACTAGATTTTGAATATGTGGATGAGCCATTAATCAATTCAGATAATTCGGAAAAATTAATTTTATATTTATTAGACGCTGTTATTGCAGTCAAAACTACTTCTTCTGCCACTTTGTAAGATTGATTTTCATAATTTATTTTTGAATTTGATATTCCTAATAAAAAATTGCTAACATCAACTAATCCAATATCATTGTCATAAACTAAATCTGCTATTTTTATTGCAGCACTTGAAAAGTCAGTTGCTAACTCTCCCTCATTAGGTGAAAATTTATCTAATGAATCTAAAAAAGCATGAACTTTTGTTACTGTAAATCTATTATACAAAGGAATTATTTGTTCAACAGCGCTGGCAAAAACAGATAAGTCTTGATGTGTTGAAGTTGAATTTCCAACAAGGACAATTGTATCTGTTAATACTTTCAGCGAAATGTCTGAATCTTTTATAGTCATATCATAAATTTCTTCTGAATATTTAGCAATATTTACAGCAGATTTATTTCTTTGACTATATTTATCATAAAAAATACCAATTTCTTTCATTGCAGAAAATGCTTCATTAGATCTATTTTCAAGCCTATTTTGAAGTGCTCTATGAATATCATCTTTTGAAACACTTTCTTTATCACTTATTTTTTCTTCATCTGTTCTTTCTCGAGGATTATCTTTTCCACAACCAACAATTCCTCCAAAACCTAGCGAAGCTACTAAAATACCCATGGCAGTTAGTCCCGCTATATTTCTTATTGATCTCATTTTGAAATTAATCTAAAGTTAATTTTAAGTTAATTTTAAATTAAATTTAAATTTAATTTGATTTTAAATTTTAAACTTATTCAATTACGCTTTTGAGCTTATTTCATTATGCACTTGCAGTTGAGCTTGATGCTGGTTTTCGCTTTTTACGAGTAGACCTTTTCTTTTGCTTTTGCATTTTATCTGCACAATCACAAATAGGTTTTCTTTGCACATTCATTAAATTCGGCGAATAAATACTTCCAGTTATTCTTCCACTAACAGGATCATGATCTGCAGGACTTAATGCGTGTGGAATTTGCATAACCATCTGCACTCCTGCAAGCCAATTTGGAATAATTACTGAAGGTTCGACGACATGAATACAACTATGTCTTGCTGCTTCTGCTTCTTTTTCTGCATTTACATCTACATCAATTTCACATAAACATCTAGTTGTTCCAGGAACATAATTTACTACATCAAAACTTGAAAAATTTGTTCCTCCACTAATCAAAGGAATTCCATGTAGTTTTGCATAATCATTTACTAATTTTCTTGATCTAAAACTATCTGTACAAACAAGTATCGCGTCAGGTTTTGGAAGTTTTGTATCTGCTGTAAAAAATTCTGGATGAGGAAAAACATTAATATTCCCATTTATCTCATTCATTGTTTGTGCCAATGCATCTACTTTATTTCTCCCAATATCTGACATTTTGAATAAAACTTGTCTGTTTAAGTTTACTTCTTCAACTTCATCTTTATCAAAAATATGTGCGTTAATTGTTGAACCACCTGAAACTGCAAGCGCTAGTCCTGCTGAATTTCCAATACTTCCTGCCCCAACTATTACTATATTTAGCTCATCTGGCCAAACAATTTTTGAAAGTGCACTAGATACATCTCCAATAGGTGCTTTGCTACCTAATTGTAATTGAATTCTATCTTTACTTAATTCATTATATCTAAAAATACCTCTTAGTGGTCTATCTGCCTCGTCGAGTGGCATAATAAATTTTCTAACTTGATCTGTTGCAAGCCCTCCAACCATTAAAGACGCTAATCCTTTCTGATCTTCTCCTCTGAATTTTGCTTGAATATAATCATAAGGAATTTTTGCTAAAACTTTTTCTAAACTTGTATCATCTAAATAAAAATCTTCTGGAACTTTAAAATTTCTGTCAGGCATCAGTACTGCTAATTCGTATTTGTTTTCATTTGCAGATGTATTTACTACTGGAATTCCATTTGCTTGACCATATGCATATAATATTAATTCTTGATATGGATCATTAGTACAATCTAATACAACATCAGGTTTTCTACCAAATACTGCATCTGCAAAATAATGTTGATCAAATTTCCAATGTAATCCTTTAATTTTCATTATTGGATTAAATTTTTGGAGTCTCTGTTCGAGTACTTTTGCCATTGATTCTCCTGGCTTTGCTCCTCTCATTTGAAAATTTGAAGGTAAATAGTTTGAAGAAACTCGAGCATTATCAAATATTCTTAACTCTCCAACTCCAAGTCCTGCCATACATAATGTTGCTGCTTGTGCTACAGGTCCCGCGCCAACTACTGCAACATATGCAGTTTCTAATTTAGTTTGATCCCATCCTTCTATTCTTTCTTGACGATCATATCTATCTGACATTTTTTATCACAACTTATTTTAATTATTTAATCTAATTATTTAATCTAATCATTTAATCTAATCATTTAATTTAATTATTTAATTTGTTAATTGATTAAAACCAACCTTTTGATCCTTTACCTTTCCCATCAGTTTTTCTGTTACCACGCTTTTCAGTTTTATCATCTCTAGCATCATAGTCACTGTTAAATTTAGGTTTATCATCTAACCTTATTGATTTTTCATCCCATGAACCCTCTATATGATCTGAGTTTTTCTTACCACTCCATTTTTCTGGAGGACCTCTTTGATCATCATCAGCGTCATCAAAGCCTGGTTTTTTTCTTTGCATTTCTGCTTCACGCTCTATTCTTTTTCGTTCTTCTTTTTGATGTCGTAGAAGATCTTTTTCAATTTGTTTTTTTTGATCAATTCTTTGTTTTTGAATATCTCCCATCTTATCTAAATATCTAGAATATTCTTTAATCTCTGATTTTAATTCGAGTCTTGTATCTCGCGCGTCTTCATATTTTTCAGTCATCGATCTAAATTGAGGATCGTGAGTACCTGGTTTCATATTACCTTCGCTCATATGACCCCAAATATTCAATCGCATCCACTCGCTAGCTCTACCAAAGAAACCTTTATCAAAATACGCAGGTCTTTTTGGAATGAGTGCTTCTCTTTTTCTACCTGCTCTTTCTGCAGCCATTTTCTCCTCGAGAGTCATTTCAGCAGGCATTCCTTTAAGTAATTCTGCTGTTCTAGCTTCAGATTGTTTCATATATGCATCTACATCAATTGGAGTTTCTGATGGCTTGAAAATTTTCGGAATGATTTTAGGTTTAACTAGTATATTTTCCATTCTTTCGCCTGAATCAATCTTATCTTTCATTGCTAAGAATACTTTTTTTCTTAGATCTTTGTCACTAACTTTATCTTGCAGATAATCTTTAATTGGTTTATCCATTTTTACGCATGAAAATAAATTTATTAAAATTTCTTCATCTGTAAATGTAACCATATTAGGATGATCAGTAACTAATATTGGTGTTACCTGCTTTTGAGTTACTTTTTCTGCTCGATAATCTAAAACAACAGTTTCGCAATAATGCTTTTCATTTTTTGATGGTCCCACCATGATTAAACTGTGTACTACTGCCATCGAAACAAATCTGTCTTTTTTTAGAACTGGTTTCTCGTCTAGAAGTGCTTTTCTTTCATCTTCATCTAGTTTTGATAAATCAAAGTCGTATTGCATACCTAGTCGTCTATTAGATCTTATTAAGTTATTTCCTTCAACTTTTTGTTCAAGAGTATATTCTTTTGTATATTTCTTCGTGCGTGTATTTGCTGCTGCTTGACCTGTTGCAACTTTCATATTATTGTACTTGTCTTCACCTGAAGAAAAGTTCCAATCTCCAGGATGTAAGTGCGTCCATCCTCTCAAATACAAACCTTTTGCTTCTGCTTGTCTTGCAGACATTCCTACTCCATCTGCATCTACTTGTGTGTGTGCATGTAGATTATCTTGAAGCGGTGCAAGAATAACATCTGTAATAACTGATGCATCGTCTTGTGGTGATGCGAGATATGCATAAAACTCAATTGAGTTTCCTAGTATCTTTGTGTACCAATCTTGGTATGCTCTCATTTTATTATATGCACCTTGGTATTCTCCAAGTGGTGCTTTTGTAATGTTGAGAGGCTCAAACTGAAATTCTGGTTTTACTTCAGTTTTAGCTACTGAAACTTTTCTCTTCATCCGTGCGAAACTTGATCTTTTAATTTTAATCCCTCCAACTAAATTTTTAATTAATTGTATTTTTTAATTTTTGTTCTATGTTTGATTTTTTATTTATTCTATTTATTTTATTTATTTTATTTATTAAATTCATTTTTTGAATTTTTTTTAATTGATTTATTTAATGAATATAAAATTTAAATTAAATCTAATATTCTAATATACCTCGTCCCGTATATTAGTTACAGTAATTCCTGCAGCAGATAGTCTTCTTGATTCTTCTTTAGAAACCATAAAACCACCATAAACCTCAGGTTTTAGATAATTCCAAGGAGTAACTTTAAGATTTATTTTCCAACCACACATCATAGTATCCTTTGCAATATTTGCTGCTCTACTTATTTTTTGTTCTAATGTCTTATTCCCTGGTGGAACATATTCATTTGTACAAATTGGAGAAAAATCACCTGGTTCGTTTAAGAACATGTGTTTGTAAACTACTTCTTTTCCTTTTTTAGATTTTGATTCTCCAGTATTCGGATCTTGTTCCATAACAACCTTTCCATCTGGACCAATAACATCATATTTCGATAATCTATTTATAATAACTGAAATATGACTATAATCAAGATTCTTTCCTTCCAGACCTACTTTTACCCCTACCTTATTTGCAGGCCATCTATAAAAATTTCCATACTTATCCATATTCTGATATTCGGGAACATCTAAACAAAAAAAGTATAATGATGGTGATCTTCTAATTAATGATATTCCTGCTTTTCTCACAGTTTTATGAGCAAATACTTTTTTTAGATATTCATATTTTTGAGTAGTTTCCCAAATAATTGGAGAATCTTTTACTGCTTCTTTTTTGAATATATCTTCTAATTTTGCTTTATACTTACCTCTTAATGTAATAAAGTCAGGAATTTGATGAAACAAATAAGGAAAAACATTTTTTCCTCCAACATTTAAAGAAATATTATGAGATAAAGGCGTTTTATCAGATGAAAATTTATAAACTAAATCATCAATAATCATAACATTTTGTCCACCTAATACATTTGCACTTAACACTGATGGCTCAGGTTTAACTAACACTATTTCATTTTCTATTCGTCGAGCTTTTTCTCGAGTAGATTCAGATGCTTTTGAACCTGCATCAGATGACAAACTTGAGTCAGGCATTTCATCAGAATCATTAGCTGAATCTGCAGCATCAACAGACGTATCAAGCTCCTCTTCGGCTCGAGATAAACTTATTCTTTTTCTTCCAAATCGTCTTGATCCAGATCTTCTACTAGATGTTTTATCGTTTCTTTTTGCTTTTCTTTCTCGAGGAACTTCGACAATTGCTTCATTAACCACAACTGATTCATCAATACCTGCTTCACCACAAGTATATTTTTTAATTATATTCAATTCTCTTGGTTCAATATAAAATGGAAGAACTTTATCTACAATAAATTCTAAAATTCTAACTTCAGATTGAAGTTCTCTAAATCTTAAATCAGAAACAGAAAAATCATTATTCGCAAGATAATCGCTTTTGAACTTTCCAATTTGCGAGTCACAATCAGATCTATATAATGTTTCTAATGCCGAATTGTGTTCTAACTCGATTAAAGGAAACCTATCTTCACCTATTTGAAGGTAGTTTGATTCTGGAATAAAATCGTCAACAGGAACTTCAGGCTTGAATACATAATCATTCAAAAATAAAGTAATTCCTCGACACATTCGAATAAATATTGGGTCAGGTATTGAAACCATTTTTTTAAACACCACGCATAGTTTTAATTATTATAATTTTTAAATTGGGCTCGCTTATTTTTTTGAATTAAATATTGTTCAATATTATTCAATATTGTTCAAATTTGATTTTAATTTAATTTAATCATTGATTTGATTATTGAATTGGCCATTGAATTGAATATTATTGTTAAGTCCTCATGTAATTTGAATTGTTGTTACTAAAAAATTATATGAAACAAAAATCTAAAAACTAAAAAATGAAAAATGAAAAAAATGAAACAAAAAATTAATAGTTCCCTCCACTATTGTCTACTTTCTGAACTAGATCTAGTAAGTTTTCTTTAAGTAAAACTAAACCATCTCCATCTTCTTCAGCTCCAAGTCTAAATGCAAAATACATTCTACTTGTGTTATGAGTCTTAATTTTTTCTGGACCATTAACAACATCGTATAGAATTTCTTCATCAGCTTTCAGATTTTTTCGTCTTGTTTTCATTGCAAGTACTTTAGTCATTAACTCCTCTTCGTCTTCAGGTGCTAATTCATTATCTTCTCCAAATCCTCTTACATCAAAATTATAAACATATTTATCTACAACTTCATCAACACTTAATTTGGGTGTTGTGGATTCAACAGGAATAGCCATTCTTAGTCCAATCTGAGTATCGTCAGGACCTATTCTTAACCAAACTTCTTCACCTTCAATAAAATATCCAGGAAGAGTTAATGTTTCTAACATACTTCCGTTTAAGAAGTTCTCTTTAGTCATTCGTCCTTTGTATCTACTTGATTCTCCATACATTTTATCCCATAGTGCTTCAGGATTAATTTTACCATCGTCAGATTCTTGTGCTTCGTTATATTTTTCAAAAAATTCTTTTCTTGATACCATTTTTGACCCTCCGTTTAAATTCGCTAAATTTTTTATTTTAATAGTTCTGTTGACAATTTTATTAACAGAGCTACACCTAAGTTAGGTAACTAATGCAATACTAGTTAACCAGTCAAAAAAATAAAAAATACTTAGTAAACTAAATAGCTCTAACTATAACTAGTACGAAATATAATTCCTACGCCTTCCTAAAATGTTAATAAGACAACTTTGATTACTTTGTCAATTCAACATGAATTCTACAAAGTTATCATAAGATCTCAACAAAGTTAACAAATTTTGTTCTCACACAAAATTCATTATTCTTACAACATTCACTCCCCTTTTTTCTTTTTTTAATAATCATCAACAACACAATTTTCAGTTTTTATTACTTGTTAATGATTACTATTAATACTAGCAAATTGGTAGTCATTTATAAAAGTTTCGGTATGAAACTTATTTTTTGCCCTTCTTAATGTAATAAAGCACCTAAAACTGCGAAAAAACACAGCTAATTTTACATTATAGCCCACATAATATATTAATCACAGTAAACTCACCAAATGCTGCTTTAAGCAAAACATCTGCAATTAAAGGCTGTTTACATAAATTAATAACCCAAAACGGTTTATATATCTAACCCAACAAAAATACGTGCATATCAAACAAATAACCCAATAATTACTACAAATATGAAGAAAAAAAGAGAAACAAGAGAGAAAAAAGAGAAAAAAGCGCATAATTATACCACATTACCAATTAAACTGTGTTTTCAAAAAATTAAAGCATAAGTCCACATTTCGTTCTAAATCAACCAATGAACCACTATTATCTAAATCATATCTAAATCCTGTTTTGTGATCATTAATCGCAGCACCAATTTTAGTAGATCTATCTGAATCTGAAAGTTGTTCTTTAATTCTTGCTTCAAACTGCTCTTTAGTATATCCTCTTTTTGCAACAACTCGATCACGCCTAATATCCATATCACCAACAACATTAATAACATTATTATTGCACATATGAAGTAAATTTTTGTCAACAATAAGTGCAGCATTAACTAAAATTAATCCTTTTTTGCCATACAAACTTTGTCTATACACAACATCAAGAGGAGGATAAACTAATTTTTCTAAATCTTCGCGCGCATTTGAATCTGAAAAAATAATTGCAGATAATTTTTTTATGTCAATCTCACCAGAGCTATCAAGTACGCCATCTCCAAATCTATCGACGACAGAATCAACAACTTGATCATGCACAGGTAATGTTTTATCAAAGTAAAGACTTTTTACCATATCATCTAAATCAATATTATGAACTGGCAACTCAGAAGTTGATTTATTCTCAAGGAGTTTTCCAACTGTTGATTTTCCACAACCCATACCACCAGTTACACCAACAATATATTGTCCAGAAACTTTCTCCTCGAGAGCTTGCTTAACAAGTAAGGGAACATAAGAAGAAATATCTCCTTTTTCTTTTTCTACACCTTTTGAAACACTACTAGAAATGTGATCCAAATCAACACACGCAGGCAAGTAAACCAAATCTAGTTTTTTCCCTTGAGACGCATAAATTTTTTTTAATTGTTGTTCATATTCAAAGTCAGATGAACTTCTAAGACCACGAACAAGATATTTAACATCATGAGTATATGCAAAGTCAGGCAACATTCCAGAAAATGAAACAACTTCTATTTTAGGATAATCTTCTAAAACTTTTTTTGTCATTTCCATTCGTTCTGCAAGAGTAAATGTGTGTTTTTTATCAGGATTTTCTCCAATTGCAATATAAACTTTAGAAAATAAAGGCAGTGCTCTTTCTATTAAATTAATATGTCCATAAGTTATTGGATCTCCTGAAAATGCAAGTGCTCCGTGTGGTTGATCCATAAATGATTTTAATTTTTTAGCATCCATTTTTACCTACCTCGTCTAAAGTATTATTCAAACTATCAATACTACAAATATAATCTTTAACTTCATAATCTTCTAATAATCTAATGGGATTAAAGATTTTTGTGTTTAAAGAATCAGCTCTTTTTTCTTGATCTTCCAAAATAAATGCTTGACCAATATATTTGCTATAAATGAACAGGTCTTTATAAAAGTACTGATTTTCCAAATTGACTTTTTCAAATCCTTGCATTTCAAGATATTCTTGTATCCCACATACTTCTGCAGTTCTTACTTGCAATTTATGATTTCCCAAAACTGCAAACCTATTTTCTAAAAGATTCATCACTCGTCGACCATATTTTTTTTCGCGCTCTGATTCTCGCAAAAAAACTCCTAGTTCAGTTACACCCCCTAAGGATTTATAATTTACAAATCCCAAATACTTCGCAACCCCATCTTCTTTATTCAAACTATTATCAAAAACTCTTAATATTTTATGCTCACGTCTAATATTATTATACAACGCAGTCCAATTTTCACCCCACTCTAATTTTAACTGATTTTTGTATTCTTGTTCAACTAATTCAAATTCATTAAATACAAATTCAAGCGAAGAGTTAAGTGGACCAACTTCACAAAAACTTAATTTCAAACCAACAGCATTATTAAAATCCCAGTTATCAAGTCCTACTACTTTTTTTAATAAATTAACTAGCCCCATCATAGTAAACCTCCTGCCAATAATTCTTCAAATCCATCCAATTTTTCTAGTAAAAATACTTGCCCGTGATTTTTTAGTTCAAATGCTCGCGAATCAGGATTTTCAGATACTAATTTTAAAATCTCATTGGAAATCTCAACTGTACCGCAAGGATAAGCATTTTTTGTAGCAGGCATTTTGCCAGTTCCAATTATTTCATCATCATGCGTATGAACAACAACTCCAATATCTGGTCGAGACTCATACAATTTTGCATGCATTAGTGCTTCTGAGGAAGGTACTTTCCCATTATTACTTTCATAAAATATTTTTTGAGATTTATCATCGACATCTGCCACGTAGATTAAATCTCCAATACTGAGATTTGATTTATCAGCCTGTTTTGCAGTTATTAAAAATCCATCTCTCACCCTCATACTTACATTCCCATAAGTTCCAGAACCATACTTAGGAATTACTCCTCGAGAATTTAAATACTCCCCAATCTGTTTAAAAAATTTAAAGTAAGGTTCTAAAAATTCATTGTTTAAAGAACCTGATTCAAACTCCTGCGAATTAACTTTAACTCGTTCATATTTTATAACTGGAAGTCTAAGTTCCATGTGGTCTACCAAACCAGAAACAATTTCTTTTTTTGTTTCATACCAACTAAATCCTCGTTCTGGAGTTACTATTGTTGCTTTGTGAGATTCATGACTTACATTCTCGAGGAGGTTTGCAACAACTAAGTAAGAATGGTTTTTTAAAAGTTCAGAATAAATTTTTTCTTTAAACTCAGATTCTGTACTTCCACTTTCAAGCTTAAATGTTACTTGAAATGGTTTTTTTCCTGCATTACCAGATTTCTCGATTTCTCGACGCATTTCACCAATTATCTTATCCGTTTTTTTGAAACTAACTTTGAAATCTCCCCCACTTCTTACTTTTTTATCAATAAACTCTGAAGGTACATAATCAAGTACTGCAGCTGCATAAATGACAGAGTCAACACCGCCACTTTGTTCAGATTCGGCAACATATTTTTTCATCGCATCAAGCATTTCATCAGGCGTTTCTACATGATCTACATTAATATAATCAGGCACTTTAAAATTTCCAGGACCATAAACTAATTTTACATCTGCGCCTTTAGAATGCAATTCTTTTGCAAGCAAAACTCCCAGTTCTCCACTCGATCTATTTCCAATATATCTAACTCTATCGATTTTCCCGTGAGTCGGTCCTGCATTTATCAAAATCTTTTTTCCTTTTAATTTTGAATCAGAAAGTCTGCGCATAACACTTACAACAATATCTTCAGTGCTCGCAATTTTTGCCTTGCCCTCCTCATATCTTGGTTCAATAATATCAACACCATACCTACTCAATTTCGAAAGATTTTCTTGAAAAATTGGATTCTTAAGTAATGAGTCGTGCATTGTTGGTGCTAAGTAAACAGGAACTTTCGCACCTAGTGCACTAGCGACGAGAGTTGTTACAGGATTATCTGCAAGTCCTAAACTTATTTTACTCACCGTATTTAATGTTGCAGGCGCAACAAGTACAAGATCGTCAAGACATATATGTTCTGCAAGACCACTGAGTCCAACAACAACTTGTCGACCAGTTGCCCATTCCATTGCTTTTACACCAACAAATTCTGTTGCGCTTGGAGTCATAAATACATTCACATTTGCACCATACCGACGCAACTGACGTGCTATTTTTGGAGATTCAATTGCGGCAATTCCTCCAGTTATGCACATTGCAATATTTTTTCCGTCAAGATTATTACCTATTTTGTCTACTTTGAGATCAACATTTTCAAATTCTATATTACCTGTTTTCATTTCGTTCATACCTCCATTGTTCATAATTTAATTTCATAGATAACTCATTTTCACGCAACAGTTGCATATCCCAATTTTTTTCAAAAATATTACCACACCCAACATACTGCAATGTATAAAGTACATCCAATGTTTTTTTAGAAATTTTTAACCTTCCAAAATTATGAAGTGTTATTGCAACGCGAGGCTGCAACCACAATAAATCATCTACTTCATCACTAAGTTTTGCAGTTTGAAATTCTGGCATCGGCGCATAATAAACACTAACTCTGCAAACTCTAGTCCCATCATCTCGTTTAAGTTTTGCATCAAATTGGGTTGCATACTCTAGAATTTCTTGATCAACTATAACTCCAATTTCTTCTCTAACCTCAACAACTCCTGTTTCTTCCAGATTTGTATGCTCAGGTTCTCGTTTTCCACCAGGAAATACATATTCACCACCAAAATTTCTAAAATAATCAGGTCTTTTTGTGAGCAAGACTTCATATCTATCAATTTGGTTATTATATCTATATAGTATAACTTGTGCAGCTTCTATTATTTCTTCAGCCACATAATTTTCAAGATTTCTACTTTTTCCTATTTTATTATTAGTTTGTACCATTTTAATCGCTCTATAATCTCTGCTTAAGCACTTTCTAAGCATAAATAAAGGTAAACAAACACAATCTTTAAAGATGATCCCTAAATCTTTAAAGATCCCTAAACTAAATGAAATATAACTAAAAAAAACAAAAAGTTTAAATAGAAGAGTATTTATTTAAAGATCCATTATGAAGATCTATGAAAGACGACTTCAAGAAATATCAGGTTCAATTCTAGTAACTCTTCCAAAAAAATGGGCAGATCAATTCAAGCTAAAAAAAGGAAGCACTGTTGAAATTAGTGAAACTGAAAAAAAATTACTCCAAATTAGTCCAAAGATTGAAAATACACATGAAAAAAGTAGAGAAGTTATTGAATTTGATAAAAATTTTATAAGAAGATTTTTTAGATTATATCTTAGTGGTACAGATGAAATAGTAATTACAAAACAAAAACCATTCGAGCTTTCAGAAAAGCAAGTTATTCAAAAAAGTCTTGATTGTTTTATGAATGTTCAAATAATTGAAGATCATCCTCAAAAAATAGTTATTCAAAACTTTGACATTCATGATTTAAGTATTAACCAATGTTTACGAAGAATGTACTTCTTAACAAAAAACATGTTTAATGGAATACTTGGCATGGCAGAAGATATTGATACTATAGATACTAGTCTTCACAAATTTTATTTTTTACTTGTAAGACTTATTCGAAAAGATCTTGATGAAGGACATTATATTGAAAAAAAGATGCAATTAATTCGTTATTTAGATTATAGAATGGTTAGTGAAAAAATTGAGCGTGTTGGAGATATTTTAAAAAAATTAGCTAAAGAAAATAAGAACAAGCAAGTTATTGAGCAATTAAAATATGTCGAGAAATTATACGAGAGTGCATTTAATACATTTATTAAAGAAGATTTTGAAGATGCAATTTCGCTCTGGAATAAACGTGATGATTTCGGAAAAAAATACAAAAATCCAAATCCCGATGTTGAAGAAATACATAATTTCGCAATTCAGATTTCAAAATTTGTCAGATGAGTAAAAAAATACATGATATGATATTAAATATAAAAAAAACATATGAACACATAATAATACAAAAAAACAAAAAAGAATCAAAAATAAGAACATAAAAAACATAAAAACAGGTGAGTAACATAAAAAAAGGTAAAGAAAAGAGGAGAATTAGTCAGTGCACAAAAATTATGTGGCCTTCGAAAATCATAGCACAAACAGTATTACCCGGATTAGAAACAGAATGGGTTAAATCTCGTAGATTAAGAGACCAAAATTTTAATCCTGATGATGCACGCGCAATGTAAACTTTCAAAATTATTAAAATAAACTTTCAAAATTATTCAAAACACAAAACAAAGAGGTGAGTAAAGAACATGGCAGCTATTCTTAATAGCTTTTTTAATTGGGCAAGCCAGTATTTTGCATTTACTGATGGTCTATGGGCAGTTCTAATTTTATTACCTCTACTCATATTTTATCTAATTAAGCCAAAACCTCGTCAAAAAACTATCCCTGCACTTTTATTTTTAATGCAAGAAAAACGTAAATTAAACAAAAATTCATTTTTTAGAAGAATAATGAATAATCCTATTTTATTACTTCAAATTTTAATCATTTTAGTTATTGCTGCATCTATGGCAAAACCATTTATCCTTGTAGAAGAAAGTAAATTTGTTGAAAACACCGTGGTCATATTAGATGTTAGTGCAAGTATGCAAGCACCATATTCTGGAAACCTTGGAAACGCACCGTCAAGATTTGATAAAGCTATTGAATTAGCAAAACAAAACTTAGGCGCTAGTAACACATTGATTTTAGCAGGAACAATTCCAGAAGTAACAATCGATGAAAAATCACGAGATGAGTGCATCAACACGCTTGAAAATTTAAAACCAACAGACTCTAGAAGTGCATTGTTTGATGCCATTTTAACTGCTACTAATTATGCAAAAACTGACGACATTGTCGTGGTTATTTCGGATTTTATCGAAACCGAAAGTGATAATGACTTAAATGTTGCAAAAAAGATTCTCAAGAGCAAGGGGATCAAAACAAAAATTATTAGTTTAGTTGACGAATCGTCTGAAAAATTAAACAATGTTGGATTTATCAGTGTTGATGTTAGTGACTCGTTCACAACATTAGTTGTTAAAAATTTCAATGATGCTCCAGAATTTGTTTTATTAAATATTGAAGGTGCGCATTTTTCAAACAGCAACATTAATGAAACTAATAGTATCGATATTTCAGCTCTCGAAAGGGAAATCTCTCCAAGAAGCCAAGAAATCTTTTCATTTACTACAATTCCGGGAACTGCAAAAGTAGTATTAACTGCAGATAATGATGATTTTAAACTTGATAACACAGCATTCCTTAGTGCACCTAGTGATGAAAAAACAGCTGTTATGTATATGTATAATGATAAAGGTAAGTATTTAGGAACAGCTCTTGATATTTTAGATAATATTGAATTAAATCAAGTTAAACCACCTGCAATGCCTGATGTTAAAGAACCAATAATGATTATTGACAAGATTGATTCAAGTCTTTTACTTCCTCGAGTAATTCCATCTATTGAAAAACAAGTTAGGTCTGGCGGAGCATTAATAATTACTGCGCAAGATAAATTATTCGGAATAGATTTCAAAGGTATGTTGCCTGTAACATTAAACAGCGATACATTGCTTGATGAAGGTTATGCTTTTGTTGATCAGGAAAATCCAATAACTAAAGATGTTACATTTGGCGCTCTAACAAAATATTATGACGTATCTCCTAAGAATGGATCTATGGTTCTTGCAAGTACAGGGGACGGAGTTCCTATTATAGTTATGAAAAAACACGGTGACGGAACTGTTATTTATTATGGTATCTTTGATGAATTTAGTGATTTCAAAATGGATATGTATTATCCAATTTTTTGGAAAAGATTAACTGATTTTTTAATTGACAAATCTAGTTTACAAAGTCTTAACAAAAAAACAGGTGAAATTTTAACTTTCCACACGTCTAGGAAAGTCCAAACCCCTCAGGGTAATGTTAAGACTAAATTATTAAAACTAAATAATGCAGGTAATTATGTCCTAGATGATCGTACTATTGCAGTTAATTTAGCGAGCAGTAAAGAGTCTGATCTTAATGGTGCAGAAATTGATTCAAAAATTAAATCCGATCCATTAGTACAAATTGAAGAAAAAGCTCCAAGAGACATAACAATGTACGTCATCTTAGGAATACTTGCATTATTGTTTTTAGAATTAATTGCATTAAAAATTAGAGGAGATATATAAAAAAACAAAAAACAAACTACAACAAAAACTAAACAACAAACAAAAGCATTACTACCTTGGCAAATTAGTTGAATACAAAGTATTCAATTAATTCAAAGCTTTGCTTTGATGATTTCAGTAACGATAAAAACGAGTTGCTGAGTTACTGCGTAAGAACTGCCGATTGCTCCCAAAATCGAAGATTTTGTGAGACCTCGCAAATTTTTAATTTGCTAGGTATGCAGGCAGTTCGTCGAAAAGTCATACGCCATAGGCGATGATAAATTGCCGCAGTAATGCTTAAAAAAAAAAAAAAATCAATAAAACAAACCAAAGGAAAATAAAAAAATGATATTACTTGACCAAATACTGACTGAATGGAATGCGATTACTTTAATCAATTTAAAATTTCAGCATTTTGGAAGATTATTTTGGATCTTACCAATAGTCTTAGCACTAATACTAATATTAGTTATTACTTTTGTAAAACTTGATCCAAGGCTTAAAGAAAATAAAAAATATATCCACCACAGATGGGTGTATAGAAGTTTTATGTTCCTAACAAGACTAGTTATTTTTGCATTAATTATTTTTGCTTTTGCAGAACCTTATGGAGAAGTTACTAAAGATATTCCAGGAGATACTAGTTTAACAATACTGGTTGATAACTCTACGTCAATGGAACTTTATGATTTAAGTTTTATTCCTATATTAAAAAACCTTATTGAGCAGGAAATTCCTGTAAAACTTAGAACTATTGCTACAGGTCTTGATTCAAAGATTGGAGAGGGCGTACTTGCAAATGTTGAACAAAATAAAAATTTATTGGTTATTTCCGACGGACAAATTACTGAAGGTTTAAGTTTAGGAGGTATTTCATTGCTTGCATCAAATCTTAATAGTACAATTAGTATGATTGAACTTGCAAGCGATAAACAAGATTTTGGTGTTGAAGTTTTTGGTCCTTCCAAAACTATTGCAGAAGTTAACAATCAATACAAAGTTCGCATTAATCGTTTTGGAGAATCTCAAGCGCACAAAGTCAAGCTTGTTGTTGAAGTTGATGGTGAACAAATTATTGATACTCTAACTGACAAATCTATTGTTGAATTTACTAGGAATTTTACAGAAGGAACGCATAAGATTGAAGCAAAACTTGCTCTTAGTAGTGGAGGAGATTACTTCCCTCAAAATAATAAATTTTTCAAAACAACAACTGTTATTGAAAAACCTAAAGTTTTGTTAGTTACAAAAGAAGATACAGCTCTTGCAACTATTTTAGATGAACTTTATGAATTAACAATCACAAATTCGATTCCTGATAAAGCAGGATTAGAACCTTATTATGCAGTTGTACTTAATGATCTTCCGTTAGAGAGCATTAATAATTTTGAACCTCTTCAAGAATATGTAATTGAAGGTAATGGCCTCGTCGTTGTTGGAGGATATAATTCATTTGATAATGGTTTTTACAAAGACTCTATTTTTGAGACTTTGCTTCCTATTAATATTGGTACTGCTAAGAAAAAACCTGGCGGTGCTAATGTTGTTTTGGTTATAGATATATCAGGTAGTACTGGTTTTGGATTCGGTTCTGCCGACAAATCGGTCGATGTTGAGAAAGCAATGGCAATAGGCGTCATCAATGACATTAATGAAAATAATCGAGTTGGCGCAGTTGCATTTAATGATAAAGCGTATAAAGTTGCAGATATTGATCCATTGTTTGTAAACAAAGCAGATTTAATTGATAAGATCTCTCGACTAAAAGATGGCGGACCTACTGTTCTTAATTCAGGTCTAAGAGGTGCTTATGAATTATTAAATGGTAAAACTGGTTCAAGAAATATTATTTGGATTACAGACGGAGTTACATTAGATACAATTGATTTGATGACTACAGAAGAAATTATTAAAAGCATGAATAATGATGGTATTAGAGTTTATATTGTAGGTGTTGGTAAAAATGCTAATGAAGATTTCCTTAGCAAAGTTGGAAAGTACGGAGGAGGTTTTTATTTGAGAGCTAGTGATGCAACAAATCTTAAAATTTTATTTGGAGAACCTGAGAAAAAAGATGTTGGTCAGGCATTTCAATTATTTATATTAGACCCTAGTCATTTTATTACTGATGGTTTAGAAACAGATGCAGTATTATATGGATATAATCAAGTTGTTCCAAAAACATCTGCTGATTTACTCGTCACATCAGATAGTGGTGAGCCAGCAATTACTACTTGGCGTTATGGTGTTGGTCGTGTAGGAACTGTTACTGTTTTTGCAGGAGGTAATAATCTTGGAGAATTATTAACTGCACCTAATAGCAGGTTACTAACTCGAACTATGAATTGGGCTATTGGTGAACCTGAAAGAAAAGAGCCTTACTTTGTCGATGTTAGTGATAGTCGTGTTAATCGTTCAACAAAAGTAATTGTAAAAAGTGATAAGTTTCCTAAAGCAGAAGGATTTGAGTTTAGTAAAATTGATAATAATAAGTATCAATCTACATTTGTAAAAAACAATCTTGGTTTTGATTCGATCCTCGATCACGTTTTTGGTGTAAATTATGATTATGAATATCAAAAATTAGGTATGAACTCAGGCCTTACTAATTCAATTATAGCGACTAGAGGAAAAATATTTAAAGTAGATGAAGTTGATGAAATTATTAATCATGTTAAAACAGTTTCAAAGCGTACTGTTACGAAAAGAACAACTTTAGCATTGCCTTTCTTGGCGTTTGCTTTATTGCTTTTCATATGTGAAGCAATTTTCCGTAGACTTTATGAGTCATGGATTATGAGATAATATTTAATTATAAAACAAAACGATATTATAATACACAACAATATTATGATACGATATTATGATACAAAACAAAGTTGTAAGACAAATCAGAGTTATGAGATGAAAAAAAGAGGTGAATGTTATGGGATTTATGCAAAAGAATGTTAATGTGTATTTATTAATACTCTTTGTTGCTATATTAATTGCAGTTGGAGGTATTACTGTTTATTATCAAGAGAAAATAAAAGAGCAAACAACAGATCTTAAAGACACAGGGTATAGACTTGATAACTGCACTGATATTCTTAATAATAAAACTGTAACTCTTGTAAAAACTCAAGCTGCACTTGACCTACATGAGCAAGATATTTCAAAATATGATACTCTTTACGAAGATAAAGCAACTAAGTTATCTGAAACAGAAACTGATCTTAAAGATACTGAAACTACACTCACATCAACTCAAACAGAGCTTGGCAATACTAAAGATCAACTTGATGAATTCATGGGAAAATATGCTTCTGAAAAGCAAGAACGTATGAACCTTGAATCTGAGTTGGATTCGACAAATAAAGAACTAAAACAAATTAAAAGTGCAAAAGCTGCTGCAGACATGACAATACATAACCTCGAGGACGAAATAGACGAATTAGAAACACAAATAGAAGATTTAGAAGATTAAAATAAAAGAAAAATAAACAAGAAAACTACAATAGCATTACTGCCTTGGCATTCAGTTGAATACAACGTATTCAATTTATTCAAAGCAAAGCTTTGATAATTTCAGCGACGAGTACAACGAGTTGCTGAGTTATTGCGTAAGAACTGCCGATTGCTCCCAAAATCGAAGATTTTGTGAGACCTCGCAAATTTTTAATTTGCAAGGTATGCAGGCAGTTCGTCGAAAAGTCATA
>JABJCP010000020.1 GCA_018668595.1 Candidatus Woesearchaeota archaeon
TAATAATAATAATAATAATAATAATAATAATAATAATAATAATAGCTAAATACAAAAATGGAAACAAAAATAAAAAACCGAACAGACGACCAAGGAAAACCAAATCCTAGAGGAGAAACACAAGTCAGAGAACTAGGTGATGTTTTAAGTAAACCTAAACCTGTTCAATACAGAGATGAGTTTGAAAAACAAATTGATAAATTTGGATATCAAGAATTTATACAAATAAAAGAACTAAAACAAGATTTAGAAGATCAACTTTTACAAAAAGATTACAATAAATCTAGTTTAGACGGTAGTGCTTCAATGTATGTTAGAATAAACAAAGACAAAAGTGTAGATGTGTTAGTTGAACAAGAACTAAACTTAATCAAAGTCGGTCAAATAGAAAAAGGATTTACTTATTTACAGCTAAAAGATCATAAAGAACTAAATGAATTTGAATTTGCATACAGACAAGTTTATGATCTTAAAAAAATTTCTAGAGGTGCTAAATGGCTTACAAAGGGTTTGATGACTGGTGCTGTATGTGGAGGCGTTATTGGAGGACTAATTTTACTTGGAGGCGGTGGAACTACTGGTTTTATGATCTCTTTAGCTTCAGGTACTGGACTTATTGGCGGACTTATTGGAGGGTTGGGATACGATGAGGAATATACCATAAGAAACTGGATTAAAATTGTTGAAAGTTATCAAGATAGAATGATTGTTGGAAAAGAAGCAATGAAAAAAGCAATATACAAATAATTATACTACAAAATGAAAAAATAAAATGACAAGCTTAGCAAAACTCACAAAACGAGAAGCAACACAAGAATTCAAAAAATTAATGCAAAAAAAATCATATCATTCATTAATTCATAATACTAATTATGTGTCTAAATTAGAAACAGTTCTAATAAAACAAGACTATAGTAAAATAGAACTAGAAATAACTAAAGGTCATGATCACCAAGGAAATAACAGAGTCAAAAAAAGTAATATCTACAAAAGAATAAACAAAGACAAATCAATAGATGTTTTAGTAACTGTTGAAATTCCTAGAATAACAACCAGCTTAGTAAATAATGGATATTCTCACATTAAATTTGAAAACGATAAAAAATATGAAGAGTTTAAATCTCTTTATGAATATGTTATAGGATATACAAGTCACTTAGAGACTACAGGAAGTGCAATAATTGGAGGCATGAGTGGTGCAGCTATGGGTGGTGCAATTGCAGGATGCGCATGCATATTTGGAGGATTTGCACCTATTGTTATTGCTTATGCTGCATGCGCAGGAGGCACAGGAGTTGGACTTATAGGCAGAATTAAGGGGGGAAAAGAAGCAAAAAAATATGCAGAAAAAATAGAATTGCTTGAAAAAATAAAAGATAAAAGTGTTGTTGGAAAAATGGCAATTTCTAGAGCACTTGAAAATCAAGAATTGGAATTAAGTCTTTAACTTTAAAAAAAATCATAATTAAAAAATGAATAATAACTCAAGTGATAATAATGGAAACAAAAATAAAAAACCGAACTGACGACCAAGGAAAACCAAATCCTAGAGGAGAAACACAAGTCAGAGAACTAGGAGATGTGTTAGCTGAAGTTGAAATTGTTGAAAATGATTGCGTTGTAGAAATTGAAGAAGATTCTGAAGATGATTGCGTTGTAGAAATTGAAGATGAAGAAATAACTAAAGATCCGCACCTACTTAATGACGAGATTATGCTATTTGCAGAAGAATCTCCAAGTTACAAACCACTAAACAATGCTGGTTTAACCAAAACACAAGCACTAAAAAAATTTAAAACAAAAAAACTAGAAAAAACAGGTTATAATGCATTTATTAAAGATCGATTTGTAAAAAATGAATTTATTTCACTTCTTAATAAAATAGATTATTCTCCTCAAAAAATGGATGATTCTAGTCTAATGTATACACGACATCACAAAAATGGATCAATAGATGTGTTAGTTGAAAATGAAATACCAACAATAGGAAAAGGATCTAAAAAAAACAAAAAAGGATATTCTTATGTTAAATTAAATAATGCTGCCGAATTATCTCAATTTCAAGAAACGTATGAATTTAAATTAAAAGGTAAAAAACCTAAAAGTAAAAAAGGTTGCTTTTGGACATATGATATTCTTAGCTATACTGCAACTTATGGGCTTGTTACAGCAATTGGAGGACATGTTGTTTTAAGCTGTATTGTGGGAGGAGTAGTTGGTTTTTTTACAGGATGGTTAATAGGAGAAGAAATTATTTACAAAAATAACAAAAAACTTCATGATCGTGTAAATCAAAGATTTGAAAAATATCTTAATAACTCAGTAACAGGAATAGAAGCAATTAAATCTGCAACATATGAGTTAATAGAATAATACGAGTTAAATAAATAAATTCTTATTTGGTTAAAGTTCTAAAAGTAATTAAACTTCTAAAAATAATTAATCAACTGCTCAGCCACAACTCGTCTTCCAGATTCTGTAAGTTCAAAATAATTAATGTTTTGAAAACATTCTTTTTTGATTAGATTAAGATGTTGAAGTTTTTCACAAGTTTCAGTTACTTGATCTTTTTTATCTTCTGGAAAATCACTTGGAAACATTTCCTGGGTTAAATTAAGCAAAGGAACAGATGAAGAAGATTCGCGCTGAACCTTCATGCACAAAACAAGAGCTCTTTTTTCAAGATCAGACAAATCATACTCTAATTTATACGCTTTTGTTTGTGATGTATCTTTTTTATCAATAAAAACAGTATTCAAATGATCAAATGTTTCAAAAAAAACCTTGCCTTTATTTGTTAAAGTAGCAATCAATTCATCAGATTCAGACTTATCTAAAGATATCAAACCAGTAGCACTAAGCAATTCAACTGATTTGAACGGTTTTTTGAAAAGTTTTAATTTAGCTTTTAATTCAGATAATTTTACGAAATGAGACGACTTAAAAACATACTCAACATCATATAAAATCTTAAGCGTATTAATAGAATTTCTATCATTCAAAACACCATATAATGTCGGTTTAGCCATTCTGAGTATAACATAGGAAATAAGATAAAAAGTTTATTGTTTTGGAATAGATATTATTCACATAGGGATGTTAAAATCGATAAAGGGAATAAACGGAAATAAAGGAATGAAAAAAACAAAATATTTAAATATGAACAAAGATCTCTTTTATTAATTGGAAAAATAAAATAGAAAAAGAATAAAAAAAAATAGTGAAGAAAATAAAGTAACTAAAAAAAACAACTTCTCAGGGTGAGAAAACTAAGGGTGGATGAAATAGCAACAAAGAAACTTACTTTTGCAAGCGTATTAAAAAATCCCATATACAAAGATAGAAATCTATTATTTGAATTATTACCAAAAAAGGGATTAGTACACAGAATTGAACAAAAAAATGAATTAGTAATGGAGCTTGCACCTATTCTTATGAATTCTGCAGTAAACTGCGTTTTCTTGTATGGAAATCCAGGAACAGGAAAAACCGCACTTGTTAGTGAAATTGTAGACGAACTAGGAAAAGAATCAAAAAAACGAAAAATAGAATTCAAAACTGCATATATTAACTGTAGTGAAAACAAAACAGAAACCACCATACTAATAGAAGTACTAAATCAACTAGGAGAAGAAGAATATCCTCGACTAGGCTGGACAAGAACAAAAGCACTAAGTGAATTTAAGAAAAAATTATCTGATAAAAATACAAACTTACTAATAGTTTTAGACGAAGTTGATTATGCACTTAAAGAAAGCGGAGATGACATATTATATCGACTAAGTAGAATAAATGAAAGAATAAAAGCAAATGTTTCTACAGTTCTCATTTCAAATGATATTCGCGTAATTGATTATATAAAACCAAAAACTGCATCAACTGCAGGACGAGTAAAAATAATATTTGCACCATACACATACGAAGAACTCAGAGATATTCTAAAAGCAAGAGTTATGGGATCATTCCAAAAAAAAGTAGTTAGTAAAGCAGTTATAGAAAAAATAGCTGAAATAGAAGCTAACCGTGGAGGCGATGCAAGAAAAGCACTTGAATTATTAGATGCTTGTGGAAAACTAGCACTTGGAGAAAAGAAAAATAAAATAGGTTTAGAATTAGTTAATGCTGCAGACACATCACTTGAAAAAGACACAATACTTGGAACCATTGCAACACTTACAAAACACCAAAAATTACTCATGCTTACAATGCTCAAACAAAAAGAAAAAGATCTTGAAGGAACTGGAGTTTACAAAAAATATAAAGAGACTTGTGTAAAACAAAATGTATCACCACTTTCTGTTAGAAGAATAAGAACATTCTTAGTTGACTTTGCAGAAATGGGACTACTAAAACAAGAAGTGACATGGCTTCGAGATCTCAAAAAGAAAAGTCGATCAATTCGCGTAGAAATAGATAGCGGAACTAAGAAAAAAGCAATCAAAATGATAAGAGATAGTTTGTAAGAATAAAAATAATTTCTATGTTTAAAACAAAAAGTTATATAAAGTAAGTATTCTTTAATTACTAAATGAACAGATCAATATCAGACACAAATATTCTAAAAAAATTTGCAGAAGAATTTTGTAATATTGTAGAAAAACATGTCAAATATATAATTGTTTCAGGGTTTGTAGCTATAAGTAGCGGAAGGGTTAGAGGTACAGAAGACATAGATATGATAATTTCAAAAATTGATCTGAAACAATTTCAGGAATTACACCAAGACCTTATAAACAATGAATTTGTATGTATGCAAAGTGAACAATCTTCAGAAATTTATGAATATTTATCCAACAATACATCTGTGAGATACACTTGGAAAAATAAATTTTTACCTGAAATGGAAATAAAATTTGTAAAAGATGATTTAGATCAAGAACAAATAATTACTCGAACTAAAATTAAATTTACAGGAATGAATATTTGGTTTTCAAAAATAGAATACAACATCGCATTCAAAGAAGAATATTTAAAATCAGAAAAAGACTTAGAAGATGCTAAACATTTACGCTTGGTTTATTCTGATGAGCTAGATGAAGAAGAAATAAATAGAATTAAAAAAAATATCAGACAGGTGAGATTATGAGAGATTCTACTCACGCAGATTTTTTAGAAAGATGGGCAAATATTGTCAAAAACTCACCTAGAGAAAAATGGGAACCCATGCTGAACGAATTTATTAATTCACAATATCAAATGCATGAAGACTTTATTCGGAAATTGCTTAAAACAAAAAATGGAAAAAAGAAAATAATAAATATATACAAAATTAAAAATTTAAAAGGATATGCTATTCTTAAGTAATTTGATTTAAATCGAATGAAAAAAAATATTTCTTAAAACTCATACACACGACAAGTGATGTCATCAGCAGGATTTTCATAAACAATTAAACTTGTTAGGTCTCTATTATTTGGCCTTTTAGAATCATGTCTGAATGCTTCAACATAAGATTTTTCATCTTTGTCTAATTGTTTGACAGACACTCTCCACTTATCAACAGTTCCAACTAATCTAACTCTATCAAGACCTGATTTGAATGTTGAAAAGTCCTTTGAATTAAGACGGTAACAAATATCTTCTGCATCTTTGGCATACTTCTCAGATGGTTTTCGTTTGATTTCATAAACTAAAAGTTCATTTTCATGACTCTTTGATTCTCGCACTAAAACCTGCTCTATTTTAGGACCTCCATTTTTCCATAATTGTCTTTCTTTGACAATTTCTGAAACACACCACCCGCACCATCCAATCGGAAGCAATAATCCAACAACTGCTGCACAGATTGATACGTAGCCCATTTTTTCGTACTTGTTTTTTTCCATTTTATTTCTCACCCTTCTTTTAGTTGTTATTAATTCTTATTTGTTACCTTTCGGTGAATTGAAGGTCGAGTTGATTTGTTATAAAATATTGGTTTAATCATAATTAAACCAAAAGGTTTAAATATATAAGTTAACTAAAAAGTTTAATGAGTCTTGAAATAACAATTCCGTTTGGAAAATTGGACGGAAAGGATAATGTTAAAAATTTAGTATTTAGTATTTTAACTAAAGAATATCCTTTGAAAATAATAGATCTAACTAATTTTATCAGAAAAAGATATGGGAAAAGTGTTACGTTTCAGGCTGTGCGTAAGGCACTAATTCAACTTGTTTCTGATGGAGTTCTAATCAAAGAAGGAACTTCATTTCAAATAAATAAAAATTGGGTTTTTGAAAGCAAAAAAGTTTTAGACAACTTATATTCTGAACTAAACAAGGAAAAAACAAAACCACATGGAATCGACTCTGTATCTGGAGAAGTATCTGTATTTGCGTTTGACTCACTTAATAATCTGATGAAATTTTGGGAAGATCTGATTGATAATTGGTTTGATCATTTTAAAAAAGGAGATCCTAATATTAATGCGTATCAAGGAGCTCATGGCTGGGAAGGAATAATGCATCCAGACCGAGAAAGAATAATGATGGGGCGTCTGAAAAAGAAAGGAATAAAATCATATGCATTCAGCACAGGAAGTACGCCGCTTGATAGATATATTTGGAAATTTTACAAAAGTATAGGACTTAAAGTTGGACTCAAACCATCACTTTCAAGTTTTGATAGAGGCTACTATGTTGCAACATATGGAGACTTGATTGTTCAAACACAATATCCTAAAAAAATTGTTGATCAAATAGATGTATTTTTTAAGAAAACGAAAAAAATTGAAGATTTAAATCTTCATAAATTGTCAGAAATTGTAAATCAGAAAATTAAAATAAAACTAACAGTAATTAAAAATTTAGAAATGGCAAAACAAATCAATAAATCCATTATAGATCAAATAAAAGAATTAAAAATTTAATGTAAAAAAATTTAAAACAAACAAATTCGAAATAAAAATTTATAAAAATAGATTAAAAATTAATTCGAGTCCATTAAATACCCTAACTTTGCTGAATCTCTTAACAAACCAGATCCTATTGCCTCCATTTCAGAGGAAATATATTTAATGTCTCGTGGATTTTGAGCATAATGTTCATATCCTTTCTTAACATATCTAAAATTAACTTCTCCAACTAACTGAATAGCATCTATTTTGTTATCTTCATCCAAATCAATAATTCTTGCTTGACCAATACTAGGCAAATAAGCAGTTAATGAATTTGAAATAGACTGCTTTGACTTGATCTGTTCAGCAAGTGTATCTGTATTACAAGCTCCTGCGCCAAATAATGTCAATCCAATGGCAGTTAAAGCTACTAAAAAACTATTTCTCAACATGTTCTCACCCTTAATTGTTAATATAAACCTTAATTTGATAAAACTATATTAATATATGTCGCCGGTTTTTGCCGACAAAAAGGAATAATTTAAATATCACAAATAATTTAAGCAGATTAATGAAGAATGCATTAATAGAATATGGACTTACTGAAAAAGAAGCTGAAATATATCTACTTTGTTTAAAAACAGGAGACGCTACTGCAAATAGAATAGCTGAACTTGCAAATATACCCAGAAGTACTACTTATGATTTATTAGAAAAATTAAAACACAACGGACTCATAACAACAAGAATTGTTAAACACAAAACATTATTTACTTCAAGCGATCCAGAACTTTTAATAAAAAATTTAGAAAATAAAAAACAAATAGTAAGTGAAGCAGTTCCTAAATTAAAAAAACTTAGAAACTTAATAGGAGAAAAACCCTGCGTGGAAGTATACGAAGGTAAAATTGCTTTAATAAAACTCCTTGATGAAATATTAGATAATTCAAAACTTCTCTTAATTGGAAATGCAGAAGAAGCAGCAAGTAAAATTGGTTATCACCCTGATAAATTTAGAATGAAACGAAAAGAAAGAAAAATTCCTATTAAGCAAATATTAGAGCCTTCAAAGAAAGCTGAAAAAATAAAAATAGATAAATATACAAAAGTAAAATTCCTAAAAAAATTAAAAAACAATAAAGAATCTACATTCATCTCAGAAACAACAACATACCATTTACTGATACTCGACGAAATTACTGCAATTAAAGTTGTTTCAAAAGAACATGCTAATTCTCAAAAAATAATCTTTGATGAATTATGGAAAAAAGCTAAAACAAAAATAGAATAATAAAATAGAAATAAAAAAAAATAATATTAATAATTAATAATAATTCTTAGTTTATCCAATTGCTCTTCGAACATCAGTAACTTCAATTGAATTAACACCTTCCATCTTTTCGATTTGTTCTTCTAATTCATCAGTTGTTCCGAGTTTTTCATCTCTTACAAAAATAAGCTTAAGAGATTTAAGACCGAAAGCCACAGGTTCAATTAATGTTTTACCAACTTCACCCTCAAAAGATGCAATTAAAGCAGTTGCTTTCTTTGCCACTTCGTCCAAATCAATTTCTGGACTCACAGGCATAATTGTGAAAGTTATAATAACATCAGCCATTTTTTATTCCTCCAATTTTTAAGTATTTTAAATCGATAAAAAATTATCACTCATTAAATTAAATGTTAATTAAGTGTTAAAATAAAAAATTGAATTAATTAGGTCCAACAAAACCACACTTAGGACAAGTATATTTTGCAACAATCTTTCTACACTGAGTGCATCTAGTAATCTCTGAATCTCCACAATTAGGACAAGCGAATTTTACTGTTCCAGGCATGTTTGAAACACGTCTTTTGCATGAACTGCATACATCTTCTGCCATTATTAATCCCTCCAAAATGCTTTAAAACAATGAAATGACGCAAATAATGCGCTTAAAGCCTTATATTATATTATTAGCTAGGAATCTTAGGTTATTTATAAAGCTAACTGGAAAGGTATTTAAATGAAAAGAGCTAAAAACAAGGATTATGACAGAATTAAAATTAAACATAGTCATTAGAACTGCAAATCCAAAAGATGTTAATGAAATACAAATTCTAAATAGTAAATTATTTGAATCAGACTCTCGATTTGACCAAACATTTCAAATGGACTGGCCGATGAGTAAAGAAGGTAAAAAATATTTTATTAAACGAATAACAAAAGATAATGGTCTTGCAATTTTGGCAGTTGATGAAAATAGTGGAAAAGTAGCAGGCTACCTTATAGGTGCAGCATGTAATGCTCAAAGCCATAGGAAAAAAATGATTGTTGCTAACCTTGAAAACATGTTTGTCAAAGAAGAATTTAGATCTAGAGGAATTGGAACAAAATTATACAATGAATTTCTTAAATGGTCTCAAGAAAAAAATGCAAACAGAATTAAAGTCGAAGCAAGTGCCAAAAATGATCTTGCGATAAAATTTTACAGACGACAAGGTTTTGAAGATTATGATCTAGTTTTAGAAAAAGAAATATGAATTAATTAATTATTAATTACCTATTTTAATAATGCACTCTTAATATACAGCCACTCTTTTGCTTACAAGCACACCTGCATCTTTACTCTGTTACTTACAAACACACATCTACTCTTTTGCATACAAACATATTCTGCTCTTTTGCATACAATCAATTTAATCTTTTGTAAACAATATCTCCTGCTCTTACTTTATCAATAACTTTAACCCCTACATCGTCGCCAGAGTTAACTTCTTCCACAGGATTTCTATTAATTTGCATACTATCTATAATTTGCTCAAAATTAGTTGTTGCGCCTTTGAACAGTACTTGGTCACCTAATTTTAGATTGCCTGACAATCGAATTGCTGCAACACCAACATTTCCAAAAAATACAGCTACTTTTCCTATTTGACACATATTCTCCTCCGGAATATTGTTTATTTGATCTGAATCCATAAGATTTACCCCCTGATTTATACAATTAAATACTGTTAATTACTTAATGAAGTTTACCTACTAAATTTTACCTACCGAAGTACACATTAAATTGTTTAATTAATTACCTAGTTAAGTAATCATTCTATAAATAATTTTCTAACTGTTTATCACAAACATCACATATTACATATTGAAAAACCACGCCTTCTAAATTCTCATGAAAATAGCAGTACAACCAATATGCAAAAAACTGTTACACTACTAAATTTTCTTTACTATTAATTAAGAGTTATAAAGTTTTATAAAATATAAAGTAAAATATATATAATATTTTGGGGGTTGGTAGTATGAAATTTAAAAATATTGCTAAACAAATGGATGATGTGGTAGGAGCTCCACCAAGTCCGTTTGAAAATAAATCGCAAGAAAATAAAAATCTCGACGTAAAAAATAAAGAATCAGAATCTCAAAAAAAAGGTTTTTTCTCATTCTTACACAGACATAAAGACCAAAGCACAATTAGTGGCGAACAAAAAGCAGTTGAAAAACCAAAAAAAGAAATAAAAGTTGTAAAAAGTAGTGTAACTGCTGTCGAAAAGAAAAGTAGTGTAACAGACACACTTGCAAAACCTCATCAAACACTAAGCCAAAGAGAACAAATTCTAACCCAAAAAGAAAAATTACTTTCAAAACTAGCAGACGCTGTTAACAAAAAGAAAACAGTTCTTGAAAAAAAAGAAGCAGAAGTAAACAAAAAGCTTACTGAAGCTCAAGAAATCAAAAAATTAATGGAACTAAAACATAAGGAAATCAAAACAAAAGTAAAAGACATTCATTCTAATACTAAAGTTGTTACAAAAGAAAGAGATTCTATTAGTCGTGAATTAGAAACTCTTCGAAAAGAAAAATTAAAACTTGAAAAAGACGTTTTACTTAACAAAGAACGAGTTGAAAAATTAAGACAAACATATTCCTTAGAAAAAGAAAAAATAGATTCGCAAATTTTAGAAAAACAAACTAAAAATAAACTTGAATCTAAAATTAGTTCTCCACCGACGCCACCTCATTTAAAACAGGCAGAAGTAAAACTAAAAGCACTATCAGAAAAAGAAACACTACTACGAAAATTAGCAGACGCTGTGCAAAAAAAGAAAACAGGATTAGAAAAAGCAGAACAAACACTCATCAATGAAAGAAATGCTCTCGAAGAGAAAAGAAAACAAATTCGTTCGAATGAAGATGACCTAATTAAAAAAGCAAAACTCATTAATACGAAGATTGACGATATAGAACACCATAGAAGTAATGCTATAAATGAAACTGATGAATTACAAAAAAGAAAAGAGGAACTACACGCAGCAATTCAAGAAAAAGATCAAATTCTACAAGAAACAATAAGCCATATCGAACACATAAAAAAAGAAGTTGAAGAATATGAATCAAAAAAACAAGAACTAGGCGGAATGCTAAACACAATGCAAGCAGAATCAGGAGCAGTAGCTAAAAGTCAAGGAACTTCTGAAATGATGCCAATACCCCCCTCACCCCAAGAATCAAGATTAGGATTATTCAAAAAAATTGCTCAATCAAAAAAAATGCCAAGTGCTGCAGAAATTGATGCGCATCATGAAAAAATATCAATGGTTGCAAAAGATGTAGAAAATAGACATCAAGAAACTACGCGTAAAGAAAAAGAATTAACTGCAAGAGAATATGAATTAGAACGTCGTG
This sequence comes from Candidatus Woesearchaeota archaeon, assembly GCA_018668595.1. Lineage (GTDB taxonomy): Archaea > Nanobdellota > Nanobdellia > Woesearchaeales > UBA11576 > JABJCP01. The sequence continues at coordinate 11,493 of JABJCP010000020.1, forward strand.
AGAAAGATCTCGAAAAACAAATTACAGCAATGGAAAAAGACATCCAGAAAATAAGAGTATTAAAAGAAAAACTACTCAAAGAAATTGATAATCTAAATACTAAAAAAGACCAGCTAGAATTTAAAATAAATGAACGTCTACAAAAACTAGATGATCTTGGAAAATTAATCAAAGCAAAACAAAAAGAATTTGGCATAGGAGATAAGAAAAAAGAACTAGATAGTTTAAATTCGAAAATAGACGAATTACATTCAAAAATAAAAGAACGAAAAAATGAACTCACAAGAGAAGAAGATTTACTAATTAACAAGCAAAAACAGCTTGAAGAAAGAGAAACTGAAATAAAACTTAATGAAGAGAGCATAGACGAATTAAAAAGACAATTTGTCGATGAGAAACACAAAGAAGAAGAACTAATTAAAAAAGAGCAAACAGAACTGCAACAATTACAAAAACAAAAAACAGAAATTGCACAAGATTTAGATACTGCGAAAAATGAACTTGATGAAATAAAAAAATTATCAAATCTAAAACAACAAGAATATGCTGAAATGAGTAAGAAGAGCGAAGAACTAAATTCCAGATCAGAATTAATAACTAAAAAAGAATCTGAAATTGCAAGTCTTGAACAAGAAAATCAAGAAAACAAAACAACTTTATCTAAAAAAGAAGAAGATCTACGCCAAATAGATACACTTCTAAAACAAAAACAACAAATATTAGAATCTAAAGAATCAAAATTAAATAAAGAACTAAATGAAACTAAAAAGAAAGCAGAAAAAACAGAAGAACAAAGAAAAAAAATAGAAGAAAAAATCGAAAAAAGTAAACAAGTAGTTGGTGAACTTGAAAAAATCAAAAAATTACGAGAAAAAGAAATTCGTGAAAAAGAAACTAATTTTGAAAATCAGCTAAAAATAAGAATGCAAGAATTAGAAAAACTTAAAGTAACTCATAATATGCATGTTCAAGAAACAACAAAACTATTAGAACTAAAAAAACAAGAAAGTCTTTTGGAACTAGAACAACTTAGAAATAATCAACAACAACAAGCAGAAAAAGAAAGAGCAGACATAATAGAAAATCAAAAAATTCTCGACGAAAAAGAACAAGAATTGCTAATCACAGTAAAAAGGTTAGAGCTAGATAAAAATTTAATATCCAAAAAAGAAGATGAAATAGTTGCAAGTGTAAATGAATTAGAAACTGATAAAAAACAACTCAAAGAAACAGAAGAAGAATTTATTTCAAAAATAAATAAACTTGAAAAATTAGAGCCTATAATGAAACAAAAAGAGCAAGAACTAGAAAACTATGAAAAAGAAATTGAAGCTCAAAAAGTTTTACAAGAAAAAGAACACGATAAAAAACTTAAAGGAGTTGAAAAAGAGCATAAACAAAGAATGCGCGAAATTGAACAAATAGAACGCAAGCTAACTCGAACTATTGAAAAAACAGAAAGAAAAGAAGAAAAAATAAGACAAGTAAAAGAACTCAAGGAAAATATAAGTCAACTTCAAATAAAAATAGACGAACTAAGTGGAATAATTGATCAAAAAACAACAAGTATTGAAGAGTTAAACAAACAAGCAATGATAGATACAGGAATAGGTCTAGAATTAGAACGTAAAAAAGAAGAACTTGCTACACGAGAACGAGAACTCTTTGAAAGAGAAGAAGCAATAATCATGCAACAAAAAACATTCGAAGAAGAATCAAAAATGGTTGATGAAAATAATTTCACACAATATGTTGAAGAAGAACTTAAAAAATACCACGCTCAGCCAGCTACAAGCGGATCAGAAACCGAAATTAATAATCTAATAGAACATACTCGACAACTTATTAGACTAGGCAAACTAACAGAAGCAGCATCTCATTATAGCAAAATAGGAAATGTGTATTCATCACTTCAATTATCTCCTTCAGATAAAAAAAGAATATATTATGCGATTTTAGAACTCAAAACAGATATTGAACTTGCGCACATGAGTTAATAATAAAAGTAATAGCAATAATAATATAACACATTAAAAAAGAGGTTGTTTAATGGCAGATAGTACGTGGGGCAAGATCATAGAATTCTTAGTTGGATTTGCGATACTACCTGCAGGATTCTTAGGCATCACATTTTTAATATCAGGATTTGTAGGAGGAATATATGGATTTAAAGGACTAGAAATAATAAATGATTCTGGATTTGACAAAACTGTCACGATAATTACTTACGTTTTAAAAGCAATTTGTTTGTTAATTTTACTAATTATAAAACGCTATATGGTTGCAATAGGATTTATTGCTAGTAGCGCATTAATAATTTTAATTCAATATTTTTTAGAGTTAAACCTATTCTTTTAAAAATTAGAAATAACAGAAATTTAGAAAAAATAAAAAATTATTCTTCTTTTTTCTTGTTAGTAAATTCAGTATACTGACACTTACCACAGAAATTTCTATCCTTATGTTTAGCCATAAAAACACCGCCGCCACATTTAGGACAAACAGAATTTTTTCTAGTTAAAGTATCTCCAGAAACTTCATAATTTTTGTACTTCTGAGCAGTTGGTTTTGTTTTCTTTTGTTTTTTTGCCATATCAAATCACATCAATATTATTTATTTAGCATTATTAACCGAGTGTAATTACTCTGTCTTTTCTGCAGGTTTTTCTTCTGCTTCTTTTGGTTCTTCTACAGGAGCTTCTGACTCTGGTTTTGATTCAGGTTCAGGTGTTGGTTCTACAGGCGCAGGTTCTGCAGGAGCTTCTTCTTTTGGAGCCTCAGGTGCAGGTTTTGGTGCTTTAGCAGGAGCTTCTTCTTTAGGTGCTTCAACCTTATGCTTTTTAATTAAATACTCAGGTTCAACTGAATTCATTTCTTCTTTTTCAGAATAAATATGAGCAATAACCTTAGCTTTGCTAGACCCAAAACGCGGATAAATATGCTTAATGATTGTTAACTCTTTTTCAGAGCCAAGCTTTTTTGAAATTGAAGCTCTAATCTCTGCTCTTGAGGGAGTAGAACCTTTGAAATCAATCATTGCAGTAATTCTCTTCCTTGAAAGAAGAGGAGTATCTCTTTCCTTTAAAATTTTTAAATCCATGATCATTCACCTTTATCTATGTTATCTATAATTGGTCAAACATTTAAACCAATATTTTATCCAACATTATCTATTATTTATTATCTACAATTAGCATCTATAATTTTATCTGCACTTAATTGCATATTCACCTTTGACAGTAATACCAATCTTTTTTGCAATTTCTGATTTAGTAGGATCAACAACATATACTCTTCCTTGCCAATTAGTTGAGAAAGATTTACTTTTACAAGCAGGACATTCACCACCATCGACGAAAAGTTTACATTTTTTACAACATTTTTTCTTAGCCATCTTCAATTAAAACCTTATATTCATAATATTGATTTATTATGTTATTTTATTACTATTTGTTTATTCTTTTGCTATTTTATTTTTTATAATATTATTTTAGTTTTTTATTTATTTAATTTTTTAGTTTGTTTTCATTCTTTTACTTTTTTTTATCTTCCTTTTTATCTTCTTTTTTTGCTTTTGGTTCAGCACTTGCTTTTTTACGATCCTCAATCCACTCAAGCTTTCCTAAACCCTCTTGTCTCATAGTAAGTCCAAGTTTCGGATTAGAAACATCCTTATAACTTACTGCAACCATTCTAGCACGACACTTATCACCTACTTTTAATGTTTGCTTTGACTCTTTACCACTAAGAACTTTATCTTTTGAAAATGAAACAAAATCATCCATTGTTTGAGAAACGTGAATCATTCCCTCAATCGGACCAACAGACATGAAAGCTCCAAAATCAGCAATATCGCGAATATTACCAAGAACAACTTCTTGAAGTTCAGGTTTGTAAGTCAAAAGCTCAAATGTTGTATCAAAATAAGATGCTCCATCGCCAGTAATTATAAGACCATCACCAACCTCAGTCACATCAGCCACGTCGATTACTACGCCTAAATCTTTGCTGATAAACCCATCATACTTCTTTTTAATACGCTGAATGACTGCTTCTTCTGTTGATAGATCAAAAATCTTTGGTGGAACTCTTATATGATCTGTTACTTTAATTTTATAAAACATAATTAAACACCTTTTAGTAATTAAACAATATATACTACTTTAAACCAATTCCAAGTACCTTTTCTGCCTCAAAACAACTAATCTAGCCTTTAAAAGACTTATTTTCTGTTTTAAAGCCTTATCTTGGGTCGCGACAATGAATTCGCCCTGTTTTAACAGATTTAAGATTAGCTGATCGACATTTAAATTCTTTTCTGTTTTTAAAACAACCACTTTGCCTGAATCTATTTTAGATCTTATTAACTTATCAGCCATTTTAGCAGCACTACGATCCTTAAACGATGCCTCTTTTTTCTGCATAATGTTTTGCAACTCATAAAATGTTTTGTCGACAATACATAATTCCAATTTGTCTGCAATAAGTTTATCCAATTCTTCAAATATATCCACGTTAAACTGAAATGGAATTAAAAGGAAATTTGTGTCGAGGATAATTTTTTTCATAAAAACTAGTTTAGACCAAGTTATTTTTAAGAGTTTTCATTATGCATCTTTTAACTATTAATAAAATATGAATCTAATAATGTATCAAGTATCACGCACCAATAAAATGAAAAAAATCGAGCTACTCTGCGCACTAAAGTGCGCAGTATCTTAAACGCTCGATTTTCTGCATTTCAAATTTAAGCTCATCCACTGCATAAATGCAGTGGTATTCGCAAAACAAATTTGAAATAAAAGATAAAAAAAGAAAAAGATGATCTGGAGGAGATCACTTTATTCTAAAATCAAAAAAATTAAAGATTCCTAATTGGAATCTTAATAGTATGTTTGACCGCCTAGCTCGTCGTCGTCATCATCATCATCGTCATCAGATCGCTTTTTGAAAGCAATAACAAGACCAACGATTATTAAGATAATAACCAGTACGATTAAAACGATTTCTAAGCCTCTCTTCAAGCTACTCTTATCTTCAGCGTCACCGCCTTCAAGATCAACTACATTCGCAGTTAATGCAACTTGTTCAACAACAGCACCAGTTGAATCTTTAATGTCCACTGAGAACATTTTTTCACCAACAGATGTGCTATCTTTAGCGCTCAAATATACATACACACTCTTAGTTTCTCCACCAGCAATAGTTACTGTTTGAAGAGGACTGATTTTTACTGTAGCCCACTCATCAGCACCAGTTACACCAACAACATAAGTTTTAACGTCGGATGAAGGATTTGTAAAAGTAATCGGATAGATAACTCCTCCTTCTCCTTTAGGTACATCTTGAGCTGCAACACCAACAGTTACTTGTGTGTTTGCTGCAACAGGCTCGTTGTTGTTAGCTGCAGGAGCAGAACCACTTTTAGTACAAAGTTCTGATTCAACAACTTCAACATCAACAGTCTCTTCAATAACATAATCATCATCGTGATATGAAACAGTTACAACTCCTTCATATTCACCAGCTTTTGTACATGTAGGAATTCTGATGTAAAGTTCTTCTGAAACTTTATTATCATCTTCTTCAATATCTACATAATCAGGAAGTGCTTCAAGTCCAAGTTCTGGAATTTCGAATTCAATTTTTACATCTTCTTCGTCTTTCTGACCATAGTTCTTTAAATTTACAAGCGCTCTTACTGATCGTCCTGCAATAACTTCGTGAGAAGGATCAACATCAACATCTTTAATTACAATACTGTGTTTAACAGGATCGACTTTAAGTTGGAATGTTTGTTCAAGAGTATCTGAGTTTCTATCTTCTACACGCACTCTTAATTTGTACATGTCTTCGTCCATATTTCCAGGAAGTTTTAATGTAAGTGTTTTAATTTTTGAAACACCATCTTCCAAGTCGAAAACATCAGTTGTTTCACTTACTTTGTTAGGATGATCATAACCTGCAAGTTTAACATTTAATTCAACATCATCTAAATCATTAGGATTACCCACTCCATCAACTACACCGTCGATAGCAGTAATTTTAACTTTAACTTGTATTGTACTATCACGATCTAAACTCAATGAGTTAGTATCATCTTTATCCAAGAGGTCACCCTCTACTTTTACCCATTCAATTTCAGCGTCTAATGCATTAGCAAAAGAACTTACCGCCAAAATAGCAATAACAAACAGCAAAATTAAGCTGAACAATTTTTTAGCAATTTTCATTGTTTTCCATCCTCCAAATCATCTTTTTTTGGCATACAGAGCTTTAATACAAACACTCGAGATAACAATAGTTTACTACCCCCTCAAATGCTCGAAAACGCCCCCTAAACGCCTTGAAAATATTTACAATATCATAAGGAATAAATAGGGCTTCTATTTAAACCTTTCTTTTTTTGTTATTCTAAAGTAAAAAAATAATTTAACCTTCATTCAGTCGTAACTAATTGAGTACAACGATGTGCTTGATTAAATAAGCTCAATAGGTCTATACTTAACACGACGGAAATCATCATTACTAATAACTAATCTTAAATCATACACGCCCGGTGCTGCCCACTTAGGAACTTCAAAAGATAAATGTGAACTCTCAGTATCACCAGAGTCAAGATCATTTAATTTATCAGATGCAAACACATCCAAATCATAAATAGATGCAACAACTTTTACATCCTCTAAATCTGTACCCATATTGTTTTCAAATGAAACAGTCATACTCACAAAATCTCCAGGAGTAATGTGGTCACCACCAAACATACTATTATAACTAATCTTAGTCACAAAAACATCATCTAAGTCGACAAAAGGTGTTGAATAATCTTTGTGCCACTTAGGTTCAAAACCTTCTAAGTCATCACTAGCATCAGAACACTTAGGATCTTCTAAATCAACTAATCCATTTCCATCATTATCAATGCCATCATTACACTGAGGCTGAGGACCAACAGGTTCATTAAATTCATCATCATCGTCAGCATTCTCACAACCAGAATCATCCATGTCAACTAAACCATCGCCATCATTATCAAGACCATCACTACACTGAGGAATTGGTTCTACAGGTTCATTAAATTCATCATCATCAAATTCTGATTCACAACCAATATCATCCATATCAACTAAACCATCACCATCATTATCAAGACCATCACTACACTGAGGAATTGGTTCTACAGGTTCATTAAATTCATCATCATCAAATTCTGATTCACAACCAATATCATCCATATCAACTAATCCATCACCATCATTATCTAAACCATCTGCGCAAGCAACAGGTTCAACAATAATATCTTCAACAGTTAATTGAACTTCTACACTACCTTGTGCTCCAAGATTATCTTCTACCAAAAAATTAATTACATAATCTCCTGATTGAGGGAATGTGAAATCAAAAGGAACAGGTGTTCCGTCGATTGCTAAATCTTGATTAACTAGATCTCCACCATCAGTAAAAACAACCCAACTATATCCAACAATTTCTCCATCAAGATCATAACTTTGAGAACCATCAAAAGTCATTGTTAAAGGTTGATTTTCAACAGGAACCAAAACTAAAAGTGCGACAGGATCTTCGTTTACTGGAAGAATATCTGTTTCATCATCATCAGCCTCTGATTCACAACCAAGATCTGCAGGGAAATCCACTAATCCATCTCCATCATTATCAATACCATCACTACACTGATGAACTAATACAACCAAAGTATTAACAGTAACAGTTACTGTATCAGAATCTCCATCTAAATCTGTCAATGTTAAAATTAAATTATCTGTACCCTCTCCAAGAGGAGTTATTGTAAGAACATCATCACTCCCAACAACTGCATCAAAGAAATCAGACGATTCTTCTAAACTCCAAACAAGATTATTACCAGAATCTTCAACATCAGATTCGTAATGTGTTAATGAAATGGACATTTCCTGATCCCAAACTCCCGCAAACTCGTCGAAAATATCAACGTCAATAACAGGAAGGTTATTTAAAATTGTAAGTTCAACAACTTCTTCTGCACCACTATTATCATCAAAGTTAAATGCAAATGTAAAAACTTGACTTGTGCCAAGGAACTCGTGAACCGGAGGAATTTGCTCCATATAATAATAGTATCCATCAACAAATTCTAGTTCTGAAAGAGGAAGAACTCCACCAGGACCACTAACAAGTTCAACATCAGTTACAACATCTGTTGTAGGATTATCATCTTCATCAAGTACTCTGAATTTAACATACAAATATTCACTACGATAAAACTCATCACCTTCAATTGAGAAATCCAAATCTTTGTAAAGAGTTAAACCATCAATCTTGTATTTCTCCTCTAAAATATTAAATGTGAATTGAGGATTCATATCAAGGTCAGATTCAAAACCATCTTTATTCGCAGTTGCATAAACTGTATCTTCACCTGGACCGCCAACAGCAAATAACACAGTACACTTACCAGTTATTTGATTTGTTGTGCAGGAACCAAGAACATCTTCTCCAAATATGCTATAAAGATTAACTTCAACACCACCTTCTAAATCACCATTAGCACCAACAGAAACAATACATGCCTGTTGTTTATTTTCAATTACATCATTAAAGCAAGTAAGATCAGTTACTGAAAGATCTCCTGAAACTGAAATTTCTTCTGTGTAAGAATCTTGTAATTCTCCGTCGCTAACAGTAAGCGTTGTATCAAAAACTCCAGGGGACTCGAATGCATAAACAGGACTCGGTTCTGTACTATCAGTCACACCATCACCATCAAAATCCCAAGCATAATCTAACACATCACCATCAGGATCCGAACTAAGAGACGTAAACTGAACATCTTCATAAACTGCAGGAGCTAAAGGTTCAAATGTGAAAACAGCAGTTGGTCCATCATTAGATTCGAGAACTGTTAAAACCCATGAGTGTGAAACAAAATCTATTCCATCAGACACAGTAACAGTTACATCATAAATTCCTGTGGAATCATCACTCGCAGAATAAGTATACATCATACCATTACTAACAACTTCTCCATCAAGAGTCCAAACAAATTGTAAATTTCCATTATCTTCAAAATCAGGATCAACTACAAAAACACTAAATGCTTGACTATCCCCTTCAAAAATTACAGGATCGTCCATAGGATCGAAAGCTTGAATGATCGGTGCTTGATTTTTATTGACTACAATTATTGTTGCAGGTTGAGACATTGATTCTCCAATAAAATCAGTAACACTAAACTGAATAGGATACATTCCTGCATCAGTATAACCTGTTTGCCAAGTAAACAAACCAGTTACTGGATCAAGAAGACCAAATGGATTTGCTCCAAGATAATCAATACCATAAGTTAATGCATCACCATTAGCATCAAAACCTAAAAGTTGAATTGAAACTGTCTGGGTTTCTTCAACCTGAACAGTACCAGTAGGTGCTAAAGTAGGTGGCTGATTAAAATGAAATTCATCATCATCATCAGGAGTTTCACAACCAGGATCATCTCCATCAACATAACCATCGCCATCATTATCTAAACCGTCGCTACATTGAGGATCTTCAACAACATCAAATGGAAGTTCGTCATCATCTTCAGGATTTTCACAACCCGGATCATCTAAATCTGTGAATCCATCCCCATCATTATCTAAACCGTCACTACATTGAGAATTTCCAGGATCCCAAGGAGATTCATCATTATCATTTTCATCATTACAATTAGGATCATCTAAATCAATAAATCCATCATTATCATTATCCAAACCATCATTACACTGAGGCTCATCAACTTGATTGAAAGGAAGTTCTGAATCATCATCAGCATCTTCACAACCAGGATCATCTAAATCAACAAATCCGTCACCATCATTGTCTTCTCCGTCAGAACATTCAGGAAGATCAATTTGATTTACAGGAAATTCAGAATCATCTTGTAAATTATCACAACCAGGATCATCTAAGTCAACTAAAGTATCTCCATCATTATCTAGACCATCACTACATTGAGTATTTCCAGGATCCCAATTGTCTTCAGTATAATCTTGTTCATTATTACAAGAAAGATCGTCGGGAAAATCGATAAAACCATCACCATCATTATCAATACCGTCTTGACACTCGCTTGTCGCATCAGACTCATCATTATCTAAAGAAGAACTACAACCAGGATCTTGCATATCTGTTAATCCATCTCCATCATTGTCTTTACCATCGGCACAGTGGCGAAGAACATTTAATTGAAGAAGGCCATATTTAGTATTGTCATTATCAGAAACTGTGAAATGAACAACATAAGAACCTGAATCCACATAATCTGCTTGAGTGATTGCAACAAGTTCGTAACCAGGAGTTACGTCCACATACTCGTCGAGAAGTGTTGTTATTGTATCTCCATTTGTGTTTTTTAATGTTGCAATTATATGTGCAGGACCATCAGTAAAATGAAATGTTCCTGAAGAAGCCACAATATTGTCGCCATCAGAAATAACTGCGATGTCTTTAAGATCAAACGGACTTTTAGTTAAATCTTTCCAGTAAGGTCCTTGATATGCAACACTCGCGAAAACGCTTGTGCCCATTAAGGACAAAATCATGGTGAGAATCACCAAGATTGATAATGTTTTTTTCATGCCGATCACCTGTATTAATAGTGTTGTAGTATTATATGTCTAATATATTTTAAGTTTAATATTAAAAAAATTAAATGATAAAAAAATCATATTAAAAAATTAAAACGTGTATTCTAAATTTGCTTCGACAGCTTCATCGTGACTTCCAAAATCAGTTCTTCCTCGGAAAGCAGGAGTTAATGAAATTTTGCATTGGTCATTTTTATCCCAAAAACAAAATGTCGCACCTAATTTATAAGCCATGTGAAGATCTGTACTATTTGAGTTTTCTTTTGTCGGAGCTGCTTCATCAGCAATATCTCCATTCTCAAATAAAAGCTGAACATATTCAGTATCTGAACTTGATAAAAAATCCATACCAACCCCTACTCCTCCAGTAAAATAAAGCCATTTAGCAATTTTTAAATCTGCTCTTGCCAAGATATCTAACAAAAATGCATCTTCTTGCATTTTATGCTGAGACCAACCCGTCAAGTGATAAGGATCTGCTGCATTAGGTCCTGCAGTTTCAGCAGTTGTTCTGTATGAATCATTAGATCCACCTATTAAAAATTCTAAACCTAATTTATGATTTTTAATGTCTGGATGAGTTGCATATACATGCACTAATGCGTAACCTGCACCATCTCCAGGAAGGTCTTCACTCCAAACATGACCGCCTCCAAGACCGACACCAATTCCAAGTCCTGCTTTTTCTACAGGTGCTCTAGGAGGAGTTTCTTCTTGCTTTTTATCTTTTGTATGAACAACAAAATCAACAACTGTTTGAGGAACTTCCCAAGTACCATCATCATATAATTTCAAAATGTAACTATTAGGAACACGAACTTTGAAATCTTTTGGAATCATTAAATGCTGGAATTTACTTGCTTTCTTTCCTTTTTCAAATTTAACCCATTGATTATTGTCTTTGATTGCATCCAACGATTTTCCTTTAGCATCTTTTTTATCTGCAGTCACAACATCCCAAATGTCTCCACCAGTTGTATAAATAAAAGTAAGTTGCTCTGGCTTCAAAGTTTTGTTATGGTTAGGATTATCTGCGTTTGCGTAATTAAAAACCATTAAAGAAGAAATGTCTTGTTCATCACCCTGATCAAGATTTAATGCTTGAAAAAGGTCTGCCCATTGAGTATACATCCATCTTTTCTGAGGATATTTATCAGAAACTACAACAGGTCCAGTAGGAACTTGTTTCGGATCATTAATATTTTTTGTTGCATGAGTAGGTATTAATTTTCCAGGTTGCATCATATAAACTCTAACTTCATGTGACTTGTCTTTTTCATCTTTGTGTGTTTCTGTTCCATAAAACATAAAATAATGAGCAGGCAAATGGTTCATGTCTGCATCTAAAAGTCTAAGACCTGTTTGACAAACATCACCTTTAAGATCTTGTTCACAGTGCGGCTGAAGAGCCAAAGCTTGTTTTTTGAATATTCGTTCCAATTTTTGTTGTGAATGCGGTGTTGGTGGAACATATTTTTTTTTGTTCTTGGCAAAAGCATCACCAGCAAAACCTAATGCTAATCCAGTAGAAATAATTGCGGCCAAAATTTTTTGTGACATTTGTTTCATCCTCCATAAATATAGTTTATACCTAATTTAATCTTAAAAAAGCGCATTATTAGCTCTATGAAGCTATACTCTGCTTTCTAAAAGCTTAAAACACCCCCAATTTAACCTTAAAATAATCTAAAAAATTTAAAACGCCCCTAAATCTGAAGCATGATTAAAATAGTAATATATTGGATTTATATATAAAAGTTTTGGTTTTGTTGCTATTTTCAAGGACTAAAAACTAATTTTTATTTAGTAGTGGAAATTAATATCTGATCGCACTACAAAAAACTGGAAAATATATAAAGATGTCTACACTAAAAAATAATCAATGAGCCAATCAATGCACAATAAATTAGGTAACAATAATAAAATAGGCAATAAAATCAATAGAAGAAAAAAGAAAAATAAAATTGTAATTATTGGCGCAGGTCCAATAGGTTGCTATTTAGGATCCCGCCTAGCAAAATCAGGGTGCAATGTTGAAATTTATGAAGCAAAGAAAAAAATAGGCGAACCAGTTCAATGCACAGGAATCATTACAAAAGAAATAGAAAAAATACTAGATTCAAATATTCTTTACGAAAAAGAGATCATCATTAATAACATCAAACAAGTTGAAATCAACCATAACATTAAAAAAAACAATAAATCAGCAGTAATACCTATAGACGATATAATTATAGATAGAACAAAATTCGATCAGCACTTAGCAAAACTTGCGCAAATAAATGGTGCAAAAATATTTCTCAAACACAGAGTAATAAGAATAGATAAAACAAGAAATGAAGTATATATTAAATTTAAAAATGAAAATAAAAAAGTAACATATGATATTCTTGTCGGAGCAGATGGACCGACCTCGATTGTAGGAAGTAATATCAACTCCAAACAAGAAAATATCTATGGACTACAAATGCGAGCAAAATTAAAAAAAGGCTTTGAAGTGGATAAACAAACTTACAAAGTATTTATAAGTAAAAAATATGATGGCTATTTTGGATGGGTTGTTCCGGAAACTGAAAAAATAATAAGAATTGGACTTATGGGTCGTAACGTCAAAAATACAAAAAAATTATTTGAAGAATTAAAAAAAGAATTTAATATCACATCTGGAGAACACCAAAGTGGATTAATTCCTGTATATTCTCCTCGGAAAAAAATAAAAGAAAGGAATATATTTTTAATTGGTGATGCTGCAGCACAAGTAAAAGCGACAACAGGAGGAGGACTAGTTCCAGGAATGAAAGCTGCACAAATATTATCTAAACAAATAATAACTCTACAAAAAATTAAACCATATAACAAAAAATTTACTGCTAAAAAATTGCAAGATCGACTAAAAAAAAAATACGAGCAAGTTAAATTAAAAAGAGAACTTAAATTGCATAAAATAATAAATAGTGCATTAAGAAAAATGACCACCTCAGAATATGAACAAATAATAAAATGTTTAAAAAATAAAAAAATAAAAAAAATTCTATTCGAAGAAAATAGGGACAACAGCACAAAGCTAATTCTAAAGTTATTAATTGCTGAACCTAGATTGATTTTATTTGTTAAGAACTTGATTTGAAACACATCGCCTTAAAAGCGAAAGAAAACGTTTATAAAGAACTAAAAATTTCATTAGACAAAATAAAACAAGATATATACACGCTGAAGTATATATTACAAATACAAAACTTACAAAAATAATAATTGTTAAAACTAAAAATATCATTCTTAAATTGAAACAAACGGGGTAAAAAAAATGAGTGAAAACCACAAAGCAAACAAAAAACATTCAAATCATAAACAAAATGAAAATAAAGAAACAGATGATGATGAAATTGCAATAGACTTTTCAAGAATAAAAAATTGGTTTACTAAAAAGAAAGAAAAATCTAAACAGAAATCACAAAATAAACTCGATGCTGAACAAATCGAGCCAATCAATTCAGATGAACATACCCCTCAAGAAAACAAAAAAGAAAAAACTGATGAAAAAGAAGAAATTGCAATTGATATGGATGCTGCTAAAAAATTCTTAAAAAAATACTCCATTATTTTATTGATTTTAATCCCTATATTCTTTTCGATATTTTTTAGAATGTACCCTGCATATCTTCCAATAACCGATGACTGGGCGACAAGCACTGTAGAAAACCATTACCAATCACAAATAATGCAAAAAATAAATGCGCAATATCCTAACCTACCTGATTTGAATAAGCAACAACTAATTGATTCTGAATGGGCCAGGTTCTATTCTGAAAATAAAGATATGCTGAAAGATCAAATCAAAGGAACGTCCCTGGATATGAAAAAGCACTATCAAGATGATACAGGACAAACATATTTGTTAGCGATAGATCCTTGGCTTGCTTATGGATATGCAAAAAATAAAATAAATTATGGCCACTGGGGAAATGAACTTGACGAAGAAGGTCAATCTATGTATACCTTAAGAAATGGAAGAGAAGGTCAAGAAGCAGGGTTTAGATTACTACCTTACTTAATGACTGTCAATTATAAGATTATGAATATATTTACAGACGCATCAGTTCTTAGTGCTGCATTTTATATCCCTGTTATCCTACTTACTTTAGCAAGTATTGCAACATTCTTTATTGCAAAACAATTTACAGGGAATATTGGGGCTATTGTTGCTTCAACAGTGTTTGGAATTCACGCAGCATTACTTAACAGAACTGCTGCAGGATTTTCAGATACAGATAATATAATCGCATTTTTTGAAATGATAGTTGTTTTATTCTTTATTCTCGCATTAAATGAAAAACAAACTTGGAAGAGAATAGCATATATTCTTCTTTCAGGAGTATCTACTGGACTATATATAAGAGGACACCCTAGTTGGTGGCACATATTTGACTTTTTACTTGGAGCACTTTTTGTTTATTTAATTTACCAAATATTAAAAGAGCGAAAAAAAATTGCAGAAAAATTTTCAAATATTTTTCGATCTGTAGAAATAAAAAATTCATTTGTACTAGGGATAATATTTTTTGTAAGTAGTTTACTATTTGGAACTTTAATTAGAACAATAACTGATGGTAATTTTATTTACTGGCTAAAACGGATTAGTTTAATGCCATTTACAGAACCGCTAAAATTCATGTTATTAAAAGAAGTTGGAATAAACAGTATTTGGCCAAATGTTCTTACAACTGTTGCAGAACTTAATACATTTTCAGTTAGCGGAGTTATTGTACAAATAGGTGGTAAATTATTATTTGCGCTTAGTTTACTAGGAATAGCGTTATTAATATTAAAGAAAACTAAAAATAAAAATAACAGATGTATTTTTTATGCAACATTACTTATCTTCTGGTATATTGGATCGATATATGCAGCTCAATCTAGTGTTAGATTCATCGCATTTGTAGTTCCAGCATTTGCATTATCAATTGGCGCATTTGCTTATTTTTTTTATGAATATGGATCTGAAATAATTCAAAAAGGGATGGGACTTAGTAAGAACACGATAAGACCTATTTTGGCAATTTTATTAATGGTTCTAATAATTGTGCCATTAATCCAAGCAAGCCACCAAACTTCAAAGAATGAAATTCCTACTATGAATGATGCTTGGTATGGAGCACTCACTAAAATAAAAGATAATAGTAATGATGCCATAATTAGTTCCTGGTGGGACTTTGGACATTGGTTTGTAGCAGTTTCTGAACGTCGCGTAACTTTTGATGGTGGAGACCAAGGTCGTCGGATACACTGGATTGGAAAAACTCTTGTTACAGATAATGAAGATGAAGCAATAGGAATACTTAGAATGCTAAATTGCGTTCAAGAAAAAGCACCAGATAAACTAGATGAATTTACAGGAAAAACATCTAAATCAATTGAAATACTTTACGACATATTTCCAATTTCAAATCCTGCTCTTGCAAAAGAGAAATATATGGAGCAGGGATTAAATGATGAACAAGCAACTGAAATGTTAGACTACACACATTGTACAGATTTAATAGATCAATTTGTTATAACTAGTGAAGACATGGTGGGAAAGGCAGGAGTGTGGGCTCACTTTGGAAGCTGGAACTTTGAAAAAGCAGAAATGTTTAATAAAGTAAAAGGCAAAACTTATACTCAAGGAGTTTCTATTTTAGAAAAAGAATTTGATCTGAGTGAAACAGAATCAGATAGATTATTCTATGAAATACAAGAAGCGAATGGAGATCAATGGATAAGTCCTTGGCCTAATTATATGAGTGGAGTTAGAAATTGTGGACCTATGAATAATGGAACTTTAGATTGTTTACAAAGTTTACAAGGGAATAATATAGTTGTAAGAATTAATTTAAAAGAAAAAGAAGCAAAGTTGCTCACCAACAATAATCAAAAAATTGTTCCAAATTCATTAGTGTATGTTACTAAACAAGAAACTGTTGAAAAAGAAATGAATGATGGAAGTCAAGCAGGATTTTCTGTTGTTTTAATTCCAACTGGAAAAGACACGTATGCGTCATTGCTAGCTCACCCTCTCATCGCAAATAGTATGTTTACAAGATTATTTTTCTTGAATGGACATGGACTAAAACATTTTAACTTGTTTGATGACAGAACAGATATGACTGGTTTGAGTATAAAAACCTGGACTGTTGACTGGGAAGAAGGAGAATCTAATGAAGTATATTCAAGTTTATTTGAAGAAAAAGAAGATGAAGACAAAGAAAAATTAAATGAAGAAATTGAAAATACAGAACAAATAAACTCTGATGAACCTATATTGTCTGCTGAATTAAATGAAGATGAAAAAGAAAAAATAGATGATAAAGTTGAAGAAGTGAATTTGGAAAAAACAATTGAAAAAGAAATAGAACTAGACCTAAATAAATCAGAAGAATGAAAACAATTGCAATAATACCTGCACATAATGAAGAGAAACGCATATCTAAAGTAATTAGAAAGACAAAAAAATATGTTAAAAATGTGGTGGTGGTTGATGATGGGTCTAAGGATCAAACAGTTAACTGTGCAGAACAAGAAAATGTTGTTGTGCTCAAACATATAATAAATTTAGGAAAAGGTGCTGCACTAAAAACAGGCTGTGAATACGCAGTAATGAATGGTTTTGATCATATTGTTGTACTCGACTCAGATGGACAACACGATCCTGCAGAAATTCCGCTGTTTTTAGATGCGTTAAAAAAAACAGATGTTGTTTTTGGAAGCAGAAGTTTTAATAAAAACATGCCTTTTGTTATGCGATTTGGAAATTGGTTTATAAGACAAGTCAATAAACAGTTTTTTGGAGTCTCTATTCAAGATACCCAATCAGGTTATCGAGCATTTACTTCACATGCTTACAAAAAAATGCGCTGGAAATCATTAAATTACAGTGTAGAAAGTGAAATGATAGCAAATGTAGGTAAAAAGAATTTAAAATATAAAGAAATAAAAATAACCACTAAATATTTGGATAGATATAAAGGAACAACTATTTTAGATGGAA